>NZ_LDIG01000234.1 GCF_015845845.1 Paenibacillus dendritiformis
CTCTCAGGTCGGCTACGCATCGTCGCCTTGGTGAGCCGTTACCCCACCAACTAGCTAATGCGCCGTAGGTCCATCCATAAGTGGCAGATTGCTCCGCCTTTCCCGACTCCCTCATGCGAGGAAATCGCCTATCCGGTATTAGCCCACGTTTCCGTGAGTTATCCCGGTCTTAAGGGCAGGTTACCTACGTATTACTCACCCGTCCGCCGCTAAGCATCAGGAGTGCAAGCACTCCATCCGCTCCGCTCGACTTGCATGTATTAGGCACGCCGCCAGCGTTCGTCCTGAGCCAGGATCAAACTCTCCATAAAAGTTAAGTTCGACTTGCTCATGTATTGCCGACGAGGTCATTTGACCTCTTGCACAAACATCACTCGTTGTTCAGTTTTCAAAGAACAATTATTCGTTCGAAAGTCTTCTATAAAGCTTCTAAAAGCTTTTATATCTTTCTTTCTCGCGTTGTCATTGCGTTCAGCAGCGACCTTTATAATATATCACATTCGAGCGTTCTTCGTCAAGCATTTTTTTAAATCTTTTTTTCGATGTCGTTCGACATCTTTCGACTGCTTGCCTCGGTTCTCGAAGCGACGCTTTATAATGTACCACAGACGTATACAGCAAGTCAATAACTAAATCATAACCATTTTCAAGAAAATAATCGCCGCCAAACCAGGGACTCCAAGCAACCCGACCGCGGATAACGTAACCGGATTGACAGGCACATATACCTCAGCCGCCAAGCCGGTCGTATTCACGATATACAGAAGCACGAAGGCCGCTGTGCCATGGAGGAGGAAGCTCAAGATTCCCCGCCAGGCCAATCGCTGGCGCAGCAAGACGAACAGCAGCGCTGCCGCCGATACGATGAGTATGCCGATCATCACCCATTTCATTTAGGTCCACCCCTTTCCCAGCTTAAGAGCATGCAGTTCATTCCGCTTTGCTTTTTTGATTAGCATGGCCACTCGCTTCTCGGCAGCTTCCAACGTAAAGATTGCATAGTCGACCTCATCTTCGCCGACCGCATACTGGAATCGGGAATGGGCCCGCTCCCATTCCCGGAGCGCCTGCCTAATATCATCCATCAACTGCTCATGTTCGATTGCCTCCGCGACTTCCTGCTTTTGGACCCCGGAGAACCAGCGCTTGATCGTCAGCCATCGCACGTTCCGTCCCTCCCCATTCCTTGGTATAACTATGGTTATGGGAATCTGGACAAGACTAGAACCGAAAATGCCGACAAAAAGCCCCTGGCTGAATGCCAGGGGCCGAGATGGCTCATGCTATGTTATGCGCCGCCAATCCTGTTCAACGCATGTTTCTATTGAATTTCCCGCCGTCCCTCCAGCGCTTTGGACAGCGTCACTTCATCGGCATACTCCAGGTCGCCCCCCACCGGCAAGCCGTGGGCAATGCGCGTCACTCGGATACCGAAGGGCTTCACGAGGCGAGATATATACATCGCCGTCGCTTCCCCTTCGATATTCGGATTCGTGGCCAAGATCAATTCCTTCACCCGTTCATCGCTTAACCGCTTCAGCAATTCGGCAAGACGGATATCCTCCGGCCCAATCCCCTCCATTGGAGAGATTGCGCCCTGCAGCACATGATAATACCCCTGGAACTCCTTCGTTCGTTCCATGGCCACCAGATCCTTCGTTTCCTGCACCACGCAGATGACGGAAGGATCCCGGTTCTTGTCCTGACAGATCCGGCACGGATCCGAATCGGTTATATTGCAGCATACCGAGCAATATTGCAGATTGCGCTTCACGTTGACCAACGCTTTGGCGAAGTCGATGACATCATCTTCAGGCATGCGGATGACGTGGAACGCAAGGCGGGCAGCCGTCTTGGGCCCGATGCCCGGCAAGCGGGAAAATGCCTCGATCAACTTCGCGATCGGTTCTGGATAATACAAGGCTGCCTCTCCTTTTCAATGGCATAGGATGCAGACGCCGCTTCTCGCGAACCGGCGATCCGCGCAGACTTCGCGAGATGGAAATCTCCGCTCCCATAGGGCGTGTTCAAAAAGGCCGGCTTTCAGCACCGAAAGGCTGCAACGCGGACTTTGAACTTCCCCTACAATAACAGAAGGGCATATACCGAATGGTATATGCCGAACATGTCGCCTTATTAGAACAAGCCAGGAATTTTCATACCGCCTGTAAATTTGGCCATATCGTCATTCGCCATATCTTCTGCTTTGGTCAGCGCGTCATTGACAGCGGTAATCACGAGATCTTGAAGCATTTCGATATCTTCCGGATCAACGACTTCAGGCTTAATGACAATGCTGAGCACTTTTTTGTGGCCGTTCACTTCAACAGTGACTGCGCCGCCGCCGGAAGTCCCCGTCGTCTTCTTGTCAGCCAGTTGCTCCTGGGCCTTCAGCATTTGCTCTTGCATTCTCTTGACCTGTTTCATCATTTGATTCATATTGTTCATCGCTGTAATTTCTCCTTTTTTTCATAGAATAATATAATTACTCTTTTATGACAACGAGGTCTTCCCCGAACATGTGGAGCGCCTCGTCAATCCAAGGTTCTTGCGCCGATTCCGCTTCGGAACCTTCCGGCTCCAGCCGGAACGCAGGCTCTTCCTTCTCTCCGGCAGACCGCTCCGCCGCCTCTTCCCAATCCTTCAGCATCATCGTATCGAGCTGATACGGCTTGCCGAACACTTCGGACAGGACACGCTCAATCACCTGCTTGTTGTTGGGCTTCTCGGTCGTATCCCGGTGAATCGTATTTTTGAAGGCGACCAGCACCCGATCTTCCAGTGCCGATACAGGCTCCCCATTGACAAGCCAAGCGTGAATCGTGACGCCGGCTTCCTTCACTCGCTGCAGCACCTGTCCCCAATTGGAGCGGATGCGGTTCGAGTCGGAGGAATCCTTCGAGGCGGTATACCGTTCGAAATGAGGCGGCTGCTTCGCCATCCGCGACACCCGCGCAGGCGCTCTGGTGGCAGCCGGGGCCCGTTCGGGTTGTCCCCCGTCTGAACGCCCGTCCGGTATTCTCGCCTTCGCCAATTCATTCAGCTTCGCTTCTAATGACGCAACTTGACGCTGCAATTGTTGCACGACGGAAGAAGATACCGCCCCATCGGAACGATCGGCCTGCCGTTCAGCCGCCTCCGGTTGGCTTGTCAGCGTCCCCGGTTGATTCTGCACGGCTAACTGCAGCAAGGCTACCTCGAATAAGGTTTGCGGTTGCACCGCATATTTCATGTCCGTCTGATACCGGTTCAAGGTATCGATAATCCGGAACAAGCTTGCCGCTTCAAAGGCATCGGCCAGCTCCCGGAACGCTTCGACACGCGTCAGACGATCCGTCATCCCTTCTCCGTCCGGCACCATCTTCAGCATCAACAGATCGCGGAAAAAGTAGAGCAGACTCTCCATGCACTTGTCCGCGCTCTTCCCTTCCTGCATCATCGACTCCACCGTGGCAAGCACGGATCCTACATCCCCGGCTTGAACGGCGCGGGCGATGTCCGCGAACTGCTCCTCCGGTATCCCGCCGGTAATGTCCAGCACTTGCCGGTAGTCAAGACGGCCGTCAGTGAAGGATGCCGCCTGATCAAGGAGGCTGATCGCGTCGCGCATGCCGCCATCCGACAGCTTCGCGATATAGATCAGACTGTCCCGGTCGGCCTCAATTCCCTCATCCCTGCACACTTGCTCCAGACGGGCTACCTGTTCCTCCAGAGTCACTCTGCGGAAATCAAACCGCTGGCACCGGGAGACGATGGTCGCCGGCAGGCGATGAGGTTCCGTCGTGGCCAGGATGAACATGACATGAGCAGGAGGTTCTTCCAGCGTCTTGAGCAGCGCGTTGAAGGCCTCCGTCGTCAGCATGTGAACCTCATCAATAATATACACTTTGTGGCGAACTTCGGAAGGCGCGTATTTGACCTTTTCCCGAAGATCGCGAATTTCTTCCACGCCCCGGTTGGATGCGGCGTCGATCTCGACGACATCCATGACCGCACCGGCAGTGATGCGCCGGCAGGCTTCGCATTCATTGCAAGGCTCCGGACCCGGACCCTGTTCGCAGTTGACCGCTTTGGCCATGATCTTCGCAGCGGTGGTCTTGCCGGTTCCCCGGGGACCGCTGAAAAGGTAGGCATGCGAAAATCGCCGCTCACGCAGCGAGTTTTGCAATGTCTGAATAATATGCTGTTGTCCAACCATGTCACCGAATGACTGTGGCCGCCAAGCGCGATACAATGCAATATGTCCCATGCTGTAACCTCGAGAGCGTTTTTCTTATTATACTATATCACAAATTGTAAAAAAACAGCCATTCCCTCTCTTTGGCAATCAGGAAAACGGCTGTTCTTGAGTCCTATTATGTTCGATAAGGCGGTGATTTATGGTGCCGGGAATGGGAAATAAAGGGTAAAAGTCGTGCCATATCCTTTGGTCGAAACCCGTATCGAGCCGCCCAGATCATGAATAATGCGCTGGCAGACCGATAATCCTAGACCTGTGCCGTTCGCCTTGGTCGTGAAGAACGGATCGAAAATTTTGTCGATAATGTAGCAAGGGATACCTGGACCCGAATCCTGAATGTCAATCAAGACCCGCTTGCTCTCGTCATCCCGTCTTGCCGTCACGTTCAACACGCCGCCTTCGCTCATCGCCTCGATGCCGTTTTTGGCAATATTAATGAACACCTGCTTGAGCAGCTCGCGGTCGCCAATGACCAGGGGCAGCGGCTCCTCCGCCTTGTAGTTGACCTGAACCGCATGAAGAACCGCCTCATTCTGAATGATAGGTAAAATCTCGCCCAGCACCTGGTGGAGATTCACCCGCTCTATCGTCAGATGTTTCGGCTTGCTCAGCAGCAAAAACTCGCCGACCAATTCGTTGATCCGGTTAATCTCGGTCAGCATAATATCGGTGTAATGCACTTCCTTGATCATGCCATGCTCGTCGAGTTTCTTTTTGAACATTTGCAGGAAGCCCTTGATCGAGGTTAACGGGTTCCGTATCTCATGAGCCGTTCCGGCCGCGATCTGGCCGATCATGGCGAGTCTGTCGCTCCGCTGCACCTGCTCTTCGAGCGAGCGCAGATTGGACACATCCTTGAGCAGCACGTAAGCGCCAACAATCCGATCCTGCTCGTCCCGCAGAACATTCGAGTCCATCAGCAGATCATAGCGATCCGATCCGTTGGTCCAGGAGACGGCATGGTTGTGGGTGACGACACCTTCCAGAAGCGACCGCTGTACAAGATGGTACTCCGTCGGCATCTCTCCGAACAGATCATTGACCCGGCGATGCAGCACTTCGGGCTTGGTCCATCCGAGAATCCGGCACGCCATGTCGCTGATATCCACCAGGCGGAACTGGGCATCGAGCAGCAGGATGCCGAGATTGACGTCCTGCAAAAAAGCACCCGCAAACTGCTGCAGCAAATTCAGCTTTCCTTGCTCCTGATCCTGTCCCTCTGTCGATCCGGCAGAGGAGAGGGTACACGCTTGCTGAGAACCAAGAGGCCGATTCAATTCCGTCATAGGCTCACCTCATCGTATTATTGCGCCCATCTCTACCGCTCCCTCTTGATGTTGGGGGATATGTATAGTATTCCGTAAACGCAAATAAAATCCTGCCTCGTTTATTTAATATTTGAACATGTATTCATAAAAGGAGAACAAAAAACACCGATTCGCTCGGTGTTCGATATACGATATGGAACCGTGCACCTGTTATTGATAATTGTGATCCGAGCGGCACCTCCGCCTTACAGCTCAGGCCAGGCTTCCCTCCGGCACATGAAAAACCCTACTTATGGCTGCTTCCTTCCGGACCTGACCAGATTCATAGGTATTCATTGCGAAGGACCCAGCCGTCAACACCAAAGACGAATACCAAGCCTCACATCAACAAAACCTCTAACAGGAATTCAACCTCGCTACAGCGGATTGCGAGTTACAGGGCACCGCTACCTCCCCGTCTAGCACGGCATAACTTAGTATAGACGATCTGTGCCGAAAGTGCAACCGAAGTCAATTCTTTACAGCTTCACGGTCCTCCGCCGCTTCCTTCTCCTCCTTGGCTTCGGCCTCTCTTAAGCCCCATAACAGCAGCGTGCCGGCGGCGCTCATGAAGCCGCACAGCGCATATGCGCCTATATGCGTGGTATCCAACGGATATAAGCGAAGGAAGGCGCAGGTGACCAGCACCATCCATGCTGTCCCGATTACGATCCAGAACGGGCTGAGACTCAGTCTGCGGCCGATGAACAGCGCATGGAGACAACCAAAGCCAATAATGATGCTGTACGCGACAAGCAGGCTCAGCCATGCCAGGGCCGGATTCGCATCCGTCTGCCCCGGCCAGCCCCATGCCGGAAACGTCCTCTTGGCCAGGACAAGCATTCCATAGATGACGCCCCACACGACGAGCGCTCCCGCCATGGACAGCAGACTATCGGCGGCGAGGCTGGAGAGCTTCCTCTCATGTATAGGATGACTGCCCCGTTCCGCCTGTATCCAGGCTTGATAGCGCCGCTTCCCCCATGCCTCTACGGCGGCGGCCAGCAGCAGCATCGCTCCCGCAGCGAGAAGCAGCGCAGGGGACAGATCGCCCCGCAGGAGCCGGATAAGATATCCGAAGCCGAAGCCGAGCAGTTTTTCTGCCATTGGATCTCACTCCTGCCCCGGTGCGGAGAGATCCGCCTCGAAGTCAAGATTGACCGGGGCGGCAGGCAGGGACTGCCCGATCTCCGGCAGCATATCGGTCGCCGGGACGGTCTCGTCGACCTCCTCGAAGCGCAATCCGTCTATCCAGATCTGTCCCGGTCCGCTGAGCAGCGCCCCGAAGGCAATCGCCTCCGCCTGCTCCGACACATCCAGCACAATGGTATACAACGCCCATTCGGTCGTTCCC
The DNA here is from genome assembly GCF_015845845.1 of Paenibacillus dendritiformis. Lineage (GTDB taxonomy): Bacteria > Bacillota > Bacilli > Paenibacillales > Paenibacillaceae > Paenibacillus_B > Paenibacillus_B dendritiformis_C. The sequence goes on from NZ_LDIG01000234.1 coordinate 6,902, forward strand.
TGTATCGGACGGGCCGTCATATTGTCGAAGGCAAGCACCTTCTCTTCCGGTCCGTCCACGCGCATCCACATCCCCGCATACTGCTTTACCCGCTCCGATTTCATAAATCCATTGAGCCGGATTCTTCGTCCTCGATATTGCCCGGCATCGAACATCTGCATCAGCGTCCCGAAGCCGTCCGGCTTGGCCGACGCATCTCCCCGCAGCGTGCCGGACGCCTTCCCCCGGTGCACCTGAACCCGATCGATGCCTGCCGTGTATTCATGCGGGTAGAGCCCGGTAATGATCCAGCCTTGGGGCGCGGTCTGCGGAGCCCGCAGCGGGTTAGACGGCTGCGCATCGTCATGAAATACATCACTCACCATCAATCCCTCCTCCGTTCGATGAAATATCCGGAAGCCGCTCCGGTATTGGTGCGGCGTCATGCCGTAGAGGCGCATGAACGCGCGCGTGAAGGAGTCCTGTCCGGCGAAGCGGTATTCCAGCGCGATGTCCAGAATCCGCTTGTTCGTCCGAAGCAGATCGGCCGCGGCGCGGGCGAGACGCCGCTCCCGCAAATAGGAAGCCGCACTGTACCCCAACTGCCTCTGGAATACCCGATGCAGATGAAAGCGGGACACTGCCGTGTGGCGGGCTACATCATCAAAGTTCACATCATCGGTCAGATGCCGTTCAATATAAGCCACCGCGCGGCGTATCCACCGCTCATGCTCCCTTCCTCCCATGAGAACACGATCCTTCCTGTCCTCCCGGCTTTCCTCTATATCATATCCCGCCGGATCGGGTGCGGTTTTGACATTTTGTGCTCAACGGCGCGTCGGCATAAAAAAATAAACCCTCTCGCTGTCTCCAGCAAGAGAGTCTATATTTAACGTATTACATGCCATATTTCTTCTTAAATTTATCCACACGACCGCCCGCATCAACAAACTTCTGTTTGCCTGTGAAGAACGGATGGCAAGCCGAGCACACCTCTACTTTCAGGTTTTCCTTAACCGAACCTGTTTCGAACGTATTACCGCATGCGCAAGTTACCGTAGTAATGTGGTATTTTGGTTGAATCGCTTCTTTCATTCGAATTCACCTTCTTTCCGCCCTGAGCCCTTTGCGTTCCCAGAGTTATATAGAACAATAATGAATTATATCACGGCTCGCCCAACAGCGCAACCAGAAAGTAGCGTATCGGGAAAAGCCATAGCGTCCGTCCGGCTCGTCCAATCTAGTTCCGCCGCACTCTATTAGCTGACCGAAGTGCTCCGGGTACGGCGCGTCGGCGTCGGCGTGTTGCCGTTCGCGTCCAAGGTAGCCAGGAATTCCGTGTTCGTCTTCGTATCACGCAGCTTTTTGAGGAACTGATCGATGAATTCCGGCGTTTCGTTCATATTTTTCCGGATCATCCACAGCTTGTCGAGCTCTTCCTTCGACAGCAGCATCTCCTCGCGGCGCGTTCCGGAGCGTCGGATATCGATGGCCGGGAATATGCGCCGTTCCGCCAATTTGCGATCCAGGTGCAGCTCCATGTTGCCTGTGCCTTTGAATTCCTCGTAAATGATATCATCCATGCGCGACCCGGTCTCGACCAGCGCCGTCGCCAAAATGGTCAGGCTGCCGCCTTCCTCGATATTGCGCGCCGAACCGAAGAAGCGCTTCGGACGATGGAAGGAAGCCGGATCGATACCGCCCGACAGCGTCCGCCCCGATGGCGGAATAACCAGGTTATAGGCCCGTGCCAGCCGGGTGATGCTGTCCAGCAGGATAACGACGTCCTTCTTATGCTCTACAAGGCGAAGCGCCCGCTCAAGCACGAGCTCGGCGACCTTGATATGATTTTCGGGCACTTCATCGAATGTGGATGCCACGACTTCGCCCTTGACGGAACGCTGCATGTCGGTGACTTCTTCCGGGCGCTCGTCGATCAGCAGCACGAACAGCTCAATTTCAGGATTGTTCTCCGAGATGCTGTTGGCGATTTCTTTTAAGAGCAGCGTCTTCCCGGCCTTAGGCGGTGCGACGATCAAGCCGCGCTGTCCCAAGCCGACAGGAGCAATCAAATCCATAATCCGTGTTGAAATGCGGGATGGGGAAGTTTCGAGCACCAGCTTCTTCTGCGGGTAAAGAGGGGTTAATGCAGGAAAGTGCAGCCGTTGCGCGGCATCTTCTGGATTTTCGCCATTCACGGCATTAATCTGCAGCAGCCCGAAATAGCGCTCGTTCTCTTTCGGAGGGCGGCACTTGCCTGAGACGACATCCCCCGTTCTCAGATCGAATCTACGAATTTGCGACTGCGAGATATAAATATCCTCCGCGCTCGGCAAATAGTTAATCGGCCGAAGGAAGCCGAAGCCTTCCGGCAAAATGTCAAGAACGCCCTCCATGAACATATAGCCGCCTTGCTCCGCTTGCGCGCGCAAAATCGCGAAAATCAATTCTTTTTTCTTCAATTGACCATAGCCTGGTATCTGGAATTCCTTCGCCAGCTTGTACAATTCGGTCAATTTCTTCGTTTCCAAATCGGAAATTTGTAAATCCATAAATACAACTCCTATTCTGTTATGAAATGCGGACAATGTCGTATCAATAAGTCCCTTTCCCTTATTCAGCACGGGAATACAGCAGTTGTTTTTTCTATGTCATTTGTATTGATGGGCTGTTTCACCGGAAAGAAATCGTGGACGGAATGAAGATGAGAAGATGGTGAGCCAGAGGCAGCCAATTCTTCATCATAGGTTGATATATCGTAGAAATAGAAATCTTGTCTCTGTATGGATTGTGCCCATATCAATCTATTATTAACCTATCTTTACCCCAACAGAATCGATTTATTCCACCTGACGCCATACATCGGCGCCAAGATTGCGCAAATTGGACACGAGATGATCATACCCGCGGTCGATAAATTCGACTCCTGAAATCTCCGTGACATCGGTATCTACCGTCAAGCCGGCAATAACGAGCGCAGCGCCGGCACGCAGATCGGACGCTCTGACCTTCGCCGCATTCAGCTTCGTGCCTTCGATGACGGCGGTTCGCCCTTCCACCCGTATTTTGGCCCCCATGCGGGCCAGTTCGGGGACATGCTTGAACCGGCTGCTGTACACGAGGTCCGTCAGCATGCTCACCCCTTTGGCCTGCGTCAGCAAGCTGGTCATCGGGGATTGGAGATCCGTCGGAAATCCGGGATATACAAGCGCCTTCACATCGATGCTGTTATATTCGGGCTGTCCGATAACGCGAAGCGACTCATCGCCTTCGATGACGCGAACGCCCATTTCTTCCAGCTTCGCCGTAAGGGCTTCCAGATGTTTTGGGATAACGTTGTCAATCAGAATATCGCCGCAAGTGGCCGCAGCCGCAATCATATACGTTCCCGCCTGAATGCGGTCCGGAATAATCGAGTGCGTGCAGCCGCGCAGGCTGTCCACGCCTTCAATGCGGATCGTCTCCGTGCCCGCTCCCTTGATGCGGGCGCCCATCGCATTAAGCAGTGTGGCAACATCTATAATTTCAGGCTCTTTGGCCGCATTTTCAATAATCGTAGTGCCTTTGGCGCGCGAGGCCGCAAGCATAATATTAATGGTCGCCCCTACACTGACGACATCCAAATAGATTTTGGCGCCGCGAAGTTCCCGCGCATAAATATGGACGGAGCCGTGATCGTTGGTAACCGTCGCGCCTAAAGCTTCAAAGCCTTTGATATGCTGATCGATCGGGCGAGGCTCGAAATTGCAGCCGCCCGGCATGCCGATGGTCGCTTCGCCGAACCGACCCAAAAGCGCGCCCATCAAATAGTAGGAGGCCCGCAATTTTTTGACGGGTCCATTGTGCATCGGTACCGAAATCATCCGCGACGGATCGATGCGCAGACAGGAACCTTCCCAGCTAACCTGTCCGCCAAGCTCCGTCAAAATCTCCATATAAGTGGCGACATCGCTCAGTTCGGGCAAATTATCCAGTACGACTTCCGTCTCCGCAAGGATTGCTGCAGGAATAAGCGCAACCGCGCTATTTTTGGCACCGCTGATCTGAACGGAGCCTCGAAGCGGCCGACCGCCGCTAATCATTAACTTCTCCATGACAAGCCAGTTCCTCCCATGCGTTGCTGACAACCCCGACAGCCGGCGACATCCGGCCTATATCGGCTCCCCATAATGCAAAAAGGGAAGAACACCGGCGAACCGGTGCTATTCCCGTATTCGTAAACGTAGTATTAACTATGGAATTGCGCTTGTTACGCTTGGTTGTTGCTGCCGAACAAGCGAATTTTGGCGCGAACGACTTCCACCATCGCTTTACGAGCCGGAGTCAAATATTTACGAGGGTCGATCATGTCGGCATCCTTCGCCAATGCTTCGCGAATCGCTGCCGTACAAGCGACTTGGTTCTCGGTATTCACGTTGATTTTGCCGGCGCCCGCCGCGATAGCCTTGCGGATGGATTCGTCAGGCACCCCGGAACCGCCATGAAGCACGACTGGCACAGGAATTTTGGAAGCTACTGCTTCAATGATATCATAGTGAAGTTTTGGCTCGCCTTTGTACATGCCGTGAGCCGTACCGACCGCAATCGCCAGGGCGTCTACGCCCGTTTCTTCGTAGAAACGGATCGCTTCTTCCGGTTTAGCCAGTTGTGCGGATGCTTCATCCACTTCCAGGTCGTCTTCGACCCCGCCGATAGTTCCCAATTCGCCCTCGACGGATACGCCCATCGCATGAGCCGCTTTAACGACTTCCTTGGTCAAGCGAATGTTGTCTTCATATGCATGATGGGATCCGTCGAACATGACGGAAGAGAATCCTGCACGGATACAAGCCATAGCGACTTCAAATGTGCTGCCGTGGTCAAGATGCAAAGCGATTGGCAAGCCGGATTTCTTCGCAGCCGCTTCCGCCATGGCAACGGTATATTCCATTCCCATGTAACGCAATGCCCCTTCGGATACACCGAAAATGATTGGCGCATTCTCTTCCATGGCTGCTTCCGTAATCGCTTGAGTGAATTCTAGGTTGTTAATGTTGAATTGGCCCACCGCAAATTTGCCCGCTTTTGCTTTTGGCAGGAATTCGTTCATCGAAACTAATGGCATGGTCTCCATCCTCCTAAGAAGTTGTCTTTGTCTGTATTTCTGTAGTTAGCCGACATCCAGTACGGTGTTATTATATCACATTTGACCGTAAAAAAGTAAACAACCTCTTGACAAACCCTGCCGCTTCGAAGACGCCGTCCGACCGCCATTTCCGCGCTTCGCCCTTCATCCGTCCCGCTCAAAGCAAAGAAGCCGGGTGTCAGCGCCCAGCATCGTTCAAACCTATGTCATTGCCTTGTCTATCGGGTCATGTCGTCATATTCGCCGGGTTCGCCGCCGAATGGTCCTGTTGCAGCGTCATGTTCACCGCCACTCTCATCTCATCAATGTCGAACGGCTTCGTAAAATGCATGATCGCGCCAAGATCGGTCGCTTCCTTGATCATATCCAACTCTCCGTAGGCTGTCATCATAATGACTTTCATCTCCGGCTCCATCTTCTTAATCTGCTTCAAAATTTCCAAGCCGTCCATGCCCGGAATCTTCATGTCCAGCAAGACAATATCCGGAGATTCCTCACGCACGATGTTCAATGCAACCTTTCCGTTGGAAGCTTGGTAGGTCGAGTATCCTTCACTGCTGAATACTTCCATCAGAAGAACCCGAATACCGTTTTGATCATCGACTATCAATACTTTCTTCTTCTCCAACTGGTACCCCTCCCATCGTGTAACACGAGCGAGTGCACCCGTTAATACAGGCGTCGCCTCGTATGAACATGCTTTTTTTTCCAAAGCAAGAATAATGGTACTTATTCGCCTTGATATATTAAAATCCTGCTTGAAATACGGAAAAACATGATCTTCCCCTTCCAAAGAGCAAAAAATAGGCGGAAATCCCCATTATGGGAATTTCCGCCTGGATCATTATCCGCGGTGCGCCACGGCCGCCCGGACAAACTCCCGGAACAGCGGCTGCGGGCGGTTCGGACGGGAAGTGAATTCCGGATGGAATTGCACCGCCAGGAACCATGGATGGTCAGCCAACTCCACGATCTCGACCAGCCGGCCGTCCGGAGATGTGCCGCTGAACTTCAGACCGGCGCGCTCCATCGCCTCGCGGTATTCATTGTTGAATTCATAACGGTGACGATGGCGCTCATACACTAGCTCGTCCTGATAGCTTGCCATCGCAAGCGAATCTTCCTGAAGCTTGCAAGGATACAGTCCCAGACGCATCGTTCCGCCCAGATCCTCGATATCCTTCTGTTCAGGCAGCAGGTCGATGACCGGGTAATCGGTCGATGGATTGATCTCCGAGCTGTTCGCTCCTGTCATGCCCAGCACGGAGCGGGCATATTCGATAACCGCCACCTGCATGCCGAGGCAAATGCCGAAGAACGGAATCTTCTGCTCGCGGGCATAGCGGATCGCGGATACTTTGCCTTCAATGCCCCGATCTCCGAAGCCGCCCGGCACCAGAATGCCGTGCACGCCCTCGAGGTGCTCCCGCGCATTGTCGTCCGTAATCTCCTCCGCGTTGACCCAGCGGATGTTCACTTCCGTATTCGCATCGAACCCTGCGTGCGCCAACGCTTCGACGACAGACAGATACGCATCGTGCAGAGCGACATATTTGCCCACGATCGCAATCTCGACTTGTCCCTGGAGCTGCTTCACGCGATCGACGAGCTTAATCCACTCCGTCATATCCGGCTCCTTCGTCTCCAGCTTCAAATGATTGACGACGATGTCATCCATGCCTTGATCGCGAAGCATCAGCGGGACTTCGTACAAAGTGGAGGCGTCGCGGCATTCCACGACGGCATTGGCATCAATATCGCAGAAAAGCGCGATCTTGCGCTTCAAGTCCTCGGACAAGGCGTGCTCTGTCCGGCATACGAGCATGTTCGGCTGAATCCCGATGCTCCGCAGCTCTTTCACGCTGTGCTGTGTCGGCTTCGTCTTCACTTCGCCGGCAGCCTTGATGTATGGAATCAGAGTAACATGGATGTACATGACGTTGTCGCGGCCCACATCGCTCTTAATCTGGCGGATGGCTTCCAGGAACGGAAGGCTCTCAATGTCGCCGACGGTGCCGCCGATCTCGGTGATGACCACGTCGGAACCGGCTTCCTTGCCGGCGCGGAAGACGCGCTCCTTGATCTCGTTCGTAATATGCGGAATCACTTGAACGGTGCCGCCCAGATATTCACCGCGGCGTTCTTTGGAGATGACCGATGAATAAACCTTGCCGGTCGTAACATTGCTGTTCTTCGACAAGTTGATATCGATGAAGCGCTCGTAGTGTCCGAGATCGAGGTCGGTCTCCGCTCCGTCGTCGGTCACGAACACTTCGCCGTGCTGATACGGGCTCATCGTGCCCGGATCTACGTTAATATAGGGGTCGAACTTTTGGATCGTAACCTTCAGCCCCCGATTCTTCAGCAATCTTCCCAGGGACGCCGCAGTGATCCCTTTGCCTAGAGAAGATACAACGCCGCCCGTCACAAAAATATACTTTGCCACTGGTGAAACCCTCCTATGATCAAATGCATACAAGACATGTTCTCGGGAGGCTTTGACTCTTGAGTCAGGGTTCGAAGAAATCACATGCTGCCTGATGTTATCGTAACCCATTTGCACGAGAAAAATTGATGAAAAAATGTCAATAAAAAAATAAAAAAGTGACTCCCGTAGTGTCACGGGGCACTTTCATCTTTTAGCGTCAATCAACCTATTCAATTACAAACAAATCAAAAGCCCATATGCTAGTTTACTCTGTAGGACATGCCGTGTCAAGGGAACGTTTGCGGATTTTCCAGCCAATTGATCGCGGTCTCGCCAGGATCCAGATTCGCCCAGCACAAGGAGGGGATTTCCGCCCCTTCCAGGCCGCAGCGGCCCGGCTCCGGCATGCAGAATAAGGGGCATCACAGCCAAGATCAGAGGGGCGGATTCAGATAAAAACCGTTTGCTTATCTTCCCGCCGTAGCGTCTCGAAGGAGATCGCCCGGGAAACATAAGCAAACGGTCCGTCACAGCCGCTGGCTCGGATTCCGACTAGCGATCGTCATCCTCTTCCATATCCGGCTCTTCTTCCTCGTCAGGGTTGTCTTCATCGATCTCTTCATCATCGATAATGACTTCCTCTTCTACTTCCGCATCCTCTTCTTCATCCACATACATGTCTTCATCGTCTTCGCCGTCTTCGTCCACGAAGTCGAAGTCTTCATCATTGTTGTAGCTGTCGTCCTCTTCGACGAACATATCGTCATCTTCCAGATCATCGTCGTCATCGTTAATGATGCGAGGACGCTTCGTGCCCATCGACTCTTCCGAGCGATCGACAGGATACCAGCGCTTCAAGCCCCAGAGATTGTTCCCTACGCACGCGAAGCGGCCATCAATGTTGATTTCCGTATATAACTGTGCAATGACATCATTAATTTGCTCTTCGCTGAGTCCGCGAAGCTTCGCAACTTCATTCATCAGATCACGGTAGTAGAAAGGCGTGTTGGCTGCTTTCAAGACGAGGAAAGCAATATCCACCATCGGCATTTCTTGCACTTTGTCGGGATCCAACTTCAATTCCAACGGGGTGCTCATAAGGACACATCCTCTCTCAAAGGTTCAAACGGATAAATACGATCATATCCAGTTTCACACCTAAGTAAAACCGATTTTCCATGAAAAAGCAAGTTTTCACGACGTGGACAAAAAAATGCCACATGTCTGTCTCCTTCCGCTTCCATTGAAAGAAAAAAAGAAACGCGAAGGGCATCCCTTCGCGTTCGACTGTATCCGCACCACAGACAGGTTTACACCTCGTCTACCGTGTGCAAAGCCCTTCGCCGGCTCTTCTTCATCCTATGTCCGCAGCCGCCTTTTGACACGGGAGAAGGCCTAACTTTCGCAAAAAAGGCAGCTACCCCAGTCCACCCTCCTCCCCTTGGCATACGATACCCCACAAGGAATTGTCGGGAGGGACTCGACATTGGATATGACGGCCTTATTGCACATGTTGCTTCAAGAGATGTCCTTCAGCGGACGGCCTGGAGCGAAGCGGTTGATTCGCTTCCATCGGCCGGAGCGGTTCGCCGCATTCAGCGAGGCGCTCCGCACGCTTCGCCGGGATCGGCCCGAGCTCCAGCATCTCCGCGAACTTCCGCTCATCCGCGCCTGGAGCTGTCCGGTTCCCGAATCGGTTGCACAGCTGCTGTCACGGTATCCGAACGAGTTCACGATAGAGGAAGACGCGTTGATCGCGATTCAGGCCGCTTCCCACAGGCCGGTCTCCTGGGAGCGGGGGATTCCGTGGGGCGTGCGGCAGATCAAGGCTCCGCAAGCATGGGGAACGACCACCGGCCACCGCGTGCACATCGGCGTGATCGACACAGGGGCCGATTACCGCCATCCCGATCTTCGCCAGTCGCTGATGCGCGGAGTCAACTTCGTTCACCGCGGCATGCCGCCGTATGATGACAACGGTCATGGGACCCATATTGCGGGCACGATAGCTGCGGCCAATCAAATGTACGGCATTATCGGCGTGGCTCCCCGCGCCTTAATCCATCCCGTAAAATCATTTGATGAGAACGGAGCCGCTTATGTGTCTGATATTATCAACGGCATTGAATGGTGCGTCCGTAACGGGATGCACATCATCAATATGAGCTTCGGCATGAAATCCCGCAGCAAGTCGCTGCTGCAAGCGGTGACCCAGGCCTATCAATCCGGGGTCACCGTCGTCGCTTCATCCGGGAACGACGCGAAGCGCAAGTCCATCGATTACCCGGCCCGCTATCCCCAGACGATCTCCGTCGGGGCCACCGATCGCATGCGGCGGATTGCGCCGTTCAGCAACCGGGGGCAATTCGTCGATATTTACGCCCCCGGCGAGAAGATCGTGTCCTCCTGGATTAAGGGCAAATATCACGAGATGAGCGGCACCTCGATGGCCACCTCGCACATCAGCGGTGCGATCGCGCTCCTGCTTGCCGTGCGGCCGCGCTTGAAGCCGGGCGAGATCAAGGCTTTGCTCCGGCGGACAGCGAACCCGGTTCACGGCCGCAAAACCCGCAACCTCCAGGCCAAGGTGCCTGGCGAGGTAGATGTAATGCGGCTGCTGAAGGAAGCCGAGCGGCTGTAGCGGTCGCCCGGACGTATCCCTGGGCGGGCTGGAAGCGGTCGGTCAGGAATGGGCTATGCGCATGAATCGTCCCCCTCCGGAATGATGGGCTGCCAACTGTGCCGCTCCCAATCAGGGGGCGCCACGAATTGGCTCCCGGGAGGGGCTATTCCCGTTCCGGCGAGGCATCAACTTCCGCGGCTGTGGAACGTTGGGCTTCCGCTCTGCGGGATGCACGGCCTTTGCTCTGTTGAACACCGGGCTTCCGCTCTACGGAATGCCGCAGCGTTTCTCGAAACAGGGTCTCAGGCTCGGATCTCCATACAATGATGCAAAACTGCAGCTTTGTCCCCCGTTGCCGCTTATTGCAATAGAAAATCCTGCAAATATACAGCAATCACCGGGCATTTCTGCACAAACTCGAATTCTGCCGGGAAAATGATGTACATTTGCAGGAATGATGCTCAATCAGGCCCCGAACCGAGGCAGAATCCTGCATTATAGCAGGAATTCGGCGTTCCACCACGGCGATGACATGAATTATCTTCCCGTTGGTGGCGACCGTATTCGTCATATTATGCACGAGGGAGCGCCGTTCCTTGATGCTTCTTGATGGCGACGGGAAGCCGCTGCCCCTCCCGGATTTACGCCCGCAGCGCTTCCGTGACAGGCGCCGGCCAGTCCTCCAACGTATAGGCCATGTCCCAGAACAGATATTCCAACTGGCAGCTGGTCAGAAAATGCTCCTCCAGCCGCCGCTTGCGGACGACAGGCAAAGACTCCACCCACTCATCAAGCAGTCCGCGAAGCTGCATCGTGATCCCGCTCTCCCGCTCTCCATAAAAATGCATCCAGTCATAGAACGGATGGGATGAATCCGGCTTCACTTCCTCCAGTAGCCGGCGGCCGATTTCGGTATACGTCCAAGGGCAGGGCAGCAATGCCGCCACGATATCTTCCCGCGTTCCTGCATGGGCGACCGTCAGCATATGGTTTACATAATGATTGGCCGAAGGGGCCAGAGGGAAGCCTTGCAGTTCTTCGTACGTCACCCCGGCGACGTCGCAAAAATTTTGATGCGGATGCGTCTCGCTGTCCAGAATAAACGAGATTTGCTCGTTAAATAGAGCCATCGCGGCGCGGTGGTCGCATTTGGAGATCGCAATCCCGTATACTCGGATAAAGGCGTTCAAGTATTCAAAATCCTGCTTGACATAGTGAATGAGCTGTTCCTTCGCCAACGTTCCTTCCGCAATGCCCCGAACGAACGGATGCGCAAAAATCGCCGCAAAAATCGGATCCGCCGTACGCCGGAGTTCTTCGGTAAAACTGGCCATACTTAGCACCTCCGCCTCATTTTCGATGAAATCCAACTCAGGGGCGCCGGCGCAGCCATACAAAAAAGCCGCCCCGAAATGGAGCGGCTTCGTCAAGTCATCCTGCAACAGAGCTTCAACTCGAACCTGTGAAGGCCGTCTCCACTTCCCTACGCCGGTATTAACCGGATCAGGTTCAAAGGGTCCAAGCGTCTCTTGTCTCAGCCGCCTTGCGCGGCTCCCCCAGCGGATTTCGTATAAAGTTCATTGTCACGTCTTACTTTAGCTGTGATTGCCAATCTTGTCAAACTATTCTTCCCGATTTATTGCCCGCGCGCCGAAGCGCCTGCCGGACAAGCGATCCTGAACCGTTCATGTGACGCTAAGCGGTTCGAGATTCGCCCGCGGCCCGTTCCACAGTTCGATCCACTTCTTGATGGCGGATACCATAATGACGATGCCGAGCACCAGCATAATGATGGACAGCGCGGCGTTCAACACGCTGTACCCGGAAGCGGACGGGTTCAGATACACGTTCTTGACCATCCAGTAACCGGCATAGTTGACCGTGACGAACAAATACGCGAGCGGAATGAGACAGGTCAGCATGTATCTCCGCTTATCCGCGATGTTCAGAATGACCGTCGCCCCGACAATGAGTCCGATCGATGCCATCAGCTGGTTGGAGACGCCGAACAGCGCCCAGACGGAGCCGATGTCGCCCGAGTAGAGCAAGTAGCCCCACATTAGACAGGCCAAGGCGCTGGCGAAGATGGAGCCGGGCACCCAATCGACCTGCTTCAGCGGCTTGTAGATATCGCCGAAGAAGTCTTGAATCAGATAGCGGGCCACCCGCGTGCCGGCGTCAATCGCCGTCAGAATGAAGACCGCCTCGAACATGATCACGAACTGGAAAAAGTAGGACGACAAGTGGCTGAACCACGGAATTTTAGTGAAAATGTACGTCATGCCGACGGCCAAGGTGACGGCTCCGCCGGTCCGCCCTTCGAGATCGAGGCCGATCTGCTGCGCCAGCTCCGGCAGATGCACGGTCGACATCCCGAGCGTCTTGAAGACTTCCGGCGCCGAATTAATCGCGAAATAATCGGCCGGCTGCAGCGCCGCCGCCGCAATTAGCGCCATAATTCCTACCAGCGATTCGACAAGCATCGCGCCGAAGCCGACCACCTTGATGTCGCTCCAGCGGTTAATCATCTTCGGCGTCGTGCCCGAGCCGACGAAGGCGTGGAAGCCGGATATGGCTCCGCAGGCGATCGTGATCGAGATGAACGGCCAGACCGGGCCGGCCAGTATCGGGCCGCCGCCGTTCACGAACTCCGTGAAGGCCGGGAACGGGATCGCCGGGTTGATGATGAACACGCCGACGATAAGGGCGATGAAAACGCCGATTTTCATGAAGCTGCTCAAGTAGTCCCGCGGCGCCAGGAGCAGCCAGACGGGCAGGGCTGCCGCGAAGAACGCATAGATCGGCAGCAGGAGGGCAAGCGTCTTCGTATCCAGCGTCAGCCAGTCGCCCAGGACGGTGCCCTGAATGGAGGGCCCGAGGAAGACGCCGGCCATGAGCAGAATGAAGCCGATGGTGGACGCAAGCTTCAGATTCCCTGTCTTCTTGTAGAACAAGCCGACGCCCATCGCGATCGGAATCGTAATCCCGACGGCGAAGGTGCCCCATGGGTTATGCTCCAACGCGTGGAGCACGACCATCGACAGTCCGGCCATCGTGATCGTAATGATGAAGAGCATCGCCAGACCGGTACAGAAGCCGGCTACCGGGCCGAGCTCGTCCTTCGCGACCTCGGAGAGCGACTTGCCCTGTTTGCGCATCGAGGCGAACAAGACGACGGCATCATGCACCGCGCCGCCGATGACCGCGCCGATAAGCAGCCACAGCAGGCCGGGCAAGTATCCGAACTGCGCCGCCAGTATCGGGCCGACGAGCGGCCCGGCCGCCGCGATCGCGGCGAAATGGTGGCCGAAGGTGACCCACTTGTTGGTCGGGACATAATCTTTGCCGTCATTCAGTTCATGGGCCGGGGTCGGCTTGGAATCGTCCAGCTTCAGCACTTTGGCCGCCATGAACGTTCCGTACAGCCGGTACGCGATCATCAGGATGCATATCGATCCGATTACAATCGTTACCGCATTCATGTGTACCACTCCCTGCAATCGTTTTGGAGTCATCATACAATATGAAAGCTTCCCTGCTTCGTTTTCATGACAGAATGCGAGAGATGCCGATTCAACTGCAAAAAGGACCCTTCGAAATGCAAGCGATTACGCCCCTCGCCCGGACGCCGCCAGCGCCTCCGGGAAAGCCCGATCCGGCTTCGGCCGAATCTTCTGGCTTCATGATATCCCGAGCAGCTGCTTCAATTCCTTCATATAGGTACGGCTGACCGGAATGCGGGATCCATCCTGCATTCGAAGATGGCAGGTCGAATGGAACCACGGCTGAATCTCCACGATCCGATCCAGGTGGACGAGGAACGCCCGGTGGACGCGGACGATGCAAGGATGATTCAGCTTCCGCTCCAGTTGGGTCAGCGATTCGCCGACCTTGTATTTCCGCTCCGCCGTCGCGATGACCGTCTTCCCCTCTTCGAACCCAAGGTAGACGATATCGTTGACATGCAGCACGATAATCCGCTCGTCAACCGTGATGGCCAGACGCTCCTGCCGCTCCCGCTCCGCCATCCCGCCCCGGGCGGCGGGCGATGCCGATGCCGGATAGGTCTCCCGCTCGTGGAGACGAAGCAGCTTGCGGATCGTCTGCTGCACCCGCTGCTCGTCGAACGGCTTCAATATATAGTCGGCGGCGTTCAGCTCGAACGCCTTCAGCGCAAATTCATCATATGCGGTAGCGAACACGACATCGGGCGGCGTCTCCAGTTCCCGAAGCCGGCCGGCGATATCGAGCCCGCTCTCTTCCTGCAGCTCAATATCGAGGAAGACCACATCCGGCTGCGCCGCAGCGACTCCCGCCAAGGCATCCTCCACCGCATCCGCTTCGCCGACCACCTCCACCTGCCTCGTCCTTCTCAGCAAATAAATCAGCTCGTCTCTTGCCAACGGCTCGTCATCGACGACAAAGGCCTTCAGCATGACGCTTCCCTCCATTCATGGAACTGAATCGGCACGGCGATCATCACGGTCGTCCCCTGCCCAGGCTCGCTGTCGATCCGGAAGGACGCCTGCTTCCCGTATATCTCGGCCATCCGCTGCCGGATGTTGTACAGCGCCGTTCCGGTGCCCTCCGCCGAATCGACGGCCTGCTTGCCAAGCGTCCCCTGGATGTCCTTCGGTATGCCTTGGCCGTTGTCCCGGGTCAGCAGAATCATCCGATCGCCTTCCCGGTACGCTTGCAAGGTCACGCTCCCGCAGGGCAGAGCCGCGCCGCGGGGGAAGGCATGGCGCACCGCGTTCTCGACGAGAGGCTGAAGCGTGAACGGCGGCACGAGCACATCCTCCAGCTCCGGATCGATATCCGTCGAGACGGTATACTTGTCCGGGAAGCGGGCCTGCTCCAGGGACAAATACGCTTCCACATGCTCCAATTCTTTGTGCAGCGGGATGAGCATCGTCCGTGCGCCCTGCAGATTGCTGCGGAAAAAGATGCTGAGCTGCTGCAGCAGATCGCGGGCCTTCTCCGGATCGGTCCGGCACAGCACCGAGATCGTGTTGAAGGCGTTGAAGAGGAAGTGCGGATGAATCTGGGCCTGGAGCGCCTTGATCTCCGCATCGCGAAGCAGCTTGCTCTGCAGCTCCGCCTCGGCCAGCTCCAATTGGGTGGAAAAGAGCTTGCTCAGCCCTTCCCCCAGCTCCTGCTCAACCTGATCGAGCTGCGAGGCGCGGGCGAAATACAGCTTCAAGGTGCCCACGGTCCGGTGATGCGCCTTGAGCGGCAGCACAAGTGCAGCCTGGAGGACGCAATCCGGATTGAGGCAGTGGATCTCCTCCCGCGATCTCGCCATATGAATCCGCCCTTCCTTCAGCACGGTTTGCGTCAACTGGGTCGAGATGGGCTGGAGCGGCACATGATGATCGGAGCCTGCTCCGACATGGGCCAGTATCTGATGCTCATTCGTAATCGAGATCGCATCGGCATTGGTCTCCTTTAATATAATAAGGGCCGCCTCCCGGCAGGAATGGGCATTCAAGCCTTGGCGGAAATAAGGCAGCGTCTGATCCGCGATGTAGAGCGCCTGATGGGTCTGCAGGGCACGGGTCCGTTCCTCCTCCTGGAATATCGACTGGATAATCAGCATGAAGAGCAGCGTGCCGAAGCCGTTCACGACAATCATGGGCACGCTGATCATTTTGACCAACTCCAGCGCATGGGGCCAGGGCTCGGCCGCCAGCAGTATGATGCCCATCTGCGCGGCCTCCATCAATATGCCGATAAGGGCTGCATGCCAGGCGGCGTAACGGTTCTGAACGCGGAAGCGCTTACCGATCAGGCCGGTGACCATCCCGGCGAGTATCGTCGAGATGCCGCAGGCGAAGGCGGTGTACCCGCCGAGCATCAGCCGGTGAATGCCCGCGAGCAGGCCGACGCCTGTACCGACCAGAGGCCCGCCGAGCAGCCCGCCTATGGCCACCCCCATGATGCGCGTGTTGGCGAGCGCGCTGCCGCTTTCGACGCCGGCGTTCCAGGCTTGGGTCGAGATGAGATTGTCATGAATCTGGACGGCGGTATAATTGCTTACGATTCCGAATGCGCCGAAGACGACGATCAGCATCAGCTTCTCGGCAATGCCATGCTCGTTCTGGATGATCTGCCGGAATGACTTCATCCGCGACAGCACAAACGCGATAATCAGCAATATACCGACCCGCTCCAGCATTAACGGAAGCAGGTGAACCATGGGCCTCACCTTCTCTTATGATGATTGTGCTTCTATTATACCTGAGAACCGGCCATAGACGACGGAGAAACATGTTTCCAGGCACGCAAAAAAAGCCGGCCCCGAGGAGCGGGAACCGGCTCAACTGCGTTATATGATTCGTCTCTGCCTTACATCCGTTCCGGAGCGGAGACGCCGACGAGACGGAGCACATTGGCCAGCACGGTGCGCACTGCGCCCAGCAAGGCCAGGCGGGCCTGGGTCTGCTCCGCATCCTCGGTAATGACGCGCTCCGCCTTGTAGTAGCTGTGGAAGAGAGACGCCAATTCATAGACATAGCGGATAAGGCGGTGCGGCGCATAATCGCGCGCGGCGACCGCAATCTCCTCCGGCAGCTCGCCCATCTTGCGAAGCAGGTCGTACTCATGCTCCGCGGTCAGCTTCGCCAGTTGAAGCTCCGCCAGCGGCTTCCGCGCGATTCCCTGCTCTTCCGCCTGGCGGAAGATGCTGCAAATCCGCGCGTACGCATATTGCACATAGTAGACCGGATTCTCATTGGAGGTCGAGATCGCCAGATCCATGTCGAAATCGAGATGCGAGTCCATGGAACGCATCGTGAAGAAATAGCGGATGGCGTCGACGCCGACCTCGTCCATCAGATCCTGCATCGTCACGGCTTTGCCCGTGCGCTTGGACATCTTCACCTTCTCGCCGTCCTGATACAGGCTGACCATCTGGGCGATCAGCACGATAAGCTTGTCCGGATCGTTGCCGAGCGCTTCCATGGCGGCCTTCATCCGCGGGATATAACCGTGGTGGTCCGCTCCCCAAATGTTGATGATCTTATCGTAGCCGCGGTTATACTTGTCCATATGATAGGCTACATCCGGCGTCAAATACGTGTAGGAGCCGTCATTTTTGATCAGCACGCGATCTTTGTCGTCGCCGAATTCGGTCGTGCGCAGCCATGTCGCGCCTTCATGCTCGTACACCTTGCCGCGCGCCTTCAACGCATCCAGCGCCTTGATCACTTCCCCGTTCTCATACAGCGAGGTCTCGCTGAACCAGATGTCGAATGGCACGCCGAAGCGGCCCAGATCGCGCTTGATCTTGTCCAGCTCCTTCTCCAGGCCATAGCTGCGGAAGAACGCCAGCCGCTCTTCATCCGGCAGGTTCAGCAGCCGATCGCCTTCCTTCTCGGCCAGCTCCTGCGCGAATCCCTTGATATCTTCGCCGTAATAGCCGTCCTCCGGCATCTCCGCTTCCTGTCCAAGCGCCTGCTTGTACCGGCATTCGATCGACTTCGCCAGATTATTGACCTGATTGCCTGCATCATTAATGTAATACTCGCGCGTCATCTCATAGCCGGCGAAATCCAGCAGATTGCAGAGCGCGTCGCCGACGGCCGCTCCCCGGGCATGGCCCAGGTGAAGGCTCCCCGTCGGATTGGCGCTGACGAACTCCACCTGGATGCGCTGTCCGGCGCCGATGCCGATGCGCCCGTAATTATCGCCCTGCTCGCTGACTTCGCGGATCACATCATAGAGATAGGACCGATCCATCCGGAAGTTGATGAAGCCCGGGCCTGCGATCTCCGCGCTCTGGATCGAAGCCGCCGCCAGATCCAGATGCTCCACGATAGCCTCCGCGATCTGGCGCGGATTGCGCTTGGCGATGCGGGTCAACTGCATGGCCGCGTTCGTCGCCAGGTCGCCGTGCGACTTGTCCTTCGGCACCTCGATGACGAAGGGCGGAAGCTCCGATTGCTGCGCCAGTCCGGCCTTGACGACCGCTTGCTCAATCGCCGCTTTGACAGACTCGTTCACTTTTTCCATTACACTCATGCTCATGTAACCTGCTCCTCCTAATGGTTCAGCGGGCTTCCGCCCGTATCTGTAGTTGAAAATAACCGGCTCGCTCTTCTTCCATATATAGCGTATAGGACCATGACGCCGTCCACGCGCGCAGCCTTCCCGCTTCATCCTGTTCGTATACGGGCGGCTTCCAGTCCGATGTCTCCGTAACGACGGAGAACCGCATGCCGCTTACCTGATAATAGCCAATGCCCCGCCCGTCCTTGACGAAGGACAGCTCCGAGTTCACCCCGCCCCGGCGCATCAGCTTGCCGCCATGCTCGCCGGCCTTGAAGGTGACGGAGGTCACCAGCGGGTCTCCCCCGGGATGTCCGGATGCTTCAGGCCCGGCCGGATGCTCCATATCGGAAGCCGATTCCTTGTACAGCAGATAGAAGCTGCTTCCTTTCCGGTACAGCTCGCCATCCGCATGGAGAAAGGTAACCTCGCCATCCTGCCGGCTCTCTATGGCGATGCGGACGCGCTCGGCTCCTGTGTGGTTATTGCTCATCGAATTCAACCTCAATCCCTGATGTGCATCCTGTTCATCTTATCACTTCATTATCCGGTATGCGTGCATCTTTTGCAACATGGAATGAGACGGCTTCTTCATTCGCAGCGAGGCGTTCGAACGGCATTATCCAGCCTGGTCCGTACCGGCGTATTTCGTGCGCTGTGCCTGAACCATACCTAACGACGACGGTCACACTGACGGAGTTGCCTGCCGGTTCCTAATCTAGCTGTCTTGGGATATCCATGCCGTCGCCCTCGATTAATCCGGCACGAAGAAGAAAGGAGCCTCCCGCACTTACCAAGGAACCTATGAGGTCAATGCGCGCTGGCCACTCTACGTTCCACTGCCTGGCGTATCATCGGGCAAGAAAGCCTGTGCGAGAACGACGCGATGACTAAGATCCATTAGATTGTTACCATAAAACTTCAATATAGGGTAAAAAATTATAATCTAACACAAGAAACCATAGCTTGAAAATAGCTCGTTGAAGGCTCACGGATTCAAGTATCGTTAAAATAACCACCAGCTTCTATTTGCGCAAGCAAAGCAGGTGTAATACAGTTATAGTGTATTGATTTTCTAAAAAAGGAGAGGAGTGGTTTAATTGAGGAAAGCGGCAATACCTTATATTGTGCTTGCCATCATGGTAGGAGCTACTCTTTTTCTCCATGTGATTGGCAGTGATAATATAATTAAGGAAATTGCTTTTTCCAGTATAATTCTTTATCTGTGCATTATAATACTTGCCTTAAGGAAAAAGCACAGTAATAAACAACATGTATCGAGAATTCCAATTTTACTCGTCTTCATTTTAGGATTAATTTTTCATTTCCATTTTCTCTGGGAATGAACGGCTTAAAGATATCGTTTTAGCGTGTTCATTTTTCTTTGTCGCCATATTTGTGATCAGGCATTTGACAAAGAAGACATGATCAACAAAAGATCAAAAACCTTTTCATCCTTTCCAGACATGCCTTCGAGGTGGAGCACACGGCGACTTCACCTTCAACTTCCCATTCTCAAGGCAGATTTCTCCCTTATATTCGAGTAACGCCCGATGTATCCGAGCCGTTGCTTGACGTTGCCCTTCTGTTTCGGCGCATGCACATAGAAGCCGCCCCATTCTCCGAGCAGGCCTTCTGTATTCACGACGGCACTTGATTTTTCTCTTGCTCGCTTAGCTTCCGGCGAATCCGTTCTATCACGACCATCTGCCAGTGCTTTCGAAGCATCTCGAATGGTAGTGAACCGCAAGCTCAATCCTGATTCACCTCTCGACACACGAGTTATATATAGACTACCTGGCCGGATCTCCCTCCGAGGAGATTCGTTTTTTCTTTTTATTGGACAATATTCCTTTTGTTTCATAATCGCGCAGGCGGGTAAAACAATAATAGCTTCACCCGCAACTCAAAAACCTACAAGGAGTGATTCAGAATGGCAAAAAACAACATGAGCCGTGAAGAAGCAGGACGGTTAGGTGGAGAGGCAACATCCCAAAGTCATGGCAAGGAGTTCTATCAAGAGATTGGGCAAAAGGGCGGCGAAGCCACCTCCCGCACTCACGACAAGGAGTTCTATCAGGAGATCGGCCACAAGGACGGCGAAGCCCGAGGCCATTCGGATAATGATGAGAACGGGAATAACCGCTCCAATGGCAATGACGGGAAGATGAGCCGCGAGGAAGCGGGACGCAAGGGCGGAGAGGCCCGCGCCCGGCAGCGGAATGACCGCTAGATGCTGAAGACATGCCGGTCTCCGGAAGGGACGCCGGCTTAGATAAGGAAAATGAGGGGAGCTGCCTCCAGGGCGGCTCCTCTTTTGGGGTTGTGTAAGCCCGATTTGCGCACCCTGTATATATGGAAAAGATATCGAAAACGAATAAAATATATATTTTTCATATAGACGAACCAGTGATACGATGGCATCAACACGGTATTCGAGGCGGGGCCTTCGCCCCCTGTCCTGGCATCTTGGGTTGGATTGACGTTGCGGACGGCTGGGCGCCTCCTCACCGGAGGATGCGCCGGCCGGACTTATCCGACAGGAGTGTGATCTCGATGAACAACCGATTGATTGAAGCGGCCGGGCACGGACAGACGGATACCGTCACTGCGCTCATCCGGGAAGGGGCAGACATCAATGCCACGGACGCTTCAGGCCGGACTGCGATTCTGGCTGCCGTGCACGGGCGGCATACGGGCACGGTCCGCGCGCTGATTGAACTCGGAGCCGACGTGAACAAGCAGGATCGGCGCCGCGACAACCCCCTCCTCCATGCAGGCGCGGAAGGGCTGCTCGACATGGTCCTCCTTCTGCTGGAGGCGGGCGCCGACACCCGCCGGACGAACCGGTTCGGCGGCACCGCGCTTATTCCGGCAGCCGAACGCGGCCATATCGCTGTACGGGCACCTCGACATCGCTGTTCCATATCCGCGTCAAGGACGGGATGATGGAGGAGATTCGTCCGGCGGCCTCACTTCCGGCCGACCCGCTGCCGCGGATCGACGCGCAGGGGCTGCTCCTGCTGCCGCCCTTCCGCGAGATGCATATCCATCTGGACAAAACCTATTACGGCGGGCCATGGAAAGCGGTGCGCCCGGTCTCGAGCATCTTCGAGCGAATCGAGGAGGAGCGCCGCCTGCTCGTGGAGCAAGCTCCCTATGTCAGAGAACGAGCAGCGCAAATTCTCGATCTGATTCTGCGCCACGGCTCCACTCATATCCGGGCTCACGTCAATATTGATCCGGTCTCCGAGCTTCAAAATCTGGAGAAGTGTCTGGAGGTGCTGGAAGCTTACCGCGATATGCTTACGTATGAGATCGTCGCCTTCACCCAGCACGGGCTCCTCCGCTCGAACGTGTCCGGGCTGCTCCGGCAGGCGGCCCGCAGCGGCGCAGGCCTCATCGGATCGGTCGATCCGCATTCGGTGGACGGCGATATGAAGCAATCGCTCGCTACGCTGATGGACATTGCCGTCGAGACGAATACGGGCATCGACATCCATGTCCACGACGCCGGGGAACATGGCTTGGCCACCCTGCATCATCTGGCTGATCTGACCGAGGATGCCGGCTGGCAGGGCCGCGTCGCCGTGAGCCATTCCTTCGCCTTCGCCAGCGCCTCCGCGGAACAGGCCGCCGAGCTGGCTGACCGGTTCGCCGCGCTCGGCATTGCGGTCCATTCGACCGTGCCGATCGGGCGGCGCGTCATGCCGCTGCCGATGCTGAAGGAACGGGGCGTGTCTGTAGGGCTCGGCACGGACAGCCTGACCGATCATTGGTCGCCGTTCGGTACGGGCGACATGCTGGAGAAGGCGGGACGACTGGCGGAGCTGTACGGTTACTCGCATGAGCATGGGCTGTCTCAGGCGCTTGGCTATATTACCGGCGGAATTACCCCGCTGAATCCGGACGGTCAGCAAGCCTGGCCGGCGCCGGGCGTTCCGGCGGGCGGCGTGCTCGTTCACGCGAGCTGCTCCGCCGAAGCGGTAGCCCGCAAGAGCATTCGGCAAGCCGTGCTGCACGAAGGCCGGATCGTGGCGGGGTCGCTATGATTCGCCCGGACAGACAAGAGCGGCAGGCGATGAATCACCAGGCGTTCATGGAACAGGCGGTCCGACTCGCCTGCGAGCATACGGTCCGCCGGGGAGGCAAGCCGTTCGGGGCGGTCCTCGTCCGCGAAGGCCAGGTCATCGCGACTGCCGTGAATGAAGTGCTGGCGAGCCATGACCCGACCGATCATGCGGAAA
Source organism: Paenibacillus dendritiformis (assembly GCF_015845845.1). Classification (GTDB taxonomy): domain Bacteria; phylum Bacillota; class Bacilli; order Paenibacillales; family Paenibacillaceae; genus Paenibacillus_B; species Paenibacillus_B dendritiformis_C. The sequence goes on from NZ_LDIG01000234.1 coordinate 29,353, forward strand.
TGCGCGCCATTCGCGACGCCTGCCGGCAGCTCGGCACCCCCGATCTGTCCGGCTGCGTGCTGTACGCCAGCGGCGAGCCCTGCCCGATGTGCCTGAGCGCGGCTTATCTGGCCAAGCTGCCCGTCATCTATTACGCCTACGGCCAAGCGGAGGCCGAGGCGGCCGGGCTGGGCACGAGCTGGCTGTACAAGCAGATCGCCCTGCCAGCAGAGGCGAGAACGCTCCGAACCGTCGCACTGCGGGTGGACGCCGGAGCGGACTCGCCGTATGGCGTCTGGTTGCTTGGCCAGTCCGACGGGAGCAGCGGACCATAACAAGGGGGAGCCGATATGGATGTAAGACAGCTTCGCTATTTTATCGCCATCGCGGAGGAACGGACGATTACGGCGGCGGCTCGGCGGCTTCATATCGCCCAGCCGCCGCTCAGCCAGCAGCTGAAGGCGCTCGAACGGGAACTGGGAGTGCAATTAATCTGCCGCGGCCGCAAAGGGCTGGAGCTGACCGAGGCGGGCCAAGCCCTCTACCGGCACGCGGCAATGCCAGCTGTGCAAGCTGGTGAAGGAACGGGATATTGAACTCGCCCTGATCCGGCTTCCGCTCGATCTGTCGGAGTTCTGCGTTCACCCCTTCCCCGCCGAGCCATTCTATTTCTTGGCCGGCCGCACCTTCCAGCCCCCGCGTCCGGAACTGACGCTGCAGGATATTGGCGCCGCTCCGCTGTTGCTGCCCAGCACGGAAGGGCTCGGAGTCTATCAGGTCATTATGGACGCGTTCCGCCAGCGCCGCCTCGAGGCTGATATCCTCGGGGAGTGCTCCGATATTTCGCTATTGATGGAGCTCGTCTCCACCGGCTTCTGCATGAGCATCGTGCCGCTGACCGTGCAGGGCCGCTGGGCGGAGGAGAACCTTCAAGCGTTCCCTCTCCCCGAGATTCACGGCGCTTCGGCTATCATCTGGCTGAAGGAGCATCATTTGTCCCAAGCGGCGCAGCAGTTCATCGAGATCGTATCGCGATAAAGGGATTGGGAGCAAGTAAGAGTGGATGCCCGTGGATGGCAGTCTTACTTGCTCTTACATTTTCTAGTACTCAAGCAACGCGTCATTCCTATGAGAACTCATCGTAAATGCCCCTTCACCTGCTCCTGCATCGTTTTGGTCCAAGAGATCGTAGGTGCCAACTCCTTCAATCAATACCAGCAGACAACAAGATGTATGGCAATTCGAGGAAATACATAGATAAACATGGAATCTTAATAGAGTGAATCTTAATTTCCGAATCATGGGGAGTCTAGGGGGCAAGAAAGAAAATGAATCGAAAAATTTCAATTTTACTAATTTCACTGCTTTTTGTGAGCATGTTTGCAGGCTTCCATTATTGGAATGATCATCCCTTATCAAAAATCCCCCTCCATTCGCCTCTCCGCACCAACGGCGGGAGAGGGGATGGAGGGGGTATTGACGTGATGCGATCGATGCTACTTCACGAAGCCGAGCAGCATCTCGCGGATAATCTTGCTGGCCGTAATCGGCGTCTGCTCGGTCGGGTCATAGATCGGCGCGACTTCCACGAGGTCGCAGCCGACGACGTTCGCCTCGGAACGGGCGATGAGATGCACCGCCTCGAGCAGCTCCTTCGACGTGATGCCGCCCGCTTCGGCCGTGCCGGTGCCCGGCGCGCAGCTTGGATCGAGCACATCGATGTCGATCGTGACGTAGACCGGACGTCCTGCCAGCTCCGGCAGCACGCTCTTCAGCGGCGCAGCCACATCGAACGGATGGAAGTTGATGTTCTCGCGGGCATAAGCCCACTCCTCGCGGGAGCCGGAACGGATGCCGAATTGATAGATGTTCTTGCCGCCCATCAATTCCGCCGCCTTGCGGATCGGCGTCGAGTGCGACAGCGGTTCGCCTTCATATTGATCGCGCAGGTCGGCATGCGCATCGATATGGATAATCGCCAGATCCGCATACTTCTTGTACACTTCCTGGATAACCGGCCAGGAGACGAGATGCTCGCCGCCCAGGCCGACCGGGAACTTGCCGTCTGCCAGCAGCTTGCTTGCGAATTCCCCGATGATCTCAAGGCTCTTCCCCGCGTTGCCGAACGGCAGCAGCAGGTCCCCGGCATCGAAGTAATTCAGCTCCTCAATGCTCTTGTCGAGATAAGGGCTGTATTCCTCCAGCCCGATCGAGGCCTCGCGGATGCGGGCCGGGCCGAAGCGCGAACCCGGACGGAACGATACCGTGTAATCCATCGGCATGCCGTAAATGACCGCCTTGGCGCTCTCATAGTCTTCCGAACTGTAGATGAACACGTTGCCCGAATATTTTTGATCCAATTTCATAGGTATGCTCCTCCTCGCTGCAGCCTGCCTAATGGCCTACTTGCAGAGATCCTCGACGAATTTCGGCAATACGAAGGCGGCGTGATGCAGACGCGGCGAGTAGTACTTCGTCTCCATCTCCGGAATGCTCGCTTCCTCCACCTTCAGCGGATCATGCTTTTTGCTGCCCATCGTGAACGTCCACATGCCGCTCGGATAGGTCGGAATGTTCGCGGCGTAGACGCGCACGATCGGGAAGATCTCCTTCACGTCGCGGTTCACCTTCTGAATCAGATCCGCCTTGAACCAAGGATTGTCCGTCTGCGCGACGAACAGGCCGTCATCCTTCAACGCATCGTAGATGCCTTGGTAGAAGCCGCGCTCGAACAATGGAGCTGCCGGGCCAACCGGCTCGGTCGAGTCGACCATAATGACGTCGTACTCGTTCTTGCTGTTCAATATATGCATATATCCGTCATTCACCTGCACTTCAACCCGCGGGTTGTCCAGCTCGCAGGCGATTTCCGGAAGGTATTTTTTCGAATATTCGATGACTTTGCCGTCGATGTCGACGAGAACGGCTTTCTCGACCGAAGGATGCTTCATAATCTCGCGCATCACTCCGCCGTCTCCTCCGCCGACGACAAGCACTTTCTTCGGATTCGGATGCGTTACGAGTGCCGGGTGCGCCACCATTTCATGATAGACGAATTCATCCTTCACCGTAGTCATAACCATGCCGTCCAGTACGAGCATTCGTCCGAATTCTTCGGTATCCAGCATTGTCAAATGCTGAAACGGCGTCTGTTCATTCACATAGGTCTCGCGGATCTTCGCCGTAATGCCAAAGCTCTCCGTCTGCTTCTCTGTAAACCACAATTCCATAGGAATCAACCTTCTTTCTTATCGGTAATGGTATCGTTGGTCCCTGCTGAAATGCTCGTAATGGTTCCCATGTGTACATTCGTAACACTTCATCTACATATCGCACCAAGCTGCTTAGTGTATAAATAGACCATTTGTATTATACGCGAGTCACCCCGTCTTAGCAAAATAAAAAAACGGCCGGCCCGGAATCCTGTCGCGGCGCCCGTTCGGGCTTCGGCTCCTCCTCATTTTGCCCCTGTTCCGGTATCCCCGGTTACGGATGAAGGCCCGCTTCCAGGCGCGGAGGTGCCGATTTTTTAGCTTCCCAGGAATAAGCCATTCTATTCTTTTCCATACTGAGAAATAACGCGAATGAATGTCGAACGAACGGGAAATCGGGGATAAGGAGGAGTCATCATGGATCGTCGCCGCACATCAACCAAAAACCGCAAGCGGCTTCGCTTGCTGCTGATCAGCTCCAGCGCCGCCTTCGTCATGGCGATTGGCGTGGCTGCCTCCGTGCTTGGTTACCTCTATGTCAGCGATCTTCCCGTCACCGCGACGGAGCAGAGCTCCCGGATTCTGGACGGCCAAGGCCAACTGCTGACGACGCTGTCCCCGGGCCAGAAGCAGCAGGTGCATGTCCCCTTGAAAGATATTGCCGAGGATCTGGTGCATGCGACGCTGGCTACGGAGGATCGGCAGTTCTATCATCATCCCGGGATCGACGTGAAGGGCGTCGCCCGGGCCGTGCTCGTCAATCTGGAAAACATGTCCACCCGGCAAGGAGCCAGCACGCTGACCCAACAACTGGCGCGCAATCTGTATTTGACCCATGAACGGACATGGAAGCGGAAGGCGAAGGAAGCGCTGTACGCCCTGCAACTGGAGATGAAGTACACCAAGGACGAGATTCTCGAGATGTATCTGAATCAAATCTACTACGGGCACGGCGCCTATGGAATCGAAGCGGCGGCGCAGCTCTATTTCGACAAATCGGCCCGCGATCTGACCTTGGCCGAGAGCGCCATGCTGGCAGGCATTCCGCGCGGCCCCGTCTATTATTCTCCCTTCCTGCAAATGAAAAATGCGAAGGATCGGCAGAAAACCGTGCTGAACGGCATGGTCGAGACCGGCTATATCTCGCAGGAGGCAGCCGACAAGGCCTACCACGAGCTGCTGACCTTCCAGCCGCAGACGGAGCGCCCGGATACGCTCGTGGCCCCCTATTTCCGCGATTATGTGCGGCGGGAACTGACCGATCTCGGCATTCCGGAAGTGGCGGTCGACGGCGGCGGCCTGCTCGTCTATACAACGCTTGACGCCCGGGCGCAGCAAGCGGCCGAGGAAGCGGTGGCGAAGCAGATTCCGGCGGAAGGCGAGCTGCAGGCGGCCCTTATCGCCATCGATCCGCGCAACGGGTACATCAAGGCGATGGTCGGCGGCAAAAACTACCGCCTCAATCAATACAATCGCGTCTTCGCCGACACGCGCCAGCCGGGCTCGGCCTTCAAGCCGATTGTCTATCTGGCCGCCCTGGAGGAGATGGCGATCACGGCGGCGACTCACTTCGTGAGCGAGCCGACGGCTTTTCCTTATGATGAGGGACGGCAGGTGTACCGGCCGAGCAACTATGGCGGGAAGTATCATGGCGACATCGATCTCCGCCAGGCGATTGCCGCTTCCGACAACATTTACGCGGTGCATACGTTGATGCAGATCGGCCCCGACAAGGTCATCTCGCTGGCACGGCGGCTCGGCATCGACGGAGCGATGAAGCCGCTCCCGTCCTTGGCGCTCGGCACCTATCCGGTCAGTCCGTTCGACATGGCCGCCGCCTACGGCGTCTTCAGCAATGAGGGCAAGCGGGTCATCCCGCGGGCTATACTGAAGGTTACGGATCAGGCAGGCCGAATCCTGTACGAAGCGCCGCCGGTGGAGGCGGAGCAGGTCGTGAACCCGGCGGAAGCTTATGTGCTCACCAGTCTGATGGAGAGCGTTTTCGAAGCGGGCGGGACCGGCAACCGCGTCTCGCCGGTCATCAAGCGGCCCGTCGCCGGGAAGACGGGCACGACCGATGCCGACGCCTGGATCGTCGGCTATACCCCTGAGCTGTCGACCGCCGTATGGGTGGGCTACGATCGGGGCAAGAACATCTCGCTGACCGAATCGCACAAGGCCGCGCCGATCTTCGCCGAGTTCATGGAGAAGGCGCTGCACAGCGTGCCGCCCAAAATTTTCACGGTGCCGGATGATGTGGTCAGTCTCTATATTGATCCGGATTCCGGACAGCTTGCCGGAGAGGATTGTCCGGGCAAGCGGCTGGAGACGTTCGTCAAAGGGACCGAGCCGACGGAATGGTGCGGCCTGCACGGTTCGGCGAAGCCGGAACCGGTGCCGGAGAAGCCGATCGAGAAGCAGCCGGAGAAGCGCTCGTGGTGGCAGCACTTCAAACGCTGGTGGACCGGATAAGGCGTCGACCATGAGACGATCAGCCCCTCAACCAGATGTATAGGACGACAAAAAAAGCCGGACCGCCGGCGCCGCTCCTTCCGGGGAGTTGCGCCGGCGTCCGGCTGCTTGGCGTGATCCCGAAGCGGGATAAGCCCGGAACCCGGCTGCTGCTTAGCCGATATGCCGGTTCCGCCCCGCTCCCAGCCCGGCGACGACCATGATCGAGGATGTCGCGAGCAAGGTGATGATCGGCCATGTCCAGGCCGCTGTCACATCATGCAACGCCCCGAGGCATATCGGGCCGAGCGCCGCCAACGCATAGCCCATCGATTGCGCCATGCCGGACAGCGCCGCCGCTTGCGTCGCATTTTTGGCGCGAAGCGCAATGAAGGTAAGCGCCAGGCTGATGCAGATGCTCTGCCCGATCCCCATCAAGATAACCGATACGGTCGCGATGGCGGGGTTATCGATCAGCAGGCCGGCGTACCCCGCCATGCCGACGAGCGCTCCGGCTGCGGCCACGAGCCGTTGGTCCTTCAACCGTTCCGCGATCGCCGGAACCAGGAAGTTGAACGGAATGCCGGTTAGCTGCATGACCGACAGCATCCAGCCGGCATTGACGGGGGACCAGCCGTGACTCAGCAGAATCTCCGGCAGCCAGGCTACGGACACATAATAATTGAAGGATTGGAAGCCCATATAGAGCGTAACCTGCCAGGCCAGACCGGACTTCCATACATTCGCGGTCTTGCCGGAGGCGGCACGCTTCGTACCTCCTCCACTGCGTGCCTTGGCGGCTCGGGCCATCGGCAGCCAGACCAGCAGGCCGATCAGCGACAGCGCGGCCCACATCAGGAGCGTGTTCCGCCATCCCCAGCCTGCGCCCTGAGCTAGCGGAACGCTGATACCGGATGCGATCGAGGCAAAGATGCTCATCGTCATGCTGTACAGGCCGGTCATGAAGCCGACCCGGTTGATGAAGTTCTGCTTCACGATGCTCGGCAGCAGGACGTTGCAGACGGCGATCCCGATGCCGACGCCTGCGGTGCCGACGAATAGAAGCGGGATGGATTCGAAGGCGCGAAGCCCGATCCCGATCGTCATGAGCGCCAGCGTCGCAACCAGCGTGCGTTCGGTGCCGTAGCGGCGCGCCAGCGAAGGCGCGAACGGGGACAGCACGGCGAAGCCGATGAGCGGTATCGTCGTAAGCCAGCCGACGGCCCCGTTCGACAAGCCGGTATCATCGCGAATAAAGCCGATAAGCGGTCCCACCGAAGCGATGGCGGCGCGCATGTTCGCGCCTACAAGCAAAATCCCCAATAAGAGCATCACTAACGTTTTATTAGACGGAACCGGTTGTTCTGCCTGCAGTGCGGGTCTCAATATGCATCTCTCCCTATTTTTATCTCTAATCGTCTGTTTCTATTTGTCTCTCTCTCTATGTGTTATGTGTATGTTCGACTAGCCATCCGTCTTCCGGACAGCCATTCATTTGGAGATATCGAAATTCAGCTCCAGCAATTGGCGTACGAGTTGCTGGGCCGCATTCCCGTCCTGCCGCTCGATCGCGTCGACCAGTTCTTCGTGGAAGCAGGCCATCTTCTCCCGCTGCGGGCTGCGCTTGATGAACAGGTTGACCGATTGCCTGACCGCATCCGCAATGCTGCTGTACAGGTTGACCAGCAGTTGATTATGGGTCGCCGCCGCCAATGCCAGATGAAACTGATAATCATGACGGACATAAGCGTCATCGTCCCCGATGCGGAACGCATCGTTCGCCAGGCTGAGCCAGCGGCGCATCGCTTCCAGATCCGTATCTTTGCGTCGCTCCGCAGCCAGACGGGCAATCTCCCGCTCCAGACAGAAGCGGACCTCGGCCGCCTCCCTTATATCCGCCTTCATTAATTGATGATGAAGGATCGCATTCAAGCTGCTCTTGGAGCAGACATACGTTCCGTCGCCCTGCCGCGCCTCCAGCACGCCGACATGAATAAGCGACTTCACCGCTTCCCGAATGCTGTTGCGGCTTACATTGAACACTTGCATCAGCTCGGGCTCAGGGGGGATGCGGCTCCCCAATGGCCATGAATCCGATTGAATCAGATGCTCGATCTGTTCGATAACCTGCTCGACTAGCGTTTGTCTTCTAACCGGACGAAGCTCCACTTTACTCCTCCTCAGTTTATAAACATAGGATGATTGGATGATTGTTTGTAATCATACATGGGCCTTACAATGATTGTCAATCAAATTTTAAATTTTCGGCCTCTGCATACATGCCTTCCGATCGGCCCTATCAACCGAATGGAACAACACGCCGATTTGAGGCAAAGGGATACTGGCTCCTTGCCGGCTCGCTCGGGCTTGGCCGCTGCGCCATGTGGTCGTAGACAGGCAGCTTATGCGCTGCGTTCCCAAAAAAGCTGCAAGAGTGCAGTTTCTTCATTGAACCGCCTTGACTTAAAAGAAAATCCTGCGAATATACATCAATTTCTGGCCGCTGCCGCTCTAAGTGCAATGGAACAAGCCAAAAACATGTATAACTGCAGGAATCTGTGCCCAACCGAGAGATACAAGGGAAAAATGCCGTAGTAATGCAGGATTGGCAGCGAGCTACAGCAAGCGGGGCAGCGCTTCGCCCTCGCCGCCGGCATACAAAAAGACCTGTTCCCTCAAGTATGCAGGGATACAGGTCTTCTTCTCGTTTACGCCAGCTTCGACTTCAATTCCTCGGATGAACGCTCCCACCATTCCGCGTTATGCGTCATCAGCAGCTCGCGCAGCGCCGCCTTCTCTTCCGCGTCGAGTCCGTCCACAATGATGCGGCGCTTCATCGCGTAATCCATATTGTTCACATGATCGGCGAGAATCTTCCAGCCGCGTCTTGCCTCCGTATCGATGAGCATCTCGCAGGCTGTGATTCCGCCATAGGAGGTTCCTTCCGCCGTCCGATCGACTGCCACCCACACGATCCAGCAGCGGCGGCCATTCGGCACGTCCTCGCGGTTCGGGGAGAACTTGATGCCCCGCTCCACCTTGCTCTTCGCATGCATGGCTCCCATATCGATGTATGCCCGGCCTTCGTCAATAATGACCGGAGAGACATTGTTCAAATCGATGCTGCCGGCGCCAAATCCTTTATGCTTAGTGCCGCTCACGACATTGAGCGCGAGTGGCTTCTTCATCTTCTTATCGGAAGATTCCATTCCGCACACACTCCTTCCTCACCCGATGCTCCTGACTGCGGAGAGGCCGGGTATCAAAATCATTTTCATTTTAGCTAATATTCCGCAAAAAGCCAACATATACATGCCATAGATGCTTGTCAACGGGAGGTAAGAATCGTATGACCCGACGCAAAAATTATCGCCCTCTGCTCTGGATCGCCGCACTTCTCATCGTAAGCTCCGTCTTGTATGTCCGCTTCTGGCCTTCTGAGTCGGTCCCATCCCTCGGTTCGGACATGCCGAAGAATATCGCTATGGAGCCCGTTACTCCGCAGAACGTCGAGACTCCGGCTGCAGAAGTGCTCAGTGAACGTATCGTTGAATATCATATCAATGTCAGATTGGACGAGTCCGCTCATCTGCTCCAGGGCGCCCAGACCGTAACGTGGATCAACCCGGGCAAAAAAACGGTGAACGAGCTCTACTTCCATCTGTATCCGAATGCATTCGAGTCTCCGGACACGACCTTTATGCGGGAGTCGGGCGGCAGGCTGCGGGAAGATGCCATGCCGGCGGACGGATACGGCGGCATAAGCTTGACGGCGCTGGAGACGACCGACGGAATGTCCTTAATGAACCGGATTGAATATGTCCAACCCGATGACGGCAATGCGAAGGACAAGACACTAATGAAAATTCGACTTCCTCAGCCGGTCAAGAGTTATGAGAAAATTACGCTCACCATGAAATTCGAAGTAAAGCTGCCCAAAATATTTGCCCGCATGGGGTACGCGGAGAATTTCGTCATGGCCGGGCAATGGTTCCCCAAGCTGGCCGCTTATGAGAAGGTCGGGGTAAGGGGGCGCTCGGCAGAAGGCTGGAATCTGCACCAATACCATGGCAATTCCGAGTTTTACGCCAATTATGGCATTTACAGCGTCAAAATTCAGGTTCCCGACACCTATACGGTCGCGGCAACGGGCTTCCCTACGAAGACGCCGGTCCTGGCGAACGGCCGCAAGACGTATCAGTTCTATGCGGATGATGTTCATGACTTCGCGTGGGCCGCCTCGCCGAACTTCATCTATGCAGAGGAGCCGTTCTCCTCGCCGAATGTGCCGGGCGTGCGAATCAAGCTCTATCTCGATCCGAAGCATGAGAATTTGAAGGAACGCTATCTGTATGCGGTGAAGGCCGCGCTGACCAAGTTCAGCGAATGGTACGGCCCGTATCCTTATTCGACCCTGTCCATTGTCGTCCCGCCCAAGGCGGCCAACGGCGCAGGCGGCATGGAATATCCCACGCTTGTGACCGCCTTCGGGGCGGAGGACGACAGCCCGGGATATAATCTGGAACGAACTGTCGTTCATGAGATCGGCCACCAATATTTCTACGGGCTGCTTGCCTCCAATGAATTCGAGGAAGCATGGATGGACGAGGGCTTCACCTCCTATGCCGAAGACAAGCTGATGGAGCATGAATTCGGGGTTACGCCGAATCTGGCCGTGGAAGGGAGCTATATGACGGACCCGGCTCCGCTCAAGCTGGCGGCGTGGGAATACAAGGGCCATCGGCACTATGCCGAAAATGTGTACATGCGTTCCAAGCTGGTCCTGATCGCCATCGAGAAGCAGGTCGGTGAAAAGACGATGCGCCGCATCATGCGGACATACACGCAAAAATACCGCTTCAAGCATCCGACGACCGCAGATTTCCAACGTGTCGTCGAGGAGGTCACCAAGCGGAAGTGGACCGATTTCTTCAACCAATATATTTACGGGAACCAGATGGCGGACTTCGCTGTCGAGGGGATCGATACCCGCGTCGTGGACAGTGAGGGAACCCCCCGCTACGAAGCCACGGTCCACATCGTGAAGAAGGGGGCCGATTATCCGAGCGTGCCGATTGTATTTCACTTCGCGGATGGTAACACCACCCGCAAGGTGTGGAACGGAGACGGCGAACGGATGCAGTACCGGATCAGCCATACGGCGCCGCTGGACTGGGTCATGATCGACCCGCTCTATACGATTGTCGTTGAGAATAAGCATATCAACAATTATATGAAGGCGCATGTGGAGGAGCCCGTCCGCACCCGCGTCAATCTGTCCATCATCAAAATGCTTGAAATGATCTCGAGCGCAGTGGGGTGGTGAATCGAATGAAAGCCTATATGAGCCATGGTCTATCCTGGGTGAAGGAGCATATTTATATCGCAGTCATCCTCTTCTTATATCAATTGTTATGGGGCTTCTTCGTCTATCGCTTCGTTGACGGCGCGGTGCTGCCCGTCCTGCAGCGTTATCCCGATCCCGCACCGACCGAGATGACGGCACGGCTGTTCCTGGCGGAGAGTCAATTCCATCTCATGAAGACGAACGATTACTTGCCCTTTCTATGGTCGTTGGCCGCCTTTATCTTCATCCGTCTCCTGCTGACTCCATTCATCCGGGCGGGCGTATTCTATTCCATGGCACGGCAATCCGGGTCGGGGCCCGCTTTTTTCGAAGGAATCAAATCAATCTGGAAGCCGATGCTGCTCCTCTACTGGCTTGAGACCTTGATTATCGCGCTTCCCGCCTACTGGTTCATCCCGCATGCCGTGCGTCAGTTCGCGGATCGTCCAACGCTGGCGGCCGTGATGACCGGCATCGTGCCTTACGCTGCCTTGTGGCTGCTGGGCGCATGGGTTCTCCGCCAGTTGTTCCTGTCGATGCAATTCGGGGCCGCATCGGAGCTCCCTATCCTGCATGCCCTCCTCCAAGGGATTCGACGCATGGCTCCGCTGCTGGGCTTGTCCGCTATATTCGCCGGCATTGCCCTGCTGTCCGGTCTTCTGTTCACCGCAGCGGCCATGTTCTGGACGGGGCTGACGGCGCTGATTCTGCAGCAGGCATTCCCTGCCGTCCGCACGGTGCTGCAGCTGTGGGGATTATCCTCCAGATTTTCGGTATGGCAGCAATCGGGAACGGCAGAGAAATAAGGCGAGTGAAGAGGCTATTTTCTGTCCGATAGAGGTTAATCCCTGCCCATAACTCCAAAAAACTTGTCCATTTCGTCACACCGTGGCGATCCGGGCAAGTTTTTTTGGTATTTATGGACAAAAAGTATTTGTCAAAGCAAAAAAGGTCTGTTACAATAAGTCGTAGATTTATTACAACTTTGTCATGAAAGCGGCAATATCTCTTGCATTTTTGTTACATATCATTGAACCTAAAACTTTGACAAAGGATGCCGAATTTCCGGATGTCCGGAAAGCGGGGGAACCAGTTTTTTGGGTGAATTGATCTCATTCGCTTCGATCAGAGATCATAGGGGACCTTCAACCGAACCCTCCAGCTAACCTCGCAGGCAAGGAAGGGGCTTTATCATTTGAAGAAGAAGCTGGTAACTGCTGCATTGGGGCTTGGCCTCCTGTTCTCTTTCAGCGCAGGCAGCGCATTTGCAGCCACGAAGATGGATTCGACGATCGACGATTTGCTGGGTATTTCTTACATGTATGGCGGAACGACAACAAGTGGCTTCGATTGTTCTGGCTTCACGAAGTATGTATTCGACAAATTCAACATTGATCTGCCGCGTTCGTCTTCTTCCCAATTCGAAGTTGGCGAGAAGGTCAGCAAGAGCGATCTTCGTCCTGGCGACTTGGTCTTTTTTGACACTAGCGGCGGCAATGGCGTATCGCATGTCGGCATCTATGTCGGAGACGGCAAGTTCGCCCATGCTTCGACGAACAAGGGCACGCGCATTGATGAGTTGAGCATGGATTACTATGAAAAGCGTTATGTTGGTGCTCGCCGCGTCATGAGCGAGAAGGAGTATACCACCTACGCTACGGAAGAGTAGTACCGCAATCATTTTTATATTGGTTACCTAACCCGATGGGAAGCGAATACTCGCTGCTTATCGGGTTTTTACATTTCCTTGCCATTGAGTCTGGACTATAAATCATATGCTTGCTGGCACGGATACGTTCTGGTCATTTGCCAGCAGAAAAGAAAACCAATCTATGATTTACCCCGTTTTGCCTCAATTAGAACTGGATTTTGAATTCCGATGATCGAGGGTCCAGCTTCCCCCTCATAAAGAGCGCAGACTGCCTCATCCAGCAAGGCAGTCTGCTCGGGCCGAACAGAAGAGCTCTTGGCTTACTCTCCTACCTCATCTGTCTTCAGCAAGACCGGCATTTATTCGCCATGACGCTCCATATTGCGATGTTTCTCGTGGAACAGTCTGCCTTCTTTGCCCAGCTTTTCCCTCAACTCTTGTCGAATCTGCTTGCTGGTCTTGCCTTCGGTCGCAATGCCATGCTTTTTCGCAAGCAGTTGTATTTTTTTCTCGTGCAGCGATTTCATCTGCTTCCGCAATTCTTGCATCTGCGTCTTGATCTGCTCCAATTCCTTGTCCGTATCGGCCGCTTGGACGGAACTGCCCTTATCCGCCGCGTTCTTCGGCTGCGCGGTATCCGATACGACCTGTCCGGAAGGCTGCCACTGGGCTGCTTCATTGGCGCTGCCCGCTTCTGCCGCGGCCGGAGAGGCGAGCAGCAGAAGCATGAGGGTCGTCCATGCTGCTACGGCTGGTGTCCGCTTCATGAGTATCCACCTCCTTATGCCGAAGTTGGTACTAGTATGTTCATCCAACCTGAAACGAAACTGAAAGGAGGCTAAAAGTTTGTTCAGGTCTGCTAGAAAGTCGTTATTTGTCCAACGTGAACTCCCCGGAACGGGTCCGGACCTTCAGCATCGTTCCGCCGTTGCCGAATGCCCCGCGTACCGTGTGGTCATTCTCGTCCTGTTCCTCGTAACGCATGCCGTCCCAACGGATGCGGGCACTGCCCGAGCCTCCGCTGAAGTCGACCGCCAAGTCTGCCGGCTCCTGGGTCAGGTTCACTGTTACATTGCCGCTGGACGCCTTCAGTTCCGCATCGTACCTCAGCTCATCGGCTTCAATCGTAATGTTGCCGGAGCCCGATTCGCCGTTCAGCTTTGCATGTCCGTCCGATAATCTCGCATTTCCGCTGCTCGTACGGAAGTTCAACACGCTGGACTCATATTGCTCCACCCGAAGGTTGCCGGAGAGAGCAATGGCTTCCATCTCAACCGCTTCGATATCTTGGACGCGAATATTGCCGCTCTTCGTCTGAACCGTGAAGGATTCGGCATGGATGTCCCCCGTCGCAATATCTCCCGATCCGGCCTGCAGCGCGGCGGTCCGCGCCTCGATCCCGTTCATGCGGATATTGCCGCTTCCCGAGGTGACCTCCATTAAGGCGCTATTGAGGTTCTCCGCCTCCACATTGGCGCTTCCCGCCGCAACCTGAAGCGCGTTCCACTGCTGTTCCGGCAGCTCGACCGTCAGCTTGACATCGAAAATATGAACGCCGAAATTCACGCCTTCAGGCAGCTCAACACTTAATTGAAGCGTATCCCCGTGCGGGGTCGCCTTCAGGTCAAGGCGGTCCGCATCATTGTGGCTGACTCGTCCGTGCAAGCGGGCGACAATATCGCCCGTATTTCCGGGCATCATCTCCACATCCACGCTTCCGGTCTCGACAGCTACATTTTTTATCCCGGCCGCAGCAACCGACTTCTCGATATGTACCTCCTTGGTCGCCGTGTTGAGCAGACTGTCGCCCGCCTGTGAGAGCCATTCGCCAGACTTATCCGCCATAGCAGGATTGAACATAAACACGACTCCGATTACCCCCGCAATGATTAACAATACCCCGATAACTTTTCTCATATCTCTTCTCCTATAAGCGCCCGTTTTTTACAGATGGACACGCGATCCGCCTGATTGATCTGTTTCAGTATAGCACGCCGAGCCGTATCCATCTCCGGTCGGACGAAGTAAACGAAACCCGACTTAGGTCCAGTTCGTGGAAACGAATGGGTTACCGATAGAGCTGTCCGTGTAAAAAATGCCCCATCAAAACGATCTAACTAAGAAGCGCCGCCCCCGGAGGCGCGGCCCCAATACGTTCAGCGGCGGAGCTTCGTGCTCCGCCGCTAATTCATATACCGATTTACTTCCGCTCATCCCCGTTGCATATCGGTATATAGATTTTGATTCTCATCTCATCCGGATAAGAAGACTTCATCACGTCCGTCACCTCGAAATCGGGCCCCTCCCTGCGGTCATAGTTCGACTGGGGAAGCCAGGTGCCGTAAATATAATCCCGAACCTCCTGCACCGTATGGGCCGGTCCGTATGCCTTGAACTCCGCATAGGTCCCTGCCGGAAGGTGCATATGAACATAACCGGGCTCCAATTGGCCGGCATCGATGCCGGGCTGTACCTCCTCCCCGACTACGAACGTAAACTCGCCGTTGTCCTCGAACTCGCAGGACACACCGTACGCCATGTTGGGCGCCGCCGGGCTGGGGATGCGCGCATAGCGCTGACATGCTCCGAACTCCCGATAGAAGTCCGGAATCTCCGCATAGTGCCGATCATCATTCAAGCTCGTTCGATAAGCATATCCTACAATCTCCTTGCCCGGCAGGTCTGCAATGGTTGGCTTCATCAAAGCATCATTCCCCTTTCGGATTGACGATTCGTCAATGAAATTTATTTTTTCCTGGCGCGGATAGGCCAGATCCGCCTTACGGTACTTGCCCGGCGATATGCCGAAGCAGTTCTCGAAAGCGCGGGTAAATGACTCCTGAGACTTGTACTGATAGGCAAGAGCAATCTCGAGAATGCTGTTGCCGGTGCTTCTCAGCGCTTGGGCCGCTTCCGACAACCTCCGCTTGCGGATATACTCCTGAACCGTGAAGCCGGAGATGGCCCGGAACATGCGCTGGAAATGAAACGGCGAATACCATGCTTGGGCGGCGATGTCCGCAATGCGCAGCTCTTCCTGGAGATGGTCTTCAATATACTCGATCGCATCTTGAATTCTTCGATAGTCGTTCATCTCATCCTCTACCCTCTGTTTGTTATCTACTGTCATTATGCCGTATTTCGGTGCCGATTTCTTGATAATCCGTGCGGGATATTCCAGGGCTCATATGGAGTTGGTATGTCCGGCTGAAGCTGCCTCGTTCGGCTATGTATGAAGGCTTGTGACGTGTGTAGCCCGGGACCCCAAACGGACATGTCCACATCCGTTTTCGGACAGGCGGATCCCCGCTTCTTCCCGGATGTTGAAGTTTGGAGCATGTCCTGAGCGCTCGACTGTCAAAAAATCCGGCAAAAATGCAGCTTTTTACCGTCACCCCCTTAACGAAGAAGAGAATCCTGCAAATCTGCATCAATTTCGGGCCATTTCTGCCTATCTTGTAAGATTACGGGATAAAAGCTGCCGCTGTGCAGGAATTCTGTCGCCTTCGCCATCCGGAGCGAGAAATTGCTGTAAAATTGCAGGAAGCGAGTCGCAGATGATGCGAGTCTCGCGATCCGCATACCGAATACGGCTGCTCGACATGCTCCGCAGGGTATCAACAGCAGCGCAAGCACTCCGGCATGCAAAAAACCGCAGCTTCAAGCTGCGGCACATCTGTAATACAGGTTCACTTCGTTGCCTCCGCCGGGATATCCTCCATCTCCAGGATGATGGGACAGTGATCGCTGCCGGTAATGGCCGCGTCAATCTCCGCGTCCTTGATATATTCCTTCAAGCGGGCGGAGACAAGAAAATAATCAATCCGCCAACCGATATTCCGTTCCCGCACCTTCGGCATGAACGACCACCATGTATAAGCGTCCGTCCGGTCCGGATAGCGATGGCGGAACGTGTCGGTAAATCCCGCATCCAGCAGCCGGGTCATCTTCTCCCGCTCTTCCGGAGTGAAGCCGGAGTTGCCGTGGTTCGATTTCGCATTTTTCAGATCGATCTCTTGATGAGCCACGTTCAAATCGCCGCACACGATAACCGGCTTGCGGGCATCCAGCTCCTGCAAGTAGCGGCGGAAGCGCTCCTCCCACTGCAGCCGGTATTCCAGCCGGGACAGATCCCGCTTCGCGTTGGGCGTATACACCGTAACGAGGTAAAAAGACTCGAATTCCAGCGTAATGATCCGCCCCTCCGGTTCACTGTCCTCCTCCATGCCATAGCGTACCGAGAGCGGCTCGATTCTCGTAAAAACGGCGGTGCCGGAGTATCCTTTTTTCTCCGCATAATTCCAATATTGCCGATACTTATCGCCCAGCTCCAGGCAGATCTGCCCCTCCTGCAGCTTCGTCTCCTGCACGCAAAAAATATCGGCATCGCTTGCCCTGAAGTAGTCGATAAACCCTTTATTGACGCAGGCCCGCAGACCGTTGACGTTCCACGAAATCAGCTTCATCCCCATTATCTCCTTATGATAGCCACGTTTTGTTACTGCTAGTGTAACATAGTTGTCCGGCCCGACGGGAGAGAGCTCTATAGACATTCGCGATTTATAAAATATTTGTTTGCCGTTGGATGAGACATAGGAAAATATTGATGCAAGAAGGCTGCCGCGAATCTCTCAGCGGAGATGCCCGGCCAGCCGATTCGCCGCTTCACAGAACGACGTTAAGCATCATGCTCCTTATAGGAGGCCGCGGCCTCGATGAAGCGTGCGCGCTTCTGCTCGATTCTCGACTGGGTTGTCTAGAAAACCACCTGCGTGAACTGCTGCGGTGATTCAATCAGCGTAATGAGCATCGCGATTTTTTCTTTGTCCTCCGAGACGCCCTGGATCTCGAACTGCAAGGCAGGCAAGCCGTTGATTGTCACGCTCTTCGGCTCTTCTACAGGTCCCCCTGGCGCGAACTCGCTATAGTTATACTCATTCAGCAGGTCATAGTAGTCTTCGAGCGTCTGGATATCCGACACCATCTCCTCGCGTGCTTCTGGGATGACGATAACGAATTCACTCTCCGCAGGATAGAAGGCGGATATCTCGGCCTCTTCGTTCAACGGATATTCCATCCAATTGGCCGTCAGCGTCAGCTCCATCCGGCTGTCGGCGCTCTTGAACACTTTCGGCTTTGCCGGGGCCGCTTCCGAGTCGTTTGCTTTCAGCACCTTGAATGTCTGTGTGGCCTGTTCAAACTCTTCCTTGTATTTGTCGAACTTGGATTCTTTTGTCCAAAATACGATTTGGTAGAAATAATCCCCCTTCTCTACAGTCGTAACAAGGTAATGGAACTTATCCTTGGCGACGTGTTTGTTAATGCCGCGGAATTCCAGCTGCTTGGCTGCGTCAGGACCGACGGAGTCATCCCGGATTTCGATAACTCCATATCTTCCATCGAGATTTCCCCGGCATTGATGGTCCGATCAATAATATCGTCTATCGTTGCCCCTTCCTCCAGATCGGCCGTCGGCGTCCTGCTTATGAAGGCGAACCTGTTATTGCTCCGATGAAATGCAGCGAACTGCGCCATGCTGTTAAGCTCATCATCCTGTCTCCAACTGCTCGGCAAGGTCAGTTGCATCGTGCCGTCGAGGCTGGTGAACGTTTTCTCCTTCGGCGCGGATTTCTCCGCGCTGGGTTGTGCGGAGGCGCTATCGGCTTCCCCCTGTTCCTTCTTGCTGTCCAAGCCGCCCTGCGACCCGACGCCGCATCCGGTGACCAGCATGGACCCGATGACTACTGCCATTGCGATCTTGTGCCACTGCCATTTCATCGTTTCTCTTTTACCCTCTTTCTCTCTATACGAGTGCTATACTAGGATGGAATGATCATCCACAATTTTCCTTCCTTGAATATCATCGGCGACTCCCCCGGATTTCTTTAGGAACAAGGTTTTTTTTCGGCTGGTTCTCATACATATACACAGAAGATCATGCCGCCACGAAGTAAGAAATTAGGAAATCAAAGGTGATGTGCGTTGAAAAAATTTAAAATCATCATTGTTCTTTTCGCTTTTCTTGTGAGTATGATTGCTGGCTGTACTGATAACAGGGAAAAAGAAACGGAGGATAAGAGCGTACATGTACTAGAGGATAGCTTAGAAGAGCTTTTGACAACATCCGCAAAAACGAAATTTGGAAGTAATGTGAAAAATATTCGCGTCGCGGATGTGAGTGTCTTGGGGAAATCCAGCTTCGTAACCTATCTTTTTGA
This sequence comes from Paenibacillus dendritiformis, assembly GCF_015845845.1. GTDB lineage: Bacteria > Bacillota > Bacilli > Paenibacillales > Paenibacillaceae > Paenibacillus_B > Paenibacillus_B dendritiformis_C. The sequence continues at coordinate 48,211 of NZ_LDIG01000234.1, forward strand.
AAAAGACAGTGTGAATTGGCATGGTGTCATGTATGCTGAAAAAATGCCCAATGATAACTATGAGCTTGGGTTTATACATGGAACGAAGCGTACGAATCATGACCCGATTAGCATATATAATATGGTTAGCGAAACGATATCTGATAAAAAAAGAATTCATATCGTAACGGGAAGCATCAATGATCATCGTGTCAATACAATCTATATTAGCTATCCTGATGGAGAGGTTTCAGGAATAAAAGCAGGACCAAATCAAACCATCTATACAGAAATCGCAATAGGTATTGAAGGTTATCCTGCATCGGTTACAGCCGTCTCCGAAAGTGGAGAAGTTCTATTCGAGAAAAAATACTAGGCTGCAGTACGGTACGTGTTCACCCATGACAAGAGCCCGCCCCGGTCATCCGGAACGGGCTCCATTTTTTTCATGGCCGCTCTAATCCAATACCGCCGCCATATGCTCGGTCGTTACCGCCCAATGGGAGGCCGTCCAGTATTTTTGCTTGTCTTTCACATAAATGATTTGCGGCGACTCATGCTTCACATCGAGATCCTCGGCAATCTGATTGGAGACAGGGCGGGACTCGATCACCTTGACGAGAACATAATCGATATCGCGGTTCGGATTGCCCTGCAAATACTGCTCGTACTCGTTCAGCGCATTCGAGCTTACGGGACAGGTGGTGCTGTGCTTCAGCACGACAACCCCGCGCTCCGCCGATTGTTCCAACAGGGCTGCCCACTCGTCTGCTGTCGTAATCTCTTTCCATTCCATCGTTCGATCGCTCCTTTACCGTAGTCTTGCTGCCACTAGCGACTGGTTTTATGTGTTATAGACCTTTTATCACAAATTGCAGATATTCGCAAGGCTCACCGTATGGGAAGCAGTCCGACCGAGCCACTCCCACATGCATGGCATGGGTAATCTAATGTGGGAAAGCAACTTGCTCAGAGCGCCTCGCCAAGCAATCGAAGCATCTGGTATACTACGCAGTGAGAATGATTATCAATAACCAGGAGAGAGAGCATGATGCAAAAATCCCCCTCTGCTCGCATTACGATGACAGTAGCCCCTGACTCCTTCTATATTCCTGTTCGCGTAACCGAATGGGGCGAACCAACCGGGGACGATGACTCGGAGGCAGCAGCCTCGCTATTCCGCATCCTCATCGTAAGGGGCGGGAACGGAATGCTCCGCATCAACGGGGTTCAGCATGAGCTGTCCCGGGGAAGCGCGGTGCTGTGCGACGCCAGGCCCTCGCTGGAGCTGCAGCCGAAGCCGGATTCTCCGCTGCGGGGAATCTTGATCGATTACCGCGGCTTGACCGCTGGCGGTTCCGCTCCGAACGGCTTGAAGCACCCTGTGCCGCTGCACCGTTGTCCAGCCAAAGTCATCCGATTGGCGTGCGAGCTGGAACGTGCATGGCGAGAGCCTCAGCGAGACAAGCCATTCCGGGCGCAACAACTGTTCATCGAGCTGCTCGCAGAGCTGTACAGCGAATTGGAGAGCCGGCAACAGCCGGCCAGCGACTGGGTGGAGCAAGCCCTGCATTATATGGAGAGCCGCTACAGCGACGACCTGACGCGGGAGCATATGGCTGCGCTGGCCCATGTCAGTCCGGAGCATTTTTCACGCACGTTCCGCAAGCGTACCGGACGAACCTTCAATGCCCATCTGACCCTGCTTCGAATTCGCAGCGCCCAACGCCGCCTCTTGACCGGTGCGCCGAATTTGGCCACGCTGGCCGAGGAGGTAGGCTACAAGGACAGCTCTTATTTGAGCCGCAAATTCAAACAGTCGGTCGGGATATCCCCCACCGCCTATCAACGGAAGCGCAGACGAATCGCCGCGCTGAACCTCAACCATACCGCCAGCCTGCTGGCGCTGGATATCATACCCGAGTTGGGCGTCTACTCCTCGTGGCTCGAACAGATGCAGCTTGGAAGCAACCAGGCTATCGGGCCGAGGCTGAATCCGTATGGACATACTCGAGCCGCTTACTGCGAAGCGATCGCCGCCGCGCAGCCGGATGTGATCATCAACTACAGCACGGCGGAGGAGAACGGAAGCTCCTTCCGGTGGCGCCGGTCCTCGGTCTGCCGTTCATGACGATGAACTGGCGCGAACAATTCCGCCTCATCGCCGACATTGCAGACAAGAGGTTCCAAGCCGAGCGCTGGCTGGCCCATTATGATGAGCGGATTGACAGGAGCAATCTTCTGCTTGATCAGGAGCTGGGCAGCCGGGGAACCGCGATCGTCTGGGAGATCGGTTCCCATGCCGCTTACTGCTTCGGCAGCAGCTTCGGACGAGGATGCCACATCCTCTACGAGGATCTCGGCTTCCGTCCTCCCACCCGGCTGCTGGAGCTGGACATCGCGACGCGAGGATATATAGAAGCCGATATCGAATCGATCCCGTCCTTTACGGCCGATTATATTTTCATTGTCGCGCTGCCCTCCGCCCCAGGATCCCAGCAGCGTATCCCGCGATTATTCCAATCTACGGAATGGCTGGATATGGATCCCGTCCGGAATCATCGGGTCTATGTGATGAACCAGCCGGAATTATTCTTCGGCTATGATCCGATCTCATCGCAGGCCCAACTGCGCGAGCTGCTTGGGGCGCTGACATCACAAAAGTGCATGACCGGGCATCATTTCAAGGCATAGCCATCCGAAATATCGGACGAGGTGCTGGAGCAGTATGCGGGCGATTATATCATTATGACCTCCAACGTGCGGACGGTGGATGATTTCCGTGCCGATCCGATATGGGGCAATCTTCCGGCGGTGAAGAACAATCGGCTCTACATATGGCCCGAAGAGCGCTCCTGGTATTACGATCCGCTCGCCGTGCTTGCCCAGACCGAAGAACTGGCCGGCTGGCTGGCCAATCAAGCTGCTCATTAGCGCAGGCGGGCATCGAACCGCATCTCTGAAAATACCGCAGCCCGGGGTCCCCGGGCTGTTCGGCTTGCTATTCAGGTGAATTCGTCCGTTGAATCTTCCTATCGTGCCGGCTTCCTTGCTATGGAGGATTTGCCGGGGGGGCTATTTGCCCTGCTCCTGGAAGTGATATTCAATTAAGCTGAGGCATAAAGCGCCCCGTCTTCGTTCGAGCAACTCAGCTTAATTTGCGCAGCAGATGCTCTACCGGCCCCCGCTTCATTCGCTGCCTCCATCCATATGACAAGACGACCGCGATGATGAAAAATCCGCAGCTGTAGGCCACGGCAAACGGCAGACTGCCATTTTCTAAATAGCCCGACGCTTCAAGCAGCCCAAGACCGATAACGATATTTCCGAGATAATGCATCAGCGACGACCAGTATAAATGAGGGCGTAATTCCGCTTCGCATTCGCCCATCGGTCGGTAATGTACAGGCTGATCGCGATTACAGCACCGTATAGAGCAGAAGCTTCGGACGGCATTTCGGCGATCAACTGCCTTCCCCATGCCGGAACTGCCGTATCGCTCCAGAGAATGACATAAACACGCTTACCCTGTCGGGGCTGCGTAACCTATACATGCAATCGATAGACTCCTCCTGCTCGCTATGCCGCTTCGGAGCGGTTAAAGTCAATCGGAGATCGGCCAATTCGGCGTATGATGATTTCGGCCAATCCGAAGAGCAGCAGGATCGCAGCATAGACGGCTGCCGTGTAGCTGGCCGGATACGGCAAGCCTGCTCCGTCATGAAGCGCAAAGGTAAGGAGATGAATGGCCAGATTGGTGAAGCAAAAGACGTAGTTGCGAATCATCCATTCCCGGTGGCGGCTCATCTGCTTCTTTTTTATTTTCACGATCGCCATCACGGTGATGAACATCCAGATCATATTCAATAGATTGAAGGCAATGCTCGCGGGCTTCCCTCCTGTCGCATACGGAGCCATATAGCCTGAAGTCAGCACCACCGCAAAAACGGAGATCACATACAGATAGCCGTTGATTCGATGGAAGAGGCGGTATTTTCTCAGCAGCGTATGTATGAAGTTAACCGCTCCCGACAGGATCGCCAGGCAGGCGAATGCCACATGAACCTTCATCACTGGCAACCAGACATTGGCGTTGACGGGGCGGGCGGGATTGGACTTGCGGCTCAAAAATGCAGCGGCCTGCGGATCGTGAAGGTAATTGATATACAGGACGTAGATGATGTAGCCGGCCATGACAGCAAGCAGAGTCCAGGTGGATAGTTTTCGTTTGGACATTATACGGATACCTCGCTCGGATCAAAATATGCGGCAGTAGCGGGCGCCGACAGGATCGTTCCGTCCTGTCCTCTTTCCCCTTTGCCAGAGAAGTTATGCTATGATTGGTATACAAAATGAGAAGCCATTGAACGGAAAACGGAAATGAACGGATTCCCGAAAGGATCAGGATCATGCGCAAAGGAGAAAAAACAAAGCAACATATCATCATGAAATCGGCGGAGCTCTTCAACCAGAAGGGATACGCCGCCACGACGATGCAGGACATTATGGACGCCACCGGCTTGACCAAGGGCGGGCTGTACCGGAGCTTCCCAAGCAAAGACGATATCGCGATCGAAGCGTTCAAATATGCGGGCGAGGTGCTCTGGAGCCATTTCTCCGCCGCCCTGGAGAACTGCCGGACAGCAGCGGACAAAATCCGGGCCATGTGCGAAGTATACAGCGATGCCGCGCACAATCCTCCGATGAAAGGGGGATGCCCGTTCCTGAATACCGCCATCGAAAGCGATCATTCCTTTCCCGTCCTTCGGGATCAGGCGCTCGAAGCTTACAACCAGATGCTGTCCTTTATTCAGGAAATCCTCCAGCAGGGAGTAGCCGCCGGGGAATTCCGGCCGGACATGGATACCGAAGCGGCCGCTTCCTTTATTTTCTCATCGATCGAAGGGGGGATTATGGCAAGCCGCCTAACGCGGGACAACCGGCATGTTCATCATGCGACGGCGCAGATCGAGAGATGGTTGGCGACTTTTAATCCTGCGTAGGCGCCGGTTCCTCCGGATCAGTCCAATGCAGGCGCCTCCAACGGTTCGGCCAAAGCCCCGCCTGCCTGTCATCGGGTTCATTACGCGGAGCTGCCAGATCGTTACTCTCCCCTTATGCGTGAACCCTCCAATTTTGAGACCGGACGGTTCGGTCTCTTTTTTATACTACTCTACTCTCTTCGGTTATGCAAACGAAAACTCCGGCCACGCGAGCCCTTTATGCCCAAATTATTTATGATAAACTGAAAGCGCAATCAACATAAGCAACCGTTATTTTCTTATACAGGACGAGAAAGGAAGCGACGGCGTTGAAGGACCGGTCAATCTATATTTTCGAATGGTCGCCGAGAACGCATATCGACCCGTTCCATACGCATGATCATCTGGAAATCGGGTACTGCCTCTCCGGAACAGGAACATTTTATTTCGGAGAAAAGCGGTATACGGCCGAGCCCGGCGACGTGTTTGTCGTCAACAATATGGAGCGGCACGCCGCGTCCTCGGATCCGCGCAACCCGAGCAATTACTTTTTTATTTACTTCGACGCCATGATTATCGAGCACACGGATCCGGAGCTTCTGCTTCCATTTGTCTATTTTCCGCAGCAGTTCCAGAACCGCATTGCCGGTTCGTTGCCTGTCGCGGCCCGCATCGGCGCGTTATTTCGCCAAATATGGGAAGAGGATCGGCAGAAGCAATGCGGCTACAATGGGATGATGCGTAGCAAAATTATCGAGATATGCGCGCTGCTGCTGCGCCACTATGGGGAGTTCACGCCGCTTGCGGAACGGAGCCGGGCGATAGCATCGTATTACCGCATCAAGCCGGCTTTGGACTACATGAAGGAGCGTTTCCGGGAACCGCTGACCTTGTCCGACGCGGCCCGCGTACTGTCGTTGAGCCCGTCCCGCACCCGCCATCTGTTCAAAGAAAAACTCGGTCAGGGGTTTAAGGAGTATTTGCTTCAACTGCGCGTCAATGAAGCGAAGCGGCTGCTTGCGGCCACCGATTTGCCAATCGCCGACATCATGCATGCCAGCGGGTTCCAGAGCCAGGCCCCGTTCTATCGGTCGTTCAAGCAATGGGTCGGGGCGGCGCCGAACGAATACCGGAAGAATGCGGCGAAGTTAGCCCTTTTTGATAATAATCCGGTTGTTCTTGGGAGGACGTTCGAGCAAGGCCCGGCTTACAATGATATTGCAGCGGTGGAACCACAATAAGTTGGGAAACGGAGAGTGGAACGATGGCGTCTGTGGATGTGTTGTACGGATGGGTACGGGAGGAAATCAAGCAGCGTGAGGAGGAAGGCTGTCCTATCGGCGGTTTTCATGCGAAGCTGGAGGCGGCAGCCGGGGATGAAGGGAAGCTGATGGCCGTATATGCGGAGCTCTCGGCGCTGGAACCCGCGCCCGATTTTCCTTATTCGGAGCCGAACGGCTTGGCCGAGAGCCGGTCTGAGCGGCCGGAAGGCCCGCGCAAGCTGCAGGCGGATTGGACCGAGACCGAATGGCAGGATAAATTCTATGGGGCGTGGCTTGGCCGATGTGCCGGCTGCGCGCTCGGCAAGCCGTTGGAGATCGGGCCTTACATGTACGGCACCGGCGACCAGCCCGGCTGGGCCAACATCCGGCTCTGGTTCGAAGGCGCGGATGCCTGGCCTATCCGCGACTACACCCCAGCCCAGTCCCGGGCGGGGAAGGAACAAGGCCTTGATCTCGCTCCGTATGGCGGCAAGAGCCTGCGGGATACGATCGGCTTCATGGAAACGGACGACGATATCCGCTATACGGTCCTTGGCCTGCTTATGCTGGAGAAACATGGCGCGGATTGGGACTCATGGGATATAGGCAAGCTGTGGCATGCGCGATTGACGTACGGGCAAGTGTTCACCGCCGAGATGCAGGCCTATCGCAATTTTGCGCATGTGACCGAATTCGATAGACCGGCCGATTGGAAGGAAAAAATCGAGTGGGTTCGAATGCATTTGAACCCGTTCCGTGAATGGATCGGGGCGCAGATTCGTGCCGACGGCCTTGCCTACGGGGCGGCAGGCCACCCGGAGCTGGCCGCAGAGTTCGCTTGGCGGGACGCTTCGTTCTCCCATGTGAAGAACGGCATCTACGGCGAAATGTTCGCAGGGGCAATGATCGCGGCCGCTTTCGCGGAGACGGATGCGGAGCGGATCGTCGAGATCGGGCTAAGCGAAATTCCGGCCAATTGCCGGCTCGCGCATGATGTCCGCAAGGCGGTGGCCATTGCCCGGACGGCCGCCAATCAAGTGGATCTGGTGGAACAAATCTGGGATGCATTCAAGCATTACCACCCGGTCCATACAATCAACAACGCGGCCCTCTGTGCGGAAGCGCTCGTCTTCGCCCGCGGCGACTATGAGCTGGCGATCACGACGGCGGTGCTGGGCGGCTGGGACACCGATTGCAACGGCGCGACCGTCGGCTCGATTATGGGGGCCATGCTCGGAGCGAAGCGGCTGCCGGAACGGTGGACGGCCAGATTGAACGATACGCTGTACGCGGAAATCAGCGGCTTCCATCCGATCGCCATCTCGGAATGCGCCCGGCGCAGCTACGAGGTATTCCGGAAGATTAGCGGGTAATCTCCGCTGCGGCTTGTTCTTGGCAAATGGCAAGCATCCGTGGGCCGTTCCAACGACATGCCCTCCTGGAAGGGGACATTCAAGCTTTTTTATTCCAGCCGAAAGTGTCAGACCGAACCGTCGCAGATGGGCGTGCAGCACAAAAAAAGGCAGGCTCCCCGGTTGTACAACGCGCCTATAACGTGATGTACGATACTTAGAGCCTGCCATCTCTTTTTAATAACGACAGAATCGCTATGCGCTTATTCTGCTTTCGTGTTGCACGCGGTCTCCTGGCTCTTACTCCTCCCCCGTCGCAACCGGATTGTCCTCATAGCTGATCCAATCGCTCCAGCTCCCGGCATACAAGCGGACCTGCGGGTAGCCAAGCTCATGCAGCGCCAGCACATTCGGGCAGGCGCTGACCCCGGAGCCGCAGTAGACGATAACCTCGCGCCCGGCTTCCAGCGCGTCCACGATAGCGGAGAGCTGCTGCCGGCGCTGCGCTTCCGGCTTCCAGGCGCCGCGCTCATCGACATTATCCTTCCAGAACTGATGGATCGCCCCTGGAATATGTCCCGCCTTCGCATCGATCGGCTCGGTCTCGCCCCGATAGCGAGCCGCGTCGCGCGAATCGACGAGCAGCACATCAGGCTGGCCCAGCTTCTCCCGAACCTCCTCCATGCGCGCCAGCATGTCCGCCCGAACCTTCGGCACGAAGGCGGCCGGCACGACAACCCGCTGCGCGCCGGTAACCGGGTACCCGGCATCCTTCCACGCCGTGAAGCCCTCTTCCATCACATGGACGGCGTCATGCCCGAGCCAGCGCAGCGTCCACCACAGCCGCGAAGCGTACATGCCGCCTTGATCGTCGTATGCGACGACCCGGCTGGCATTGCTGATGCCGGCGCGCCCGAGCCGTTCCGCCAGTACGGCCGGATCAGGCAGCGGATGGCGGCCTCCATGGGCTATCACCGGCGCCGACAGGTCCGTATTCAGATCAAGATAGACGGCGCCCGGGATATGGGAGGAAGCATATTCTTCTCTCCCCGCCTCGGGCCGTCCAAGGTCGAAGCGGCAATCGACGATTACGATATCTGGCTCATACATGCGGGCTAACAGCCATTGCTTGGATACGAGAATTGATCCACTCATATAGCGCCTCCTTCATCGTGTACTGCTTATGCATAGTGTATCATAGAGACCGAACCGCCTGTTATTTCTTTCGCGCCATAACGTTTAACCCATGGATCGCCGGCCCGCTAGTTGACAAGTGCTCTGCATCCCGCATTGTCAAGCCGATGCAAACATGCGAAAATAGCAACTAAGAAAAATCAAGCAACAGAATGCAGCAACCTGGAACCGACGCCGCATCGCTCGGTATCTCCTGTCTAAGGAAGTGATTGCATTGCCGGCTTCTTACCGCCATTCCCCGTCCCGCCCGCCAAGGCTGCCCTTCCGGGTGCGCCCGATGAGCGAGGAGGACGGCGCACATATCTGCTCATGGAACTATGAGCCGCCTTATCAACTGTACGGATTCCTCCCGTGGGAGCAAATGAAGGCCCTGGAGATCGAATTCGGCGATCCCCGCATCCGGAGCGAGCAATATGTATCGGTGACGGATGCCGACGGGGAACTGTTCGGCTTCGCGCAGTTCTTCCCTCTGCTCGGCGTGACCCGTCTCGGTCTGGGGATGCGCCCCGATCGGCTTGGGCAAGGATATGGCGTCCCCTTCGTCCAGGCGATCGTCGAAGAAGCCCGGCGGCGCCATCCCGGCGATATGATCGATCTGGAAGTGCTGACCTGGAATGAACGGGCGATCCGCACATACCGGCGGGCCGGATTCCGGATCACCGATACGTATACGCGGCAGACGCCGACCGGGCCCGGCGAATTCCACTGCATGGTCTATCACCCGTAGCCCCGCCCGCGCTCATCCGGGTGCGGGCCCCATCAGGTCAAGGCGATGCTGGCCACCGTCGAACTATCGACGACGACCTCGATCAGATGGAATTGGGGGTCATACTGCACGCTTCCGCTGCCGATGAACAGCAGCCGCTCCTGGCCGAGTCCATAAAAGACATCATCCGCGAGCGCCTCCAGCACTTCATGCCGCTCCTGCTCCCCCAGCGCTTCCCATTCCTCCTGTCCCATGTCAAAAAACTGATAACCGTCCGGGATTAGCGCCACCGCCCCGACCAGATCCTCCAAAATATCTTTATACGGTCTTCCGTAAGCCACGCCCATATTCGTGCTGCCCCTTTCTGCTCACGCTTGTCTGTTTCCCTCGTATTGTAGCATAGGTGAAGCGGCTTTCTCGAACCCGGCTGCAAGGAAAAAGGCCTGCCCACCCATCCGGCATGCACAGGCCTCTTCAAATGAAATCGATACGGTCCGCCATCGGATTCATCGCTTATCGGAGATGGCCGCGATAAGCTCCTCTGCCGTCAGGACCGTACCGGGGAGCCCCCACCGCCTCCCGAGCTGAGTCGCATACGGCGTATCGAGACCGGCTTCCCGAAGAATCTCCTGCCGGGAGAATACGTGACGCGTCTCATCGTCCATCAACACTTGGCCCCGGTTCAGGACCACGGTCCGTTCGAAAAGAGCCGCAGCGAAATCCATATCATGCAATATCGCCAGTACGAGCTTGCCCTGCCGCTTTAGCAGCTCAATAATGCTGCCGATCCGGCGCTTGCCCGCATCGTCCTGCGCGATGGTCGGCTCGTCCAATATAAGAATGTCCGTGTCCATGGCAACAAGCGAGGCGATGCTCACCAGCTTCTTCTCAGATAAGCCGAGATCGTGGGGATTCATCTCCCGGCGCTCGCTCAGGCCGACCATGTCCAGCGCCGCCATTGCCCGCTCCTTCGCCTCGGACGCGCTCCGCTTCAGGTTAAGCGGCCCGAACATGACCTCCTCCAGGACCGTGCGCTTGCATATCTGATCATTCGGGTTCTGGAAGACAAGCCCGATTCGGCCGGCCAGCCCCGCGACCGTCGCTTCCTTCGTCCGTGTCCCGCACACGGAAATTTCGCCGGCCGTCGGTTTAAGCAGCCCTTTGAGCAGCTTGACCAGCGTCGTCTTGCCGGCGCCGTTCTGCCCGATGATCGCCGTCGCCCGCGTATCGAAATCCAACATGATATCATGCAGCACCGGCTGGCCCGGATCATACTCGAAATGCACCTTCCGGATGCGAATCATCTCACTCATCCCGCTCCCCCTCGTCTACGCCTGCCGCCAGACCGTCGCCGGTTCTCGCGCCGTGCGCCGCCTCATAAGCCTGGACCGCTTCTTCCAGGGTTACCGGATACGTATCCTTGTCCGGGGAGCGCAGCCCCAACTCGCGGCATACCTGCGTGTAGACGGGCGGCTTGACCCCGTATTCCGCCAGATCGGCTCGGGAGAACAGACGGGACGGCGTATCGATGCCGATTAAGCTCCCTTCGTGCAGAAGAGCGATCCGGTCGGCGTATGCGGCGAGCTTCTCCATCTTGTGCTCCGCCAAAATGACCGTCATTCCCTCCCGGCTCAGGCTCTGAACGGCCTGGAACACTTCCTCCGAGCCCTGCGGATCGAGCTGCGAGGTTGGCTCATCCAGCACGATGACCTGCGGCCGTATCGCAATGACGCAGGCGATGGCCATCCGCTGCATCTGGCCTCCGGACAGATCGACCGGGTGCCGATCCTTGTACTCGTACATATCGAGCAGATGAAGCGCATGATCAATGCGCTCGATCATCTCGTCCCGCTCCACGCCCAGCTGCTCCAAGCCGAAGGCGACCTCCTCATACACCGTCAGCTTCGCTCCTGTCACCTGCGTGAACGGATTCTGGAACACGATGCCGACATGGCGTATCATCTCATCCACGCCGCTTTCCGCGACATCGGCGCCTGCGATGCATACGCTGCCTCCGTAAGCGCCCTTATAGAAATGGGGCACCAGGCCGGTGAGCGCTTGGCAAAAGGTCGTCTTGCCCGCTCCATTGGCCCCGATGATCCCGATGAATTCCCCGGCCTCCACTGTCAGCGTGATATCATTCAGCGCCAGCTTCTCCGCGGACGGATAACGATACTTGAGATGTTCCACTTCAATCAGTTTCATGCAAAGATCCTCCATAGAAGAGCGGCGGCGACGATGACGAGCAGCGCCAGCCGCAGGATGCCGGCATGCCGGTACCGCTTCTCCTCATTCAGAAATGTTTTGCGCCCGGGCACATTGAAGCCCCTCGCCTGCAGCGCTAGCGTACGCTCCTTCGTATCGAGCAGCGAGCTGAGCACGACCGGTCCGATAAGCGGAAGGAACGCCTTAATGCGCGTCATCAATCGTCCTTCCGTCTCTACGCCCCGCGAACGCTGCGCGTCGGTGATCGTGCCGACGGCCGCCATCATCTGCGGAATGATCTGGAACACGGAGTTCAGCACGTAGCCGATGCGGGGCGACAAGCCTTTGCGGACGAGGGCTTCCACCAGATCGGAGGGCTTCGTCGTCAGGACGAGAATAAGGAAGGCCCCGACAATATTCAAGGCGCGGAAGCTGATGCCGAGGGCGAACAGCAACCCTTCCTTATAGAACGGCCAGTTCCCGATCGTGAACAGCGCTGTCTCATTCCCGACATGGAAAAATCCCTGGATAATGACCACCGTCACCAGCACGAAGCCGACGAAGCCAATCACCGCCAGGCCCCGCCGGAACACCCTCCCTGCGGCAAGCAGCCCGAAGCTGATCACCATGCAGACCCAGGCCGCATGGAGGGAGGGCACAATGATGGGAATCGCGATGGCCGCCGCGATATAGGCCAGCTTCGTTATCGGATCGACGCGATGGACGGCCGAGTCTTTTTCCACGTACAAGCTCATTGATTTCATGCATATCCCACCTTTGCCAACCGCTTGCGGACGGTTACAGCTTCTCGATATCTCCGCTATTCTTGTACATATTCATCAGACTGTTCGGCAGCACGCGGTATATCCCGTAAGCGACAAGCACGGTAATGAGCTTATCCGGCAGGTCGACGACCAGCTCATCCAGGAAGGATGCGAGCCAGACCGATTGAGTCCCTTGCAGCACATAACCGAAGACGATATCGCCCCAGACATTGCCCGTCTGACCGCCCCAGAACGCCACATTGAGCGGGGTGGAGATAACGACCGCCGTCAATCCTACGGCCAGACCGATGACGGCCGCCTTGCCCCAGCTTGAGATCCAGCCCTTGGATGCCATAATCCCGGCTACCAGGCCAATAAAGACGCTTGTCAGGGCATAGACGAACGAGATCGGATCCATCGTGAGGCCATAAATGATATTGTTGATGAGTCCGGACAGCCCGCCGATAACCGGACCCGCCAGCATGCTGGCCAGCACCGTCCCGATCGCATCGAGCCACAGCGGCAGCTTGAGCACGCCGGCGAACAATTTGCCGATGTAGTTAATGCCGACCGCGACCGGGATCAGCACAAGCGCCGCGGTTGAGAACGACCACATACTTCTTTTGGACATCTTACTGAATTCCTCCTTCATCGTTGCACCGTTCCGCCAATCGTGCAGCAACCGTTCGCGGACACTGCCGGACTCGGCGGCAGCGGCGCCGCCGCAATAATCATAAAGTGTTCCCTTTGAATGCCGAATCATGCGATGATATGCAATGCTTTCGCGATTGAGACAGGCAGTTTCTCTTTACGGCCTACGGCCGGCGTACCGCCTCACAACTGCTTCCGGCGGCTTGCACTCCCGTCTCTTTCTTTTCACTATATCTTGTTCCCGGGCAAAAGAACAGGTCTTTTGCCCGCTCGTTCCGGAAGGAATTTGTAAGGGCTTCACCCCCGGCCGCGACAGGCTTTAGCGTCCGTGCGCAGGCTGGATGGACGCCCCTTTTTCCCGGCCTTCCGTCTGTTCTGCCTTTTCGCTGCCATTAAAAAAAGGTCCGGTTCTGCCGATAAAAAAGGTAACGTATCAAAACTTTCACGCATTCCGTTGAACGCTGTCGAATGCGGGACGCAGGAAGCACCATTAACTCATGGATGAGGTGTGTATGGAATCATGGAAAAATCAACATTGATCGGTCTGGTCCTTGGCGTCTTGGCCATCTCGCTCGGAATGTACTATAAAGGCGCTCCGATATCCAATTTGGCCAACCCTGCTGCCATTATGATTATTTTTGTCGGTACGGCAGCATCGCTTTTTATCGGCTTTCCGATGAAGGAATTGAAAAAATTCCCCAAATTGTTGGGTATGATATTTAAGCCCCAGCAGCTGGTTGACCGGGTGCAGTTGATCCAGCTGTTTATGGAATGGGCCAGCATTACTCGCCGCGAAGGCTTGCTGGCGCTTGAATCGAAGATTGACGACATTCAGGACGACTTCCTTCGCAACGGAATGCGAATGATCATCGACGGGAACGACCAAGACTTCGTGCGCGATGTACTAATGGAAGATATTCATTCGACCGAAGAGCGGCACCGCGCGGGCGCGCTTATCTTTTCCCAGGCAGGAACCTACGCGCCGACGCTGGGGGTATTGGGGGCCGTTATCGGCTTGATCGCCGCCTTGGGGCAGATGGCCGATATGGAGCAACTGGCCCATGCGATCGCAGGGGCCTTCGTCGCTACGCTGATGGGTATCTTCACCGGTTACGTGCTCTGGCACCCGATTGCCAACAAATTGAAACGGCTGTCATATAGTGAAATTCAGATTCGGTTGATGATGGTCGAAGGATTGCTGTCCATTCAATCGGGCGTATCGACGATTGCCATCAACCAGAAGCTGTCCGTCTTCCTGACGCCAAGCGAGCGCGCACAGCTGAATGCGAAAGGAGAGGCTGGAGAATGAGCAACAAGCGCCGCCAGTCTCACGATGAACATGTCGATGAATCTTGGCTGATCCCGTATGCCGATATTTTGACTTTGCTGCTGGCCCTGTTCATTGTCCTGTATGGGATGAGCACGGTGGATGCGAAGAAGTTCCAAGAGATGAGCCAAGCCTTCAACATCGCTTTCGATAGCGGAGGCGGCGCGGGGATTCTGGATCAGCAAGCCATCATTCCGCCGAACAATGCCAAGAAGGGCATGAAGGATGTGGACCCGAGCACGGCCTCCCGCAACCGGGAACGCTATGAATATATGGTGAAGGCCAAGCAAGAGCAGGCGGAGCTGGAGACGCTGCGGGACAAGATGAACGAATACATTTCCAAAGGCGGCTTATCCAACCAGTTGAACACCGAGCTCAATCATTCGGAGCTGAAAATAACGATTAAAGACAGCGCGCTGTTCGATTCCGGGAAGGCGAGCCTCAAGTCCGACGCCAAGCAGTTGGCCGTCACGATTGGAGATATGCTGAAGCAGTACAAGGACTATGAGATTGTCATCAGCGGGCATACCGACAACCGCCCGATTCGCAACAGCAACTTCGAATCGAACTGGGATCTGAGCTCGGCCCGGGCGCTCAGCTTCATGAAGGTCGTGCTTGAACGCTCCGGAATCGATCCGAAGCAGTTCAAGGCCGTCGGCATGGGAGAATATCACCCGGTAGCCGATAATCGCACGGAAGAAGGGAAGGCGCAGAATCGCCGGGTCGAAGTCTCGATCCTCCGCAAATTCGTAGAGAAGGACGGGCCTTCAGATCCATCATCCGAACTGGATGCCAAGACGGAGGCTCCATAGACAACCCGCGCCAGAACCGAAACAAAAGAGGGTGCTGCAGCCCGAAGCTTCACGCTTCCCGCCGCAGCACCCTCTTCGTGGCTTTTAGGTCGGCCGATTCTCCCCGGCCGGGACAGGCAGCCTGTCCGCTGGCACTCCTGCCGGCGCAGACGGGTCCACGGCCGGCAGCGTCACCATAACCTGCGTTCCCCGGTTCAATTCACTCGTAATATCGATGCAGCCCCGATGGTTGTGAATAATCCGCTGGCTCACCATCAGCCCCAGCCCGGTTCCCTTCTCCTTGTTGGTGAAGAACGGATCCCCCAAGCGGGACAAATCTTCCGCCGGGATGCCAATCCCATAATCCTTGATGATGACGATGACGCTGGACGTCCCGCGAGCCTCCACGATCAATTCGATTTCGCCGCCGCCGGGCATCGCTTCCATCGCATTTTTAATAATATTGATAAACACTTGCTTGAGCTGATTCTCCTCGCACTCCACCAGAGGCACATCCTCATCGAATCGCTTGACGAATTCAATGTTGTGCAGATTGGCCTGACTGTCCAATAGGGAGAGCACGCCGTTCATAATGAGGCGCACATCCTTCGGCTGGAACCGGACCGCCTGCGGCTTCGCCAGAATGAGAAATTCGCTCACGATCAGGTTGATCCGGTCCAGCTCGGACAGCATCAGCTCGACATGGCTCGCATTGACACGCTTGGTCTGCTGCTGCAATTGCAGGAACCCGCGGAGCGTCGTGAGCGGATTGCGGATTTCATGGGCCACGCCGGCAGCCAGTTGGCCGACGGTCGTCAGCTTCTCCGATCTCCGAAGCAACTCCTCCATCCGCTTGCGGTTGGTCATATCCCGCGTAATGCTCGCCCAGGCGATACGCTCCCCTTTCTCGTCATAGATCGGCGATGTGCTCACGCTGACGTCGAGCAACCGTCCATCCTTCGTCAGCCGCGTCGTCTCCCGGTTGCTGACGGATTGACCGTCGACCAGCGCCGCTTCCGACCTGCGCTCCTCCTCCATGGCCGATTCGGGCAATGTGGGCAGCGGCTGTCCGACCACTTCCTCCTCCGTCCAGCCGAACATATCGACGAAGGCCTGATTGACCCGCTTCACCCGGCCTTCCAGATCGGTCACATGGATCGCATCATTGGACTGGTTGATGAACGATTCCAGATGCTCTTTCATCTCGCGATTCTCTTCATAGAGCGCGGTTAACCGGCCGGTAGAGAGCTGAAGGCTGCGGGCCATCATATTTATGCGATGGGCGAGCAACCCAAGCTCATCCTTCCGTTCGATGTTCAACTGGGTGTCGAACTGGCCGGCGGATATCATATTGACCTTGTTCAAGATCGATTTGATCGGCTTGATGATCATGCCTGCGAACAGATAGCTGCATATCAGCACCGCTTCCAGCAGCAGGACTCCGATCGCGACATTCCGCATCAATTGATCATGCAGCGCGGCATTGAGCGATTCGAAGTCCATGACTACGTTCAGCACATAAGGATCCTGGGTCTGCGTTCCCTGAATCGGAATAAAGCCTTTAATAATTGGCCGCTGTTGATAGCTGCTCTCATAGAACAGCGGCTTGTCCTCGGCCAGCGCTTCCCTTACATAGCCGACGTCGCGGTTGTCGCGGATATTATAGATCCCGAACAGCACCCGGCTATCCTGCTGCCGAATATATTGAACGCCGTCGCTCCGCAGCGTAATCTTCGGAATCTGTTCCATCGCCCGCGGATTCAACGCGCTGATCTCCACCACATTTGCCTGGGCGCGAATCGTCTGATGGATGAGCAGATCCGGCTTGTTCAGCTCGGAGTACACATCCACATTTCCGTCGCGAATATACGGATTAATAATATAATCCCGCTTGCCGTCGTAATAATAACCCCACTTGTCCATGAATTCCGGGTTGGACGTCGAGATATCGAACGGGCCGGACCAGAAATGATCCATGGTCTGGCCTTCCCGCACCGTGACTGGCTCCCCGTTCAGCATCTGCTCAAAGGCTTTGTACCAATAGCCCCATCCGCGGGTGGACAGACCGATTTCCTTGAGGTCCGACGACTTTTCGACAACAATATCCTCCCCGTCGGGTGAACGGTGAAGCAAGGAGATATGGGCAACTCCCAATTCCTTGGACAGCTTCTCGAGCTGTTCATTCGTCACCTCTTCCACCTTGGGAGGAAGCTTGTCCGCCGCATAGATGGAAGCAATATATAATTTCTCAGCCAACTGGATCTCAAATGCTTGGGAGGTCTGCAGAGATTGCTTGTAGGAGATATTAATCTGCTGCGCAATCACATCCATGCGCTGCTGCATTTCCTCGATGAGTTTATCCTTGGTGATATTATAGGTGAGGGTCATATGAAGTAAGAGCACGACGAGCACAATGCAAGATATCGAGATGGATAACTTGGCTTTAATCGAAAGTTTCATGCTTCACCTCTATCAGGTGTCCGTCGCAAGCTGTGGATAACTAGGACGACTTTTCCTGACAAATGTAGTATTCCACTGGATCTTTACAATCGAATCATATCTTAATTTATAGCATTTTGTCCATGTTTTTTGGAGATAACGCGAATAAAGAGTATAATTGTAAGCATCGGTTGACAGGTGCAGAGACAAAGCGAGCATAGTTATACACAAACTGTGAACATCTTTGGATAATATGTGGATAATTATGTGCGTAAATTATTTTATCCACAGACTTGTGCACAGTGTGTTAACAATCCGAATGTTTGTTCGAGGAATAACGGGGGAATCAACATATGGAAGACATGATGGTACACGAGCAATGGATGCGTGCAGCCATGGAGGAAGCGAAAAAGGCGGAGGCTATCGGCGAGGTCCCGATTGGAGCCGTCGTCGTTCGGGACGGGCAGATAATTGGGCGCGGCCACAATCTGCGCGAGACGACGCTCGATTCAACCGCTCATGCGGAGATGATCGCCATCCGGGAAGCAAGCAGCGCCATCGGTGCATGGCGGCTGCTCGATTGCACCTTATACGTCACGCTGGAGCCGTGTCCGATGTGCGCGGGGGCGCTCGTTCAATCCCGCTTGCCGCTTGTCGTATACGGAACGGCCGATCCAAAGGCCGGCTGCGCCGGAACGCTCATGAACCTGCTGCAGGAGCCCCGCTTCAATCATCGGGTCGACATTATCGAAGGCGTGCTGCAGGAGGAGTGCGCGGCGATGCTGACCGCTTTCTTCCGCCGACTTCGGAAGAAGAAATCGTAGCGTCCTTATGGCTTTGTCCTTGCAAGCCTAACGGCCCGCCAGCCCTGTCCAGCAGCCATCCCTCCTTCATCGCTACGATGCAAGGGCATGGTCTGGCAG
Organism: Paenibacillus dendritiformis; assembly: GCF_015845845.1. GTDB lineage: Bacteria > Bacillota > Bacilli > Paenibacillales > Paenibacillaceae > Paenibacillus_B > Paenibacillus_B dendritiformis_C. The sequence continues at coordinate 66,786 of NZ_LDIG01000234.1, forward strand.
CCCTGACCGCTATGTAAGTAAGCACTTGCGTTCATAACATTCCGCCGATACAATACAGGTAAGTCGACTAAAAATGGAGGAGGGAACATCCTTGAAACTGCTGACCTTTAAAATCATCCATAGGAAGGAAGTCCGGTTCGGAACGGTGATAGGAAATTATGCCGTGCCCTTCGATGCGCTGCAACGCTTGAACGGAACAGAATGGTCCTTTCTATCTGCGATGGACAGCTATCTCCGAAGCTTGCCGGCCAGTGAGCAGGCTGCTCGGGAACTATATCAATCGGGAAGCGAGCACTTCTCCCGTATCGACCGGGAATCGGTTCACCGCCTCGAGCTGATTCGGATTCTCCCTCCCGTGGCAAAGCCCGCTTCCTTGCTTGATTTCGGTCTTAGCCCCCGTCATCTGCTGAATTCCGGGAAGACGTTGCTGAACCGTGAGTTCCGCTGGCCACTGAAGCCACTGCTGCGGCTGCTGTTGGCTCGGACTTATCGGCGGGAACAGAATCAGTCTGCCTTCCGCTACTACAAAGGGAATCACCAGGAGATCAGCGGCCATGGCGATACGCTCTCATGGCCCCCGTATACATCTTTTCTCGACATCGAGCCGGAACTGGGTATCGTCATCGGGCATACTAGGATCGATTCTACCCGGTCCAAGCCCCTTATCGCGGGCTATCTTATCTTCAATGACGTGTCGGCGCGGGATGTGCAATACGACGATTTTCGCAGCCTGTGCGGCCCCGGCACCAGCAAAGATTTCCACCAAAGCAATGGACTCGGCCCTTTCCTTGTCACCCCCGATGAAGTGGGCGATCCGCTATCTTTAGCCGTTACAGTGCGGATAAGCAACCGATGGATATGGGAGGGCAGCACCTCGGAATATTCAGCTCACCCGCAGGAGGTCGTCGATTATATTGGTTCGATCTTCACGCCGCCCCCTGGCACGATTGTCGGTATGGGCACCATTCCCGGTTGCTGCGGCCTGGATCGCGATCAATGGATACGTCCGGGTGACCGAGTATCGATTACATTCGACAAGCTTGGAACGTTGACCCAGCATGTTCCTTCGGAGCTAAGCAGTCTGCTCCCGTCCAGATGGGGTAGACGCGAAGAGCTGATTCCATTTTATCGGCAATATGATTCGCCAGCCGACACCGGGAGGAATGAAATATGAGCATCAAGCTTCCTGACATAGCCAGCGATACGCCGTCCTGCCGGCTCACTGTGCTGAATGCCGGCTTTTGCCTGGCAAGGCGATCGCATCTGCTGCAAGGAGAGCCGCGGCATCCGGTCCGGATTCCCGCACTCTTCTTTTTGATTCAGCATCCTTCACGCGGCAATATTTTGTTCGACACCGGCTATTCTACCCGATTCCATGCTATTACTTCTCGATTCCCTTATTCCCTGATGAAGAACGTTACTCCGGTCCATATCAAGGAGCAAGACAACGCTGTCTCCCAGTTAAGGAATATCGGATTAGCGCCAGAAGATATCGACATCGTGTTATTGTCTCATCTGCACGCCGATCACGCCGGTGGCGTTCACGACTTTGCGCATGCTTCCATCTATATTGACCGGCGGGAGTGGGAGTTCGGCCAGCGCTCCATGTGGAGGCTGCTTCGGAAAGGCTATCTCAAGCCATTGTATAATCGGATTAATCCGTCTACAATAAATCTATTAGATTTCGGAGCAGGCTGCGGTTCCTATGGACCGTTCGAACATGCCATTGACTTGCTGTCCGATAGCTCGCTTATTCTCGTCCCGCTGCGTGGTCATACTATCGGGCAATACGGCCTCTTATTGAATCGGCCCGATGGGCGAAGATATTTTCTGATGGCCGATTCCGTCTATGTGAGGGCGAATTACCGAACGCTTGCGGCAGGAAGCTGGGCGAGCCGACTCGCCCATTATAATGCCCGTCTATACGAGAGTCTATTTCCGATACTACGGCAGCTCGAAGAGAGCAATCCGGAGATGGTATGCATTCCATCCCATGATTCGGAGGCTTATGAGCAATATGTTGTCAACGGCCCGCAGCCTTTTTAACACCATTGCGCGAGGTGGTATTCCTGGAAACCCGTACGAAAGATACGAAAGAGCGTATCATAGAGGCCGCCATGACATTGTTGAAGGAGAAAGGCTATCGTGGGGCGTCAACGAAGGCGATCGCCAGTGTGGCCGGCGTGAACGAGATTACGCTTTTCCGCCATTTCGGGAACAAGCGGAACATCTTCACTGCCGTTATGGAGAAGTTTTCCTACCTGCCCTCATTTGAAAAAATGTTTAAAGAAGATGTGATGTGGGATTTGCAAGCGGACTTGCGTATGTTCGCCTTGAACTATCTCGACTACTTCCGTAACAATGGAGACATCATCACGATCGCGTATAAGGAACTCGGCATGTTCCCGGAGTTGGATCGGCAAGTGGCTCTCACCCCGGTCAAGCTAACAGGCTTGCTCGTCGACTACTTCGAGACGATGAAGCAGAAAGGCCGCATCCGGGATTGCCCCAGTGAAGCCTATGCAATGATGCTCGTATCGATGAATTTCGGCTTCTTGTATCATCGACTCGTGCACGGAGACATATCGGGAGTCTCCGAGGAAGACTTCATCGAAGACACCATCGCTATCATCGCGGATGGCCTGGTACCTTAACGGGCCAAGGAGCCAGGCCTTCTCCTTCAACTACAAATCCTTCTTCGCGAACCCGAACGCCGAAATCGCATAAGACACGCCATACAGAAGAAGCGATATCCCCACGCTCAGCGCGGAAAGTACGCCAAATGACATCATCCTGTCTCCCATGCTCAGATCTTTCGCCAGGTGGCTCAGAATTCCGGAAGATCCGAACAGGACAATCATCATGAGAACGGTGGCTACCATGCTCGCCTTATCCCCGAGCAACAGATAGACCGGTATATTGACGCTCAGGAGCACGATAATCAACGCGAGCGTCCACGCGATACCGGCTGGTTGAAGATTATATGAACCGCCCACAAGCTTTAATCCTACGGTCAATACAAGTCCAATCACGAGTCCCGCCCCGGCATACAATAGGCCGCTAACATATTTGGCTTTCACTATCTCGGTTCGTTTGACCGGCAAGCTGTAAATAAAGCGGAAACCTTCATTCCTTTTGTCAACTGACAGATTGTTAATAAAAGTGATGGCGGTTCCCATCATGCCGGCAAACACCAGATTGTGAACTATCGAATACGTAAAAAGGGAGAAAATGGCGACAAAGATAAGCAAAAAAGCCAGGGATCGCACTGTAATGATCATTTCCTTCCTAATAAGCAGCATCATGAGAAAATCCCCCCAGACTGAGTGCGTGTCGAATAAAACATAATATCCTCCAGCGAAGGCCGTTCGAAGGCCGCTTCCTCGCCGAACGCTTCCATCGCCTCCGCCCGCTCCCACACAAGGCCCTCGAAGCCGAGCTCGGTCTCCCGAATGCCAATGAACATCCGGCGGACATCATCGTCCAACAACCGCGAATCGCCCTTGACGATCGCGTATGTCTCGAACAACTGGTCCTTCTCCCGATGGAACAGTACCTGACCTTCATGAAGAAAAAGCACATAATCTGCCGCCCGATCCAGATCTGTCGTCACATGGGTAGAGTACAGAATCGTTCGGTCCCCCTGCTCCATCCACTCCAGCAATAGCTCGAGCAGTTCCCTTCGGAATACCGGATCAAGACCGGCCGTCGGCTCATCCATCAGCAGAAGCCGCGGATGATGGGACAAAGCCATCACGATAGAAAATTTCATCTTCATCCCTTTGGAGGCTTGACCTATCTTTTGCTTCCCGGACAGGCCGAAACGCTCCATCAGCCGGTTATACAGCGGCTCATCCCAATTGGGATAGAACGGTGCCATGATGCGCTTCATCTCTTCCATGCGGAGCTGTTGATAGAAATGGCTCTCATCCGAGATAAAGCCGACCTGTCGCTTGATGTCCCGCTCCTGATCCGGCATCGCCATCCCAAGCAGCTTCACTGTGCCTTGCTGGGGCTTGACGATATGAAGGAGCATGCGAAGCAGCGTCGACTTGCCGGCTCCATTGGGCCCGATAAGCCCGGTTATATACCCCTGCTCCACCGTGAAGCTGATATCGTCCATGCGTCGGGTCGGATACTGCTTCTTTATCCCTTGCACTTCAATTGCCTTCATTCCTCTTCCTCCTCATACAGCAAGCGGATATGTTCCATCAGGTCGGCCCAGGATACGTTCAGCGCCTTGGCCTCCTTCACGGCCTCCTCCAGCCTCAATTCCATCTGATGAAGCCGCTGCTCCCGCACCAGCTCCGGATTCTCACCGGATACGAACGATCCCCGCCCTACCATGCTGTCGATGAACCCTTCCCGCTCCAGCTCCTCGTATGCGCGCTTCGTCGTGATGGCGCTAATCTGCAAATCCTTCGCCAATCGACGTATCGAGGGCAGCGGGGTTCCCGGCGGCAAGTCTCCATTGAATATCCCCGTTCGGATCTGCCTCGCAATCTGTGCATAAATCGGCTCGTCCGTCGATGATACGATGCGAATATGAATCATTGGGTATCCACTCACCTTACATATTGTATATAGACATTATATACATTAGTCGAAAAGAAAGTCAACGGCAACTGGTGGTTAATCGCCAGGGCCGACAAGTCCATCTGCCGGACTCCATAAGAAAAACCGGCTCTCGTACATGAGAGCCGGTTCTCTACTCGCTGTGTTATTAGTATCCAGCAAACATTTCCTCTAATTGGTCCATCGTGATGGCATCCGCTGGCTTGCCGATTTTGAATTCAACCGGCTTGTTGATGTTCGTATATTGGTTCGTCAACTTGGCGGCGATTTTCACTTTGTCGCCATCCTCCGTGAATTCCAGATTCACTACGGCACGTTGGTACGTTGGATATTGATCCTTATTGATGGCGGTCAACAAGCTCAGTTCGTTAATCTTCATCGTTTCTTTGATCTCCGCAATGCCCTTCTTCAACTCGTTATCATCCGTAGCGATTTCCTTCTTGGCTTCTTCGATATCCGCCTTCTCCAGCTCGAACAGCTTGAGATACTCATCCTTGTTCAGTGCGTCGAGCGCGGCAGGAAGCGCCTCCTTCACCAAGGTCGTCGCGAATTGATCGAAGTTGTCATTGTTCACGTTGAACTTCACGACTTGATTCACATCGAGACCTTCCGGCAGAGCAGCTTCCTTCTTGTCGACGTTCACGAAGAACGCTTTCTCGTCGAACTTGCCAAGCACGGCCTTCACCAGATCGTTGGACGCATTTTGCATCGTCTTCATGTCTGCTGCCGTAGGCAATGGTTCGCCGGATTCTTCCGCCAACTGCTTCAGGTCGAACTCAATGAACTTGCCAACGATTTCGGTTGGCATCGGAAGCATCGGAATGTTTGGCACTTTAATCCACATTTTGTCTTCCGTCATCACCAGTGGAAGCGTGAATGTCATGGCCATATCGCCCTGGAGCTTCACTTCCAGGTTCGCTTCAAGCTGCAGCGGCTCCTGCTGTACGGCGCCGGAGATTTTCAGCTCCGCGTTCTTCAGCATGCTCATGACCATCTGCGCGTTCGGATCGGTCGCGCTCGCTGCATTAATTTGCAAATCATCCATAATGATGGATGTTTCGAATCCATATGATTTCAATTCAAGCGCCTTTTCAAATGCGCCTTCGACCGCCGCTCTTGGAGCAGCCGTTTTGGCCCCGCACCCCGCGATGATGAGAGCGAAGACGAAGAAGATCGCCAACGCGCCCTTGTACCATCTTTTCATGTTTACGTTCAGCTCCCTATCCCAATAATCATGTCTGGATAACCCAATCCATATTAACCTATACGAATGATTTTGAAAAGAGTTCCAAAGATTTAAAAATCGTGACTTGCAGCACAGACATGCGAAAAATGTCCTATTCCCCTGCTTCCTAGTGAATATCTTTCTTTTTGAAGCGTCCGCCCTTCACGTCATGAATATTGCCGATCGCCAGGAACGCTTGCGGATCCTGCTCCTCGACGATGGATTTCAGCTTCGCTTCCTCCAGCCGGGTGATGACCGTAAAAATGATCTTCTTCTCGTCGCCGGAGAAGCCGCCTTCCCCGTTCATATATGTCACCCCGCGGCCCAGCCGGCTCAGGAGCGCATCGCCAATGGCCTTATAGTTCTCGCTAATAATCCACACCGCTTTGGAATCGTTCAAGCCTTCTACGGTAATATCAATCATTTTGAACGCAATGTAATAGGCAATCAGCGAGTACATCGCCCGATCCCAACCGAATACGAAGCCTGCGCTCGTCAGAATGAAGAGGTTGAAAAACATGACGATTTCGCCGACAGAAAAAGGCGTCTTTTTATTCAGCAAAATGGCCACGATTTCCGTACCGTCCAACGAACCGCCGAAGCGGATGACCAAACCTACGCCGATCCCTAGAATGATTCCTCCGAATACCGCTGCCAGAAATGTATTCTCCGTGAACGGCTGCACAGGATGCAGCAGAGCGGTGCTGAACGACATGACAGCGACGCCAAGCAAGGTCGATAACGCAAACGTTTTTCCGATCTGCTTGTATCCCATGATCAGAAACGGAAGGTTGAGAAGAAAGAGAAATACGCCAAGGGGCACGGATGTGACATGGGACAAAATAATGGATATCCCGGTCACTCCTCCATCGGTAATCTGGTTCGGAACGAGGAATAATTCCAGCCCAACGCCCATCATGATCGAGCCGAGCGCAATGAATATAATTTGGCGCAGCATCTTGGCAAAGCCCATCTTCGTATGCTGGTAAGGAGGCTGCAGCGCCGCCACGGCCGCCGCAGGATCCAATCCCTCAATGGACGCTGCCAACATGGCGTTGCTATTATGTCCTGCGCCGGCTTGCTCATCGCAAGCGGGCTGCGATTGCTCTGCAAATCCGGATTGTTCCTTCAGGGGTTCTGTCATCGCATTCACCTCTCTACTATGTCGTACCTATTATTATATCGGAATAGAGCCTGGTTCGGTTGCGGTTGGTAAAAATTTTTAAAATCTCTTTATTCCTTGGATCAAAAAAAGGCCTCCTCCCGTTGAGGGAAGAAAGCCGTGAAAGCACTGCTTACGAAGGCTGCGATTCGATGATTAGCTCAGCCTTCCGGGTTATTATGGCTTACATGATTGGCGGTCTTGACCTTCTTGGAGCCCGACAGCGGCTCTTGAATGCCTTTGCGGCCTTCCGCCTCATGATGGCGGACCGGCTGCTCCGCGGCGGGAACCGGGATTGACTTCGGCTTGCTCATGGAAAACCACGTTCCTTTCCAACGTATTTAATAGTGCTCCAGATCGGTAGGCTTGTCATGATTCAACGCGTCCTGATGCCTGCGGTCATTGCGATCCTGCTGGAGCTGCTGCGCCTGATGCGAATTGACCGGATCGGCATCGAGATCATCAATCACGTTGCGCAAATTTTTATCCTGATGTCGCTTGTCCATCCTTACCCTCCGTTCACCGTCGTATCGCCATGATGGGTCAGATCATGAAGATGCTGGGCGCACTCATGAATATGTCTCATGTAATCTTGCGCCATTTCCTGCACCGGTTGGGTCCGTTCGTCAATATGGACGCCGTCCCGCTCGACATCGATCAGCTTTAGATCAACCTCCCGCGAGTCGACATAGCTGCAATGGAAATCGAAGGTATAGCTCTGACGTCCGTCGCTGTCGATATGGATGAGAAATGCGTGCGGATTCGCGGCATCCGGCAGAACGGTCGCTTTGTTGCCCGGCTCCAATTTGTTCGTCAACGTTTGCTGCCATGCAGCCACAAGCTGATGCTGATCCACTTGTACGATATCATTGTCATTCATGACCACACCTCCACTATTCCTTTACAGTGTGCGGCGCAGGCACCGATTTTATACCATGGCGGAGGTTTCCCGTACTGCTTCATTGCCGGTATATGCAAAAAACCTTTGCCGTGCCGGCAAAGGCTTCGTTATTATCGCTATAATGGCGGAGAGGGTGGGATTCGAACCCACGTGGGCTTGCACCCTAACGGTTTTCAAGACCGCCCCGTTATGACCGCTTCGGTACCTCTCCATTGACTGCCCGATTCAAGTCGGACAGTCTATATTTTATCATGATTGAATTTCCTGCGCAACTGTATATATTTGGTTATGGAATCAGGCGCTCCAATCCTCCCATATACGGACGCAGCGCTTCCGGTATGATGACGCTGCCGTCTGCCTGCTGATAATTCTCCAATATTGCCGCGACGGTACGGCCGATCGCGAGCCCCGAACCGTTCAGCGTATGAACGAATTCCGGCTTCGACTTCGCATCGCGGCGGAAGCGGATGTTCGCCCGCCGTGCCTGGAAATCTTCGAAGTTCGAGCAGGAGGAGATTTCACGGTAAGTGCCGCTGCTTGGCAGCCATACTTCCAAATCGTACGTCTTCGCCGAGCTGAAGCCCAGGTCGCCCGTGCACAGCGCCATGACGCGGTAAGGCAGCTTAAGCTGCTGCAAAATGCTCTCGGCGTGGCGAGTGAGCGATTCCAGCTCTTCATACGAGTTCTCCGGCTTCACCAGCTTGACCATTTCGACTTTATTGAACTGATGCTGGCGGATCAGTCCGCGCGTATCGCGTCCTGCCGCTCCGGCTTCGGAACGGAAGCAGGCGCTGTATGCCGTATAGTACCGCGGCAGTTCCTCCACGTTCAGAATCTCTTCCCGGTGCAGATTCGTAACCGGCACTTCCGCCGTCGGGATGAGGAAATAGTCCGTCCCCTCCAGCTTGAACAAATCCTCTTCGAACTTCGGAAGCTGTCCCGTCCCAATGAGGCTGTCCCGATTCACGATAAGCGGCGGCATAATCTCTTCATAGCCATGCTGCATCGTATGTACGTCGAGCATGAAGCTGATGAGCGCCCGCTCCAGACGCGCGCCGGCCTTCTTATAGAAGACGAAGCGCGAACCGGTTACCTTGGCGGCCGCTTCAAAATCAAGGATACCCAGGTCCTGGGCAATATCCCAATGGGCCTTCGGCTCGAAGGCGAAGGACGTCGGCTCGCTCCAGCGGCGAACCTCCACATTCTCCTCTTCCTTCAGGCCGACAGGAACGCTATCATGCGGCACGTTCGGGATAGCCAAGGTCATCTCGACGATCTGGGCATCGATGTTCCGGATGTCCTCATCCAATTCCTTAATCCGGTCCCCGACCTCGCGCATTTCGGCGATGAGATCGTCCGCCGATTCGCCCGCTTTCTTCTTCTTCGCCACCTCTTGCGAGACGACATTGCGGCGGTTCTTCAGCTGCTCCGTCTCCTGCAGCATCTCTCTGCGGCGGGCATCAAGCTGCGGGAACTCCGCGATCATATCCTTCGATTTGCCGCGGTGCTCCAACGCCTGCTCTACCCGCTCAAACTCATTTCGCAATACTCTCGTATCTAACACTGCCGATTCCTCCTACGCATGCAGAAAGGGCGATTGCCCCTTCCTCGAAGCAAGGAGCACCGATTCTGCCTCTATGACTGATTCATTCATTAAAAACACCTTAACCTGTCCCTTGAAGGAATCGCAAGTCAAGGTGTTTTTTTCATCGCGTTCTATCTTTAGCCTGCTGCAATTCCGCTCTGTTTAACCATATCGGCAAAATAACGATGAAGATTAACATCGTCCGTCAGCTCCGGGTGGAAGGAACAGGCCAGCAAATGGCCTTGTCTGGCGACGACAATCTCCTCGTTGACTTTGCACAGCACATCTACGCCGGGACCAACTTCCGTTATAAGGGGAGCGCGGATAAATACGGCCCGTACCGGCTCATCTACCCCGATAACGTCCAGGTCGGTCTCGAAGCTCTCGCGCTGCCGTCCGAACGCATTGCGGCGTACGGTGATGTCCATCAACGCCAGATGCGGCTCTTCCGTCCCGTCCTGGCCCATGATGCGCTTCGCGAGCACGATAAGTCCGGCGCATGTGCCGAAGATCGGCTTCCCTTGAGCGGCAAAAGCCCCGATTGCTTCCAGAAAGCCGTATTTGCGCATCAGCTTCCCAATCGTCGTACTCTCCCCGCCAGGAATAATCAATCCGTCCACATCATGCAGCTGTTCGGGATGCTTGATGGCTAACGCGGTGATTCCGATGGATTCCAGGCTACGCATATGCTCTCTGACGGCCCCTTGCAGGGCCAACACCCCGATATTCATTCCTGCTTCCCTTCCTTCTTACCAGCCGCGATCCTGCATGCGCTCGGAAGGCGCCAGCTTGGAGATCTCAATCCCCTTCATCGGCGTGCCCAGATTCTTCGACACTTCCGCGATGAGCGCGAAGTCTTCGAAGTGAGTTGTCGCTTCCACGATAGCGCGCGCGAATTTCTCCGGGCTGTCGGATTTGAAAATGCCGGAGCCTACGAATACGCCGTCTGCGCCCAGATGCATCATCAGAGCCGCGTCAGCCGGCGTAGCGACGCCGCCCGCCGCGAAGTTGACGACCGGCAGCTTGCCGTTCTCATGCACCTCAAGCAGCAGTTCATAGGATACGCCCAGGTTTTTCGCTTCCGCATACAACTCGTCCTTCGACAAGTTTTGTACTTTGCGAATCTGGCTGTTAATCAAGCGCATATGACGCACAGCCTCCACGATGTTCCCCGTTCCCGGTTCACCTTTGGTACGGATCATGGCCGCTCCTTCGCCGATGCGGCGCAGCGCTTCGCCCAGATCCTTCGCTCCGCAGACGAAAGGCACCGTGAACGCTTGCTTGTCGATATGAAACACTTCATCCGCCGGGGTCAATACCTCGGATTCGTCAATATAGTCAACGCCAAGCGATTCCAATACTTTGGCTTCTACGTAATGGCCAATGCGGGCCTTCGCCATAACAGGGATGGAGACAACCTTCATGACTTCCTCTACAATCGTAGGATCCGCCATCCGTGCGACGCCGCCCGCGGCGCGGATGTCCGATGGAACGCGCTCCAGAGCCATAACTGCCGTAGCGCCGGCCGCTTCTGCAATCTTCGCTTGCTCCGCGTTCATGACGTCCATAATGACGCCGCCTTTTTGCATTTCTGCCATACCACGTTTAACACGAGCTGTACCAGTTTCCATTATGCCTGCCTCCCGCCATTTACTATCGTAATGATGCCCGGAGGAACTTCAGCATCCCGTGCTGCAGCCTGTCGGGCGAACCGTAATGGTCTATCCCCCTATTGTACATGATAGAACAGGGAATACACAACCGATTTTGTCGGAATTACCTGGCCGGAACGGCCAAAACCGTCCTTTAGAACAAATTTTTGATGGATTGGAACAAATCTACGAAAAATTCCCCGATGGCCCGGAAAAATAAGCGCCACCAGCTGCCTTTTTCCACTTCTTCGGAAGCAATCAGATTTACGGTCTTCTTCTGTTCCAAGCCGTTGTCTTTGTACGTAAACGTAATCGTCCCGATCTTCTGCCCGTTCTTGATTGGGGCAATCAACTCGTTGGCCGGGGTGAGCTTCACTTCATGCGTAATTTTGCCTTCCGTGCTGGCGCCCTTAGGTACGACAAAATTGACTCCGGTCTCAGGCACAACAGGCACCTCGGTCGAGACGCCTTTCTTAATCGGGGCCGCCGCGACGCCGTCCACCGCCTGCTTCGGAGCCACGACGTTCTGGACACCATAGTTGTTGAACCCGTGGTCAAGCAGCTTGGCGGTTTCTACGAACCGTTTTCCTTTATCGTTAATATCCGTGCCCATGACGACCGAGATAAGACGCATGCCATCCCGTTCCGCCGTGCCAGCGAAGCAGTTGCCCGCTTCGTTCGTGAAGCCCGTCTTCATCCCGTCCAGGCCCGGATACGCGTACCGCTTGAAGTTCGGAATATCTTTGTTCGCTTCCAGCATCCAGTTCAGGTTTTGAATCGGCGTCTCGTCACGCTCGCGGAACTTATATTCCTGGATCGTCGTGAAGTCCCGGAATTCCGGATGCTTGATGACAATGGCGCGCACGAGCTTCGCCACGTCCATGGCCGACATGACGGTCTCATCCGTGCCTTCCGGCCGGAACTTCTCCGGCATATCCTCCCGGCCCAATCCGGTTGAATTGATGAAGTGAGCCGTCGTCATGCCCAGCTTCTTCGCGGTCTCGTTCATCAGGTTGACGAACTCTTTCTCGGTTCCCGCGATCCGCTCCGCAAGCGCTACCGTCGCATCGTTCGCCGATCCGATCGCCATCGCGATATAGAGATCGCGAACCGTATGCTTATCCCCTTCCGCGAGGAAGATGCGCGAGCCCCGCGTCAGAGAAGCATGCTCGGACGTCGTGACCTCTTCATCCCACGACAACTCCCCGTTCTTCACCTTATCCATGACGATGTACTCCGTCATCATCTTGGTCATGCTGGCCGGAGGCTTCGGGGTATTCGAATCAATATTTACAAGCACTTGTCCCGTGCTGGCTTCCATGAGAATAGCCGATGTTACTTCCAATTTGAGCGACTCCTTGGTCGCCTTCACCGCAGACGCAGACCCGCCCTTATTCGCTGCGGCTTCCCCTTTCTCTGCCGTCTGGGCAGCAGCCTCGGCAGCAACCATGCCGGCCGAAGGAAGCAGCGTGAAGGTAAGTATCTGGCAAGCTGTTGCAATAGCGATGATACGCTTCCACTTGCCTTTTCTTGTCGCGTCTTGTTGTTTCAACACTATCGTCATCTCCTCTCCCAATGAATCCATATGTTATTCTATCACAGCGGGACAGACAAAAAAAAGGCAAGGGTGGAGCCCCCTGCCTTCTTTTGTCGATAAAACGGGATATTAATATTTTACAAGGAATAATTTGGCGCTTCCTTCGTAATTTGCACATCATGCGGATGGCTTTCACGAAGACCCGCACCCGATATTTTGACGAATTGCGTATCGTTCTGCAGCTCTGTCAGGTTATGCGTGCCGCAGTAACCCATGCCGGCCTTCAAGCCGCCGATCAACTGATGAATGGTATCCGCCAGCGGTCCTTTGTATGCGACGCGGCCTTCGATGCCTTCCGGCACGAGCTTCTTCTCGTTGCTGCTGTCTTGGAAATAACGGTCCTTGCTGCCTCGCTTCATCGCGCCCAGGGAGCCCATGCCGCGGTATACCTTGAAGCGGCGGCCCTGGTAAATCTCCGATTCGCCCGGGCTCTCTTCCGTGCCGGCCAGGAGGCTTCCCAGCATGACGGCCGATGCCCCTGCCGCGATCGCCTTCGTAATGTCGCCGGAGTACTTGATGCCGCCGTCGGCAATCACCGGTATGCCATACTCGCGGGCGACCGTGGCGCAGTCATAGACCGCGGTAATCTGCGGAACGCCGATACCGGCGATAACGCGGGTCGTACAGATGGAGCCCGGCCCGATGCCGACCTTGACCACCGAAGCGCCTGCTTCGATCAGGTCGCGCGTCGCTTCGCCGGTAGCCACGTTGCCCGCGACAATCGTCAGGTCCGGATACAGCTCGCGCAGCTTCCGCACCGCTTCAATAATATTGATGTGGTGGCCATGCGCCGAGTCGACGACGATGACGTCCACGCCCGCTTGCACCAGCGCGGCCGCCCGATCGAACGTATCCTGCGAGATGCCGATGGCGGCGCCGCAGAGCAGTCGTCCTTGCTCATCCTTGGCTGCTTGCGGGTATTGGATTGCTTTCTCGATATCTTTTATCGTAATGAGGCCTTTGAGCGTGTTCGTCTCGTCCACCAGAGGCAGCTTCTCGATCTTGTGCTGCTGCAGAATGATTTCCGCTTCTTGAAGGGTTGTGCCGACGGGTGCGGTTACCAGATTCTCATGAGTCATGACTTCTTTGATTTTAATATTGTAGTCATGGACGAAGCGCAGGTCACGGTTGGTCAAAATCCCGACCAGCTTATGCTGCTCGTCTACGATCGGAACGCCGCTGATCCGGTATTTCGCCATCAACTGGTCCGCTTCTTCTACCGTATGCTCGGGAGAAAGCGAGAACGGATTCGTAATAACTCCGCTCTCGGAGCGCTTCACGCGGTCAACCTCTTCGGCTTGGCGTTCGATCGACATATTCTTATGGATAATGCCGATTCCGCCTTCACGCGCAATCGCGATCGCGAGCGGCGCTTCCGTTACGGTATCCATCCCCGCGCTTATCATTGGAATATTCAGCTTAACTTTGCTGCTCAACTGCGTAGATACATCTGTTTCCCGTGGCAATACATTCGATTTGCGAGGCACCAACAGCACATCGTCAAACGTTAACCCTTCTTTTGCAAACTTAGACTCCCACACCAGTAAGTTCCTCCCTTAATGTTAAGTTGCACTCAGCGGACAAACCCTTGTCATGACGGGCTTGTCCGCTGATTAAAGACTCTCTCTCAATATATTAATTGCAATCTTAGCAAAGCGCTTTACCCCTGTCAAGGATAGGTTGCAGGAATCTGCACTTTGTTTTCAATTATTTTCATTAATCTTACAGACAGATGATTGTCCACTCCACAAATACATTCGACAAAAGGTTGAAACGAGCGACCAAGCGCCCGATATGATAACCTGTGACATAAGGTGACCCTTCCCAGCCGATTCTATGCGCCGGAGCGCATTTGGATGCGGCCGGATGGCTTTTTCCGGGGATTGGTTATCGGAAATAGCAGCCGGTAGGGTATGTCGCGTTCAGCGGCAGCTCTGGCATTCACCTGCGGAGTACGTCGTTCAGTCGCAGCCTCTGGTATGCGCCTGCGACGCATGTCAATTTATCACGGCGTTATTTGGCGTTATCGCGTACATGTGGAATTGCGCAAACATGATGCAAAAGTGCAAAATTTCTCTGGACACGCCTTTTCCGGAAACGAAATCCTGCAAAAGTGCAGGATTTCGGGATGCACGACTTCACCAAAAAGGGGATCCTGCAAAAGTGCAGGATTTTGCTCCTTTTTGCTTCAAGTGGGTGCAAATGCGAGCAAAATGATGTAGATTTGCAGGAATTCCTCTCCATAGCCGCTCGAGAAGCGGAAAATGCTGTAGAATTGCAGCAATCCCCTTGCACGCTTCACGACAGGAGGCCACAACCCCAGGGGCTACGTCCCAGGAAGCAACGGCGCCTCCTTGATTCGATAATGCCTTTGGATACGATGACGCTTCCAGAATGCGATGATACCTCTAGGATTCAATGACGCCTCCAGAATGCGATGATACCTCTAGGATTCAATGACGCCTCCAGAATGCGATGATACCTCTAGGATTCGACGACGCCTCCAGAATCCGATATGCGAAGATGTCTCTTAGATACGATTCCCCCTCCAGGATGCAATGCCATGTCCGGTTCCCCGCGCTCCCTGCATTCTTCCGAACATAGAAAAAAACCACCGACAGAAGTCAGTGGTCTTTGTCTGCTTGGCAGCGTCCTACTCTCCCAGGACCCTGCGGTCCAAGTACCATCGGCGCTGGAGGGCTTAACGGTCGTGTTCGGGATGGGTACGCGTGGAACCCCTCCGCTATCGCCACCAAACAGATAAGGTATTGTACCTTAAAAACTGAATGCGAAAGTAAAATCATCAAACCATCCGGGGTCCCCGAAAAGTAATCGGTGTTGCTGCAACGCTTCACGTCACTTTTTGGGGTGAATTTAGGATAAGCCCTCGACCGATTAGTATTGGTCAGCTCCATGCATTGCTGCACTTCCACCTCCAACCTATCTACCTCGTCGTCTTCAAGGGGTCTTACCAATGTGGGAAATCTCATCTTGAGGGGGGCTTCACGCTTAGATGCTTTCAGCGCTTATCCCTTCCGTACTTGGCTACCCAGCTATGCCTCTGGCGAAACAACTGGTACACCAGCGGTACGTCCATCCCGGTCCTCTCGTACTAAGGACAGCTCCTCTCAAATTTCCTACGCCCGCGACAGATAGGGACCGAACTGTCTCACGACGTTCTGAACCCAGCTCGCGTACCGCTTTAATGGGCGAACAGCCCAACCCTTGGGACCTACTTCAGCCCCAGGATGCGATGAGCCGACATCGAGGTGCCAAACCTCCCCGTCGATGTGGACTCTTGGGGGAGATAAGCCTGTTATCCCCAGGGTAGCTTTTATCCGTTGAGCGATGGCCCTTCCATGCGGTACCACCGGATCACTAAGCCCGACTTTCGTCCCTGCTCGACTTGTAGGTCTCGCAGTCAAGCTCCCTTCTGCCTTTGCACTCTTCGAATGATTTCCAACCATTCTGAGGGAACCTTGGGGCGCCTCCGTTACTCTTTAGGAGGCGACCGCCCCAGTCAAACTGCCCGCCTGACACTGTCCCCGAACCGGTTTCACGGTCCCTGGTTAGAACTCCGATACGATCAGGGTGGTATCCCAACGGCGCCTCCACCGAAGCTGGCGCTCCGGCTTCCCAGGCTCCCACCTATCCTGTACAGACCGTACCAAAGTCCAATATCAAGCTGCAGTAAAGCTCCATGGGGTCTTTCCGTCTTGTCGCGGGTAACCTGCATCTTCACAGGTATTAAAATTTCACCGGATCTCTCGTTGAGACAGCGCCCAAGTCGTTACGCCATTCGTGCGGGTCAGAATTTACCTGACAAGGAATTTCGCTACCTTAGGACCGTTATAGTTACGGCCGCCGTTTACTGGGGCTTCGGTTCATAGCTTCGCCTTACGGCTAACCACTCCCCTTAACCTTCCAGCACCGGGCAGGCGTCAGCCCGTATACTTCGCCTTACGGCTTCGCACAGACCTGTGTTTTTGCTAAACAGTCGCTCGGGCCTATTCACTGCGGCCCCCTCGGGCTATTCACCCTACCGGGGCACCCCTTCTCCCAAAGTTACGGGGTCATTTTGCCGAGTTCCTTAACGAGAGTTCTTCCGCGCGCCTTAGAATTCTCTTCTCGCCTACCTGTGTCGGTTTGCGGTACGGGCACCTTTACCTGGCTAGAGGCTTTTCTTGGCAGCATGAAATCAAGACCTTCGGTACTGTAATTTTCCCTCCCCGTCACAGCCCAGCCTTACGGTCAGCGGATTTGCCTACTGACCAGCCTCACTGCTTGGACGAGCATCCATCTGCTCGCGTCCCTATCCTTCTGCGTCCCCCCATTGCTCATAACGGCTACGGTGGTACAGGAATTTCAACCTGTTGTCCTTCGACTACGCCTTTCGGCCTCGCCTTAGGTCCCGACTTACCCTGGGCGGACGAGCCTTCCCCAGGAACCCTTAGGCTTTCGGCGGACTGGATTCTCACCAGTCTTTTCGTTACTCATACCGGCATTCTCACTTGTGTACAGTCCAGCAGTCCTTCCGGTCTGCCTTCCACCCGGTACACAACGCTCCCCTACCACTGCATCGACTTCACTCCAGCTTCGAAGTAT
>NZ_LDIG01000235.1 GCF_015845845.1 Paenibacillus dendritiformis
GTTCTCTTTCTCTGATGATCGTTAATCGGCTCTTTTGCTGGACGCGGCAAACAAATTTAATCTTATCCTCTACCCATTTCTGAAAATGGTCGTACACCTGGTACCCTCGGTCCATCACGTAGGTCGCATCCTTATCGACGGTAAATTCCAACACGACTTCATGATCGGCTACATCTTTGGTTGAAGCGACGATCTTGTCTGGATACATCGTTTTGGAATCCACAACGACCAAGGAGGTGTGCATCTTCACGCCATGGCTACTCTTGGAACAATAGGACCATTTTGCGAGAATGGGAGGCAGTGTAATTCCCGATGAATCGATTAGCTTGAGTTTGCCAATACCAGGCGTAATGCCGCGTTTCCCTTTTGTGAGTTGCTTGATTCGATCAATGAGTAAGAAAAAGAGCGTCTGCAGATGCTCCATGGGCAGCCGTTTCAGCTTTCGCGATAGTTGGGAAGCGCTTATGCTCTTGAGTCCAAGCA
>NZ_LDIG01000236.1 GCF_015845845.1 Paenibacillus dendritiformis
CAGACATGTTGATTAACCAAATTGTGTAACTCAAACAAGCCCGGCAGGGCTGAATTTTTCTCTTATCCTCTGCATCTTAACGAGCCATTCGGGAGGAAGGGAATTTAGCCTAAATAGACGTGCAAAGTGAATAAAGGACAGCTTTTGATGCCTAGATACGACCCCTTGAGTGGTATCAAATAACCATTTGAGTAACACGTAAACGATGAGAGCTACAAACAGCTGCCCGTACACGGCATTTTCAGTTGTCCCGAACAAAGTAGGGATATTCAAGTGCTGCTTGATCCAGCGAAAGAAAACCTCGATTTGCCACCGGGCTTTATACATCTGTGCGATTTCTTCTGGGGTCACTTGCATGAGATCGGTAACGACGCGGAGTTCTCGGCCATCGAAATCTTGGAAGGTAACGACGCGATGCCGCTTCTTGGATCGACATTGCTCTGTTCCAAGTTGGCACGTAATGTCCCGGATGACCGGGCTGTTAGGCTCTTTTTGCCGGCGTAGAGCACGTGGTTTTTCAAGATGAACGTTATCACGCAGTCGAACGACAAAGGATTGACCTTCTTCTTTGAAACGATCTAATCGTTCGAGCTTCCCGTAAGCCCGGTCCATAACCATAATGTAATCCAAATGGGTTAAGCTTTCACAGAGCGGACCATCATGTTTCGAACCAACCGTTTCGACCACGTTTAGAGGGGAGTCGCATTGGGCTTGCAAAGAAACATGTAGCTTAATGCCCGAACGCTCACCATGGTAAGGGGCCCAGGGCAAGCGAGTTTTTCCTACCGTTACGGTCGTCGAGTCAATCAAAAGCAATTCTTTAGGAAAGGCCAGCTTTCGGGTCGTTTGACGATTACAGGTTTGGATGAGCCGGTGTAGGAGCTCCTTGAATACAGCAAAGGGAACCTCAGCTGCCTTTCCGGAAAAACTGGAATAATGGACAGGAAGCAAGCCGCTGGCTGCTGCATGAACCACACCTGAACGGTAGCTATCCCATTGTTCAGAGGCAGCCATCGCCCAATATTGTAGCAAATGATGGACGGTAAACTTGCGGGCCTTGTCTTTATAGCCGGCGAGTTCGATTGCAGAATCGATTTCTTCTGCAGGCAAAACGGATTGAAGGATGGACAGGATCGTGGTAGACTTTTTCATGGAGTCGCCACCTTTCTTCGGTTGAGTTTGTAGGCGTACAAACATTTTACCGGGTGTGCGGCTTTTTTCTACCATTTTGTGGTTAATCAACAGGTGTGCTGCGGGATATACATCGTCAGCTTGCCGTCGAAGAACGGTTGCTCCTCGAACGTGTAGTAGCGCTTTCCAACCCTTACCGGTCCCGTGCGGATATCGTGCGGCTCCTTCGCTTTCTCCGCTTCGTTCAGCAGCGCCTGAATTTTCTCATCCATAAATTCCATTCCACTGACCATCCCTTCCCTCGAATAAAACAGCCCGAAGATCCAGTTTTTTGTCTACATCATAAAAACCTGAATCCGTGAAATGAAATCATAGAAAAGTTAGAAAATGAGCCGCCGGTAAAGTAAAATAAGGAAAAAGGGAAGAATTCCCGTATTTCTTTAACTCACCCCGGAGGTGCCATTGATGAAACCCGTACGTTTTCAACTGGATCAGTCCGTGGAGATGCTGACCGCTCATTCCGGTTTTGCCCTCATTGGCTTGCTCCTTTCCCATACCCAGATTGCCAAGCGCTTGACTCGTTCCTCGCTTCCCGGTGTACATCAACCCACGGTCACTCACCCGGATGTGGTCTACGCGTACCTGGGGCTACTTTGTCAAGGGAAAAGTGACTTTG
>NZ_LDIG01000237.1 GCF_015845845.1 Paenibacillus dendritiformis
CAGACATGTTGATTAACCAAATTGTGTAACTCAAACAAGCCCGGCAGGGCTGAATTTTTCTCTTATCCTCTGCATCTTAACGAGCCATTCGGGAGGAAGGGAATTTAGCCTAAATAGACGTGCAAAGTGAATAAAGGACAGCTTTTGATGCCTAGATACGACCCCTTGAGTGGTATCAAATAACCATTTGAGTAACACGTAAACGATGAGAGCTACAAACAGCTGCCCGTACACGGCATTTTCAGTTGTCCCGAACAAAGTAGGGATATTCAAGTGCTGCTTGATCCAGCGAAAGAAAACCTCGATTTGCCACCGGGCTTTATACATCTGTGCGATTTCTTCTGGGGTCACTTGCATGAGATCGGTAACGACGCGGAGTTCTCGGCCATCGAAATCTTGGAAGGTAACGACGCGATGCCGCTTCTTGGATCGACATTGCTCTGTTCCAAGTTGGCACGTAATGTCCCGGATGACCGGGCTGTTAGGCTCTTTTTGCCGGCGTAGAGCACGTGGTTTTTCAAGATGAACGTTATCACGCAGTCGAACGACAAAGGATTGACCTTCTTCTTTGAAACGATCTAATCGTTCGAGCTTCCCGTAAGCCCGGTCCATAACCATAATGTAATCCAAATGGGTTAAGCTTTCACAGAGCGGACCATCATGTTTCGAACCAACCGTTTCGACCACGTTTAGAGGGGAGTCGCATTGGGCTTGCAAAGAAACATGTAGCTTAATGCCCGAACGCTCACCATGGTAAGGGGCCCAGGGCAAGCGAGTTTTTCCTACCGTTACGGTCGTCGAGTCAATCAAAAGCAATTCTTTAGGAAAGGCCAGCTTTCGGGTCGTTTGACGATTACAGGTTTGGATGAGCCGGTGTAGGAGCTCCTTGAATACAGCAAAGGGAACCTCAGCTGCCTTTCCGGAAAAACTGGAATAATGGACAGGAAGCAAGCCGCTGGCTGCTGCATGAACCACACCTGAACGGTAGCTATCCCATTGTTCAGAGGCAGCCATCGCCCAATATTGTAGCAAATGATGGACGGTAAACTTGCGGGCCTTGTCTTTATAGCCGGCGAGTTCGATTGCAGAATCGATTTCTTCTGCAGGCAAAACGGATTGAAGGATGGACAGGATCGTGGTAGACTTTTTCATGGAGTCGCCACCTTTCTTCGGTTGAGTTTGTAGGCGTACAAACATTTTACCGGGTGTGCGGCTTTTTTTCTACCATTTTGTGGTTAATCAACAGGTGTGATCTTGTATAATAGTATGAAGCGGGCTGACTAGCGGTCCCTCTGATGATTTCATTTGAAAATATTATAAATTTTCAACCTTTTCTCATCATTCTTATTCTATGATGGAGCTTGTATGCATTATAGCCAGGTCCAAGACCCGCCAAAGGTCTAGGATCACAACCGCACTCCAGTCCATTTCCAGTCCGTCCCTTTTCGGATACGATTAGAGTAACAAATTCAGAGAGAAGTAGTAGCCAGAGATGGTGAAGTTATAAATAAAGGGAGATGTTAGGAAACATGTATGATCGGGGTTACGGTAAACAGCCGAAGGAGAAGGTGCTCGTTCTCGCAGGATCGCTCGGCCACGGCCATCTGCAAGCGGCTCACGCGATTCGGGAAGCGGCGCGCACCTGGTACCCGCAGGAAGCGGAAGTGCATGTCGTCGATTACTTGGAACAGGTGTCGCCGCATCTGCACACGGTCGGTTCGTACTGCTTCGTGCAATGGTTGAAAATGTTCCCGAATATGTACGGCTTTCTGTTCGAGATGACACGCCGGGATCATCGTTTCTCCCAGCTGATTAAAAATGTGCCGCTGACGAGTCTGCGTCCGCTCATCAAGCTGATTCGCGAGGTGCAGCCGACAATTATCGTCAGCACGTTCCCGGCGGCGAGCGCGGCGGTATCCCGCCTGAAGGAGCGCGGAGCTGTGCAATGCGGCCTGGTAACGGTCATCACCGACCATACCGATCACAGCTTCTGGATTCACCCCCATACCGACCGTTATCTGGTCGGCTCGGAGGAAGCCCGGGCCAAGCTGGCCGGACAAGGCATTCCCGCCTGCCGGATCGAGGTGTCCGGCATTCCGGTTCGTCCGGAGTTCTATGGAAACTATGACAAAGTCGCGCTTCGCCGCCGCTACGGCCTGGATCCGGATCGGATGACCGTGCTGCTGATGGGCGGCGGCTGCGGCCTGCTCGATCCCGATTTCTTCCGCGCTATGGAAGAAGCAGACTGGGCGGCCGACATTCAGTTCATCGTCATCTGCGGCCGGAACGAGCGGCTGCGCCGCCACCTTGAGGAATGGGCGGCCTCGTCCCCGCTTCATATCCGGGTCGAAGGCTACGTACAGCCGGTCCACGAATATATGGCGATGTCCGATCTGCTGATTACGAAGCCGGGCGGGGTGACGACGACCGAGGCGGTCGTCCAGCGGCTGCCGCTTCTGGTCTACAAGCCGCTGCCGGGCCAAGAGCAGGACAACATCCGCTATCTGGTCCGCAAGGGACTGGCCTGCCAAGCCGAGGATCCGGAGGATCTCGTATCCCAGCTATCGTCCTTCGCTTCCCGCCCTGAAGCGCTGCAATGGATGAGCGTCCGCGCCCAGGCGGAACGCCAGCATACGCAAGCCCGCGTGCTGGAAGCGATTCTGCAGGTGGAGCGGCACCCGATCGTGCCGCGCAAGACGGCGAGACTCCGCTTCCGCCGCAATTACGTCTAATCTGGTAAGTAAAAAACGGCCGTCAGGGTGCTCGCCCTGACGGTTTTTTGCATGGGTTGAGGCGGTTCAGAGCGGGCTAGTTGGAGGAGAGTGGAGTAGTTGGGACTAGGTTGGACTAGCTACTTCTGGTGTCTGATACGGTCTGCTGGTGTATGTTGGTGTGGCGGATGTCCGCTGGTGCCTGCTTCCTCCCATATCCTGGCTTGCGATGCGTGCTATTCGTGTTTTCCCGCCAAAAATACTGCAAAATTACAGTTTTCTCATAGGAGCCCTTCTGGATGCGAGGGAATCCTGCAAATGTGCACCAATTTCACGCCATAATCGCTTGACCGGCACTTTTCGAAGTGAATTAATGTAATTTTGCAGGAATTTCCCTTAATTCAGCCTCAACGCGCCAAAAATGATGTAAAATAGCAGGAATTTTACAATCAAAAGAGAGCCGCCAGGGCTCCCTTTTATAAACATGCCTCACTTCGCAACGCCTCGTATCTGACGGACAAGCCGGTTCACCGTCTCATCCGGAATGTCGCGCTTCCCGTACCGGGCCTCGGTGTAGGCATCGCCCAGCTCGCTCTCGACGGAACCGGTGTAGGCGTCAACCAACTCGATCTCAACGGCTCCTCTGTACCCGTCGCCCAGTTCGCTCTCGCCGCCTTGACCGCCCTCCGCTCCCCGCTCCTCCCATTGCCGAAGATGCTCCATCGTCTCCTTCGGCGTGCGGCCCGGGTCAGGCTCATATCCTTGCCCGATCGCCTGGCGCAGCCGCTCCCGGTACAGGAAGCGGACACGCTCGCGATTCGTCTTCAGGTCGTCATAGCGCTCCCGGCGCCAGCGGCGCGCGGTCTGCGCCCACGGCTTCATGACGCGGCGGCGAAGCTTCTCCCATTCGAACGTGGAGGATTGTTCGTCGACATAGTCGGCCGGCTCCGGCTCTGCTTCCCGCTTGCGCAAAAATCGCAGCAGCGCATCCCAGGCCTGCGGGAACAGCTTTTTCATCAGGAAGCGCAGCAGGAGCCAGGCTGCGGCCAGCGTCCCGACAGCCAAGGCGAGCCAGAAGACGACGGTAATGACACGCTCCAGCAGCTTCCAGAACAAACTCGGCTCGGCGTTCGCATCGGCCCCGAATAGAGGCATCTGCGGTGCGGCCTGCGGCGGCGGGGGCTCGTCCACGGCGACATTCTCGCTCCCCGAGAATAGCCAGGCGAGCAGCGTGCGTGTCCACTCCATCAGCGTGTCCATCGCCGACCCGAAGGTGAAGGCGACGATAAGCACCAGCGCAAGGAAGAACAGAATGACATAGGACGCATTGAGGCGGATCACCTGAGCCGGAACGGAGCCGCGGGCCTCTGCACTGTAATTCGCCTTGTTCAGCTGCCCCCAGTTCATCTGCCACAGCGTGCCGAAGACGAACAGCACGCCGACGGTAGCTAGATGTGGCTGAAGCGCACGCAGCTCCGGGCGGAAAAAGGAGAGCGCAAATACGAGAAAATACATGCCGAGCGCCGCCCAGTTCCAATGCACGGTATCTCCGAACGCTGACCGGCTCGCCACAGCCGACGTCCCTCTTGCAAATACGATAAAGCCGGCCGCATACACTGCTATCATCGGCAGTCGAAGCGGTACTACGGCTGCCAGCGCGGCACTGCCGGCCACGAACAACAGCAGCAGCCAGAGGCGAAGCCTCTTGAAGCGCGCCGCAGACTGGAGCGCCGTCCCCGCGGCCGCGCAGGCCGGCCATAGTCCGTACCACAGATGAGGTCCGGCCTCTTCGGGCGCTGCATACACGCTGATCAGCAGCAGGACCGGGAACAGGATGAGATAATCGAGCAGCGCCCGCAGCAGCGAAATCCCGAAGTCTCGCCCCCGAATCCAATACCAACCGCGGGTGTCTTCCCGATTGAAGTCCCGCTTTCGTTCCCGATTGCCTTCGCGGTTCAATTCCCGGCTGTTTTCACGGTTCAGTTCCCCGCTCTGATTCCGGCTTCGTTCCAAATCCTTTTCCCGGCTATTGAGCATGACGCACCTCCTCTTCCTGCGGCTTCATATCGGGCTTCGGCAGCACGAGCCATTCCACGGCGCTGCCCCGCATGCGCATCCGGTTCGCGATCGCCTCGGCCTGACGGGAAGGCGGAAGCGGCGTCACGATAATATAGTCGGTATCCCCTGCCGGCTCCCATTGCGCGAGGAAGGTGGCGAACGTCATCGTCAGTTCCAGCTCCAGCTTCGCCATCCATTCGAACAGCTGGTGCAAATGCGGCGTTCCCGCTCCGGGCGGAAAGGTCAGCGCGGTCCCTCTAGTATGGCCGGGCAAGCTTCCGTTGCAGCTGACGCCCGTCTCCATCCCCTGCTTCACCGTGGCATGAGCGATGGAAGCCGCATAAGACAGCGCCTTCTCGACCTGCTCCGGAATCGTCACCTTCGACCACATCCCGTCCGATGTCTCGAAGTTGACCAGAATCATCAGCTTGCGGTCGGCCGTATAATCGAACTTGTGTACTTGAAGACTGTTCGTGCGGGCCGTCGCCTTCCAATGCACCGATTTGAGCGTATCGCCCGGGCGGTACGACCGGACGCCAGATTTCCAGAACGGATCCTCCAATATCCAGCGGCGTACAGGGATGTCCCCAATCCAGCTCTTCGTCGACAGCGGAAGCTGATCCAGACTGATGAGGGCCGGGTACACGGTCAGCTCCAGCCCCAGCGGAATCCGGCGCACCGCATCGAACACGCCGAACGGATCGCCCGCCGTCATCGTGACGCTGTCCAGCCGGTAGATCCCCCGCTTCACACATGTAATCTGATGACGCCGAATCACGCGTGTATACGGTTTCAATGCAAATAAGCTTCGATGGTTCTGGGAGAGTTCCCCGACGTCCATCTCCAGATTATGCTGCTTCCCGAAGCGAAGGGCGCTCGGAAGCATCGACTCGAGCCGGACCCAGGGCAGCGGCAGCAGCTTGTCGTTGCCGATCGTTTCCGTCATCTCCACCGTCTCGCCGGCGAACAGCTTCTGCTTCGAAAATGTGCGGGTATAGGAGACCCGCTGCAGCGCCCAGCGTCTATACAGCATGCCCTGCGCAGCCAGGGCAAGGCCGAGGAACACAATCAACCAATGCAGCGGCATAGGCGTTACTCCGCCGCACGGGCTTCTGCCGGAACCGGCACCTGACTTACGATCTGGGCCAGGACGGATTCGGCTTTGTCGTCCCGCGATCCGGCCGCATGGTGAAGGAGCAGGCGATGCGACAGCACCGGAGCGGCCATCGCCTTCACATCATCCGGCGATACGTAATCCCGCCCGTGGATGACAGCAAAGGCCTGCACAGCGCGAAGCAGCGCCTGACTGGCCCGCGGGCTGGCGCCCAGCGCGATGTCCGGGTGGCTGCGCGTCCGCTCGACAATGCCGAGCACATATTCGAGGATGGCATCGTCCACATGGACCCGGGTATATCCGGCGCGGGCCGCCTTGATATCCTCCCGCGTCGCCACCGGGGCAAGCTCCTGTATTGGATCCTCGGTGCGGAAGCGGGAGAGAATGCGCAGTCCTTCCTCGAACGTCGGATAGCCAAGCTTCAGCTTCAGCATGAAGCGGTCCAACTGGGCCTCCGGCAGCGGGAACGTGCCGAAGTTGTCGAGCGGGTTCTGCGTCGCCAGCACGATGAACGGCTCTTCGAGCTGCATCGTGACGCCATCGATGCTGACCTGACGCTCTTCCATGCATTCCAGCAGGCTGGACTGGGTGCGCGGCGTCGCCCGGTTAATCTCGTCAGCGAGCAGCAGGTTGGTGAAGACCGGACCCGGCCGGAACTCGAATTCGCCCCGCTTCTGGTTGTACACGTTCATTCCGCTCAGATCGGTAGGCAGCAGATCTGGCGTGAATTGAATGCGCTTGAAGGTGCCGTCGATCGACTTGGCGATGGATTTGGCGAGCAGCGTCTTGCCTGTGCCCGGCACGTCCTCCAGCAGCACGTGGCCGCCAGTGAACAGGGCGACGAAGATGCGGTCCAGCGTATCGTCCTTGCCGACGATAACCTGCTGCACATTGCGCTTAATAGCTTGGGCAAGCGTATGAATACGGGATAAGTCCATAGATCGAAGCACCTCGTTTCCGTCGTGGTTACTGCTTCTATGTTACCCTTTTTTGGGAGACTCGGCTACGGTTAACCCTGAACAGAAGCGGCAAGGGCAAGCGAAAAGGGGATCTGAGGTTAAGGGAAATGGAAAGGGAGAAAGAGAAGGAATGGACCTGGCCATCCGTCGTTCAGTGGAGAGAATAGGCCAAGAGGAACGCAGCCTCCTGGTCGCGTTCCTCCCGGTTTATGTCGTCACATCGACATGCTCGATATTGCGGATAGTGAAGTAAGCGATCAATCCGCCAATGACCGCCAAAGTCAGAGGGATGAAGATAATCGACCCCAGCGAGAACCCGTTGGTGCTGGAGGTGATAATCGCCATCATCAGAATCGAAGAGACGATGGTCGCCGAGACCGAATGCTTCCGCATCCCGAAGAATAGCGGGATCAGTCCCATGCCGCTGGCGGCGATCGCATTGATGAAGGCCTTCAAGCCTTGGGAGGCGAGCGCTGATAACGGCAGGCCCCCGGGCACCAGATCGAGCCACCGGTTCAGGAGATAATAGCCGCTTGTCACGAACAGGGTAGACAGGATGATGGCGCAGAACGTGAAGACGACAACAATCGCCAGCTTGGCCGCGATAAGCTTCTTACGGCTGATGGGGTACATGAACAGCACCGTAATCGACTTGCTCCGGAATTCCTCGATGACGAAGCGCGAGAGCAGCACCGCCGCGAACACAATGAAGGTCCCCCGCACGATCGTGACGCCGAAGTCGAATGCCTCAAGCAGGCTGGTAAAGGCAGGAGTGCCCTCCTCCACCTTCTGCACGAAGCTGACGAACAGCATGAAGAGGAGGATGATGGCGCTGGCGATGACGGCTCCGCGGATGTAGCCGCCGATCTTATATTTTTTCATTTCCATCCTCATCAAGTTACGCATGGATGCCGCCTCCGTTCAATAAATTGAGGAAGTAGTCTTCCAGGGAGTGGTTTTTCTTATGAATCGACTCGATAATGACATCGTTCATGATCAGCGTCTTCGCAATCTCGTTCTGCGGCAGATCCGTGTCATATACCCGTATGACCTGCTCGTTCATCAGCCGCAGGTTCGTGAGCTTCATCTTGTTCTCCAGCACGAACACCGCATGCTGGCTGTTCGCCGTGACGATCTCGATATAGGCGGCGTTCTGCTCCCTCACTTCCGCCATCGACACCTCGGCGAGCAGCTTGCCGTGATTGATGACGCCGATCGTATCGGCCATCTGCTCGATTTCCCCCAGCATATGGCTTGAAATGAGCAGTGTAATCCCGTATTCGCGGGACAGCATCCGGAACAGATCCCGCAGCTCCTTGATGCCGATCGGATCGAGTCCGTTAATCGGCTCGTCGAGCAGGAGCAGCTCCGGCTTCGTCGTGATGGCGCGGGCAATGCCGAGCCGCTGCTTCATCCCCAGGGAGAAGTCCTTGACCATTTTCTTGTCGATGCCGCGCAGATTGACCAGCTCCAGCGCCTCGTCAATCGCCTTTTTGTCATGGTAGCCCATATATTCGCAGTGCAAATCCAGATTCTCGCGCGCCGTGAGCTTATCGTAGAAGATCGGATATTCGATAATCGATCCCATCCGTCCGAGCAGCTCATAGGACGTGTCCGTCAGCTTCTGCCCGAGAATTTCGATCTCGCCGCTGGTCGGCTTGACCAGATTCGTCATCATTTTCATCAAGGTCGTCTTGCCGGCGCCGTTCGGCCCGAGAAATCCGTAGATTTCCCCCCGCCGGATATTCATGCTGACTTCCGACACGACTTCATTGCCTTGATAACTTTTCGTGACCCGATAGGTTCGCAATGCATAGGTCATCGCAATAACTCCCTTCGCTCATGTGCCTCATGCTTCCATCGTATAATCTGAAATTCTCTTTTTTCTTTCCTGATTCTTACGAGTTTCTTAAGAAACGGCACATAGCCCGCAGACAGCCGTTCCGGTCTGTCCGCAGGCTAAGATCAATAGGTGAGAGCGCGCAGCCGAATCGTGAAGACGGTCTTCTCATACGGCTTGCTGTCCAGATGAATGGTGCCGCCCATATGCTCCACGAGCCGCTTCGTAATCGTCAGGCCGAGCCCGCTGCCTTCGAATGATTTGTTCCGTGAATCCTCCATCGTATACATCCGTTCAAATACCCGATCGCGATGCAGCTCCTGAATGCCTTTGCCTCTGTCCCACACATCGATCAAAATGAAGCCTTCCTCCTCGCGGGTCCGGATGCCGATCGCCTGGCCGTCGCCGCCATGATGGATGGCGTTCGAGATAAGATTGTTCAGAATGCGTTCCAGGGCCTCTTCGTTCGCGTGCGCATACATCGGTGTCTCCGGGATTCCGATATCCACCTCGAAGCCTCGCGAAGTCAGCGTATCATAGAACTGAAGCATGCTCTTCCGGCATGCCTCATTGATATCCAGCCGGGTCAGCGGCAGCTCCTTGTCTCCCGACTCCAGCTTCGCCAGATCGAAGAAGGTGCGGATCAGCTTCAGCACATCGTGCAGCTTCTCATTCACACGTTCCAAGAAGCGCTGCCGCTCTTCCGCAGGCATATCGGGATCCAGGCTCAGCGTCTCGATATAACCAAGGATGACGGTTAGCGGCGTCTTCAGATCATGGGAAATGTTCGACAGCATGCGGCGAATCGACTGCTCCGTGCGGTTGTATTGGGCCGTTACTTTCTGATTCTCGCTCAAGAGGCGGTTGATCTCAATCAGAATCGGCCGCAGCTCGGGATCGCTCGTGACGACCAGCAGCTTCTCGCGTGTCGGCTCGGTCAATATGAGATGCAGCTTCGAATGGATATAAGCGAGCTTGGCGCTTCGAACCCGCCGCGCCCGCCACTGCAGCAAGAGGAGAAGGAGCAGAATGGCAATCAGTGCGCCGTACACGAGATGGATGATCATCTTACTTCCCTTCCCACTTGTAACCGATGCCCCATAGGGTCGTAATATAGACCGGATGGGAAGGATCGTCTTCAATCTTCTCCCGCAATCGGCGGATATGGACATTAATGACATTCTCGTCGCCCAAATAGTCGTCACCCCAGACGAAGCCGTAGATCTGGGCCTTCGTAAATACCCGGTTCGGATTCGTCATGAATAGCTTCAGCAGCTCGAACTCGGTCGAGGTCAGCTTAATCTCCCGATCCTGCTTGGTGGCGCGGTAGCCGTCTACATACAGGCTGAGCGGGCCATAAGTGATAACGCGCTCCTCAGGTTCGGCCGGCCGCGCATATTCGGTGGCGCGCCGGATAGACGCCTTCACCCGGGCCGACAGCTCGATCAAGGAGAACGGCTTGGCCACATAATCATCTGCGCCGAAGCCAAGCCCCAACGCTTTGTCCACGTCGCCGTCCTTCGCCGACATGATCAGGATCGGAACCGAGCTTCGCTCCCGCATCCGCTTGATCACTTCGAAGCCGTCGAGCTTCGGCATCATCAGATCCACGATGACGATATCATAGGAACGCTGGCCGAAGAGGGTCAGGCCTTCCTCCCCATTGCCCGCCGCCGTGACGGCGAACCCTTCCTTCGTCAAATGATCGCCCACCATCTCCACGATGCCGGGATCGTCTTCAATCAGCAAAATATGCTGCTTCATCATCTCACACCTTCACTGTTGTGTTGCGTTACGGCTTGCGTTGCGGCGTGGCTGCCGGATGCCCTGGATTACCGTTCTGCCAAGCCGCCGTCCCAGGCAGGCAGACCATGCAATACTGCTTCAGGTCGCTGTTCCGCAGCCGGATCGTATCCACGACCGTGAAGCCGTAATGCTCATACAGCCCGACATTGCGCGGATTTTGCGTCTCCAGGGTACAGGCGATTCCCTGTTCGCGGCATTCAGCCAGCAGCGGGGACACCATCTTCCGCACCCAGCCCTGGCCCCGGTATTGCGGCTGTACCACGAGCATATCGAGATGCAGATAAGGCTGGTCGCCCAATGAGGCCAGCCAGGCCGAACTCATGCTGCGCAGGCCCGACAAGCCGCGCAGGAAGCGGGCGGGACTGATGTAACGGCACATGCGCAGCGACTTCGCGACGGCCCGGGCAACGCCCCATGCATATCTCAAGCGGGAAGCCCAAGAGGCTCTCATCCTCTCCGAGCGGAAGATGAGCGCGACGGCCTCCATCTTCTCGGATGTCGCATACAATCCGCCGTAATCATACAGCAATTCGATATAATGTCGGAAAAACAGCTTCAACACTTCCACGCGGGTGGACGGATCGGGCAGCAAATGCACATACAATCCGTCTTCCTTGAAGCCTTCGGCCATGACCGCGGCCGCGGCTTCCATATGCTTGCGTTCCAAGAGCAACAGCTTGGCACTACAAATAGTTCCACCCCGAATCTTCGAATATGGCTCCTCCGCCGGCTTGCGGCGCCGGAGCTTCTCCTGTCATCGTACTGCGCCGGGGGAGCCGCGTCAATTGTTGCCGGTGCGGCTCGAACGGATTCGCCCAACCCCCGAGACGGCGCCGTTCCGTGTTCCGGAACGAGCAACAAGCCGCCAGGATTCCCTGATGGCCGCTTACAGTCCGATCTGGACAAACAAATTGTGGGCGGTATGGAACAGTTCGGGCGCTCATAGCGATCCCGTCGCTTCCACATGCAGCCTGCGTTAAGAGGGATTTTATCAGACTTGCGCTACGGCCCCCGCTCATCCAGCCAACCGAGCGTCTTCGCTACGGAGACGGCTTTCATGCGGCGATCGACCCCGAGCTTCTTGAACAGGTTTTTGATATGGGCCTTCACCGTCTCGGCCGACACCAGCAGTTCTTCGGCAATCTCCTTGTTCGACAGGCTGCGGGCCAGCAGGCTGAGCACTTCCCGCTCGCGGGCGGTCAGTTCCTCCACCTTCGCCAGCCGCTGCAGCTCCTCCCGGGACGAAGGCGTGCCGCGTCCGTCCATTGACCAGATACAGGCAGCCTCGCACCTGCTCGTGCAGCCGAATCGGCAGCACCAGCACCGAGGCCGGACGGCCTTGCGCCGCTTCGGGCGGGCGTGTCGCCGGCCCATGCTGATCCGGCCCGCCGGAGCGCCTCTCGGTCTCGGTGCGCAGCAGCATCGGCTCGCCCGATTGAAGCGCAGCACGGATAAGCTCCTCCGGCACATCGCCGCACTCGCTCAGCGGACAGGGCCGGAATTCGCCACAGCCGCTTATCCCGTCCCTATCCGGATCTATCGCCGCTTCCACGTAGGGCTCGCCCTGGCGCAGGACGATGAGATGCCCCTGCCCCGCTCCGGCCTGCATCACAATCGTGGCG
Organism: Paenibacillus dendritiformis; assembly: GCF_015845845.1. Lineage (GTDB taxonomy): Bacteria > Bacillota > Bacilli > Paenibacillales > Paenibacillaceae > Paenibacillus_B > Paenibacillus_B dendritiformis_C. The sequence goes on from NZ_LDIG01000237.1 coordinate 12,111, forward strand.
AGCAGCTTCTCCGCCAGTCCCCGTCCCTCCCAGCCCTCCGCGAAGCTGTGGGATGACTGGACGACCGCCGCCAGATCCAGCGTCTGCGGATAGCCGCCGCTGTCGTCCCCCGCCAACGGTCCGGTCAAGCCGAATAACGGAGCGTCACCGGCCTGGCCAAGCGCAGGGTGCGGCAGGATAGGCCCCGGATCGTCAGGGTAGAGCGCTGTCACCGATAGCTGCCGCGCTGGCGCAGTCTGATCCCGCAACGTTCCCTCCGGCAGATCCAATGCGTGGCGGTTCCGCCGCCCCTCCAGGCATTCCTCGAGCGCGACGCGCAACGTGCGCGCATCCGGATAGCGCGCTTCCGGGTCCTTCTCCAGCAGCCTCATCACGATCTCCGCCAGTTCCGGCGGCAGTTCCGGCCTCCGTTCGGTTAACGGCACGGGGCGCCGCGCCATATGCGCATGCGACCAGACAAGCGCGTTGTCCGCCTCGAACGGCAGCTCTCCTGCCAGCAGCTCATACCAGGTCACGCCCAGGGAGTACAGATCCGAATACGGGCCGAGGTCGCAGCTCATGCGCCCGGTCTGCTCCGGTGACATATAGATCGGATTGCCCTCCAGCAGAGGGCGCTTCATCGGCTGCCCCTCGCCCTGCTGCAAGAACAAGGCATACCCGAAGCCGGTCACATAGATTCGCTTCGTCACCATTTGCACGAGGATCGTATCGGGCTTGAGATTGAGATGGAGCACCTGCTGCTGGTGGAGCGCCTCGATCATCCGGCACATGCCGATGCCGAGCTCCAGGAACTCGTTGCACGATACGGATTGCATCTCGAAGTAGCGCCGCAAGGTTACCCCGTTCACCGGCTCATACTCCAGAATCAGGGCGTGGCCATGCGGCACGACCGCGACCGGCCGCAGGATGCCGTCGATATGTACGCGAGCGGTGCCTTCGTATTCATGCAGCAGCTTCGCGTTCTCGATGATGGTGCGGCTGCCTTCCTTCACCACCTTGAGCAGGGCAGGCCGTTCCTGCTTCAGCGCATAGGCGTAACAGACGTACAGGAAGGGATCTTCATATATGATTTTGTCCACTTCATATCCGGGAAGGGTGAGGCCGTTCGTCATTGCATTCATGGAGATTCCCTCGAATTCTCTCGATTCCAAGCGATTAAATTTCTTCTTTTCATTATAACGAAAGATCGCCGAGAGGAACGATGAAAAAGTAGTTTACTCGAAAAGAGTCTTTACATTCGGGCCGGTCCCGGTATAATGGGAAGCGTAAAAGAGGCAATGCCAACCGCATATTCGTGAACACTAGGGGTGCTTGCTTGCAGGCTGAGAGACGGCGGATCGCTGTTAACCCTTATAACCCGAACTAGATAATACTAGCGTGGGGAAGTGTAGGTAGATTACGATGATTCGCGCTCGCCGAAGGAGGCTTTCCTTCATGGCAGCCGTTCTTCCGTATGGCGAACCGCACTTCCCGGAGGTGCGGTTTTTTGCTGTTTTTTACGATCATTCGCAGATACGGGAGGAATTCGCAATGAAAAAAGCTATGTGCGGCACCGGCCAGATCGCCGGCTGCCGGTTTTCGCTCTATCCGATGAGCGATCGGTTCGTGGAGTTGATTCTCGGGGCCTTGAAGGCGACGGACCTGTCCAAAGTATGGTCGAAGACGGATGAGGTAAGCACCTGCGTCCGCGGCAAGTCGGAGCATGTCTTCGACGTGGTGAAGTCGATCTTTCTCCACTGCGCCCAGTCCGGCGTCCATACCGTGCTGAATGCCACCTTCTCGATCGGATGCCCCGGCGATAGCGAGGCCGATTATTACATGACGGAGGACGCCCATCGCCTGAATGAAGAGCGCTCCCGCCTCATCGCGGTTCAGACCGATGCGCAGTTCTCGCTCTACCCGCTCGGCACGCCGGATTATATGGATACCATCTATGACATTATCGGTCTTGCCCGGGAGGAAGGCACCTTCACCAAGGGGGTGCATTATGCGAGCGGGCTGCAGGGCGACGCGCATGACGTGTTCGCCACGCTGGAGCACGCCTTCGAGCGGGCGAAGAAGAGCGACAGCACTCATATCGTGCTGACGGCGAATATTTCGGCGCACAGCCCGAGCCGGAAGTCATGAACGCGGGAAGCGGAAGGGAGAGCCATATACCGATGCGACATTGGAAATTAAAAGATATCGTCATGCTCAGCTCGCTGTCTGTCGTCTTTGCCGTTGTTTATTTGCTGTTCTTCCAGGTGGGCAATGTTCTGGTCGGCTTCATGGGGCCAATGGGCTATGAGGTCATCTTCGGCATCTGGTTCATCGTGTCGATCATTGCCGCCACGATTCTGCGCAAGCCGGGTGCCGCCGTCATCTCGGAGACGGTGGCCGGCGTCGTCGAGGTGCTGATCGGCAACGCCGTCGGGCCGATCCTGATCGTGTCCGCCCTCATTCAAGGGCTGGGTGCCGAAGCGGCCTTCGCTGCCACCCGCTACCGCAGCTACAGCCTGAAGACGCTGATGCTGGCAGGGGTCGGGGCGGCCCTGTTCAGCTTCGCGTGGGGTTACTTCCGCAGCGGCTTCGGCGCGTACTCCGCCGGCCTCGTCATCGCGATGCTAGCCGTCCGCTGCGTCAGCGGGGCGCTCATCGCGGGGCTGCTCGGCCACGGGATCGCCCAGTCGCTGAAGCGGACCGGCGTGCTGCGCAGCTATCCGATCGCGAAGGAAGGCACCCGCGCCGCATGAGCCGCGTGAATGAGAGCCGCGTGAATGAGCGCGTGGCGGCGATCGAGGCCGAGGGGCTGACGCTCGCCCTCGAGGCGGGCGCGGACCCGATCCTGTCCGGCATCGACGTCCGCATCGGTGACGGCGAGACGGTGCTGCTGCTCGGGCCGAGCGGCTGCGGCAAGAGTTCGCTTGCCCTCTGCCTGGCCGGGCTGTACCCGCACGCCATCGACAGCGAGGTGCGTGGCCGGGTGCTCGTGTACGGGAAGCCGGTCGCCGAGCGGGCGGCGGGCGATGCCCCTTGGGTGGCCGGCATCGTGTTCCAGGACTTCGAGAGCCAATTCTGTCTGCTGCGGGTCGAGGAGGAGATCGCCTTCTGTCTGGAGAACCTCGGCTGTCCGCGGGAGGAGATGGACGGGCGTATCAGCGGGGCGCTGGCCGCGGTGGACCTGGCCGCCTGGCGCGCGGCCCCGATTCACGAGCTGTCCGGCGGCATGAAGCAGCGGCTGGCGCTCGCCTGCGCCATCGCGATGGAGGCGCGCCTGCTCGTGCTCGACGAGCCGACGTCGAATCTTGACCCGGCGTCCCGCCGGCAGTTCGCGGCGCTCGTCCGCGATCTGGCCCGGTCGCGCGGTCTGGCCGTGCTCGTCATCGAGCATCAGCTCGACGAGTGGATCGGCCAGGCGGACCGGCTGCTCGTGATGGATGCCGCCGGCGCCATCGCTTACGACGGGCCGCCCGCCGCGTATTATGCCGGCGCGGTGCCGGAAGCGCCCGGCATATGGCTGCCGGGCCCGCTCCGGCTGTACCGCGAGCTGCGGCGGCTTGTCCCGGGCGAAGAGCCGCCGGCGCTGGCTGCGGTCCTGACCGAGCCGGACCTCGCCGCGGAGCTGGCCCGGTGGAGCGAGGCGGGCCAGGAGCGCGCGCTGCAGGCGCTGACCGCGCCTTCGCCGTCCGGCAGCAGGCCTGCCGGAGACCACGCCGGCGGCAAGCCTGCCCTTCTGCTGGAAGCGGAAGGCTTGCGCTTCCGGCGCGGCGGCCGCTCGGTGGCGGACGGCATCTCGCTGACGCTGCGCGCGGGAGAATGGGTCGCTATCGCCGGGCCGAACGGGGCGGGCAAATCGACGCTCGCCTCGCTGCTGGCCGGGCTGAACGAGCCGGAATCCGGAGCAGTCCGGCTGCAGGGGAAACCTCTCGGCGACTACACGGAGAAGGAGCTCCGGACCTGGATCGGCTACGTTTTCCAAAATCCGGAGCATCAATTCATTACCGATACGGTCGCCGATGAGCTTGCCTTCGGGTTGCGGGTGCAGGGCATCGCGCCGGCCGCGATCGAGCAGGCGGTTCAGGAAACGCTGCGCCGCCTGCGGCTGGAGAATGCCGCCCAGGCGAGCCCGTTCTCGCTCAGCCAAGGCCAGAAGCGGCGGCTCAGCGTCGCTTCGGCGCTGACCGATGCGCAGAGGCTGCTCATCCTGGACGAGCCGACCTATGGCCAGGACGCCGATACGACCCGCGAGCTGATGGACATGCTCGGGGAACGGGTCCGGCGGGGGGATGCGGTCATCATGATTACGCATGATATGGAGCTGGCGCACGCGTATGCGGACCGCATCATTGTCCTCCGGGACGGACGTGTCGCCTATGACGGCCCGCCCGCCACGCTCTGGTCGGACCATGCGGAGTTGGCGGCGGACTGCCAGCTGCTGCCCCCGCTCCGCTGCGCGGCAGCCGGCAGGCTGACCGAACTTATCACGAGCAGGAGGGAGAAGCATGCTGAATTTGCAGGATTGGAATCCGAGCATTAAGGGCCTGGCGGTCATCATTGCCGTTATTCTGTTGTCGCTGACCCTTGATCCGATAACGCCGCTGCTGGCGCTAATCTGGACCGCAGGGATGACGTTCGCGCTTGGCCGCGTGTCGTGGAAGAAATGGCTGCTCGGCTTCGCTCCGTTCCTGATCATGAGTATCGGATATGTATGGACGGCGATATTGCTTCCGCGCGCAGGAGCGGACGGGTCTTCTGACGTGGTATGGGAGTGGGGTGCCTTCTCGGTAACGGCGGCGGCGCTGCAACAAGCGCTCTCGCTCGGGCTGCGGGTGCTTATCTTCTCGGCGCTGTCGCTGCTCTTCATTCTGACGACAGACCCCGTCCGCTTCATGCTGAGCCTGATGCAGCAGTGCAGATTGTCCCCGAAGTGGGCATACGGCATCCTGGCAGGCTACCGCTTCCTCCCCTTCTTCCGGGAGGAGCTGCGGATTCTGCAGCATGCGCACCGCATGCGCGGCGTGGAACGGGAACGCGGCTGGCGGGGCCGGCTGCGCGCCATGAAGCGGTACGCCATCCCGCTGCTGGCCTCCGCCATCCGCAAGTCGGAGCGCGTCGCCGTCGCCATGCTGTCCAAAGGATTTACCGGCAAGCGGGAGCGCCCCTATTACGTGCGCCTGCGGGTGACCTGGAAGGATTGGCTGCTCCTGCTGCTGTTGGTTGGGGGCATCTGCGGGTGCTATCTCTTGTCCTGGCAAATCGGCTCGGTGAGGCTCTATCGGGGGGAATTGTAATCGCTTCGCTGCGCACCCGCTTCTAGGGGCGCGGCGGCCCTTCCCTCATCAGCCGGCTTGCCGTTCAGCGGATCGGGATGTAGATATCATACTGATTATGGGGGGAGGAAGGCGCGAAGCGCTCATCAAACGATTCGATAATAAGCGCCTCCCTATCCTGCTCATACCCATTCTTCTCCAGCCAGCGGTAAATGGAATGATAGGTCGCATGAACGTGCGCCCGCTCTAAAGAGCCATAGTGCGTGAAAAGAGCATATATGCGCGCGGGTATGTGCAGTTGAATAAAATCTTCGGGAATCGGTTCAACATGTTCTACCTCTAAGGTGACATAATAGGTGAACTCTTTGTCCCGATTGTGAGAGAGACCGAGGCGTATGCTGGAATTGACGCATGGAATTTCCTCCTGGCGGCGCAGCAATTCAAGCCATAGCCTGGGCGCCAAAACCTCCACCTCGCCAAACGCCGTATAGGGAGCCGTAAATTCAAATCCCGAAACCAGGAAAGAAGGCTTACTGATCATCTTCCCTCTCCCCTCTGTTTGCTTCCCGACCGGAATGGAGGGAACTTTCCGTTCCGGCAGCACCTGATACCCGCCATGCATCCCGCTCTCGGAGTATAAAGGCAGCCCCATGGCGCTTAACTCCTGCAGATAGCGCCACATCGTGCGATAAGACACGCCGAACTCATCCGCCAGTTCCTGCACCGTATACCTTTTTTTCGAATTCAGTTTCATCATCAGTTCGATTAACCGCCTGCTTTTTGCCACGTCCATCCCCTGCCATCAATTTTTTTGAACTATGACAGTTTTTGACCAAGTTTACTGCTAGCGTAAAGGAGAAAGAAAAAATGATCAAGCCGGGAAGGAGTATGAACGATGACAGGAAGTATTGTGACCAAAGAGGAGTTCAAAATAGCGGGAATGGGATGGACGGGCCCTTTTTCGGCCGCGCATGCGATTCCGGGTCTGTGGCGAGAGTTCGCGGAACGCGTGCAAGAGATTGAAAACCGGATCCATCCCCGCCAATTTGTCGCGGCTAGCCATGACCGCCCGACGGACTTTACGTATTATATCGGTGTGGAGGTGTCTGATCAGGGTCAACTGCCCGATGGAATGATCGGTCTTACGATACCGACGCAACGGTACGCCCGCTTCACCTTCACAGGTCCCATGACCCAAGTGTCCGATTTCTATATGCGGTGCTTTGACTGGATAAGGAAGGAAGGCTATGAAAAAAACGTTGCCGTGCTCGGTCTCGAAATCTATGATCAACGCTATCATCCCGCCATTGCCGATCCGGAGCGGGAAACGAACGAGTTCGAGATCTATATCCCCCTCCAATCCTAGGGCTCCTTGAGGGAGGCGAAGGAAGGGGAGGCCTTCCCTCCTGCCCGTGAGGCTCCGGTGCCCGCCGGTAAGCCGGCCGCACTGGAGCCGCTCAGCCAGGCTGCGACGCAGCCCGCCTTCAGCCGTGCCCGTTCCTGTCAATCTACCAGCCAGACCTCGCTCAGGCGGCGGATTCCCTCATCGATCCGGTCGATCGGAATGCCGCCGAAGCCAAGGAAAAATTCTTTGCGGCTCTCGATTATTTATCAAAGGGCCTTTGGGGAGGCCGACCTGGCGACGGGCCGGCGGTTGACGACGGGATCGGCCTTTGATTTGGCCTCGCTGTCGAAGCCGTTCACGGCGGCGGGAATCATGGTGCTCGCAGAGGAGGGCAAGCTGGGCTATGAGAAGGAGAGGAAGGGCTCTCCTTTGTCTAATTATTAAGCAATCTTAATAATTAAGTTCAATCAATCGTTGATGGTTTCCGAGGATACTTATGGAAAAAGGGGAGTGCGGATATATGGAGACGAAACGGGAGCGGTTAGAACAATTGTTCCGCAAGTTGGAAGAACAGGGAGGAATGAGCGGGGTCTTCCTGGCCGCCGAGCAGGGCGGGGATGTCCCTCAAATTCCGGCATGAAGCAATCAATCCGTCTCTGCCCCGCCCTTGCATTCCTTCTCTACGATCCCTTTGAGCTTCAGGACGATGTTCTTCAATGCCACGACTTCTTCAAAATCGAGCTGGGAATAGTAGCGGTCGATAATGGTTCGCTCGAGTTCCTCCTCCCGGGCGAAATGCTCCTCACCGCGCTCGTCCAGACGAACGAAGATTTCCCGGCGGTTGTCCGGATTGATCTCCCGGCAGACGTACTTCGCCTTTTCCAGCTTAATCCGATCAGGTCATCGGGGATATTGAACTGCAGAATATCGACAGCATTAACCGAAGCGCCAGCATGCGCATCGCGATTGACGCCCCGGAGAATCAGGGCAGAGGGTTCGGCAGCGAAGCCATCGGTTTGCTGCTGGAATACGCCTTCGGCATTTTGCAGCTCCATCGGATTGAATTGAACGTATTCGCTTTCAATGAACGCGCCATTCACGTCTACGAGAAAATGGGCTTCAAGCGGGAAGGCGTGCAGCGCGACGCCCTGTACTACAATCATGCGTATCATGATTCTATTATGATGAGCATCCTGGAGCAGGAGTACCGCAACCGCGGATAACCCGCCAATCCAGAGTTATGAGCTCCTGATCTATGCCCTCTGGGCCATCGGAATGAAATCATTGGAGTTGGCAATAGTAAGAGCCTAAGGAGGTGCCGACTATGGAAAATACGCATGATTATGTCGAGAAGCTGAAGGAGACGCAGGAGAAGGCGGAGCGTAATCAGCAGCGGCAGGGCAAAGGCTCGCCGGGCAACAAGCTGCCGAACAAGCAGCACAGCACCAATAAGTAGAGGAAAGGCCGAGGGGCGAGAGAACGGCCGTATCTCGCTTTATTCCATCACAACCTATTCATCCCCCTTGCTCTGCCTGTCATGCGAGAGCAGGGGGATGATGCATTGCGGCAAAAAATAAAAAACGGCTATATCAGGTTGAGCAAAATCGCTGCGCCCAGAGCGGCAATACGAGCCACATTCGTGATGATGAAATTTTTGACAGCCAAGACGAAGGTATGCTCCTTGGTCTGCTTCTGCTGGAAAGCGCGGATATTGCGCTGCACCGGTATCAGCGTGCACAGGACAAGCAGCAGAATAATCGGGTTGACCTTCAAGAAGAACAGGACGATAAGGTCCAGATAGGAAGCGTAATAGATGATGCGGAACAGGGCCAGCGCATTCGGCTTGCCGATATAAACCGGCAGCGTATAACGCTTATTTTCCACATCGTCTTCCATGTCGCAAATATTATTGGCCAGCATAATATTCGCAATGCACAGAATCGCCGGTATGGAAATCAGGAACACCAGCAGCACTTCCATGATGTTGATATCGATCTTGACATGCCAGTCTTCCAGCCATAAGGCTGCCAGTTGGTGATCTCCCACATGAATATAGGTGGAGATGAAAATGATGACGAACCCCATGAACAACCCCGAGAACAATTCCCCGAGCGGCATGCGGGAGATCGGTACCGGTCCAAGCGAGTACAAAAAGCCGACCAAAAACGATAATCCGCCCAACAGCAGGATCAGCAGGCTGGTCTGGAGGAACAGTACAACCCCCGCACTTATCGCGATCGCGAGCAGCGTTATAATGGTGGCGACGACAGTCGATTCCTTCAATTTGAATTGGACAATCGCATTATGGACCTCATAGCCGTAGCCATGGGTTTTGATCGCCTTTTTGTAATCGTAATAGTTATTGATGGCCGTAGTCGCCATATCGAAGGACAGCAGAGAGGCCAGCATCAGCAAGAAATGGCTGAATTCGAAGGATTGGAACCGAAATACGGCATACAGACTGCCGATAAAAAAGGGGATCATGCTGGCTGTTTTGGTCTGGATCTCAACCAGCTTAAGAAAGCTTTTGATTGTCACGTTTCATACTCCTTTGCATGTACAGCACCCGTAGAGGCATCTTTCTGTTTCGTATCTTTTCCTCATAAACTTTACCACCAGATCCAAGGCCAGTCCAGTTCCTTAGCATCCCCAAAAAAGCCGTAAAAAAAGCCCGTAGAAACCAAGTCCCCCACGCCGATTCATCTTGACAAGCTATTCTATCAATATTACTCTAAAGATAGATAGATCACTAGATTTTTCTTCCAATCGCATATCTATCCTAGTGATAAAGGCAAACCCATCGAAAGATGGCGACGCAAAGCTACAGGGGCTTCAGCGAGGATGACTCGCTATGCCAGCCAGTTACCGATAGAGATAGCTTGACGTGTCTTTCGCGAACGTTCCCAAGCCCTTCTTACTTCGGTAAGCGGGGCTTTTTCATTAGGATGGACAGCGAAGCAACCGGTCAACTCCGTATTGACAAAGGCAAACCTGTTGAAAAGCAGGGACGCAAAGCTATAGGGGCTTCAGCGCCGCCAGCGCTCAGCCAGCCAGCTACCAATATTGAAGCAAGCGCCGAACTGCGCGATTAACTCTGCCACTCCGGATGGAATGGAAAGAATCGCGTAAGCAGAGACGCCGGGCTTCAGAGGAGAGATTGCGATGAAATGGGACAAGCGTCTATTGGGCCTGCTTGTATTGGCCGCTATCTTGTTCACGGTGCCGGTCTATCCGGTTCACGCCGAGGATGCCATTATCGATAAATTAGTCGTGCTGCCAAGCAGCGATTATAATGTCAAGGAAGCCGAAGCCATGAAGGAACGGCTGGCCAAGATTCCCGCCCGCATTTTGAACCAGTTGTATGACAAGGGCGTCAAAATCAAGCTGACGAACGACATCATTACGAACGAACCGGAGTTAAGCTATTTGAAGGGCGTTACGCCGCGAGGCTGGGAAGGCACCGGCATGACATGGGACGATGTTCCCGGCGTCAGCGAGCGCATTGTCGCCGCCCGCATCGGTTACAGCAATAAGGGCCAGGGACACAATTCGTTCAATCTGGAAATTCACGAGACCATGCATGCGGTGGACCGTATCGTCTTCAATGAAATCAGCGGCACCGAGGAATTCAAGAACATTTTCAATCAGGAAGCGAATGTCAATTATAACGGGGACGGCTACGTGTCGGTCCATCCGACCGAATACTTTGCGGAGACCGCCAGCTTGTATGTATACAGCGACGCCACGCGGGAAGAGCTCAAAAAGACGACTCCGCTCACCTATGAATTTATGGACAAGCTGTTCGCCAATCCATAACAGACACAGAAGCTCCTTCCGGGCAGATGCCTCGGAAGGAGCTTCTTGTTCATGCAGGCGAGCCTGCCTTATGGGTATACCCGATCCGGTTGGATGGAATCCCACGTCTCATAACCGTCCTCGGTACGGCTGTACTCGTGGTGGTTCGTCGCCTCCAACACGTCCGTATAGTACCATTTGCCCGGCTTGTTGTCCGGCCACTGCTTCGCATCGTCATGGATATCGGCTGCCTTCACCTTCCGGTTAAGCACACTGTTGATGAAAGCCATCGCTTCCGCCCGCGTAATGTACTGATTCGGCTTGAAGGTGCCGTCCGGATAACCTTTAATCCAGCCTTTGTTCGCCGCCGATACGATATATTTCTCCGCCCAATGTCCGGAAATATCCGAGAACATGCCGTTCGCTTGATCATTGAGCTTGTCGAATCGGGACGCGATCGCTGCGAATTCCGCCCGCGTAATCGATTGGCCCGGCTTGAAGGTGCCATCCTGATATCCGGTGATGATTCCGGCCCGCTCCATCGTCGAGATATGTTTGTTCGACCAACGCTTCTTCGCTACATCCGAGAACGAATTCTGGTCGGTCAGATAGTTCACGCGGCTCTCATTCTCCATCAGACGATAGAAGATGGCGGCGACCTCTTCCCGGCTAATCAGATTCTCCGGCTTCACCGTGCCATCCGGGTAGCCGTTGATGTAGTTGTAGTGATTCTCCATATCCAGCTTCGGCGGTACCGGCGGCAATGGCGGCACCGGAGGCAGCGGCTTCGGCGACGGCGTTATTGTCGTGGTGCTTCCTCCCGAACTGCCGCCGGAGCCCGGATCCGGATTGGACGAATTTTTCGTGTAATAGAAAATGTATTCCTGTCCTTCCGCATCGGTGAACGTGTACGTGTCGCTGGACTTCACCGGCGTATAGCCGGATACCGAGACCGCCGTCAACGTCACTTGTTCTCCCGGCTTGCCGCTCTTCGTCGTCGGCGCTGCCAGCTGTTTGCCCGTTCCCTGCTCCAGATACTTCACGGTCACCTGTCGGTCCGTCTGGGATGGGTCTTTTTTGTAGAAAATATTCAACATCTGCTCCGGTTCAGCAGTGAATGTATACGAGTAACTTGGAAGCTCAGGGTGATAGACGGCGCCCGTTACCGTAATCGGAGACGTCCGGTACAGGATTTGCTCGCCCGCTCTTCCTTTGACTCGCTCGGAGTCTTTCAGCACATGGTTCGTCTCGGCTTCCAGATGGTTAACCGTCAGAAGCTGGATATCGCCATGCTCGCCCTTCACATAGTAGAACGTATACTGCTGATCAGGAGCCGTCGTAATCGTATAAAGCTCATTGAATTTCAGCGGCGTGTATACGGCGTCTGTAACGGTAATCTGATCCGCTCTCAGCCACAGCACTTCCCCGGCCTTGCCGGAATGAGTGGACGGAGCTTGGAGAGCCAGATTCGATTCTTGATCCACGTAGTGAACCGTTACCGTGTACGTCTCGCCTTCATTAACTTTGTTGTAGTAGAAGGTGTACTCCTGCTCGGTATCTGCTGTAACTGTGTACTCGACGCTATATCGTTCCGGCTTGTAGACCGCATCCGTCACCGTAATGTCTTCCGCCTTCAGCGTAAGCGCCGACCCCACTTGCCCAATATGCGAAGTGGACTCCTTCAGCGATTGTTCCGTCGCCCGATCGACGTAATGCACGATTACGGTGCGCTCTTCGCCTGTCGGATCATCTTTGGTGTAGTAGAACGTATACACTTGGTCAGCTTCCGCCGAGAACGTGTACTTGTGCGTGGCGTTCAACGGCTTGTAGCCCGCCACTTCTTCCGCCGTCAGCTCGATGGTCTGCCCGGTTACGCCTTCTTTCGTCGTTTCGTCAGCCAGCACTTTATCCGTACCTTTTTCCAGGTACTTTACTGTTAGCGTCTGACTGCTTCCGACGTAGTAGAAGATGTACTCGTTCGTTCCTGCTTTGAACGTGTACTCATACGTCTCGTTCTCCGCTGTGTAACCCGGAATCGGCTTCGCTTCCAGCGTTACCGTCTGACCCGTCACGCCTTCTTTCGTCGTTTCGTCAGCCAGTACTTTATCCGTACCTTTTTCCAGGTACTTCACGGTTACGGTCTGCTTCTGGGCCTTGTAGTAGAAGATGTAATCCGGATTTTCGCCGGCCTTCAGCACATAATTCACTGATTTTGGCTCTTCCGCCTCATAGCCCGCAATTTCTTCAGCTTTCAGCGTAAGCTCTTCCCCGGTCTTCCCTGTCTTCACGCTTGAGTCCAGCAGTTCCTTGCCCGTTGCCCGGTCCACGTAGCGAACCTTTACGCTTTGCTCTGTTCCATTGTAGTAGAAGACATGATCCGGATTTTCGCCAGCCTTCAGCACATAATTCACTGATTTCGGCTCTTCTGCTTCATAGCCCGCAATTTCTTCAGCTTTCAGCGTAAGCTCTTCCCCGGTCTTTCCTGTCTTCACGCTTGGGTCCAACAGATCCTTGCCCGTCGCTCGGTCTACGTAACGGACTTTTACGCTCTGATCCTGTGCTGTGTAATGAAAAGTTATCGTTACATCCTTGGCAGGCATCACGCCCGTTACATGGCCTTGGTCCACGTTCAGTCCGCTGCCCTCGCTAACCTCGGCACTGGCGAACTCATATCCGGCGAAATTCTTGCTGCTGACATCAATGGATTCGCCCGGCTTTTTGTCCGCATCGCTGCGCTCCAGCACCTTGTCTCCCGATTGGTGAACAATCGTAAGCTTGTTAGGGACATCGTTGTAACCGAACCAAATAATTGGCGAAGGCTTGCTTACCGTTAAATCAACTTTCGTTGGATTGTCGCCAACTCTCAACGTGTAACCTGGCACTGTTGGCGCAGGTACGGTATAGGATTTGCCAACCTCAAGCGCGTCGCTTCCATCCTCCTCGTGGTAACGGCTGTACAGCTCTTGGGCCAAATCCGGACGCTCGACTTCTTGACCGTCGGAATTGACCGGCTTGCCGTTGGCATTGACCTTATACGCCTTGACGAGAATCGAACCTTTGCCCAAGCCCACTCTCGGCACTTCGAAGTCCTTCGATGTACGGTCACCTTTGGCATCGGTGTAATTCATCGGCGTATGCCCGTTGGTCGGGTACAATTGTTTCGGATCCGGGTTTTTGGAATGATCCATTTTAACGCGGTAAGTAAGCGTCGCCGGATTGCCTTCCGTGACATTGCCGATGTTCCAGGTAAACGTTTCGGTTTGCGGGTTCCAGGTTACCTCCCCTTGAGAGGCCTTGTAGTCGTCCGGGCTGAAGGAGCTTCCCTTCAACTTCAGGTCGAACATGTCTCCCATCGGGTCAGTGACTACCGCATTCTCTGCGGCAAAGGCAATTTTGCTGGCCAGCTCGGAGAAGATTCGCTCCAGGCTGTCGCTGCTGCCCGAATAATAACCTTTGTTCGCTACATCCTTCAGCGTATTGGTGGCATTGCTATTGCTGCCGACATCCAACCCAATCGAATAAATGCCGATTCCTGCATCGTGGGCCAGCTTGGCTTCGGAAATCGTGCCGATGCCATTGTCTTTAATTTCAAACTCATAGCTGCAGTTCCACCAACCACAAGTTTCCTTGCCCAAACCATACCAGCTAGATCCTAGGCTATAACTGGAGCCCGACCCGATAATGTTTTTGTAGTTAAAATCAGAAAGGATAAACTGATGGCTATTATTTCCCCATGAGCCTTTTACTGCAGTGGATGCCTTGTAACTATACGTAGGTTCCCCGTCACTCAGCAGAACGATCACTTTGTTGTTGGCCCGGCTTGTCTTTAAAAGCTCCTGAGCTTCGTGCAATCCGGCCTGAATATTCGTTCCCCCGGTCGCCTGTATATTATCAATGGCATGCTTCAATTGTGTCTTCTGGTCAAGGCCTTTGAAATCAGATACCTGCTCAGAAGTCCTATTGAAGGTTACGACTGCAATTCTCGTGTCCGAGTCTTCAATCAAGAGATTGTCAACGAATTTCTTGGCTGCATCCTTGGCTTTCGGCAATCGATTCTGGTTCGGTTTTTGGGTCATGCTCCCCGACTTGTCGATTACGAGCACGATATCGGAGGAGCCCGATTTCAGATTCTTGCCTTCGACTGTCAGTGTAATATCCCATTCATCCAGCTTGCCTTCGACCGGATTGGCTTCCTTCGTGAGCTTCACCGCTCCCGGATTCGGCCACTCAAGCTCCCCGGAACTCGCCGCCTGGGCGCCGAGCGTGCCCGGAATCGTCCCAAATGCGACACTCAACATACACAACCATGTGACTACTAGTCTGAATCGGCGTTTCATAGTTTCCTCCTCATTTTTTCATCTGAGTCCTCCTTTGCAGAGTAAAAATTGCCTCCTCACGTCTTATTTATATCGTTCTGCGGGCCAAAAATACCGCGGAGAACCGCCCTATGAAAAATAAAAAATCCGGCTGCAATTTAACGATTGTTAAATGCAGCCGGACGATCATGGGCCTGGGGGCCTTTAGATTCCTAAGCTTTGCGGCCTAATCTTTCGATTAGTGTGCCCTATGTAGTTTTGCATCCAATCATACCCAGCTAAAGCACTATTCAATGCTCAATATATGTGACAGACTCCTATTTGTCAATCACTTTTTTGAAAATGTTTCGATGCGTTTCCAATGGCGCCCCATCCCCGAAAAATCCCCTGGTTAGGGGATTTTCCTTGACCTTCGAATGGGATAAAATATTCATTTCTTTGAAAAATTATCGCCCCTTATTTTCATAATTATGGGTACATCGACCTAATATCTCATAGTTCGACTCGTCCGCAAATAAATGGATAAACGAGGAGCTAAAAGGAATTAAATTGCAGCTCATTTTCCATCGCTTCATGCCGAAACGGGTCATAATATAAGAGAAGTTACTCGCACCCCGACCAGAAGAGACGACAAAATTACAGAATATTTGCAGATCTTGGATCGTTGACAAATGGATAAGCAGGACATATGATAAGTGATGTAACGGATGTGTAACCGGTTACACATAGAAAGGGAGGATACTCCGTCATGGCCACGATCAAAGATGTGTCAAAATTGGCGGGCGTATCGGTCGCAACCGTCTCTAGGGTCCTGAATCAAAAAGGGTATGTCCACGAGGACACTGAGAAGAAAGTGATGGACGCGATTCGGGAACTCGACTATATTCCGAATGACGTCGCCCGAAGCTTGACCAAAAAATCGGCGAAAATGCTGGCGCTTCTCGTCCCCGACATCACGAACCCGTTCTTCAATGAACTGGCCCGTGCCGTGGAGAAGGTAACCCAGTTGTACGGATACGCAACCATTTTATGCAACTCCGACGACACCCCGGCCAATGAGAAGCAGTATATTCATGCGTTGAAGCAGAAATACATCGATGGCTTCATCCTCGCATCGAATACACTGTCGGCGGAAGAAGTCCGGCAGCTGGATGTTCCGGTGGTCACGTTGGACCGGACGATTTCGGACACCATACCGACGGTCGCCTCCGACAACCGCGAGGGCGCGCGGCAAGGCGTGCAATATCTCCTTGATCGCGGCTGCAGCAAAATCGCCCATATTCGGGGACCGCAGCAGCTATCCATAGCGGATGAACGATGCCAGGGATATTTGGACGTGGTGCAGGAAGCCGCATGGTTCTCCCCGGATCTCATCGTCGAAGGCAACTTCAACCTGAATCAGGCGACGGAAGCGGCCAATCGCTTGCTGGATCGTCACCCCGATATCGACGGAATCTTCGCCGGCAACGATATTATGGCTATGGGAGCGCTGAGGGCCGTTCAGAAACGGGACATTCCTGTTCCCGACCGGATGCAGATTGTCGGCTTCGACGGCATCTCGCTGGGCGAGATGGTCTACCCGGAATTGACGACAGTCGCGCAATCCATCTATGAAATGGGGCTGCTGGCAGCCCGAATGCTGATTAAAATGATCGAAAGAAAGCCGCTGGACACGATGCATTACAAGCTTCCCGTAGAGCTGATTCGGCGAGGGACGACGCGATAGTCGGATCGGCCTGAACTCCGCTTTCATAGAACTTCATTTTCGGGGGAATGCTATTCTTTAGAAAAAACAGCGTGCTCTCTGGTCTGATTTTCTTCATACCCATCCGACCGCTTGGGATGAAGAATTTCTTTGACGGATGTGTAACCGGTTACACATACAATTTGATTTGTTTTCATAGGCTACTTTCAACCCATTACATTCAAAAGGAGTGCTTAAACATGGAAACTGTGAGAAAAATTCCAATCATTTTGGATACGGACCCTGGAATTGATGACGCCGTCGCCATTGCGGCCGCCCTGTTCCATGAGCGTATCGATGTCCGGCTGATTACGACCGTTGCAGGCAATGTCGGCCTCGACAAGACGACCAATAACGCCTTGAAGCTGCTCGAGTTCTTCGGCAAAGAAGTGCCTGTCGCTCAGGGCGCGGGCAAGCCTCTCGTGCGCCCGGCCGAAGACTCCAGCCATATTCACGGGGAATCCGGCATGGACGGCTATGATTTCGACGAACCGAAGCAGACTCCGCTCGATCATGCCGTATTGCAGATGCGCGATACCATTATGAACAGCCCGGAACCGATTACGATCGTTCCGATCGGGCCGCTTACGAACGTGGCGCTGCTGCTGACGCTGTTCCCGGAATGCAAGGAGAAGATTGAGCGAATCGTGCTGATGGGCGGTTCCGCTTCCCGCGGCAACCATACGCCGAATGCCGAATACAACATTTATGCCGATCCGGAAGCCGCCAGCATCGTATTCAATGCCGGTCTGCCGCTCGTGATGGTCGGCCTTGACGTGACCAGCCAGGCTACATTGACGACCGAGATTGTGGAGAAGATAAAGGAAATGAACAAGACGGGCTTCATGCTCTACTCCTTGTTCCAGCATTACCGGGGCGGCAGCCTGAAGAGCCGCGGCTTGAAAATGCATGACCTGTGCGCTATCGCCTATCTGGTCAATCCAGGACTGTTCAAGACGCAGGACTGCTTCGTTGACATCGAGCTGGCAGGAACTTATACGGCCGGCACGACGGTCACCGATATTACGAACCGCCTTGGCAAGCCAAGCAACGCCACCGTATGTCTGGACATTGATGTTCCCGCTTTCCGCGAGTGGGCGATTGAAGTCCTTGGCAAAACCGTATAAACCTTCTTATTATATAAGGGAGCGTGTTCAACGTGTTGGAGATCATCATCAGCATCGTTCTTCTTGTTGCAACCGGGTATTTGATCGCCAAGAACTATGACGCTAAGTTTGTGCTCCTGGCCGCAGGTATCATGCTTATGATCGCTGCCGCGCTGCTCGGACATCCAGTTCTGTCACCTGAAGATACAACCGGGCTCGCCCTGCTTGATCCGTTCAAGCAGATTGGCCTGATCTTCGTTAAGCAACTGGGAAGCGTCGGCTTGACCATTATGGTGCTCTTTGGCTTCTCCAGTTATATGACGCACATCGGAGCCAATGATGTAGCCGTCCATTTAATGACGAAGCCGCTGGGCCGAATCAAATCGCAGTATATCCTTGTACCGATTATTTTCCTGTTGGGCAACCTGTTGTCTCTTGTTGTTCCCAGCGCATCCAGCTTGGCTGTGCTGCTCATGGCGACGCTATATCCGGTGTTGAAAAATACAGGGATGTCCTCCCTGACTGCCGGAGCCGTCATTGCGACAACAGCCACCATCATGCCGACACCGCTCGGAGCGGATAACGTCGTAGCCGCAGAGAAGCTGGGCGTCAGCCTGGTCGAGTATGTTTTCTCCTATCATGCCAAAATCTCGATTCCGGTTCTGCTGATTATGGCCGTAGCCCACTACTTCTGGCAGAAGTATATGGACAAGCGCCAACAGGGCAGCATCCAGCAGGATATTAATGACGAGAAGCTGAAGGTGAAAACCGACTTGCCGCCAAGCTATTACGGCTTGCTGCCGATTTTGCCGCTCATTCTCGTACTCGTCTTCGGTCTGGTTATCACGAATATTAAGCTGGGTCTGATCGAGATCACCTTTATATGTCTCGCCTTGGCTTTAATCATCGAGATTATTCGCAAAGGCAGCTTCAAAGAGACGTCGAAGCAGCTCTCGATCTTCTTTACCGGTATGGGAAACGGACTGGCGCAAGTCGTATCGCTTATCGTCGCTGCCAGCATGCTGGTCGAGGGGTTGAAAGCGATCGGCATTATCGATATGCTGATTGAATCCGTCAAGCATGTCGAGAGCGCCGGCATCATCCTGATGCTTATCTTCTCTGGTGTGGCTGGTCTTATCGGCTTCATCAGCGGAAGCGGTCTGGCTGTATTCTATTCGTTCATCAATATTATTCCGGAGATTACGGAGAAAATCGGCGTGAGCAGCATCATGGTCGCTCTGCCGATGCAGTTGACCTCGAATCTGATCCGCTCGATTTCGCCGGTAGCGGCGGTCATTATCGTCGTCGCTTCGATTATTAAGGTCAACCCGATACAAATTGTGAAGCGGACATCCGTGCCGATTCTGGTCGGGGTCGTCTCTTGCCTCATCTTGTCGTTCATTATGTTCGCCTAAGAGGACAAGGGAAAGAGAGGATCCCGCCAGGGATCTTCTTCAGGTAGGAGGGAGTGTTAGAAAATGAACCATATATGTGTCGTGGGCAGCTTGAACAGAGATACAAGCCATCTGCTCGCAAGACTTCCGATGGTGGGGGAGACGGTGCATGGCATCAGCACCTCTTCCAGCGCCGGAGGCAAAGGCTGCAACCAAGCCGTATCCGCCGCACGCTTGGGCGCGAAGGTCGCCTTCATCGGCAAGGTCGGTGAAGATAAAGCCGGCGATCAGCTTCTGGCGGTGCTGAAGGAGGAGCAAATCGACACCTCCCATATCGATGTCGATCCGAAGGTGCATTCCGGAGAAGCGACGATCCTGATTCAAGAGGACGGGAAAAATGCCATTATCGTCACGCCGGGCGCCAATATGAGCATCCGCGAAGAAGATATAGAGCGGGCTTACTCGGCCATCGATCAGGCGGATATCGTCATCGCCCAGTTCGAAATTCCGATTCCGGCGGTAACCCAAGCGTTCGTCTATGCCAAACGGCAGGGCAAAGTGACGGTTCTCAATCCGGCTCCGGCCAAGGTGATTCCGGAGGAGCTGCTGCGGGCTACCGATATTCTGGTGCCGAATGAATCGGAGATGCAGATCATCACGGGAGTGGAGCCGAACAGCGACGATGCCATTCGCCAGGCGGCGGACCGGCTGCTCGGGTACGGCATCCGCTACGTCATCGTGACGCTGGGCGAGCAAGGGGCGCTTATCTGCCATGCGGACGGAGCTGCGCATGTGCCGGCGAAGCGGGTACCCGCGGTCGATACGACGGCCGCCGGCGATTCGTTCATCGGCGCCTTGTGCAGCCGCCTCGATCTCGCTCAATGGCAGGATGTCCGCCATATGCAGGACATCGTACGATTCGCCAACTCCTTCTCGGCGCTGGTCGTTCAGCGCAAGGGAGCCATTTCCTCGATTCCTTACGCGCATGAGATGGAATCTGTGCAGGAAAAATAATCGCATGGGCGGAATCACTCCGCCCATGCTTTTTCACTTTCAGCCATGAATCTCCCGCTGCTGCGGCTTGCCGATGCGCGTCGCTCCTCCCCTCGCGCCTTAATGGTAAACACATCGTCATACGTAAGCGCTAACCAATGACCAGATTGTATCCTTTTGCCTTCCCTTTGTTATTCGAATGTCATCCCTTTTCTTGCATCGAGGTTTATTCTTAATTAAGAAACCAGCATCAAGAGAAAAGATTGAACTTCCTAATGAACACCAAGAGAATAACTGTCGCTTTTGTACTGTCCTGCACGATGATCGCCAACATGTGCGCCGCGGCATTCGCAGCACCTGCACCAGACAAAACAGTCCATCCGTCCGCTGCAACCCCCGCCCAGAAGACAAAATATGCGAAGAGCGATATCGGCCTTGGCCTTACCCTGGCACAATCCAACCAATTGACACCGCTTATCAGCAAAGAATTGGGAAAAGCGAATGAACCGGTCTTGGATAAGAAGGCCCCGTCCGATTATGCCGCCAACTGGATGAAGAACGGGATTCGCTACGATCTGCAGGGCTTCGGCAAACTGTCCGAAATGTACATATCTGCGCCGGCTGTGCCTCAGGCGGAAAAACACTCGATCAAAACGGCCAATACATTCATCCATGTCAACGTGAACGTTCCGGTTCTGTCCGGCCTCAAAGACAAAAAGTACGAAGAACAGCTTAACGACATTTTGATGCGCCATGCACTCAAGGAGAAGGCGGAAGTCTACGCCTCGTCGAAGCAAGCCGCGCAAGAAGCGAAGAAGCAAAAAGTATCGTTCAACCCAGCCGAGCTGCACTCCGGCTTCCGCTTCGTGCAGAGCGGCAATGTCGTCTCGCTTATCGTCGATACGTTCAAAATCACGAATGCGGAAGCCAACGGCCAAAGCCGCACAGACTGCTATGTTTTCATTAACCAAGACAATGCCAAGGCGCTACAATTAGCCGATCTTTTCAAAGAAGACGTGGACTATAAAGCCTTGCTCGGCAATGTAGTCAGAAATCAAATTGCGCTGAAGAAAAACAAAGACGACTTCACGTTCACGGAAATAAAAGATACGCAAAGCTTCTACGTATCGAACGGCTATCTTGTGCTCACCTTCGAGCGCTATGAGATCGCCCCCGGGGCGGCAGGCGCGCCAACGTTCAAGCTGCCGTTGGCATCGATTCAGTCCAAGCTCTCCGATTCCTTCGTCCAGGCGCTGCAAGGCTGACTAGGCCTCTCATTTTTTCTAAGCATTGGAAATGAAGAAAACAGCCCACTCCGGCACTGGGCCGGGCTGGGCTGTTCTGCTTTATTTTCGATATTTTTCGACGGCCAGAGCGGCGTTCACCGCCTGATCGATGTCCTCATCCAGCGGCTTCACTCCGTTGCCGCGAAGGAATAGATGAAGAAAGAACTCGCGCGTCCCCCGGTTCCCTGTGACCGGACTGTGCGTAACGCCGGAAGGGGCGTAGCCGAGCTCCCTTACCCTTCTCACGAGATCTCTTAATATTTCCCGATACACGTCCGGCGACTCAATAACGCCGGTTCGCCGTATTTCAGGGTCATTTGTTTCGAATAGCGGCTTGACGAGACAGAGCATCTGCCCATCCGGTTCCAACAAAGCTCCTGCAATGGGAATTGTCTGCTTCAGCGACAAATAGGACAAATCCAGCGTCACAAGCGACGGCTTTGGCTGGAGCATCGTTGGCTTCAATTGCCCAATATTTATTTTCTCCATGCACACGACGCGGCGATCCTGCCGCAAGCGTCCCGCCAACTGGCCGTAGCCAACATCTACCGCGTACACTTGCGCGGCTCCATGTTGAAGCAGGCAATCCGTAAATCCGCCCGTGGAAGCGCCGGCATCCAGCGCGATACGCCCCGTTACGTCGATCCGGAAATGCCGCAGCGCGCCCTCCAACTTCAGGCCGCCCTTCCCGACGTATTTCCTCTCGCTCCCTTTGACGGCAATCCGGGCATCCGCTTTTACCGGTTCACCCGCATAAGCCGCTTCCTGCCCGTTCACGAAGACGCTACCCGCAAGAATCAGACTCTCTGCCTGCGCGCGGTCGTGAACATGTCCGCCATCCATTAGCGCCCTCCATAAGGGCATAGTCCGTTGTCCCATATTGAATCCTCCCCGAGATAGAAGTCCGAATGATCAGAGTCTTCTTCCGGGAGGAGGGACACGGATTGAACAGCCGCGTTATATCTCGACTATAAGATGGTACATCGCTGTCTCCTTCCTATGTACGTCGTCTGTTTTAATCTTGATTCAGCGCCGGAAGTCCGCTTAACAGCCGCTGCGCCTCTTCCATGATCTCCATCACGATACGGGAAGCCGGATCGCCGTCCGTCAGCAGCCGCGTAGCTTGGCCGGCCCACAGCGACATGTAGTCCGCTTCATTCCGTGCTGCCGCGGCCTTGCGAATCTCATTCGTTGCCGAGTTCTGGGTCGGAAATGGCAGCGGCTCTACCCCGCTCTCATCGAACCGCCGTACAAACGCGTTGCTGATCCCCCGTGCCGGCCGTCCCGAGAACACCCGCGTAATGACGGTGCTCTCCTCCGTGCTGTCCAGCAGCGCTTGCTTATAGGCCGGATGGGCCCCCGATTCGGCGGCGGTCAAGAACCTCGTTCCGAGCTGAACTCCGCTCGCGCCCAAGGCCAAGGCCGCCACCAGACCGCGCCCGTCCATCACGCCGCCCGCCGCGACGACCGGGACCCGTACCTGATCGGCGATCTGAGGCACGAGAGAGAACGTGCCGATATTGGCTCCGTCCGGGTGCAGGCCGACGTCGAACGTGCCGCGATGGCCGCCGGCGTCGCTGCCCTGGGCCACGATGACGTCGCTGCCCGCCCGTTCCGCTTCCACCGCTTCGCGGACGGTCGTCACCATCGTCGTGACCCGAATGCCCCGCCGCTTCACTTCTTCCATGAACCGGGCCGGCAGAACGCCGAATGCGGTGCTGATAACAGGCACATTCTCCTCAAGCAGCACCTGCATCTGCCGCTCGAACCGATCGGGCGTATGCAGCTCCGCGGCCGGCTCTCCGAGCCCAAGCTCGGAGAGCCGGCCGCGCAGCACATCGTTCACCTCGGCGATTCGGCTCGCATCGTCCGTCATATCGGCCGCGAACAGATTGACCGCGAACGGCTTGGCGGTCCGCTGACGGATCAGCCGAATCGCCGCCCGGATATCGTCCGGCTCCATATAGGCCGCCCCCAGCGTTCCGAGGGCGCCTGCCTCGGACACGCTCGCCACGAGATCCGCGGTCGTCGGTCCGCCCGCCATGCCGGCTTGCACGATAGGATACGCGATATTCAATGCTTTGCACAGCTCCGTGGCCATCTTCATCTTGATCTCAGCTCCTTTCCATCCATTTTAGGGCCCGCCGTTCTTAAGCCGAGCATCCTTTAAGTACCAATCCCTACCTTTCGGCAGAAAACGAGAGCTTTAGCAAGATCGATTCCGAAGCCGAGTCATTTTTGTTCTCATGGGAAAGACATTCGTTCACCCATTAGATACCTTTTCTTAATCGGATGTTACGATTTTATGACAGCGCGATATCGCATGAGGAACCGTCCGCAAGGCAGGCGGCCCCTTCGTGAGCGAAGCCGAAAAAACCGGATGCAACAAGGCTTTGCACGAACATGTCATAGCTCTATTGCACAAATAATTACCAGTCAAAGCGAGTCCCCTCCGCGCGAAAACCGCACTTTCCAGCGTCCTCCTAATGTGACAATATTGCAAACTCGGCCTTTCCGCCCATAAATGTGTACAAAAATCAAAACGGCCGATTTCGGCCGAATACGCGTGATTTTTGTCACATATCACATTTAATCGTTTATTTTTTTGGTTTTCACATCCAATGTCAAACCATTTAATGTCATTTATGGTTTTCTATATGCTTTGTTTTTCTACTCCCTTCTTACTAACATAGACTGTGAAATCATTATCCCGACATATTTCAGCGAAGTTCATCACACATAGAAAGGGGTATTTTTGTGAAAAAGAGATGGTCGCTATCTTTTCTTTTCCTATCTCTTATCATCCTGCTGACCGGATGTGATTCATCACTGCTCGTGCTGGATCCAAAAGGTCCGGTGGCCAAGACCCAATCGGACACGATCATCTTCTCCATGTTTATTATGGCGGGCGTGCTGCTGGTCGTCTACGTCCTGTACATCTACATGCTGACCAAGTACCGGGCGTCGAAGGCCGCGCCGGATTATGAGCCGCCTCATATGGAGGGAAGCACATGGCTGGAAATTACGTGGACTCTCATTCCGGTCATTATCGTCATCATTCTGTCGGTCGTTACGATTCGATCGACCAATGCCGTGGAGACAACGCCGGCGGGCTATGAGGATCAGAAGCCGCTTATCGTCTATGCCTCCTCCTCGAACTGGAAGTGGCATTTCAGCTATCCGGAAGAAGGCGTCGAGACGGTCAATTACGTCAACATTCCGACGAACCGGCCAGTCGAGTTCCGGCTCTATTCCTACGGGCCGATTACAAGCTTCTGGATTCCCCAGCTCGGCGGGCAGAAATACGCCATGAGCGACATGGTGACCAAGCTGCGGCTCGTGGCCGAACATGAGGGTTCCTTCATGGGCAAGAACTCCAACTTCTCGGGCGCGGGCTTTGCCCACATGGATTTCGAGGCATTGGCCATGTCGCCGGAAGCCTTCGACAAATGGGTGAACGAAGTGAAAACCACCGCTCCGGCACTGACGAGCGAAGAGTTCGATGCCTTGCTCGCGACGGAGCATGTCGGACGCAAAAGCTACTCGTCAACCCATCTGGACTTCAAGCCTGCGCCTGAAGGCGAGCATGCAGGCCATCATCACGGATCGGACGATGCGACCGCTCCGGAATCAGACTCGGAGCACTCCGGCACGAACCACACGGGAACGGAGCATTCGGACACCGACCATGCGAATATGAATCATTCGGATATGGATCACGGTGCGATGAACGGTTCAGAGCCGGATCATGAGCAGACGGAGCACTCTCAGCATGGCAACTAGATTCGCAGAGAAAGGAGTCAAATCTGTATGAAATGGGACGAATTTTTCGTTACCGGAGAACCGATGATCTACGGCGCGATGGCCAGTATCGTCATCGTGTCGCTCGCTATCGTGATCGGGTTAACCTATTTTAAAAAATGGGGTTACCTGTGGCGCGAATGGCTGACGACCGTCGATCATAAGCGCATCGGCGTCATGTATATCATCGCCGCGCTCCTCATGCTGTTCCGCGGCGGCGTCGACGCCCTGCTGATGCGTACGCAGCTCGCGGCTCCGGACATGAAGTTCCTGGATGCGCAGCACTATAATGAGATCTTTACGACACACGGGGTCATCATGATCCTGTTCATGGCGATGCCGTTCATTATCGGCTTAATGAACGTCGTGATACCGCTTCAGATCGGGGCCCGCGACGTCGCATTCCCCCGCCTGAATGCGGTCAGCTTCTGGCTGTTCTTCTTCGGGGCGATGCTGTTCAACATTTCGTTCGTTATCGGGGGTTCGCCGGACGCCGGCTGGACCGCTTACTTCCCGCTGGCGAGCGTCGAGTTCAGTCCGACCGTCGGCATGAACTTCTACTCCATCGCGCTGCAGATTGCCGGTATCGGTACCTTGATGACCGGGGTCAACTTCATCGTGACGATTCTCAAAATGCGCGCGCCTGGCATGACGCTGATGCGCATGCCGATGTTCACGTGGTCGGTTCTGATCACCTGCGTCATCATCCTGTTCGCGTTCCCGGTTCTGACGGTAGCGCTCGCCCTGATGATGTTCGACCGGATGTTCGGGGCGCAATTCTTCACGATGGCCAATGGCGGCATGGATATGCTGTGGGCCAACCTGTTCTGGGTATGGGGCCATCCGGAGGTCTATATCGTCGTCCTCCCTGCGTTCGGGATTTACAGCGAGATTATCTCGACCTTCTCGCGCAAAAACTTGTACGGCTATAAATCGATGGTATTCAGCATGGTTGCCATCTCGCTCCTGTCCTTCGTCGTATGGGCGCACCACTTCTATACGATGGGCCACGGGGCCATGGTCAACGGCTTCTTCTCCGTCACGACGATGGCGATTGCCGTGCCGACCGGGGTTAAAATATTCAACTGGCTCTTCACGATGCAAAAAGGGAAGATACAGTTTACGACACCGATGATGTATGCCCTCGCCTTCATTCCGATCTTCACGATCGGGGGCGTCACGGGCGTCATGCTCGCGATGGCGAGCGCCGACTATCAATACCATAATACGATGTTCCTGGTCGCGCACTTCCACTATGTGCTGATTCCGGGCACCGTGTTCGCGGTCATTGCCGGCATGTACTACTGGTTCCCGAAAATTTTCGGCTTCCGCCTGAACGAGCGTCTGGGCAAAATCAGCTTCTGGTTCATCGCGATCTGCTTCAACATCACGTTCTTGCCGCTGTTCTTCCTCGGCTTGAACGGCATGACGCGCCGGATGTACACGTACTCGGCCGAGACCGGATTCGGTCCGCTGAACCTGATCGCCACAATCGGCGCCTTTGGTCTGGCTATCGGCTTCGCGATTCTCGTGTACAACATTTACTGGAGCGCACGGTATGCGCCGAGAGACAAGACCGGCGACCCTTGGGATGCGCGCACGCTGGAGTGGAGCACGCACAGTCCGGTGCCGGAGTACAACTTCGCCGTTATCCCGACTGTGAAGAGCTTGGACGCGTTCTGGTTCTGGAAAAAAGACAAACAGCCGTTGTATGAAGACAAAATCGAAGAGATCCATATGCCGAATAACAGCGGGCAACCGTTTATTCTGGGCGTTATCTTCTTCTTCCTGGGCTTCTTCCTCGTCTTTAGCTGGTGGATTCCGTCCATTATCGCCGGACTGGGTGTGCTGATTATGCTCGCGGTTCGCTCCTTCGAGCGCGATCACGGCCACCACATTCCAGTGAAGACGATTCAGGAGACGGAACAACGATTGCGGGGTGAACAAGCATGAAATTAGACAACACGCTGCCGCTTGAATATCGCTCGGAGGAGAACAGCAACCGTATTTTCGGATTCTGGTTGTTCCTGGGGGCAGAGATTGTCCTCTTCTCCACTCTCTTTGCTGTCTATCTGACCTTGTGGAACCGTACGGGCAGCGGCCCGACGGGTACGGATATATTTGAACTGAAGGGCGTCCTGATCGAGACGTTCCTGCTTCTGACCAGCAGCTTCACCTGCGGTCTCGCGATTCACAGCATGCGTCTCGGACTGAAGAAGCCGTCGCTCGTCTTCTTCGGCATCACCCTGCTGCTCGGCCTCGGCTTCCTCGGCGTCGAGATTTTCGAATTCGTGACCTATGTCCATGAAGGTGCAACGCTGCAGACGAGCGCCTTCCTGTCCAGCTTGTTCGTGCTGCTGGGCACGCACGGCGCGCACGTCACGCTGGGCCTGCTGTGGGGAGCGGGGATTATGATTCAGATTTCGCGCGAAGGCTTTACGCTGGATACGGCGAACAAGTCGTTCATCTTCTCGCTGTACTGGCACTTCCTTGACGTCGTCTGGATCTTCATCTTCAGCTTTGTCTACTTGAAAGGATTGATGTGACATGAAACAACTATTCCCGATTCGTCATGTGATGGGATATGTCTTCTCTCTCATCCTTTCTGTCGTCGCGCTGGCCGTCATTTTCTGGGATATGTCGTTCGCCATGGGAATGACCATCCTGCTCGTCTGCGCAGCTATCCAGGCATCGGTGCAGCTGTTCTTGTTCATGCACGCTACGGAAGACAAGACAACGAAGTCGTCCAACATGACGAACCTCGTCTACGCGCTGTTCGTCGGTCTGGTGACCGTCTTCGGTACGCTGTTCACCATGATCTGGGGTTATCAATAAATCGATTCAGCCAAGCGGCTGCTTCTGAAGTCAGGGACTTCGGGGCGGCCGCTTTTTTGGTGCGGTGCGGCAGTTGACTGCCATAAGACCGTTGTCGTACGGGGCAGAAGGAGCGGGGACGGAGGCGGAACGAACCGGGCCTTCCTGAATACGGTAGGTCTAGGCGAATAACTATAGGGAGGATCCGAACGCTATGTACGATTACCCCATGTATCCTTATTACAGCACAATGACGAAGTGCGAGGAGCAGCCGATTACGTTCCCGCCCCAGCATCAAAATCAGCAGCCGGGATTGGAATATGTAATGTGTCCGCGGCCGATCGCGGAGAATCCGAACTATGCAGGCAGCGGCAAGCTTCGGGATCGGGCCGTGCTCATTACGGGCGGGGACAGCGGCATTGGGCGGGCCGTGGCCATTGCTTGCGCCAAGGAAGGAGCGGCGGTCGCATTCGCTTATCTGTATGAAGAAGCCGATGCGCAAGAGACCCGTGCCCGGATCGAGCAGTTGGGAGGGAACGTCCTGGCGATGAAGGCCGATCTGCGCAGCCGGGCCGCATGCTGCGACATTGTGGAGCAGACGCTGCGCCGCTTCGGACGGCTCGATGTACTGATCAACAATATTGGCGTGCAGTATCCGCAGCACAGCCTGCTTGATATTACGGAGGAGCAGCTGGAGCAGACGTTCCGCACCAATATTTTCTCCTTCTTCTTCGTCACGCAGGCGGCGCTGCCCCATCTGAAGCCGGGCAGCTCGATTATCAATACCGCTTCGATCACTGCTTACCGCGGCGAGAAGACCTTGATTGACTATTCGTCGACGAAGGGAGCCATCGTATCCTTCACCCGCTCATTATCCCTCTCGCTGGTCGAGCAGGGCATCCGCGTCAACGCGGTCGCCCCGGGCCCGATCTGGACGCCGCTCATTCCGTCCAGCTTCTCCGCCGATCGGGTGGCGGTCTTCGGCTCGGATACGCCGATGAAGCGGGCCGGGCAGCCGTTCGAGCTCGCTCCCGCCTATATCTACCTGGCGAGCGACGATTCCCGCTACGTTACCGGCGAGACGATGCATGTGAACGGCGGCGGGTTCATTACCTCTTGAGCCTGGCCGCCAGGAGCAGGGCGGTTCGCTGTCCGGCGGCCAGCCGGGCAGCCGATGGCCGGCCGAGGCTAGGCCGCCTTTTTTCGCATGACTTGATAGATAACTTCGGAGAACACCAGCCCCATCGCAATCGCGCCCGAGATCATCGCCGCCTTGACCGCAAGCTGAATGGCGATGTCATATTCGTTCCCGACCGCATGCCGCATCGCGTCATAGGCCATGCCCCCGGGCACAAGCGGGATAATGCCGGAAACATTGAACACAATGATCGGAGTCCGGTATTTTTTGGCGAAGACATGGCTTACCATCGTCACGACGAAGGAAGCGATCAAGGTCGCCGGAATGGCGTCGATCCCATACATCGTGCACGAGAGGTAGACGAGCCACCCGATTAAGCCGACGAAGCCGCACTGCACGAGATTTTTCCCCGGAACATTGAAAAGTATGCCGAAGGCAGCCGTTGCGAAGAAGCTGACCGCCGATTGTTCGATGAAGCTCATTCCCATCCTCCTTCCCTTATCCGAGGGACAAGACGCATGCGATGCCGGCTCCGATCGCGAAGGCGGTCAGAAACGCTTCCGCGCCCTTCGAGATGCCGGAGACGAGATGTCCGGCCATCAGATCCCGCACGGCATTCGTAATCAGCAGTCCGGGCACGAGCGGCATGACCGAGCCGATGATGATTTTGTCCAAGTCGCGCCCCAGCCCGTATGTGACGCATAGATAGGACACCGTCCCGATGGCGATCGACGCCAGGAACTCGGCGAAAAACTTGATGCGCACCAACCCGTGCACATACAGCAGCAGCGAGAAGCCGATGCCGCCCGCCAGCATCGCCGGCACGAATTCGGGCCAGCCGCCCCGGAACATAATGGCGAAGCAGCCGCTGGATAGGGTCGCCGCGGCGATTTGCAGCCATAGCGGATGGGCCAGCCGGGCCTTGTCGATTCGCTGCAGCAAGCGCAGCGCTTCCGACGGCGGCAGCCCGTCCCCGCTAATCCTGCGCGAAATATGGTTGACGAGCGTCACCTTCTTCAGATCGGTCGACCGCTCCCCGATGCGGAACAGCCGGGTTGTCGGCGCGGAGCCGTCAATGGCGAAGATGATGCCGGTCGGCGTCACGAAGCTATGACTGTTCTCGTACCCGTAAGCAGCCGCAATCCGCATCATCGTATCCTCCACCCGGTACGTCTCGCCGCCGCATTGGAGCATAATTTTCCCCGCAAGAAGACATACCTGGGTCACCTCGTAGCTTGCACTCGGCTGTGCGCTCATTGCTTCACTTCCCATATTGGCCATCTGCGCTGTCATTGATGAGAGGCTTGGGACATGCCTCGATGTCCATTCGCAAAAAGGAGAGCCTTCGCTCTCCTTCTCTATCACTCTGCCTATAGTGTAACCGACGCCTCCCGGTTTAGTCCAGATGAGGAAAATGCAGCCTGCCAGGCACCCGCCACCTAGGTGCGATACACATTGTGATGCCATTCCTGATGCAGGAACGGGCCGTCACAATTCCGCACTGCTTCATCATAAGACAAAGGTTGTTCGCTAACCAATATCGCCTCGAAGTAAGCGATACGATTCGCAATATCGCGTTCGATTGCCTCCCGGCCGCTGATGATCGGGCCATGGCTCGGGATAAGCGTATAATCGCCGTATTCCCTAAGCTTATCCAGCGAGTCCCGATGTCTCGCCACATACTGGCCGCTGTCAACCGATGGCAGAATCGCTTCTCTGCCGTTCGTGAACATGAGCTCGTCGCCGATATGAACGTACTGCCGGTTAATAGTGACAAGCGCGCTGCAATGCGCATGGCCGGGGAAGGCAGAACAGGTTAGGTTAGGGCAAGCTGGTCCCCGCATGAAATTGCTGCACAGGCGCAGCATTTTTAACCTCAATAGGCTAAATTCCGAGAAAATCCTGCCAAATTACATTATTTCGCCATTTTGAACGCTATTTATGCCTCGCCGCACGGTAATTGCTGTATTTTTGCAGTAATCGTATTTTCGCATCCTCGTGTCAATGAAATTGCTGCATTCTTGCAGTATTGGTGTAGCAGATGACTAGAGTGGCGGGAGATACTGGAGGTTTAGTGGAGTGGATGACCGGAGTTTCAGACGTTCTGGCCGGGAACGATGGAAGATTATATGGAGATGTATTTGCGAACCAATCAGACCTTGAAGGGCGTTTCGGAGCGGCTGCGCGCCAGGGCGGATCATCACCATCCGCTCGCCGCGGCTGAATGATGAATTTTTTGCGTTCTGCCGCAGCAATCCGTGTTTGCCGGACTTCATACCGCTTCATTTCTATCCGCATGACCATATTGAGGAGGTGCTTCACGCCGAACTGGCCGCTCCGCTGGGGCTCCCGTTGCATCGGTACCGCCAAATAGTGGAGGAGTTCATGGGGACACTTCCGAATCCGGATTGTTTGCGGGACATGCTTGCGCAGGTGATGAGGCTGCTAGCCGAGCAAGGGCTGTCTGACAAGGAATTGGTTCTCACAGAATGGAATTCGACCGCCTATCAGGGAATTGAAGAATGACACCGTGTATAAGGCGGCCTATCTCGCCAAAACCATTGTCGACAGTCTTAATGACTGACAACTATATGTCAGCCATGATACGACAACCACATCTCATAAATATATTGTTGGACGGCATTTCTGACCTGGGGAGGATCGACGACCGTACAGTCCTTGCCGAAGCCAATGATGAACTTGAATAGACCTTCTTCATACGGAAAATAATCCGTGACGAGAAAATGTCCCTCTTCGGTTCTCGTTATCGACTGCTTCGGGAAGTGCTCCGCCAGTTGTCCTCCGATGCGGGCAGAGAACTGCAGCGTCACCTGATGCTGCTGTGATAATACCCCTCATCGAGCAGTCGCTGTACCGCTTCCGCCGTATTCGGCCGCTTCTCGTAATGACCGCCCAACTGCAGCTGCCGGATCCGCACCAGCTTGAAGCGGCGGTAACCGTTCCGGATGCGGCAATAGCCATTAAGATTCCAGTGGCCTCCAGAGAAAGCGATCTGAACCGGCTCTACCGTCCGCTCCTCGACGTCCATGCGCCGGTTCATATAATCGAAGACAAGCAGTCTTGATTGCTCCAGCGCTTGATTTATCAGCTGCAGGCTGCTCCTCAGCTCATCCTCCATGCTGAAATGAGACAGGTTGATGCTCCATGCATCCGCGGAAGTAGTTCTGCGCTCATGCTCGAATTTCAACACCATATCGTTGAAATGCGGGTTCTTCCCGAACAGCACGTTCAAATTGTTCGCGACGGCCAGGAACGTCGCGGCCTCCCCTTCATTCAGGAACAGATTGGAGACTTGATAATTCTCCATCAGGTAGTAGCCTCCGCCCGGCCCGCCGAGCGCCGCGATCGGCACCCCGGCTTCGCCCAGCATGTCGATATCCCGGTAGATCGTGCGAAGAGAGTGCGAAGAGAGACCTCGAAGTGTTCGGCCAGTTCCTGGCCCGTCACCTTGCCCCGCTGCGAGATGATTAGCAGCATAGAGAGCAGCCGTTCGACTCTCATGAACCTATCGATTCCTTCCGCTCGGGCACGGGCAGATCGTGCTCTTCTTCCGGCGGGAGATCCTTGGTGAAGCGCGCTTCAATCTTCTTGCTGACCCATAGCGAGGCGGCAAGAAACAACACCACGTACACAATCTGAATCGGATGATGAACGAACCTCATCAAGTCAT
The DNA here is from genome assembly GCF_015845845.1 of Paenibacillus dendritiformis. Classification (GTDB taxonomy): domain Bacteria; phylum Bacillota; class Bacilli; order Paenibacillales; family Paenibacillaceae; genus Paenibacillus_B; species Paenibacillus_B dendritiformis_C. The sequence continues at coordinate 44,783 of NZ_LDIG01000237.1, forward strand.
GCCCGATGTACGAGACCGCGAACACCATAATCGCCTTGCCAAACGTGACCGCAATGAAGAAAGAGCGGATGCGCATCCGGGCGATGGCGGCCGCCATATTGATAATGACGAACGGACCGACCGGAAAAATACTGAGCAGAAAGACATAGCTGAACGCATTGCGCCGCACCCACAGCAAGCTCTTCTTCACCTTGGGCTTCTGCGCGTAGCGCTGAAAATATCGATGTCCGGCGATGGTACGGACGATGAGGAACGTGACCATGCATCCGGCGATCATGCCGAGCCAGGAATAGAAGAACCCGGGCCACAGCCCGTATACGGCGGCATTGACGCCGACGATCACAATCGTTGGCAGCGGGGGAATGAACGATTTCATGAAGGTCAGCAAAATGCCGGGCAGCGGACCGAACGACCGGAACTGCTCCAGCAGATTCCTGAGGTTCTCCTCCGTCACGTAAGACATCATATTCGATAGCTCCATATCGTGTATGCACCAACTTTTATTCAGCGTGATGGGACAGAGCCAAGCTCCTCGCTTCGGCACTTATCCTCCGCCTTAGCATAGCATAAATATCGGGCCAGGAGATGACCGATCCGCGCTGCCACCAATTGTTCAAATAAAGCAAACAGAGCCGCTTGCCGCCAGGCCGCCACCCATCCCCATCAACCGGCCATCAGATTTTTGGCCCCTTGCGGATAGAACACGGAGATATGATCGACATGCGGATTCGGGTTCTTGCCGGTTGGCTTGGGCACAATGAATTTGAGCTCGTAATCCGCGCTGGCCTCGTATACATAGATCGCATCGCCGCCGGTCTCGCGCACATCCTTCGCTTTGCCCAGCGCCTTCTCCACATCCTCCAGCGTCAGCTTCCGCACTTCCGGACCGTCCGATCAGACGTCGAAAATCTGCATGCCCTTGTTATAGCCGAAGATGATATGCCGCTTCTCATAGGTGGCGTACATGCCATGTCCCGCGAACTCGTCCTTGTCCGGCTCGCCCCATTCCTTCTCCACGTCATCCATCAAGCCATGCTCGACGGCGAAGTCGCTGTGCGCCACCCGCCCTTCGGCAGCGAGCTTCATCATCTCCTCCACCTCTTCCTCCGCAGTCGGCTCGCCCTTCTCCGGCTCCGGCTTCGTCACGCCGGAAGTCTCGGAGTCGCCGGAAGGCGCCGATGCGGGCGGTTTGTCCGCCGCCGGCGCATCCGGTGAAGGGGACGGCGTCTCAGACACGGTACCGGCAGCAGCAGCGTCGGGGCAGCTCATGAACCGAAGCGTGTTCTCATAGGCGAGGGTGACTGATCGGCGAGTGCGCCGGAGACAGTCCGGAGAGTCCGTTCCCTGAATCCCTTATGGAAAGGAGGAATTCCCTTGAAGCTTTTTGTCGGTATTGACGTCAGTTCCGAAGAACTGGAAGCATGTTTTATGAATTCGGATGGCGACACCCTGGAGACCTTCAAGACCAACAACAATCTGCACGGCGCTTCTTACTTGCGGGATCGCATCATTTCTGCCGCAGTCAAGACAGCCTGCTCCGAGGTTCATATCGGGCTGGAAGCAACATC
>NZ_LDIG01000238.1 GCF_015845845.1 Paenibacillus dendritiformis
CAGACATGTTGATTAACCAAATTGTGTAACTCAAACAAGCCCGGCAGGGCTGAATTTTTCTCTTATCCTCTGCATCTTAACGAGCCATTCGGGAGGAAGGGAATTTAGCCTAAATAGACGTGCAAAGTGAATAAAGGACAGCTTTTGATGCCTAGATACGACCCCTTGAGTGGTATCAAATAACCATTTGAGTAACACGTAAACGATGAGAGCTACAAACAGCTGCCCGTACACGGCATTTTCAGTTGTCCCGAACAAAGTAGGGATATTCAAGTGCTGCTTGATCCAGCGAAAGAAAACCTCGATTTGCCACCGGGCTTTATACATCTGTGCGATTTCTTCTGGGGTCACTTGCATGAGATCGGTAACGACGCGGAGTTCTCGGCCATCGAAATCTTGGAAGGTAACGACGCGATGCCGCTTCTTGGATCGACATTGCTCTGTTCCAAGTTGGCACGTAATGTCCCGGATGACCGGGCTGTTAGGCTCTTTTTGCCGGCGTAGAGCACGTGGTTTTTCAAGATGAACGTTATCACGCAGTCGAACGACAAAGGATTGACCTTCTTCTTTGAAACGATCTAATCGTTCGAGCTTCCCGTAAGCCCGGTCCATAACCATAATGTAATCCAAATGGGTTAAGCTTTCACAGAGCGGACCATCATGTTTCGAACCAACCGTTTCGACCACGTTTAGAGGGGAGTCGCATTGGGCTTGCAAAGAAACATGTAGCTTAATGCCCGAACGCTCACCATGGTAAGGGGCCCAGGGCAAGCGAGTTTTTCCTACCGTTACGGTCGTCGAGTCAATCAAAAGCAATTCTTTAGGAAAGGCCAGCTTTCGGGTCGTTTGACGATTACAGGTTTGGATGAGCCGGTGTAGGAGCTCCTTGAATACAGCAAAGGGAACCTCAGCTGCCTTTCCGGAAAAACTGGAATAATGGACAGGAAGCAAGCCGCTGGCTGCTGCATGAACCACACCTGAACGGTAGCTATCCCATTGTTCAGAGGCAGCCATCGCCCAATATTGTAGCAAATGATGGACGGTAAACTTGCGGGCCTTGTCTTTATAGCCGGCGAGTTCGATTGCAGAATCGATTTCTTCTGCAGGCAAAACGGATTGAAGGATGGACAGGATCGTGGTAGACTTTTTCATGGAGTCGCCACCTTTCTTCGGTTGAGTTTGTAGGCGTACAAACATTTTACCGGGTGTGCGGCTTTTTTTCTACCATTTTGTGGTTAATCAACAGGTGTGGTATCTTTATATAGTAAGAATAGTATAGATACTTTATCGGAAAAGTTCCCCTGGTCGATATACTCAAGTTTGATATATATAGAAAAGCATATAAAGGATAAAGATATTTTATTTTATAACCAAAGTAAAAATACAAAATATAAAGATTCATTGATATCGAAATCAAAAAACTATTTGCAAATGGTCCCTAAAAATAAAATAGAGCTGCTTAATCATGTTAATATAGTAAAAATACACAATTCTTTAGGGATTTATTCAACTATTGGAGAGTCGCTACTTCAGTACATCAATTCGATAAAATTAGATGACGGGGGATTTAATTTATTAGATAGTGACATACTTGAGACTCAATCTACATACTTATTATACAGTTGTTTCTACGATAAGATTCCCCCTGAGTTAGTTTCAGATTTGCTAAAGTATCAGCTTAATAATGGTTTGTTTACTCCTCGATTCGAATTACCCTCAGATTTAATGAAGACTTATATGGCTGCGGAAGTATACCAAAATCTTGGACACGAAAATACGAAAATTTATGATTTTATCATGAACGATTTAGGGGAGTTAGAGGACTCAAAGAGTATTCATTATTTTAATAAGATAAGGAAATTATTAAAGATAGATAAGTTTATAGAAGAGGATTTGGATTTAAATCATAAAGCGTATTCTATAGATTCAAATACATTATATTCATTTTATAACTACGTTTTTTTCAATAGAAACAAGGAAAAGAAAGTGGAGAATATCATAAAAGAAAAAATATATGCATTGTTGCTTGACTCAAAAAGCAAATTGAGCAATCCTGAATTATTCATGATTTATGAAATATTATTTGAATTAAAAGCTAACATGAATTATTGGGATAATTATGTTAAAGACAATATTGTAGTGAGTACAATTCCAAAAGATTTAGCTGATTTATATTACTTTTCATTCTTTCTGATAAAAGTTGACTATATGAAAAAACAGAATTATTCAGGAATAACTGAACGTTTACGGCAATTAAAATTAGATGATGGAGGTTACAAAGAAAACTTTAGTTCAGTTACTAGTTCAATTAAATCTCTCTTTTTTGGGATTAAATTAGAAACTTTATTGAAGGAGTATAGTAGGTCGAATGAAAATACTTAAAATTCTAGTTATATTTATTTTTAGTATTTCTATAAGTGCGTGTTACTCGAACCAAAAAAGTAATGAAAGTAACAATGCCTTTACAAAACTAACAGTTACGGAAGTTGAGTCAATAGGGCTATCAGATTGGAATGTCAAGTTAGATACTTTGAATAATGGAGTTAACTGGGTTTTCGATATTTCATTAGATTACTTAGGAACAGACAATGTAAGCAAACTTCGCCTAAAGACATTAGGATATGAATCTGAGAGAGAGACTGATTTTAAACAGGGACTGAAAATTAAAGGAATTAATTTAGTTACCTCAAGTACGGAATTATTTGTAGACATTACTTGGTATATAGACGGTAAAGAATATAAGGGGTATAAAAAATATAATTTATTATGGAGATAAAAATGGAGGAGTGAGAGTAATGAATACAGAACGCTGGTTGTCAAAGGTGGAAATGATATTTGGGCAAAGACAGGGGTTGGAGAATTTAGTTGAGTCCGTATAATTGTGTAAAATAGCTTCTTCCAATAAATGAAGAGAGCCATATTCAAACCCCTCAAGTAGAATGTAGTTGCTGACACAACAAACTAGTGAGGTGGATTTGAAAATGGCTCAATATCAGATTAACGTAGATTCGAATATTTTGCATCAATTATTTATTGGAGATAGTAAGGATGCGGGAGTAGCCAAGCTGCTGGAATCCGTATTGAATCAAGTCTTACAAGCGCAGGTGACCGAACAGTTGGATGCAGAACGTTATGAGCGGGCAGAGGAGCGCAAGGGATATCGAAATGGGACATACCCGCATAAGCTCACAACACGTGTAGGCACACTTACGCTTCATATTCCACGTATCCGGGATGGCAAGTTCTCTACGGATTTATTTGCCCGATACCAACGAAGTGAGCAAGCTTTTGTATTAGCCTTAATGGAGATGGTTGTCAATGGTGTCTCTACTCGCAAGGTGTCGCAGATTACCGAGGAGCTGTGTGGCGCCGAATTCTCAAAGTCTACGGTGAGCGAGTTATGCAAGAAGCTCGATCCCATCGTACAAGCTTGGAGCCATCGTCCACTTGGTGACAGTCAGTTTCCATTTGTGCTGGTAGACGCCATGTACTTGAAGGTACGTGAAGACGGTCGTGTACGCTCTCGTGGACTTCTGATCGCAACAGGAGTCAATACCGACGGAACACGAGAAGTGCTTGGGCACATGCTCGGCGATTCGGAATCGGAAGAGACGTGGGGGGCCTTCTTCCAGGAACTGAAGCAGCGCGGGTTACGGGGTGTGGATTACATCGTCTCGGACCAGCATGGCGGGCTTGTGCGTGCGATCCGTCAGCATTTTCAGGGGG
>NZ_LDIG01000239.1 GCF_015845845.1 Paenibacillus dendritiformis
CAGACATGTTGATTAACCAAATTGTGTAACTCAAACAAGCCCGGCAGGGCTGAATTTTTCTCTTATCCTCTGCATCTTAACGAGCCATTCGGGAGGAAGGGAATTTAGCCTAAATAGACGTGCAAAGTGAATAAAGGACAGCTTTTGATGCCTAGATACGACCCCTTGAGTGGTATCAAATAACCATTTGAGTAACACGTAAACGATGAGAGCTACAAACAGCTGCCCGTACACGGCATTTTCAGTTGTCCCGAACAAAGTAGGGATATTCAAGTGCTGCTTGATCCAGCGAAAGAAAACCTCGATTTGCCACCGGGCTTTATACATCTGTGCGATTTCTTCTGGGGTCACTTGCATGAGATCGGTAACGACGCGGAGTTCTCGGCCATCGAAATCTTGGAAGGTAACGACGCGATGCCGCTTCTTGGATCGACATTGCTCTGTTCCAAGTTGGCACGTAATGTCCCGGATGACCGGGCTGTTAGGCTCTTTTTGCCGGCGTAGAGCACGTGGTTTTTCAAGATGAACGTTATCACGCAGTCGAACGACAAAGGATTGACCTTCTTCTTTGAAACGATCTAATCGTTCGAGCTTCCCGTAAGCCCGGTCCATAACCATAATGTAATCCAAATGGGTTAAGCTTTCACAGAGCGGACCATCATGTTTCGAACCAACCGTTTCGACCACGTTTAGAGGGGAGTCGCATTGGGCTTGCAAAGAAACATGTAGCTTAATGCCCGAACGCTCACCATGGTAAGGGGCCCAGGGCAAGCGAGTTTTTCCTACCGTTACGGTCGTCGAGTCAATCAAAAGCAATTCTTTAGGAAAGGCCAGCTTTCGGGTCGTTTGACGATTACAGGTTTGGATGAGCCGGTGTAGGAGCTCCTTGAATACAGCAAAGGGAACCTCAGCTGCCTTTCCGGAAAAACTGGAATAATGGACAGGAAGCAAGCCGCTGGCTGCTGCATGAACCACACCTGAACGGTAGCTATCCCATTGTTCAGAGGCAGCCATCGCCCAATATTGTAGCAAATGATGGACGGTAAACTTGCGGGCCTTGTCTTTATAGCCGGCGAGTTCGATTGCAGAATCGATTTCTTCTGCAGGCAAAACGGATTGAAGGATGGACAGGATCGTGGTAGACTTTTTCATGGAGTCGCCACCTTTCTTCGGTTGAGTTTGTAGGCGTACAAACATTTTACCGGGTGTGCGGCTTTTTTTCTACCATTTTGTGGTTAATCAACAGGTGTGAGATGTTTACATACTTGAGTTGCAAAAGTCTTATATAAACAGCAAGAACAAGACATAGCAAAAAGGAGCAACTAGAACGTTAAACAGATTCCACCTAGCGCGGAAACGAGTCGGCCCAGAGATGAATGGTTTAAGCGCTCTCGCACTTCCGTATTGGTGGGCTAATTATTGTGCTACTGACGCGGTTGTCGCCATCGTCGTAGCGATTAATCAGAATGCAAAGAAATAGACCGTCCCTAACGAAGGAATGCGGTCTATTTCGATCCACCTTTTGCACAGCCGACCGCTCTTTAAAGCGGTAAGTGTCCAGGGAGTCGTGTTGGAGCACGGCTCATTTTCTAGCATAAGCGAAAATATACCTCGACCAAACTGAAAAGTTCAAAGAATACGAATAAATGACTTGCATATTCCATATAGAAGGTATATAATGGAACTAATCCAGTGGCGAAGCTGTATCCAAAAATATGGAAATTAATTCCATATCAAAAAGTCCCTAAAATAGGGGCTATTTTTGATTAATGAGTTAAATGCATATGATACAATTAAGAAAAGCTTTGTGTTCATCAAATATTTGGAGGTATCTTCATGACGATTCGGAAAGAGGACTTGTATAACTTAGTTGATCGTCTTCAAGAGCAAGATCAAAATACGGCGTTTGACTTCCTGCAATTCCTGATTGATCGTTCTGAAAAAAAGGGTTTAGAATGGAAAGATATAGATTGTTTAGAACCGGATAATGAGCCGTTAAGTAAAGAAGAAGCCGAACAATTAAAGAGCGCTTCAGGTTTTTTATCGGGGGAGGACGCCAAAAATGAGTTCGGTTTACAAGTTGATCTACCATAAAGAGGCTTTGAAATTCATAGCTAAACAGGAAAAATCGATGCAAGAACGTATCGCTGAGGGATTAAAAGGTTTGCTAGTCGTTCCGCCAGTTGGAGATATTAGACCAATGAAAGGGAATTTTGGTTTATATCGCTTGAGGATAGGTACGTACAGGGTTATTTTTGAGATAGATCATGATGAGAAAATAATTTTTGTACGTGCTGTTGGTTCGCGCGGGGATATTTATAAATGAAGTATTAAGTTTCTCAACTCCACTGGCATATGCTGGTGGAGTTTTCGTATTTTATAGAGATCCAAAAGCGAGGAGGGAGAAATGATTGAAACCAATTGAGAGAAAATAGTTGTTGGATTATAATGGGAATTATGTTGTGCGTCGGATTTTGAGAATATAACAAGGGTATGTGTATACCCGTAAATATGAAATGGAGATGATCATATGATTCTGAGAAAAAGAGTAGCTTTAATTTTGATGAGCATTCTCATGGTATTTGGTTTTTCTGTTTCCTCTGTATCAGCTGCAAAAATCAACGTTACTGTTCAAGTTGACGGGAAGACGGTAAAGTTCCCAGACGAGAAGCCGTATTTTGAGAACAATCGGGTGCTGATCCCAATCCGTTTTGTAAGTGAGGCGTTGGGGGCCAAGGTTGATTATAAAAAGGAAACAATCGGCAGCCGGATAGATCGGGTAGTTTACGTCGAGCTTAACGGCAAGATGATTCGCATGCC
>NZ_LDIG01000240.1 GCF_015845845.1 Paenibacillus dendritiformis
CAGACATGTTGATTAACCAAATTGTGTAACTCAAACAAGCCCGGCAGGGCTGAATTTTTCTCTTATCCTCTGCATCTTAACGAGCCATTCGGGAGGAAGGGAATTTAGCCTAAATAGACGTGCAAAGTGAATAAAGGACAGCTTTTGATGCCTAGATACGACCCCTTGAGTGGTATCAAATAACCATTTGAGTAACACGTAAACGATGAGAGCTACAAACAGCTGCCCGTACACGGCATTTTCAGTTGTCCCGAACAAAGTAGGGATATTCAAGTGCTGCTTGATCCAGCGAAAGAAAACCTCGATTTGCCACCGGGCTTTATACATCTGTGCGATTTCTTCTGGGGTCACTTGCATGAGATCGGTAACGACGCGGAGTTCTCGGCCATCGAAATCTTGGAAGGTAACGACGCGATGCCGCTTCTTGGATCGACATTGCTCTGTTCCAAGTTGGCACGTAATGTCCCGGATGACCGGGCTGTTAGGCTCTTTTTGCCGGCGTAGAGCACGTGGTTTTTCAAGATGAACGTTATCACGCAGTCGAACGACAAAGGATTGACCTTCTTCTTTGAAACGATCTAATCGTTCGAGCTTCCCGTAAGCCCGGTCCATAACCATAATGTAATCCAAATGGGTTAAGCTTTCACAGAGCGGACCATCATGTTTCGAACCAACCGTTTCGACCACGTTTAGAGGGGAGTCGCATTGGGCTTGCAAAGAAACATGTAGCTTAATGCCCGAACGCTCACCATGGTAAGGGGCCCAGGGCAAGCGAGTTTTTCCTACCGTTACGGTCGTCGAGTCAATCAAAAGCAATTCTTTAGGAAAGGCCAGCTTTCGGGTCGTTTGACGATTACAGGTTTGGATGAGCCGGTGTAGGAGCTCCTTGAATACAGCAAAGGGAACCTCAGCTGCCTTTCCGGAAAAACTGGAATAATGGACAGGAAGCAAGCCGCTGGCTGCTGCATGAACCACACCTGAACGGTAGCTATCCCATTGTTCAGAGGCAGCCATCGCCCAATATTGTAGCAAATGATGGACGGTAAACTTGCGGGCCTTGTCTTTATAGCCGGCGAGTTCGATTGCAGAATCGATTTCTTCTGCAGGCAAAACGGATTGAAGGATGGACAGGATCGTGGTAGACTTTTTCATGGAGTCGCCACCTTTCTTCGGTTGAGTTTGTAGGCGTACAAACATTTTACCGGGTGTGCGGCTTTTTTTCTACCATTTTGTGGTTAATCAACAGGTGTGATCCCAATACTACATGTTACGTTATTGTAACAGCTGACAGCGACATGATTCCTGTAATAAGCAGATTAGTTTACAAAGGTATCCGCGTTGAGCTCTATTACATCTCAGATTCGGCTCCAAAGCACGTCGATATAACCGCCTATCCCCATTACAGCGAGGATTTATTGACATTCTTGAATGTCGATGTAAAGACATATGAAATAGAAGGAAAGATTGATAACGCATTATTGATAATAAATTCTTGGCATGTTCAATATAAGGAAACTGATCGGTATTTAGGAGCCAAGTACCTAAAAGAGCAATTTGCAAAATCTTTTGGCTTGCCGCCGAAACAGGCGAGCGAGCTGCTTGAACGGCTTGAAATCGAAAAATTGATTACAACAGGTACAAAGCGACTTTCGAACGGAGAAGCCAAAAAATCAATCATCCTGTCTCAGGCCGGCGAAGTTAGAATTTTACCTTTACTCACTGTTGTACAGACTCCATAACTTTTATGTTGACGCCGATAACCAGCGATAATATAATTATCCATAACTTTATTATTCGTTAATTACACATACGTTACCATTTATTCGTTAGAAACGGCGGGGGCATCCCCCGCCGTTTTGCTTTTTTTATTCCCCCCTCCCGCTCAAGCAAGATCTCTAAATAGCGGTAGCGATGGTTGTACGAAGAGAGCAGCCTGAACATGCACGCAAACCCGCCCGCCGTCACTAGTTGTTGCATATCCAATAGCCGCATTTCGTCTTTTCTTTCGTGTAATGGTTAAAATGGAAACAAATGCTTGTTTTACGCATAGGTATATGGTAATATATAGGTGGTCAATTATTTTGCATTACCGAAGGAGTGAGATTGTGAGTACCGTTGCTACGAAGCCAATGAGCTTGGGGGAGCTAATAAAGCACTATCGGCAGAAGAAGGAAATAAGTCTGTCAAAGCTGCAAGAAGCGGTCGGCGTTGATAAAGGTAGCCTGTCAAGAATTGAAAACGACGAAGTCAAGCGACCTGATTTCCAATCCATCTTGTCCATCGCCGCAGTATTAGACATTCCCCATAACGACATCGTAGAACAGTACATCGAGATTGGACATAAGCCGGAAGTCCTATACACTATTTTACAGAACGAATTAACAACACTTGAACATCCTTCTCTGATACCGAAAATAGCCGCAAAATTCCTTGAATCACCGAATGAAGACAGCCTGTATTTAATAGGAAAATTGTATCGCGATATCGGCTCCATCGATAACGACTCCATTAAACTTTCATTGTATGACCTCATCCTTGATTACTCACGTTCCCACGGAATTATGCCTTACATAGCGAAAAGCATGTATCAACGTTATCTTATTGAACGAAACGATTTCAGCAGGCTGAAGGAATCATATTACAGCGGAAAGTACATTTTACATTACATCGATTTCTTGTCACAAGACGAGCGAATCGAGCTGTACTACAAATTAGGTATTCATGCTTATAATTTGAGATATTACAATGATAGCATTGACCATTGTAAGAGAGTGCTAGTAGAAGATAGAGGTCAAAGTCTGCACAAAATATATGCGCTTGGCATACTTAGAGACGCGCACTTTAGTATAGGGGAATACAAAGAGGCCGAGATGTACTCTATACAATACAAACAATTTAATTCACTTAATTATCCGCACACAAAAGAGCATATAGTCCTTATGGATGCATTATTCGCCGCAATGAAGGGAAACATCGAGCAAGCCATCGAACAGCTTTTAGCATTCCTTGAGAGTTGTAGCGATATTGCGGCCATCTCTGCATCGAGACAATTGCTTCAATTATACTTAAAACAGAATAACCATGAGGGCATTAAAGATGTACTAAGCAAGTGCAAAAAAATCAAGCCAATTACTACTAATAATAATCCTTTAATTTGTTCTAGGTACGCTGATTATTTGCAAGTTAAGGGAGAATGTTACTTAGCATTGGGCGACTTTGAACAATGCATAGAACTTATGGTGGATGCGGCTCTATATTACTCAAAAATCAGCGATACTGCTAAAGAAAAAGAATGCCTTGACACGGTGATTCGTATACCTTTAGAGCACAATGTCTCCCCGAAATCAACTTTTAAAAAGTTAAGCGCGTATTACCAAAGCACAAAAGAAATGGAGGGTCAAGTATGAAGAACTTAATTAAAAAACTATATTCAAATTCCCTTCTTTACACGGTCATCTTTGTAGCGACGGCGGCGGCATTCTCTGGTGACTCCGGAAGTATTTATCCTTGGTAAAGCACCTTAATTGGTGCTTTTTTTTATACGCAACACCCGAACTTATGTTCCTATATCAAACCCTCCCCCTTAGTTATACAAAGACCTTGGAACGGCCTACTGGAAATTCCAAGGTCTGAAGAGTTTTATCCAACAATACAACGGACTTCACAATGAACTCCATCAAGGATGGTGATCAACTTGCCATCTGATACCAGAGAACATTGCTTCCTAATTCGATTGGTTTTTTCTTTTTTTCATGTAGTGCTTAATTAAATCCATTATAACAACCATAATCAACAAAAAAACAGATTGCAAAAAAGGTTTAATGTAGTCTGATTCATCGTAGATATAGAAGTACGCCACTACAAAGTTGACTAGGAAAAAATCAAATATACCAACATTTAATTCATCTCGTCTCAGAACCAGGGATCTACAACAGTAGATTTTCTTATATCTGTACCAAAAGAACGCCAGTTCCATTTGAATTTTTTGTGACTCTCATTTCTTTTTTGATTTCATAATCTCCTAGGAAATTACCGTTCATATCAAAACGCCCCGGCCCCAATTCTCGGTAGTAGTACTTGATAAAAGTATATAAGTCTTCTTTATCGGTATTTATGAAGTAATACCCACCAAATCCGCCAACAGCTACTGCAAGAAGTTCTTGCCAAGATGTTGTTGTCTTTTTCGCCCAAACAGCAAAAGCTGTGGAAAAAGCAGTTTTTGTTGCTGCTGTGAATTTTTCTGATCTTATAATATCGTATGTTTTATGGTGCACATATGGAGTCGGATAAGTAGCAAAAACTGAAATAGATCTTTCAGTGAAAGAGGTGATTTGTGATGCCGAGTTAAGTAAATTATTAGCCTTTGTTACAGCCTCAGGCGTTGTTTGCTTTAACATCAAATTACCATCTACAATTTGAAAATCAATGTTGTTTTTCTCTAGGATGCTTATAACTCTTTCATAAGGCGCGGGTGGAGCTTCTGTGCTGTTCTGTGGAATTGCTGGACTTGCTGATACAGCAGCCATCCTGCCGCAAGGCGCAGCTATGCTTCGGGACGGACCGGGGGAGCTTGCATGCTAGCCGCCTGCAAGCTCCCCCTTCTCCTCCCAGTTGGGCTGCCCGCTTCCGCCTAGACGGAACGCGCCTGCGGAACATTCCATCCGCGCAACAGCGGCACCACCTTCGCATAGGCTTCGTTGACATCCGCCGCGTCGATGACGATGGGCTCCCGGTCGTACTGGAGCGCCGCATGCTCATAGCGCGGATCATAATAATACTCCAGCAGCAGCGCCGCAACGTCGTGATAGCGGCCGTCTTCCAGCGCAGACTCCACCTCGCGCGCAGCGGGCGTATGCATGCGCCGGCGAATCCGCTCGAACGATTCCTTCACCTTCTCCGCATGCTGCTCCGGCTGGTAGTCGGCCATCAGATTGCGGACGCGCTCCTGGACCGGCATGCGCACGGTGAAGACGGTGCCGGCGCGCTTCGCTTCCACCAGGAATTCCGGCAGCACGACCTTGCCGATTCGGCGGCTCTCCCCTTCGATCAGCAGATAAGGCCGATTCTCCGCTTCCAGCTTCAGCAGTTCATCGAGCAGCAGCGCCTCGAATTTCTTCTGATTGTTCGGCTCGAGTCCGATATGTCCGAAGATCGATCCGCGGTGCCCTGCCAAGCCCTCCAGATCCAGCACGGGATATCCGTCCTCCTGCAGCCGCTGCAGGAGCTGCGTCTTGCCTGTCCCGGTATGGCCGGCGAGCACGATGCACGGGGCCTGCAGCCGGTAATCGGCAAGCGTCGATTGCACCCAGCGGCGGTAAGAACGGATGCCGCCGAGAAGCCGGAACGTCTTCAGCCCCATCAGCGACATCACGGTAGCCATCGTGCGGCTCCGCATTCCGCCGCGCCAGCAATAAATAACGACCGGGCCCTTCAAATCGCGAAACTGCGCGTACAGCGCGGGCAGCTTGGCCGAGGCGATGGCCAGGCCGCGTTCCTTGGCGGCCTCTACGCTCACCTGCTTATAAATCGTGCCGATCTCGGCCCGCTCCTCATCCGTGAACAACGGAATATTGATGCTCCCCGGTATGGTGAATTCCGCATACTCTCCCGGAGAACGAACATCAACCAGCGTTGCGCCTGCGGCGCGCTTCGCCAGGCATTGCTCCAATGATATATCCTGCATGATTTCACCTCTAGTTGTCTGTCTCGTACTTCGTCTGGAACCGCAAGCATGCTCTTAATCTACTCTACCTTATTTTATCATAGACAGCCATGCCTGATCTCATACGGCAGCGGCGCCATTATCCGCCGGACGTTCGCCGTGCCCTTTTCGCCTTCCGGGACATATGTAGTAATAATTCTCTCTGATATCAGGTCAATCTCAAGTCCGTTTTCAGGAGGTGGTTCTCATTACAACGGTAAAAGCCTTGATCATGGCAGGAGGGAAAGGCACCCGCTTCTGGCCCTTTAGCCGATCCACCCGGCCAAAGCAATTTTTGCCCATCCTTCACCCGCAATCCATGCTGGCCGATACACTGCAGCGCATGCTGTATCGCGTGCCGCTTGAACATATCCATATCGTGTCGCTCGCGGAATATGTTCCTCTGATTCGGGAACAGCTTCCTTATTTTCCGCCGGAGCATATCATCGTGGAACCGATGGCCAAGGACACGGCCGCCTGCATCGGACTGGCTGCGCTCCATATGCTGCTGCAAGACGAGGATCCGGTCCTCATCACCCTGCCGTCGGATCATTATGTATCGGATCCGGAAGCCTTCCATGCCGCGCTTCAGACGGGAGTCGAACGCGCCGCGAATGAAGCTTGCGTCGTCACGCTCGGCGTACGGCCAACCCGCCCGGAGACGGGCTATGGCTATATTCGGGCGGAGCCCGGCGAAGATGCCGGGACGATGCCCGGCCTGCAAGTGACGGCGGTGGAGCAATTTATCGAGAAGCCGCCGCTGCCGCTCGCCAAGCGCATCTTCGCCGACGGCAGGCACTATTGGAACACCGGCATCTTCATCTGGAAGGCCTCCACCGTTATGCACCTGCTGGAGCAGCATTTGCCGAAGCTGCACCATATTTTGATGACAATAAAGGAAGTGCTGATGGAGCATCCGCCGGATGAATGCGACCTCCATTCGCTCTACAGCCAGATCGAGAACCAGTCCATCGATTACGGAGTCATTGAGAAATGCGATTCCATCTACATGATTCCCGTTCAATACGGGTGGGACGATCTGGGCAATTGGAACGCGCTGGAGCGGGCCGAGCCGCCAGATTTATCCCGGAATATCATTCACGGACTCCATCAAGGCATCGATACGAACGGCTGTATTATTCATGGCAAGCCGGGGCAGCTGATCACGACAATCGGGGCGGAAAATCTAATCATCGTCGCAACCGATGATGTTATCCTCATCTGCCGCAAAGACCGGACTCAGGATATCAAAGCGCTGGTCGCCCGTTTGGAGGAGCAGGACCTCCAGCGCTATCTCTAATTCCATCCTCCATTCCAAGGAGGGAAGCAGATGAGTGGAGAGACTACCATCCACAATATAGGCACCCTATTCGAGCCGACGGGATATGCTAAAGCAAACCGGCAGCTGCTGCTTCAATTCATCCGCCGGGGAGTATATCCCAAATTCTCCCCCGTCCATCCCGAAGCGGTTCATACGCCGATGGCGCCCGCCGTCGCGGCTGAATTGACGGCATTGGGGCATCGTCCTTTGGCGCAGCGCCATACGGTGATGTTCCATTATCCTGCTCATGCCTTTTTCCGGGATCCGGCCCAATATTCCATCGGCATGACGATGTTCGAATGCAACCGTCTGTCATTCACCTGGGCGCGCCGCTGCTCCATGATGGATGAAGTATGGGTGCCGTCCACCTTCAATCGGGACACCTTCATTCAATCGGGCGTGCCGGCCCATAAGCTGAGAGTCATGCCATATGGCGTCGATCCGGAGGTATATCATCCGGGCGCCCCTCCGCTCCCGATTCCCGGAAGACGGGAGTACGCTTTCCTGTCGGTCTGCTCCTTCGACGAGCGCAAGGGCATTGATTTTCTCCTGCGAGCGTTCCTGGCGGAGTTCGCTCCATCCGAAGATGTCTGCCTGATCATTAAGACGCGCGCCTCAACGGCTGAGGAGATCGGCCGGCAGCACGCTTATGTCAATAACCTCGCCTCGCAATTGACGGGGCGGGCGAACGAATCGGTCATCCTGCTGTCCACGGTCCACTCCTGGTCCGAGGAAGATCTGGCCCGGCTGTATACTTGCGTGGACAGCTACGTTCTGCCGACGCGGGGAGAGGGCTGGAGCATGACCGTGATGGAAGCGATGGCCGCCGGCCTGCCTGTCATCACGACCCGCTGGTCGGCGCACCTCGATTTCGTCAACGATCAGAACGGCTATTTGATCGATGTGGAGCGGTTCACTCCGTTCCTGCCGTCGCAATCCCGGCTTCTGTGGGCCTTGCCCAGCGTCGGCCACCTTCGCGGCCTGATGCGCCACGTCCATACCCATCGGCAAGAAGCCGCAGCCAAGGCCGCTCTTGGCCGCCAGACCGTCATCGGAATGTATACATGGGAGGCCAGCGCCCTGCGCATGCTGCAGCGACTGCAGGAATTAGACAGCCGTTAAAAGGAGAATCCACCTGTATGATAAGTCTCATTATTCCGACGATCCATCATACGGATCTGGTTAAGCATTGCGTCAACAGCTTCATCAATACGGCCCATGAAGCATACGAGATTATTGTCGTCGATGACGGCAGCCCGCCTCCAATCCAGCAAGATCTGGCCGCCTGGGCCGCCTCGATGAACGTTCGCTTCATCCCCAAGCAGATCAACGAAGGCTTCAGCCGAACCGTGAACCTGGGCTTGCAGCACGCCGGCGGGACCTATGCGCTGCTCGCGAACAACGACATTATCTTCCACGAGCCGGGCTGGCTGCAGCATATGCTGGCGGCCATGCAGCTTTCTCCGGAGGTTGGCATCGTCGGCGCGCGGCTGCTGTATCCGAATATGACGATTCAGCATGGCGGCGTCATCCAGGGGCCCAAAGGGAATTTCGATCACCGTTATCGCTTTCTGCCCGCCGATTACCCGCCCGCGCAAGCGGTGGAGGACGCGGCTTCCGTCACAGGCGCCCTGATGCTGATCCGGCGGGAAGTGTTCGACCGGATCGGCCTCTTCTCGGAGGAGTTCTTCATCGCTTACGAAGATGTCGACTTCTGCTATCGGGCCCGACAGCACGGCTTCCGCGTCATCTACAGCGGCGCGGCCTGCGCCCTGCATCATGAAGGTTTTACGCGCGGGACGACGCGGGCGAATAAAAACCGGTATTGGCGAGTCAAAGAAATGGAGGCCCGCAAAAAGTTCTGGGCCAAATGGGGAGGTTATCACATCCAATGAGCGCGCCGCTTGAAGTTGTCTATGTACTGGAGCTTACCGGCTTGTCCGGCGGCATTCGCAATGTGCTGGAGCAGGTGAACCGGCTGCATGAGATGGGCGTGAAGGTTCATCTGTTCGCGCTGGACGGCCAGCCTTCCTGGTTCCCGCTGCACATCCCCGTGCGCCGCTTCCCGAATTACCGGATGATGCTGCACACCCTGAAATGGATGGACTGCATCAAGGTGGCCACGTGGTGGAAGACGCTGGCCGTCGTCTGGCATAGCTGCGATTGGCGCAGAGGCGGGCGCGGCATCCCGTTCTATCTCGTCCAGGATATCGAAGAAAGCTATTATCCGAATTGGCCGGATATGCAGGAGCGGGTCCGCCAAACGTACCGAGTCCCGGTCCATATGCTGACGATTGCCGAATGGACGACCCGACAGTTGTTGGAACGGTTCCATCAACACGCTTCCAACATCTCGATTGCCGTGGATTTCAACATCTACAAGCCAAACCGGACCCATGACTACGATCCGCAGCGCATTCTCGCCTGCAGCCGGCGCAGCCAGCATTTGAAGGGCTTCGAAATTACCGTGCAAGCCGTAACGGCGGCAGGCCGCCAACTGCCGCATGCTTCCTTCGTCACGTTCGGCGTCGAACCTCCAGGCATTTCAGGCATCCCGCACCATCATTTCCCGTACCCGCAGGATCAACATTTGGCCTACCTGTATGCCAACTGCGGCGTATTCGTGCAGACCTCCTACCACGAAGGCTTCGGGCTCCCGATCTTGGAGGCGATGGCCTGCGGAGCCCCCGTTGTCACGACGAGAGCGGAGGGCAACGAGGAATTTTGCAAGGACGGATGGAACTGCATCCTCGTCAACAAGGGCGACGCCGATGGCGTGGCCCAGGGGATCGTCCGTGTTCTGTCCGACCCGGAATTCTCCCAATTCCTCGTCGCCAACGGGTGCGAGACCGCCAAGCATTACAATTGGCCCCGCGTCATGAATAATCTGTTGGACGCGTTCCACGCCAGGCTGACGCAGCAGGCATAAGGCTTGCGGCAGCATGCTAAATCGCCAGCTTCCATCGAAGCTGGCGATTTGTGCGTTGGGCTCCGCGCAAGTTGCCGGAAGGTGAGCCGGAAAGTGAGCCGGCAGGCAGCCGGACCCGCAAGCTTTCTTTTATCCCGGAAAGGCCTCGTAGCGGATGCCGGCGAATAATTCGTTCCATGCGTGATCGCTCTCCGCATCCCAGGCGATCGGCGCCTCCACCGCGCAAGTGTGCGCCAGCGGCCAATCGAGCTCCACGATTCGGCGATCGGCCCCTGGATTGACGACGAGCAGGCGGAATTGGTGCCGGACGATCGAGGTCAGCGCCGCTTCCAAGGCCGCCGCCTCCTCATGGGAGGCATGAAGCCGGAAGAAAAAGACCCATTCCGCCTGCTCGATATTGCGGAGGAAGCGGGCAATTCTCCGCTGCAGCGTCTGCTGGAATTCCGGATATTTGCGTACAATCCCCTCCAATTGGTCTGCGACCAAAAAATCGTGAACCGATTGCACCCCGTAGACGCGATCCAGCAAGGAATAGTTATGGCCGTTGAACTCCGTTCCGTCCACCTCGATATGGTCGGAGTACATAAATCCGGCGAACCGGTTGCGAAGCATCAGGCAGAGCCCCGGAATCGAATTGGAATACATCCAATCGATGACCCCGCTGTAGGGCCGCAGGCCATACCGCTCCAGCCGCTGCGCCGGGTAACAGTTGGAGCCCAGGCTGTATACCGCCTGATACGTTCGCTTGATGTCGGTCAGGCGCACTGCTCTTGCCTCCTTTTCGTATGTGCTCGTGACAGCCTCTGTCACATGGCCAGATTGAATGGCGTCGAGTACGTCTCCTGCGCCATCCGTCCTCCCCATTTCAGCTCGTAATACCGTTCGTAAAGCGGCCAGGTTGAATCGATAAGGAAGTTGAGTCGCGGATCCGACTTGCGGCTTGAGCTCTCATGATGATCGACCGGCAGCCCCGTAAAAATCTCCTCATACCCTGCCAGCCGGAGCCGGCGGTGATAGTCGATGTCCGCGAAATAACTGCTGAACACCGTATCCCACGGCCCCGCCGCGCGGACCGCTTCCATATTGTAGGCCGCCAGCGCATCGAAATTCGTCAAGGCCAGCCCCCACTTCCGTCCGCTCTGCTTCAACTCCGTCAAGACGCGCAGGAAGGCTTCGGGGATTCCGGGACGGGCCTCGGCATCCGTATGCATATACATGACCGCGTCCGCCCCCTGCTCGGCGGCAATCCGCTGGAACCAGTTCATAGACTGGGTGAAGGTCAGCGGTACGGGCGGATGGATGATGTTCACCAGCCCGGATAAGGTATGGCCCTTCAGTTCGGATCCCGCCGAGTTATCCACCACGTACGTATGCGGCCAATAAGGGCGAATGCTGGCCACCGCCCGGTTCAGCAGATCAAGTCGGTTGACATACGGGATGCCCACGATGTAACGCATTGCCGTCACTCTCCATTCATATCAATTGTATGCGGTCGGCAATATGCTGCGCGGCATGCGACCATGTCCAGCGGGACATCACTTCCTGCGCGGCGTACAGCCCGCGCTCCCGCGCAGCTTCCCGATTCTCGTATACATGTCTCATCAAAAATGCCAAATGCTCATAGTCCGGGTCGGCCCAGCGGAAATTGGCATAGTACGGGCATTTGGCAACCGCCGGCAAGAGCCGCCTGACCCGGATCGGATATCCCGTCCGCTCGTTCAGGAAGTCGCGCTGCGCGCTCCAGTCGGTGGCAATGACGGGCAGGCCGCACGCCATCGCCTCCAGTATGGGCATGCCCCATCCTTCCCCGCGGGTCGGCAATACGAAGCAATCGGCGGACCGGTACAAGCTTCCGAGCAAATACGACGGGAGCTTCTGATTGTGCAAAATCATGATCTTCGATTCCGCATGCTTGAGATTCAGCTTCCGAATTTCGGCCAGCACGTTGATCGTCGGGTCGGCGTTCATGATTTTGCATACGAGCAAGACATTGTCGTTGGCGAATACATTCGCGAAGGTGCGCAGCATATCCTCCGGATTTTTGCGTTCGCCCCACTCGAATACCGACAGAAACGTAAACCGATCCGAGAAGCGGGTGGAGCGGATGCCGGGATGGAAATAGTTCGGGTCCACGCCGAGCGGCATAATGCGGATCGGCACTCTTACCCCGCTGTTGCGGAAGGTGTCGGCATTGAACCGGGATGGCACCCATATCTCATCCATGCGATTGCATTGATGCACCCAATCCTCCGGAACTCCGTCCACCTCCAGCATCGTGTAGCCGATTTTGTATTTGCCCTCGTTCTTGTAAAAGACATCCCCTTGTCCATAGACAACCTCCGGCGCGTTCGGATCGGCATGACGCATGCGAAAAATATTAATCCGGTAATCGTCGCTCATCGGAGGCTCTTCCGCGGCATGCGGGGTGCCCGGGCCGTACACATAACGGTAATGCATTTTAATCCGTTTCTCGTCCAGCGCGATCATCAAATTTTTGGATGATGTCGCATAGCCGGTTGGCGCATTCACGATCGAGTTCCAGTTCAGCCTTTTCTCATAGCTCCCTTCAAGCCGCGACTGCCATTTGTCCCGAAAGATCATGCGAGATTGCTCGAACAGTCCCGAGAAATCGACCTGATTCACCTTGGTCGTCGTATTTTGGGAGTGGGTCAGCGTCACGCGGCCGTCGCAGACGACCCGATACCCCCGCTCCAGCGCCCGAAGGCAATAATCGGTATCCTCGAAATAAGCGAAATAATCCGTATCCAGACCGCCAAGCTCCTCCAGAATGCTCCGCTTCACGTAAGCGCAGGCGAAGACGACCCCCTGCACATCGCGCGCGGACGCATATTGGCGGATGTCCGTTTCCAGCCCGCCGATTTGCTGCCCCCAGCAGGTCTCCGCAAATATATAGGTGCCCGCGTGCTGCACCAGTCCGTCGTCGCCGCGCAGCCGGCAGCCGACGACGCCGATATTCGGATCCGAATAGGCCGTCTCCTGCAGCCGTTCCACCCAATGAGGCTCCTCCGCCAGGATATCGTTGTTCAGCATCAGAATATCGCTGTCGGGATCGCAATGGGCGATGGCCAGGTTATTGCCTGCCGTAAATCCGATATTGGCGCCATGCTCAATCACCCGAATCCAGGGAATGCTCTGCAGGTAAGGAAGCGTGCCGTCGGTGCTGCCGTTATCGAACACAACGATCTCAATGCGGTCGTGACGGGCCGTCTTCTCCAGAGAAGCGAGGCACCGCATGGTATGCTCCAATCCGTTCCACGTCAGGATGACAATCGAGACCTTGCGCTGCAGCGGCGGAGCCGGAAGCGCCGGGGGCTTCGTCCCGCTCTCTTCCACCGGAGACAGATGGAAGCTGCCAAGCTCAATCGGGCCGTTCAGGCGCGGGAACTCCGGCTGCGCCAGCAGCGCCTGGCACTCCGGCGAAGTAAGTATGCCGAGCAGGACGGACATGCGGCTTCTTCCGTGGCGCAGCATATGTTGGTAATGCATGAGCGCCTGGTCTTCGGCGTCGCGGCAAAGCAGCTCGACGTACAGATCGCGGACGAATTCGGCGTCTCCCCTGGTCAGAATCAGGCTGGAGAAGATGTAGCACAAAGCCGCACGCTCGTTGCAGCCCCCTCCTCCCTGCGCCAATCTCTTCTTCATCTCGCCGCTCCGAAGGAAGCTGACCGCGATCGACAGCTTGCTGTGTCCGGCTTGAAGCAGCCGTGTGAAGTGCCTGATGCCGTGCGGTTCCGGTTCCTTGTTCAATAGCTGCCTGTATAATTCCGCGATGAATTGCTCGCCTTCCAATCGGAACAACAAGTAGAGCCTTTGGATGAGTATCAATAAGAATCCCTCCAGCACTTGCGGATAATACTGGGATTAGTGTATTAGCACATTCCCCCATTTGCCTGTGCGTATGACCTTGACCCCCGCATCGCCCGCGGAGCCAAGTCCGGATTGCGGCCCGGAGAGCCTAATTCTTCCTTTCGCCGAATAGGATGAAGAGAAGGCAACATTGCCAGGGCAGGAGGGAACAGATATGGAGCTTCGCTATTGGGTAGCAAATAGCAGCCATATGTCCGTCATTCGTCAGGACGGGGACGGCCTCGTCATTGAGCTGCTGGAGCACAGCCGGTGCGGCCATACGGCGGAGCTGCGGCTGGCCGATGCGAACGGCATATATGATGTATGTCAGGACGATCTGGACTACGTCCATATTGTATATCTCAACCGCCAGCGGCAACTGGTGCACGCCCGGGTTCATCCCGATCAGGAGGGGCTTCAGACCAGCAAACTGCCCGGGGAATATGCCGGGCTTGCCGGCTTGAAGCTGACCCGCTGCTCGAACCGGCTCCACCTCTTGCTGCAGTATGCTTCACGCGCCGAGCATGCGGCGCTCACGGGGATCCACTGGAGCGAGCCCGCCGTGATGGCGGAAGCCGAACGCGTCATCGCCATGCAGTGGCTAACGAGCGAACAGCTCCTCTCGGTCTGCGGCATGCTGATGCGACAGGGCAGGCTTCTTCTATGCCGCTGGAATTACGACTCCGCTTCCGGCTCGTGGAACGCAGCCGGAGAAGGAATGAACCTGCCTCTGGCGGACGCCGGCGCCCCCTCGCGCCTCGTTCGTCTGCCTGCCGGCGCCGTTCCCGAACCGGAGCGTCCCCGATGTCTCCTCGTCCGGCTCCTGGCCGGGCAGCTCGCGTTCGCGATCTACGAATCCGAAGCGGACGGAAGCTGGCACGCGATTGACGAAGAAGCGATCGCCATTCCTTCCTCTCCCGCTTCCGTCATCGCCTGCGGCGCCGATCAGGAACGGGTCCGCTTCAGTTGGGCGGCCGGGAATATGATCTGCCGCATTGATTACGATCTTGCCGCTAACCTCTGGGGACGGCTGTATTCAAGCGCCTCCGCCCATCCGGTCTCGTGGTGCGCGGTCACCGAAGCAAGCTCCGGCGGGCCGGAACCGCAATCGATTACCAACGGCCCCTCCATTCGGGAGGCGATCCGCTTGAGCGGGACGGAGATCGACGCCTATCGGGCCGATCGCGACTTCCGCTCCAGTCTTCACTTCGCGAAGCGGGCCCTCTCCTCCGTCGAGCGGCTCTCTGGCCGCATCGCGCCCTTGGAGGAAGAGCGGAAGCAGTTGGAGCAGTCCCTGCAGATGGTGCAATCCCGGATTGCTGAACTGGAGCGGCGCCTCTCCATCCTGGAGGAGGAGCTGCGGATTCGCCGTTCCCTCCGGCAAGCCGAACGCTCCCAGGACGGCATTCGGCGGCCGCCTGCGGAGGGGCAGCATGGCCAGAAGGGGAAGGACTCCGCCGAAGCTTCCTTCCGTTCGACCCTGTATGCCGCCCATTCGCGCCCGGTCCCTCCGACGCTGCACCGCCGCAGCATCGCCGCCGAGCCGACTATACAGCCGGCGGCCGGCACGCCGCCTGTGAACTGAGCGTTCGCCGTTCTATTCTCTTCATGAATTTACGCATAAAGTGAGGTGCTTCGCATGACCGAACCGCAAGCTGCCGTCCCGGCGGCAGAATGCCTGTTCCAATCCGTCATCGACTTCGACACGGAGTCGGAACGCGTCTCCGCCTTCGTCACAATGCTCTTCCGCAACGCCGGCTCCGAGCCGATCGAACAGCCTCGCATCATTCTGTCCGTCTCCCCTTCCCGTTCCTGCGACATCAGCGGCAAAATTCTGTCCCCCCAGCTCATTCCCGCCTTCAGCGTCTACGGGAAGGACGGCCGGAAATCGGGCTGGTCATTCGCCGAGGATGAATGGTTCGCTAACGGGAAGGTCACCGGGGAGTACAATATTCAATCCATTGAACCGCTGACGATGCCCCCGGGCGTCTGGCTGGAAATGCCGGACTTCCATGTCTCCTGCGCTCTTGACAGTCTGCGGAACGGTCCGCTTGCCATCCATGGATTGGTGGAGGCCGGGGAAGCCCGCTTCCCCGTGCTGAACCCGATTCATATCCACTGCAGTTTCTGAGAGTCCGGATATTTGTGCGAACGACTAGAGAACTTGCCCCCGCGCTTGAATAGAGTAATGAAGCAGCTTCTGTCCCGGGGTGATCTGTCACCCCGGACTAGGCGAATAAGGAGGGCATCATGAGACAAATTATCAAAAATTTAGTTGGCATCTGCGCACAGATTTTACCTTGCGAAGAGCCGATTTATGAATTCGGTTCCTATCAGGTGGAAGGGCAGGTTGGATTTGCGGACTTGCGCCCGTTTTTCCCGGGCAAAACGTATGTCGGCTGCGATATGCGGCCGGGCGTCGGCGTCGATCTCATCCTCGATCTCCATCAAATCGCGCTCCCTGACGAGACGGCCGGGATGGTGCTCTCGCTCGATACGCTGGAGCATGTCGAGGATCCGCGGCTTGCGCTGTCCGAGATTCATCGCATCCTGAAGCCGAACGGCATCGTCATCATCAGCTCGGTGATGAATTTCGCGATACATGATTACCCTGAGGATTATTGGCGCTTCACCCCCCAAGCCTTCGCCAGCATTTTGAAGCCGTTCGATACGGTCATTACGGATTATGCCGGGGAAGCCTTGTTCCCGCATACGGTCGTCGGCGTCGGCATCAAGGGAAGCACGGTGCCGGAGCCGGTCGTGACGCAGCTCCGCCTTGCCTTGGCCATGTGGAGAGAGAACAGCTACCACCAGCATTGACCTTCGCCATGCGCAGCGGATCCGCATGACCTGATTCACTTCGATTCAAGCCGATACAGGCCGGAAGGAGGGAGGAATGTCAGAAATGAGTGTCTTTATGAACCAAAACCCGGCCTATTCCGCATACGATATCGGGGAGTGGAGCTACGGTGAGCCCGATGTGTTTTCCTGGGGGGAAGGAGCTACCCTGACCATCGGCAAGTTCTGCTCCTTTGCCGCACGGATTACGATTTTGCTGGGAGGGGAGCACAATGTCGATTGGGTCACGACTTACCCGTTTAATCCGATTTTCCGGCGGCCTCCCCTTTTACAGGGCATCCGAAGACCAAGGGCAACGTAGTCATCGGCCATGACGTCTGGATTGGAATGGACTCCTATGTGCTGTCGGGCGTAACGATCGGCCACGGAGCCGTCATTGCGGCCCGCAGCACCGTCTCCAAGGATATCCCGCCGTATGCGATTGCGGGCGGCAACCCGGCGCGCGTCATCCGGTACCGCTTCCCTTCGCATATCATTGAAGGCCTGCTGCGCATCGCCTGGTGGGACTGGCCGATGGAGCAGATTCAAGCTGCTTGGCCGCTGATGCTCTCGAATCGAGCAGAAGAGTTTGTCCAGCTATATTCAGCCCGATAACGATGGAGGGAGAGCGACATTGATCCATTTTTGGAACGCCATTATACGCCCGGTCCTGGAACTTGCCCGGCCCGCGACCATCGTCGAGATCGGCTGCGCTCAAGGGTGGAATACGTTGAATCTTCTCAGCTATGTCCAGTCGGTTCCGCAAGGCCGGATCATCGCCGTCGATCCTTCGCCTCTGTTCGATGTCGGCGCTCTGCAGCAGCAGTTCGGGAGCGCCTTCGTCATGATTCCCGATTTCAGTCTGAACGTGCTGCCTCAGATGGGCCCTTGTGACGCGGTGCTGCTGGACGGGGATCATAACTGGTACACCGTCTACCATGAACTGAGGGCATTGGAAGGACACGGGCGGTATCCGATCGTGTTTTTGCATGATTTGGAATGGCCTTACGGAAGAAGAGATATGTATTATTTTCCGGAGTCGATTCCCGAAGCTTACCGGAAGCCGAGCGCCCGCAAAGGCATGCTGCCGGGAGTGAATGAATTGGTCGAGGGGGGCCATAATTCATCCGTGCATAACGCGGAATACGAGCACGGGGAGAGAAACGGCGTCTTGACCGCCGTAGAGGACTTCCTTCGGGATACGGAGCTTCGCCTCCGGCTTCACCGGGCCCGAAGCCAGCACGGCCTCGGGATTATCGTTCCCGACGAATCGATGCAGGACCATCAATTGAACGATGCCATTCATCATATCGTTGCCGCCTCGGGCCTGTAGCGCCAGGGCGAAGCACTGCCATGATCCGCAGAACAAATATCATCTGCGGATCATTGGCATGCGCTCAGGATGTTATTGACGGATGAACATTGCGGAGAACATCGATCCGTAAGGAACGCCTGGCGCGATGCCGATGCCCGCATGATGGAAGGACGGATTCATCATCGGCGCGGCGTCCTGCCAAGTTCAACAAGGCGGGACAAGCCCGGGCTCCGGTACGGTTCCCGGCCATGTTCACGATGGCTTTTGGCGGCCCTCTCTGGCGCCCGCCTCACTTGGAACGGCTAACCGCAGATTGGGTGTATGCGAGAAGAAGCTGCGAACTGTTACTAGAAAGACAGTCTACTAACCAACGCTCACAGACTGCTATGCTATGTGAATCGTTGTTTTAACATCCATCTTCACAGCGTCATTTTCCATCGCTCAATTCCGCCGCGCCCTGCAAGATTGTGTGAATGAATCTAGTAAATTCATCCAAGCGAAGCTTTTCCCTCCTTCATAAATTAGTAACGTAGGAGGACATCCCTCCGTCCTTCGAACACATAATGAAGGAGGTTTTTCCTTATGCCGCTCATTCCTATTCAACGGCTTACCAGCAGCACGGCCAATGTCGTCTCTGCTCCGGATCGGGTAACGGCAGTGAACAGTCTCTTGGCAGGAGCCCCGGCCAATGTCGTCAACGTCGGCAATGCGCCAACCATCTGGCCTCAACTCGCCAAGTTCGATAATGACAATACGGTGTTCGCAGCCGCGCCAAATCCGCAATTCGTCTGGTCGCAGCCAACCTTTATTCCGGGCGAGACGCATGGCTTCGCCGCCGCCTCGCTTACGATCCCGCTGCAGCTCGGCGTAATCAACGACTTCTTGATTGCGCTGACCGTCTTTGCGGACAACGCGGTAACGGCACGCATTCAAGCCGTCTCCTCGCTCGGCATCAACTTGTTCCCGGTGCCGGGGCTGGACGTCGATTTGATTGCGGGCTCTCTCGATCCGACAACCGGGTTGACGACGGATGTCGCTAACCCGTATAACTGGCAAAATGTCCGTTTCTATTCGATTCCGGCTTCTCTTGGACTGATTTCTATCAATATCGGCGTTCGCTTCATCTTCTCGTTCCAGGTAACGAACTATTTTACGACCGGCGCTATCAATACGGCCGGCCTCGCCTTTGCCGCCGATATTTATCAAAATCTTATTTAATTGATTCGCCCCTTATTTGCGATTCCAAGTTGTGCTGCAGAACTTCCGCCATGCTCGCGCTTTGCGGGCATGGCAGCCTGTTTTGAAGGAGGAGACCGTCATGCCTTTGATTCCGATTCAACGGGTCGTCAGCCACGAGCGCAGCGTCATCTCGGCAGCCGGCAGAGCCGCAGCGGCGGCACAGCTCTTGTCCGGAGGCGCTCCCAACGTCGTCCATACGGCCAAGCTGGCTTGGCAAGAAAGCGTTCTCGCGTCCCTCATCGATAAACATAGCGAATTCCTGCCCGGTCCGATGCCCGAACTGATCGCCCCGCCTGCCGGTCCCAAGCGGAGTGAATACAGAGGCTTCGCGGCCCAGACTTATCCGCTCCGTCTGGAGGTTCATCAACCTGTTTTTATCCGCTTCTGCATTTACGATCCGACCCGCACCCATTTCCAGATCGATCTCTGCAATATCGAAAAGCTCAATATGCTGGATGCTCCCCTTCACCTCAATATCGGAGGGCGGTTGTCCACGTCCCTGTTCTGCTCCCGGACAGCCGATCGGCGCAGCGGCAAGGCAACACAGCTAATACGCTGCTACAGCATCCCGATCCAGTTCGATCCGGGTTTTATCGGGCTTGATGTCCAATTTCTCTTCTCCTTCGAGCAAGCCGATTCACCTTCCTCGGGCGGGCCTCCTTTGAGCGGGTTCGCTTTCGCGGCCGAGGTCTATCAATCCGTGCATGGCAAATAGCCGTGCCGACTCGACGCACGGCGCAGCCATCGTTCATTCCTGACACGAACACCAACCCTTTTATAGGCTGACAAGCAATATCTGCTCTTCCTTTATTGTCCCTTCTGCAATGCGGAAGCTACGGACGCGAGGGCGTATCCGCCTCAGCGAGATGATGAGATACGAGCATGAGAACACCGCATGCTCGACATCGAAGGGAGACGGATAGGGGGAGCCGCTCGGATGGGAATGATACAGGCCCAGCAGTTGCTCGCCAAGGCTCTCCATATCGCGCAGCGCCCTCGTCAACTCCTCGCCGTCCATCGTGAATGCGACCGGGCTCTGCTCCTCATTGCGGATACGCCAGCATCGGGCGGCGACGCCATCGCGGCCGGACAACAGTCCGCATGCTTCCAGGGGCTTTTCCTTGATGCAGTGGCCAACCATGTCGCGGTAAGCTTGGGCCGTCAGATGAATCGCGTCCATGTTACGGCTTTCGGCTCCTTTCCCTGTCCATGGCGAGCATATGAAATGGCTCCGGATTCGCCCGCTTGTCTGTAGACTGCTGCGATTGATTCAGTTGGCTTACATAGCTGAAAAAAGACGGCTGGGGCTGCTGTCTTCGTTCCGGGTCGCGGCGAACCCGGTTGCCGGAATGCGATTGCAGCCATAGGAACATGGAGTAATTGGCCGTGCGCGGCTTCGCTTCCTGCTCCGCAGGCGGATCATGCTGCCCGTCCGCGGCAGCCTCCTCCGGAGAACCTGAAGCCCCGGCCCCCTCTTGCTCAGGTTGAATTTCGGAATGAACCCGTTCTGCCGAAAGCGAATCATCGGGCTCCGCCGCTTCCCGCACTCGATTCGCCGCGTCTGCCAGGTTCTCGTCCCCTGCGGTCAGGACTGCCCCTTCAGCTTCTTCAACTGCAGCCGGCCCGCTGTCCGGCGCTGCCGATGCCGGCATCAGCGCTTCGGCAGGTTCTGGCTGAAGCGACTCAGGCTCCGCCCCTTCCGCCTGCTGCGCTTCCGCCAGATTCACTGCCTGAACGACCGCCGCTGACGTCTCCCGCTCCTCCGTCCGTTCCTTCCGGATCGGCTCCAGCTCGTTCCCCTGCGCCTTCTCCGCTGACGCCATCTCCACCCGGATCGGGTTCAGCTCGGTTGTCTCCAGCTTCAGCGCTTCTTGCCGCGCCTGCTGGACGGATTCCGTCTCCTCCGATGCCGCATTCACATCTTCTGCCGGCTCCTCTCCGTCCCATTCCGGCTGCGCAGGCTCCTCCAGCCCTTCCGCTGCCGGTTCGAGGGCCAGATCCGCCGCTCCTTTCGCTCCCGTCTCTCCGTTCAGCGCCGGGGCTTCCTCCTTAGGCCCGGGAGGCCGGGAGCCCGCCGCCGCCTCGGACGCCGCAGGCCGAGGCAATGGATACCCTGCCTCGATCTGGCGCTCTTCCAATATCCGAAGCTGCTTAATCAGCTCCATAAGCGGCTTCTTGCCGAAAAAAATCGTTGCCGCGCCGACAATGCCATCGGTTAACTGCAGCCGCTCCTCTACCGTCATGCTGTCGAAGCCACCGTAAGCAAGCCCAACCAGATTCAGCGTCTGTCCCGGCTGGGGCAAAATATAACTCAGCCCGCTCTTCCAATGAAAGCTCACTCCCTGAATCGGCATATCGCTATATCGGGCGATGTTTTGGACTAACAGGTTGGCGAGCTGCCGGCTTGCCTTCATCTGATGGAGGAAATAATAGACGACGACTTCCTTCTTCTCCTCGTCGGCCGGCTGCAGCGTCAGCCACATGCTCTGCTTGCCGCTGTCCCATTCCTCGGAGCAGCGATCGCGATCTTGTTCCGTCTCGATGATCCACACATGGAATCCGGCGTGCTTCAACGTCTCGCGCATCATCTGCAGCAGCGGGGACGCCATGCTCCCTGCCTTGTTCTCCATCACGATCTGATATTTATGGAGGGGATTGACCACGTTCAAGATTTGCTTGTTTTTATCCAGATGAAAAGTAAATGAATGCTTCCCCAGCAGTTGATACACATCAGGCAAAAACTCGTCGGCTATCGTGCACAGCGGCTTCGCATTGATCTGAATTTCCATATCGTCCTCCTCGCTTTCCGGGCACACTGGTCCTTCTATCATATGACAGTCAGCGAGATCGGTTCCGCTCCTGCCCATTTTTGCAGCTCATTAATTTCCGCCAGCACGGATCGCTCCCTCTCCTGCAGCCGTTCATAACAAGCGTTCAGCTCCTCCAGACGAAGCCGCCGGTTCGCCACATCCGTCTCCAAGCGGCGTACCGTACGGGCGGCATCGTCAGCCCGGGCCATGATCCAGTCGAACATCTCGCTCAAATGCGAGGGCATCCAGGAGAAGGACTCCCCGTCTGTCAGCAGAGGTTCCCGCCGCAGCAGCGGAAATAAATCGAAGAAGGCAAGGGAACGCAGATGGGGGTAGCCCGTTCCCAATAGCGGCCGCGGCGCGGCATGGCCCGGTCCCCGCTCCATTCCTTGCACGAAGCGCAGCTTCGCCTCCGGCGCCAGGCGGATGTCCGTGAAGCCGGACCAATCCTCCCCCATGTTCGGAGAGCGGGCGCAACTGATTCGATTGCCTTCCATAATATAGAGCAGGAAGACCTGCTCTCCCATCCACAGAAAGCAAGGCTTCGGCATACTCCCCTCAAAGTGGATCTTCAACGGCGAGCAGGATCGGACGTCGGTCCGATCATTGGCGTAGTAGCACTTGGCGGCCGCACCGCTATGAATGGACCAGGCCGCATGAGGCCGACCGCCGCGATCGAGCGACAGGCCGATTCGCCACCGCTGCTGCGGCTGGCGGGAGGCGAAGAGCCTCCGCCACACCGCCTCTTCCGCCCCCGGCTCCAGCTCGAGAAGATCCAGCGTATGCATTCCGCCATCGTCCTGCAGCCGATGAAAGAGTCCGTACAGCCCGCCCTCCCCGCTGACGGCATAGGCCGCGTCCCCTACCTGCATGGCAGTCGAATCGGAATCCGGGAAAGGAATCTCCACGTCCTTCCATGCTCCTTCCGCCGGCATCCGGATAATGCACCGGTTCCGTCCCTCTCCGGTGACGACGCTGCACAGGCGGAGGCCGGAACGATGGCGGAACAAATACGGAAAGGAGCTGGCGGCCCGGCCATCGATGCGGACTTCCCGGCGCATTCCGGTAAGCGGCTGATACTTGGCGTAATACAATCCGCCTTCCGTCTCCAGGAGCATGTCGTACTGATCGCCGGACAGCAGCAAGCTGAAGCGGCGAACTGGATAAGGAGCGTGAAGAAGGGTCCGGAGCGGCTTCCCTTCCAGCGGGTACAAGA
Source organism: Paenibacillus dendritiformis (assembly GCF_015845845.1). Lineage (GTDB taxonomy): Bacteria > Bacillota > Bacilli > Paenibacillales > Paenibacillaceae > Paenibacillus_B > Paenibacillus_B dendritiformis_C. The sequence continues at coordinate 23,237 of NZ_LDIG01000240.1, forward strand.
TATGCTCCAACGCCCCGCCGCCGGTTACGCCCAACCAATGCGAACCGCTTCGATCATGGATGTAATGCGCTTTTTCCATCCGCATCCCTCCAAAAAAAACACTGGGGTTTCGTCACCTTTTTATGGGTGCCTCCATAGACTGTAATTGAATTTGAAATCTAAAAAGGAGGCCTGGAACATACATGGAGAGCAAGTTGGTTCAAGGGCAGCAGCAGCCCCCCGAATATTTGCCATTACCCTCTCTGGAATGTATAGAGGTTCCCAAAATATTCGACTGGGTACTGAAAACGACCCAAATAGTTGATGAATCCACGGTTGATTCAGATTGCTTGCCTCTGCCACTTTCGTTTCGTATTGAGGCCAGAGTCCTGGAAGTGAATTGCGAAGAAAAAGTCGGATCCACCCGTGAAAATGTGGTGGTTACGATAGGCGGCAGACCGGTTACTTTGCAGCGGGTAGTGCTGCGGAAGTTCGGTACGTATGAAATAACAATCATCAATACAGGGGTAACGCCGAACGTCATTCATTGCCGGTTCACGAAGAGCTTCCTCCGCTTCGAGAAAGTTCTGCTGTGCGCTCCTCCGGGAACCGAAATCGATTGCCATATCGTGCCGGAAGCGACGACGATCGATGTGCTGGATATCGTCAATAACACATTCGTGAACGTGGATATCGTCATTTGCCAGAGCATTCAAGTGAAGGCGATTGTCAAAATGATGGTAGAAGCCGAGTTGTGCCAGCCGCGTGCCGAAATCCCGCTTCCGGAAGGTCCTTGCGTCGTGACTTTCCCTCAACAATGCCCTGACGTCTTCCCAGGTGCACCCTATCCGTTCCCTTAATAATCGAATGCCGTTCGCTTGGGGTGGTGGGCTCAACCACCCCCTTTTTTACTCATCATGTTCCGGCTTCCATGCCGTCAAGCAAGGAGGGCCCATGAAGCTATATTACATCGCATCCGGCTATCGGAGGCCGATTGATATATTGGATAATGCGCTTATCAAGGCCTTGACGCAGCGTTTTCAGGAGGTCTCTTTTTTTCTGTCCAACCGGACGCCGTATTCGCATTTGCTTCCCGACATCCGCCGCGCCGCCCCGGATTATGTGCTGACCATGGTCGGCCCGAGATCATTGCTTCCGGCCGAGATCATCCGTTCGGTGAGGGCGATGGGCATCCGTACGGGAGCATGGTTCGTGGACGATCCGTATGCCATCGACAATGCTCTGCCCGTTGCCCGGGAATACGATGATGTATTCACGATCGATTCCGGCTGCGTTCCTTATTATGCGCGCAGCGGCTGCGCTCGGGTGCATCACTTGCCGCTGGGGACCGACACGGATATTTTCCGCCCCTACGCGGTGCATCCGACGTATCATCATGATGTATGCTTTTTGGGCACAGGGTATGAGAACCGGCTTGTATTTATGAAGGAAATGCTCCGCTATGTCGAACGGAACGTGCGGGTCCAGCTTATCGGCCATTTCTGGGATTCGGTAGATTGGTCGTCCGGCTGCGTGCCGAGCATACGGGGGAAATGGGTGAACTTCTCGGAGACGCCCCGCTATTTCAATGGCGCCAGCATCGTGCTCAACATTCACCGGAGCGAGGACGACCCGCTCTTAGACAAGAACCGGAGCGGCGCGCCCGGACACAGCATCAATAACCGCACCTTCGACATTGCGGCCTGCCGGGCCTTTCAGTTGACCGATTACCGGCCCGACCTGCCCTTGTTCTATCAGCGGGGGGAAGAAATCGTCTGCTTCGATTCGCCGAAGGAATGCGCCGAGCTCATCCACCGCTATCTGCATGACCGCCCTGCGCGGGACGAGATAGCCGACCGGGCCTACCGGCGGACCTTGGCCGGGCATACCTTCGCCGCTCGCCTGGATGCAATGCTGTCGCTGATCCGCTCGACCTGATTCCGCTCCGGCACCACATAGAACGATAGGCCAAAAGGGCGAGCCGAAGACTCACCCTTTGACATAAGATTCAACGATGCCCGCCGCTCCGGCAATGGCCAGCAGCAGCACAAGCGGAAATATAAGGTCCGGAATGAGCAGATAAGCGGCAACCAAAAAGGCCGCCGACCAAATGCCGACGCACCAGTAGCACGTCAGCAGCTTGCGCATGAAGGTATGGAATCGGCCGCCCTTCTCATCGACGACGGCATACATCATGCCGGCTTCATCCGTCTCGAACCGCTCCTCGACGAAGGGACGGCGGACGAAGGACAGAATCTCATCGAACACAATCAGACGGGTCAACCGGTAACTCGCCAAGATGAGCAATATCAGTGTTACCCATGATATGTCCCACACGAACAGACTACCCCCTCGGATGCATCGCTGCGCGGATCAGTTCCATTGTATGGCACTTCCGCACGGGCTAGAACCAGGTATTCCGCCGGACTGCCCCGTCATCCGATGGCCGGAACAAGGAGGAGAAGCCTTGATGTCAGGACTCCCGATCATTCAATCCGATGAGCAGCTAACCCACATGCTCCGGCTATCCGCCGAGAAGCCGCTTCTCATATATAAGCACAGCTCCAATTGCGGCTCGAGCAAGGTCGCGCATGTCGGGATCAATCATTTCGTGAACCGCTATCCGGAGGTTGCCTCCCGCTTCGCGATCGGCGTCATCCGTGTCGTGGAGGAGAAGCATTTATCCGATCGCGTGGCGCGGGAGCTCGGAATTCCGCATGTGTCTCCGCAGATTCTGCTCGTCCGCCAAGGGCGGGTCGTCTGGCATGCCGGGCATCAACAGATCAACTCGCAGCAGCTATGCCGGGCCGCGATGCTGTACGGCCAGCCTTAACGGGCCGAGCCGACTTCCGCGCCGGTGACGCGAATCTCATGCGCGTGCTCGGCGACGACTTCGCCGATGCATGCCGCCCCGACGCCTCGCTCCCGCATGGCGGCCACGAGCGGTTCCGCATCCTCTGCCGCGACAGACAGCAGCAGCCCGCCGGACGTGACGGCATCGCACAAAATCCATTGCGCGATCTCGTCCAGCCGATCATCGAACCGGACGCTGTCCTGCACATGGCGGAAGTTGTTCTTCGTTCCGCCGGGAACCGCTCCGCTCTCCGCGAGCTCGCGGACGCGCGGCAGGACAGGCACCTGCTCCGCGTAGATACGGAGCCCGGCCCCGCTTCCCTTGGCCATCTCCAGACTGTGGCCCATCAAGCCGAACCCGGTCACATCCGTGCAGGCATGGACGCGGAACTCCGCCATAACCTCCGCGGCGGTCTTGTTCAGCGTCGTCATCGTGCGGGTGACGATCTCGATCTCCTCCGGCCGGAGCAGATCCCGCTTCAGCGAGGTCGTCATAATGCCGACGCCGATCGGCTTCGTCAGGATCAGCTTGTCTCCCGGACGAGCACCGGCATTGGTCAATACCCGGTCCGGGTGGATAAGGCCAGTGACCGCCATGCCGAACTTCGGCTCCGGATCGTCGATCGAATGGCCGCCCACCAGCGTCGCTCCCGCCTCGGCAACCTTGTCTCCAGCCCCCCGCAAAATATCGGCAAGCACCGATTTATCCAGCTTCGAGATCGGGAACGCGACAATATTGAGCGCCGTCAACGGCTTGCCGCCCATCGCATAGATATCGCTAAGCGCATTGGCCGCAGCCACCTGGCCGAATGAATACGGATCATCGACAATCGGCGTGAAAAAATCGACGGTCTGCACGAGCGCCAGATCGTCGTTGAGCCGGAAGACGCCGGCGTCATCGCTTGTATCCAATCCGACCAGAAGATCCGGGTGCTTCTCCGTCTTCGGGAGCTGGCGCAGCACCTGGGACAGATCGGCCGGACCTATTTTGCAGCCGCAGCCTCCTTTGCTTGATAAGGCCGTCAAACGGACTTGAGATTGTTGTTCCATCTCGCTTCATCTCCTCAATATGGCGTGCATGATATGTCACTATTTTACCACATATACCGGGCGTGACGCAGGGAAGCCGACGGCCGGCGCACAAGGACCGCCCAAGCATTCATTTGGCCTATTTTATTTTTTCTTTGACAAAAAAACAATTCATTGATATACCATATATTAATGAAAACATGCACATTTTTGAATGTAAGCGCTTCCCTACATAAATGCCGCGAGCAGCGACAGCAAAATGAGCAGGGCGATCGCAGCTTCGCATCGAGGTTGGACAGCGCTTCGTCCATCCAGGAGCATCGCTGTATAATCTCGCTGGCGAGCCTGACCGGAAAAGCCGTCGTGCCCCGCGCATTGTACAGCACTCTCCCGCTCGCAAAATCTTCATAGCCGCTGTGCTTTTTCTCAAAAAAATATTCCATTTGTGCATAACCTTTCACCCTATATTGATAAAAACATATTGTATTCCAATATACACCATCAGGGCGAATCGGGCTATCCTTCCACTTGGATGACCAGAGGATATGCGTCGTTTTTTAAGTGCTCTCAGAGCGGAAAAATCGCATATTTGTCCATAGAAATGTGGACATGGAGGGGTTACTCTTCTAACGAGGCAAATTTCTATATATTGATATAGCTTCAGTTCAAAACACTATATACAGTATCATTACGAATAAACGCAAACTATCTCCTTCACCGAAAAGTGTCTCCTATTTGAAAGACAATCCTTCTCATTTTCCCACTGTAGAAGGACAATAACATAGGACGAGCAAGCTTCTGAAGCTTTCTTTAAAGATGTTTCCACAACTTATGCTTATGATGAAAATAAAAAATTGGTAGGCTCAAAGAGAGACTCGGGTGCATATATTAATCGGATTATAAACAGTACATCTACAAGTAAAGTTGATATTACCGTTTTCCACAAATCCGGAAATCCATACGCTGTTCAAGGGGCGGAAATAGATTATCAAATGAGAGTTATTACACAAAAAGGAGGTTCCTACAGTTTTGAAGGGGTTCATGACCGAGCTCCCTCTCATGAACTATATGTTCGACTTAGTAATGATAGAACTGTTACGATATTCAATCATCCTCATGAGGGATTCGAGTATTTGGGAGCACCAAGTACTTTAGCAAGATCTTTTAAAGTAACAAATTAAAGAACAAACGCCTGTTGACACCTTTTGATGTCTACAGGCGTTTGTTATAAACTGGACTAAAGTACTTCTATATTCCTTGTATAATAAAAAGCGCCTTACAATAAGTATAGGTTTTCAACAAATTACATGAGTAACCCCTTCATGAACAAAAATCCATGTCCCCGCTCCGTCAATTATTGCGAAAGCGGATTGCGATTATAATTTGTGTTCGTTATTACTCATTACGGCTAACGAAACTTGTGACGAAGGAGATTCAGCGGCAGCAGTGAAAAAATGGAGTTCAACTCGGGGATCGACCTAGTGGACACTCCTGATTTCCACTAGCCAAATTTCCTATGTGAGAAAATGTTACGGTTACGGTGTGAAATCACACGTAAAGGAGCCGTATGATCAAGGGCAACATCCCAGTAAAGAAGCAAAGACAGCGTCTACACCTCGAGAGGCTGAACCCAAGGAATATAAGGGGTTAGACACAGCGTAATATGGGAGAGGAGTCGACGAAGGAAGGAACGGAGCGGATAACCAGAAATACGATCACAAGACTTATTCACAGAGCAGGAATAGCAAACCAATCTCTATTCTCAACACCGTTTCCTCTAGAAATTGCTAATGGGATGTTCGATGGTTGAACCTCTAAGAATGATTGAAAAACATTCAATTACAGGGAGGAATAACATTGATTCGAATCATGGCTTCACTTGTGTCGGCTCTCGTACTTTCTTTTATTTTCACAATAATTAATCATAATAATAGTGAAGGGGTATTATACTATTCATTCTCCACTAAATTTCTCAACGGTTCATTATTATTGTTTTGCATTTATTTTTTTATTGGAACCCCTATTTCTTTCTATATATATAAGTTGAACTAAAGAATATCCACTACTATATCAGACTCCATCCGCACACAGAGACGGTCGATGATTGCTTGAGGTTCTTTCATCACAGCATTCATGAAAGAGCAGACATTCTTCCGTATCTCAGCTACAGTGTGGTAGAAGACGTTATTCACGACATCCGCTTTGAGCCACTTCCAGAGTCCTTCCACAATATTCAGTTGCGGACTGTACGGCGGAAGAAAGACAAAGGTCAGTCGCTTGTTTTCTTTCAGAAACGGCTCGAGTAGCTTGGCGTGATGGATTCTGGCATTATCCAGAATCATGGTAATGGTTCCTGAAGGGTATGCTTCAAGTACTTTGTTCAAGAATTTGAGAAACGTTTCTGCTG
>NZ_LDIG01000241.1 GCF_015845845.1 Paenibacillus dendritiformis
CAGACATGTTGATTAACCAAATTGTGTAACTCAAACAAGCCCGGCAGGGCTGAATTTTTCTCTTATCCTCTGCATCTTAACGAGCCATTCGGGAGGAAGGGAATTTAGCCTAAATAGACGTGCAAAGTGAATAAAGGACAGCTTTTGATGCCTAGATACGACCCCTTGAGTGGTATCAAATAACCATTTGAGTAACACGTAAACGATGAGAGCTACAAACAGCTGCCCGTACACGGCATTTTCAGTTGTCCCGAACAAAGTAGGGATATTCAAGTGCTGCTTGATCCAGCGAAAGAAAACCTCGATTTGCCACCGGGCTTTATACATCTGTGCGATTTCTTCTGGGGTCACTTGCATGAGATCGGTAACGACGCGGAGTTCTCGGCCATCGAAATCTTGGAAGGTAACGACGCGATGCCGCTTCTTGGATCGACATTGCTCTGTTCCAAGTTGGCACGTAATGTCCCGGATGACCGGGCTGTTAGGCTCTTTTTGCCGGCGTAGAGCACGTGGTTTTTCAAGATGAACGTTATCACGCAGTCGAACGACAAAGGATTGACCTTCTTCTTTGAAACGATCTAATCGTTCGAGCTTCCCGTAAGCCCGGTCCATAACCATAATGTAATCCAAATGGGTTAAGCTTTCACAGAGCGGACCATCATGTTTCGAACCAACCGTTTCGACCACGTTTAGAGGGGAGTCGCATTGGGCTTGCAAAGAAACATGTAGCTTAATGCCCGAACGCTCACCATGGTAAGGGGCCCAGGGCAAGCGAGTTTTTCCTACCGTTACGGTCGTCGAGTCAATCAAAAGCAATTCTTTAGGAAAGGCCAGCTTTCGGGTCGTTTGACGATTACAGGTTTGGATGAGCCGGTGTAGGAGCTCCTTGAATACAGCAAAGGGAACCTCAGCTGCCTTTCCGGAAAAACTGGAATAATGGACAGGAAGCAAGCCGCTGGCTGCTGCATGAACCACACCTGAACGGTAGCTATCCCATTGTTCAGAGGCAGCCATCGCCCAATATTGTAGCAAATGATGGACGGTAAACTTGCGGGCCTTGTCTTTATAGCCGGCGAGTTCGATTGCAGAATCGATTTCTTCTGCAGGCAAAACGGATTGAAGGATGGACAGGATCGTGGTAGACTTTTTCATGGAGTCGCCACCTTTCTTCGGTTGAGTTTGTAGGCGTACAAACATTTTACCGGGTGTGCGGCTTTTTTTCTACCATTTTGTGGTTAATCAACAGGTGTGTTCTATGGTAAATGTAGCGGGAGATTCGGCACTTGCAACATATGTCCCATTTCTAGTGGTGATTGTTCCTCCCAGGGTAGCACGGTAAAATCCCGAAGATAACATACCAATGGAAGCTTGATCCTCAATTACAGATTTTGCAGGATTCACAGGATAATTAAACGTTTGTTGAGATACGTACTCCCAAGTAAACGTTGCACGGTTCAATTTTTCAAACGTTACTTTCACATTAGAGTAATTTATCTTCTTAAGACCAGCAGCCACCCGCCAATCACATATTGCTCCTCCTGCGGATGTAGGCTCACAATCGATTCTCCCCATTGGGTTTGCGAATGTGCTAGCGTTATCAGAGGAGGGGGCTCGTTGTTCTTTTTGAGGTATAAAAATAGTTTCTCCTGCACGAATCTCAACCTCAGGAGCGGCTGATACAATCGATACTGAAAAAATTGTCACAAATAATAACAGTGCGGAAGCGAATGAGAAAATTCTTTTCATAAGATTCCAGTCCTTTCTATTTTTGTGACAGTTGGCCAACTATACAATCCATTAAGGGACATGTTCCTTATAGTCATAATAACACTAAAATATACAAATTATTGTCGATAAATGTAAAATCCAAAGTTCTATTTTGAGATGAACTGCGGGACTAAATTCCCATAAATAGGTTGAATAATGTTGAAGAATTAGACAAAAAAGTCATCAGGTTCAGAAATATTATTCTCAATAATTGAAAGAACTTCTCCTTTAATTCTTGAGAGAATAAATTGCTCATCAACTCCGTGTTTTTTAAAGTGACTTACATCATCAAAACTTCCAACTTTGATCATCGTATTTTCACGTAAATTAAAGGCAAGAGTCGCAATTAATTTATCTTGGAAAATTATATTGGTGGTTATTTGTTGCGCTTCTAAATCTACATCTGTGAACACTGCTTTCAAATTTAATGGCACAAACTCTGTGTATCCTGTCATTGCAAATCATTCCCTTCCCTTATAATTTCCAATTTATCTATTGTTCAATAATGACATAAAATCATCTAAAAAAGCAATCCTAGATACAAGCAAAACTAAACGGCCTCAGTCTGATGGAATTTAGAACGAAGGCCGCTTAATTCATTTTTATTTTTTGTACTTTATACTTGACGGGGGGAGCTCAAAAAATCTCACCGCTTTTTTTCATTAGATAGTTCACGAATTTTAAAATTGACAGCGATAATTAAACCGATTTCTCTTAGATATAAAATTTGTAACTTCCCCACAGGCTATATAATTCCCTTCTTCAATATGAATTCCTAGTATTTCCAACACCATCTCAAAAATAAAATGAGTTATACCTGATTGAAGTAACAGAAAACAATATCTTGAAACATGCACATGGGAACTTGAAAAGCAAAATGGGCGGGTATGATCGGTTCTACTACCTCTCGAACACGAATTGTTGTGGAGTGTTTTGGGGCTTTATGTTTTATTTCGTATGATTTGAATAATTCAGCAATGCCGTTTTGTAACTGGCGGCCATCGAGGCCGTATGCATTGCACAGGCGGAGTGATTTCATGGATACGAGAAAAACCGCTTCCCGATAACCTGCCGGTCGGGAAACGGCTGCTCGTCATGCTTCATTATCGATGCCGGAGCCGCCGGGATGGCGCTTCCGGTTCCTCTCTTCTTATAATGCTTGCTTGCCTGCCCGTTCGCGCCAGTAGTTCAGCAAATCCTCCAGCGTCCGTTCCAGCGGGATCTCCGGCTTCCAGCCCGTCTGGCGGGAGAATTTGGTGTTATCGCCCAGCAAAATCTCCACATCCGACGGCCGCATCCGGCTCGGATCCGGAACGATGTCGATGTTGACACTGCTGAAGGAGAGCAGCATGTTCAGCATCTCGCGAATCGTGACGCAGGATCCGGAGGCGATATTGTAGCATTCGCCGGGTACGCCTTTTTCCAGAGCAAGCCAATAGGCCCGTACGACATCCCGCACGTCGGTAAAGTCCCGCTTCGCGTTCAAGTTGCCGACATGGACGACCGGCGCCCGAAGCCCCTTCTCGATCTCGGCAATCTGCTTGGCGAAGTTGGACGTCACGAACTGCTCGCCCCGGCGAGGGCCCGTATGATTGAAGGTACGAGTGCGAAGCACATGCAGACCATAGCTTTTGAAATATTGGTAACCAAGATAATCTTGTGCTGCCTTGCTCACCGCATACGGACTCAGCGGCCGCAGCGGATTGTCCTCAGTAATCGGCGTCTCGTGAGGCTCGACATGGCCGTATTCTTCGCTGGAACAGGCGATCTGGATCTTGCAGTCAAGATCGTGGCGGCGGACTGCCTCGAAAATATTAAGCTGCCCCGCCACATTGTTCGTAATCGTATCGACGGGAGAATTCCAGGAGGTCGGGACGAAGCTCTGCGCCGCCAGATGGAAAATCAAATCCGGCTTTTCCTGCGTCAGCAGCGTTTCGACCGAGAACGGATCGCGCAGTTCGCACTCGACCAGATGAATCATGGATTCGATATGGCGGATATGCTCCATGCGGCTCCGGTTGCGGATCGTTCCGACGACCTCAACGCCCCGATCCAGCAAATATTCCGCCATATGGCTTCCGACAAACCCGGAGACACCGGTAACCAGCGCCTTCATGTAAGGGAATCACCTCTCTCATATAGTTGCGGCATGGGGGCGGAGAATACCTGGCTCCGCTCGCCCGGCACATACCTAATCATCAGATGCCACATCTTATGGGATTCACCTATAAAAGGCCACGGCATTCGTACCGGTTTCTGATTTTTTTGCCTAGAGGGCTGCGTCATGCTCCCGCTGAATGTCATTCGCGTCGCCGTCAGGAAGGAACTTCGCGACATCAAGCGGAATGCCATGCCGCATGCAGTAGCTCTCCTTCGTGTCGCCGGGCAGCGCCTCGGTGCTGTCCAGGAGCAGCCGAAGCGCGAACTCGTTCGCCTGCCGCTCGAATTTGCCGACGGAGAACAGCGTGTTCCGCTCGATGAAGAAATGGCCGGTTCCCGTATGCAGCCGGTCGTGGGCGAGCTCATGCGCGCAGACGAAGCGCTGCCACTCGAACGGCAGATCGGTATTGATCACGATATAGCGTCGGCGCAGCTTGCGGTAATAAAAGCCGCGCGTCGAATTGCCGAGCCGCGCCTGCTTGACGATTATGTTCAGCCGCTGCGCCAGTTGAAAAGGACAGTTCGTTTTGTATTTCCGAATCAGCTTGCTTACGATGTTCTCAACATCCATGCCATGCACCCCGCGGTTTCAAGGTTCGAATGTTCATTCCGTTCGCTTCGGCTTCCGTTTGTTCCTCTTCTTCGCATCCCAGAACAAGGCTTCCAGCACTTGAATGACCCGTTCGCGGTCGTCTTCGTCCATCGGCACGCCGTCGAACATCACCTCCGGATCTTCCTCCAGCATTTTGCGAAAATCGCGCTTGTCCTTGGCAGTGGCCCATTCCGGTATCGTACCCGCCGCATGCAGCGCGAGCGGGTTGTCCGTCCGCCCGAGCAGGTAGTCGGCAGAGGTGTGCAGCATATCGGCCAGGCGACCGATAATATCGCTCGGCGGCGTCGTGCGTCCCGCTTCATAGTTGGCCACATTGGCGCGCTTCATGCCGAGCGCATGGGCGACATCATCCTGGGAAAGGCCGTGCTTCAAGCGAAGCTGCTTGATTCGTGAACCCATCACTTCTCTGTTCTTGCCAGTCATCGTTATCACCCTCGTCCTTTAATATATGAGCATCAATTCATCATTGACGCTCAATTCGGCGGTATGGTATGCTTGCAGTATAACATTACGAACATTTGTTCTCAATAGTTTGGTGCATGTTGTTGAAAATATATTTCTTTCAGTATAGATCGTTATTGTAAATAACGGAAGAGGTCTTTTTCCTAGGTTGAGGGGATTTGGGATGGTTGGTTTAGCCAGGCAGCATGAACCCTCGTTATTTTCTGATTGTTGTTTTTAATAACTTTTTAAAGTTTTTTTATATTTATTTTATATTATAAATAACGAATTGGGGAGTGGTTCACGATGTTGGCAACCATTAATCGGGCAGAGACGCGCAAGCGGGTAGAATCGGTGTTGGCTGTGGCGAAGCTGTACCGCAAAGCCGGAGCGGTTCGGCGGGAGATGCGGACGACGCTGGCTTATATTCCCCGTTATCACGGCGCGACGCACAAGGTCGGGAAGCCGGTCGAGGACGTCGCCGTCCACAACCTGGAGCGGGAGCAATACATGAAGACTGTCCATGACAATGTGACGAAGGCGATTGAACATTTGGGCGAGGCGGAGCGGGGCGTGATCGAGCGCTGTTATCTCAGCCCGCAGAACAGTACGCCGGATTATCTGCTCTGCCATGAAATGAACGTCAGCGAGCGCACCTTCCGCCGCATCAAGGCACGCGGGGTGATGGAGCTCGCCTTCCTGCTCGGGCTGGAAGTATATGCGGAGTAGGGGCAAGGCGGGACATCAAGAAGCATAAATATTTGATCTATCCGATCGCTCCATCGAACCGACGCTCGTTGCGGAATCCGTGACGGGCGTTTTTGATCGGCATGAACCGGTGCAATAGCTCTCTCCGAGCTGGAAGTGAACGACTGTTTTGAATCTCCCAAAATGCCGTGGCACCGCCAAACCGTCTCTGGCCTTCCGCTTGTCCGCTCGTTGGCCGGATGCTGGCACGCAGACGGGCGGCTTCCGATGATAAGATAGTAGCGTGAAGTGGTGTACCATTAGAACCGCGGATTAGGCGGAACGTGGACAAGCCATGAGTAGAGACCATTCGGATGATGATGCCGGATGGTCTTTGTTTTTGGCGAAGATGCAGTGGCTGCTTCACGGGAACGTACGCCGGATTGCAAAGGGGGAGAAAAACGTGCACAGTGCCGTGATTCGGCAAGGCGTGATGCGGCGCCTCAGGGAGATCTTCCCTAATATGACGGTGCTGGATGCCGAGGCGGCAGCGGATGCGACAGCGCCGTATTGCGCCGTCCGCATTCGAAGCGGCAGCAGGCAGCGCATTGGGGAGCGCCGCTATGCGGCAGCGTGGCAGGTGGAGATCGACTATGTGCCGGGAGAGACCGGAGAACGGCTGCATCCCGACGAGGTCGCCGATGCGCTGTATGATGTGTTGGAGCTCGTCGACTTCGGGACGATGCGCTGCCGCGGCGCCGAGATGAGCCACGAGTACCCGGATCATCTATTGCGCTTCCGGGTGCAGTATGGGCTCACGCTGCTGCGGGAGCGGGAGACGGGCAGCAAGATGGAAGCAATGAAGCAGGAGGGGCGGATTCGAGATGAGCATTGATGGGCAAGAGACGGCTTACGCGAAGGCGCAATGGCTGGAAGCGAAGGCGGACAGCGGACGGGAGCGGGATATGCTGCATGCTCTGCTCCGCGAGGACGGCATGTATACGAAGGCGCAGGTTGCCGCGCAACTGCACCAATTTATGATTCAGGAGGTATTGTGATGGCTGGAGGAACATGGATGACGCAGAACAAAGTAAGACCGGGCGTATATGTGCGCTTCGATTCGGAAGCGGGCCCGATGGGAACGATGGGAGAGCGCGGGGTTGTGGCCCTGCCGTTGAAATTGAGCTGGGGACCAGCCCGTCAGGTGCTGGAACTGCCAGCCGGAGAAGCGACTTTCGAGCTTCTTGGTTATGAGGTGACCGACAAGGCGCTGCTGCTGGTGCGCGAAGCATTCAAGCGGGCCAAGACGGTGCTGTTGTACCGATTGAATGAAGGCACCAAGGCCCAGGCCACTCACAAGGAATGGAAGGCGATTGCCCGCTGCGGCGGCGTTCGCGGGAACGACATCGTACTCGTGGTGCGTCCGAACGTCCTCGACGATACGAAGATGGACGTTATCACGAAGGTCGCGGGTCGCGAGGTCGATCTTCAGACCGTCGCCCAGGCAGAGGAGCTTAAGGCCAACGCTTGGGTGGAATTCGAAGGCAGCGGGGCGCTGGAGGCGATCGCGGGCTTGCCGCTGACTGGCGGCGAGGACGGCGCGGCGACGAATGAAGACCATATGAACTTCCTGGATGCGCTGGCGGTGCAGGATTTCCATGCGGTGGCCCTGCCGTCGGAGGACAAGACACTCGCTTCCGTCTATACCGCCTTCATCAAGCGGATGCGCGAGGAGGAAGGGAAAAAGGTACAGGCCGTGCTTCCGAACTATCCGCTGGCGGACAGCGAAGGCGTCATCAGCGTGAAGAACGGGGTCAAGCTGGCGGACGGCACCGTGCTTGGCGCTGCCGAAGCATGCGTGTGGGTGGCTGCCGCTACGGCTGCGGCGGCAATGAATGAGTCACTTACCTATACCGCGTATGAAGATGCGATCGACGCGGACGTGCGGCTGACGAACCGCCAGGTCGAAGCCGCGCTGGAGGCGGGCGAATTCGTATTCGTCCATCAGCGGGGCCGCGCGGTGGTCGAGCAGGACATCAACAGCTTTACGTCTCATACTCCGGATAAGGGCCGCGTTTTCTCCAAAAACCGGGTCGTTCGGGTGCTTGACGGCATTGCCAACGATATGAAGCAATTGTTCGAGACGTCCTATGTCGGCAAGGTGAACAATAACGGCGACGGCCGCCAGTTGTTCCGCGGCGAATGCATCGCTTACCTTGATCAACTCGTGCGCTTGTCCGCGATTCAGCCATTTGATGCGCAGACCGATGTACAGGTCACGTCTGGCGATACGAGCGACAGTATCGTTATTCAGCTGGCGGTGCAGCCGGTTGACGCCGTAGAGAAAATTTATATGAAAGTGAAGGTGAAGTAACATGGCATTGTTGCAGGCGAAGGATACGATTTCGGGCCGCGAAGGCCGGGCATTTGCTCAAATTGACGGTAAAAACGAGGAAATGTTCTATGTAAAGACGCTGGAGGCGAAGATCGAAAAGCAGAAAGCGGAAGTCAAGGTGCTCGGCAGCCGCAGCGTGCAGCATAAGGCAGCGGGCTGGACGGGAACCGGCAGCATGACGATCTACTATATGACGCCGCTGTTCCGCAATATGATGCTTGATTATATCAAGCATGGCAAAGACACGAACTTCATTATCCAGATTACGAATGAAGATCCGATGTCCTCGATTGGCACGCAGACGGTCTGCCTGAAGAATGTCAATCTGAACAGCGTCGTCATGGCGAAGCTGGATACGGAGAGCGACGTGCTGGAAGAGGAAGTTGAGTTTACGTTTGACGACGTTGATATTTTAAATAACTTCAATATCATTTCGTAATTACAAATAACATGCGAGGTGAAAGCAGCAATGAGTTCATTGCGATATTTTTTGGCCCAAAATGCGGAGACGAATACGGAGACGGCTTATGTCGTCTCTGCCCGCTTCAAGGATGAACAGGGTGAGCCGGTGCCGTGGCAGCTTCGAAGCATCAGCGAGGTCGAGAACGAGCAGTGCCGCAAGGCCGCGACCAAACAGAAGAAGGGCAAGGGAGGCGCCGTGACGCCGGAGATTGATTTCAATGAATATACGGCGAAGCTGATCGTGGCGAGCGTCGTCTTTCCGGATCTGAAAAACTCGGAGCTCCAGCAATCGTATGGCGTCATGGGAGCGGAAGCGCTGCTTCGCAAGATGCTCCTGCCGGGAGAATATGCGGCGCTGCTGCAAGAGGTTCAGGAACTGAATGGCTTCAATCAGGACATGAGCGAACTCATTGATGAAGTAAAAAACTAATCCGGGAGGGCGACGGGGAAGCGAACTATGCCTATTACGCCCTCCACAAGCTTCGCATTCTGCCGCATGAGCTGCTCGCTCTGCCCGAGCGCGAGCGGGCAGCCATCTATGCGATGATCGACATTCGCGTGGAGGAGGAACGCCGCGCGCAGCGCAAGATGAAGAAGCGGTAGAACAACCGCGGATAGTAGAGCCTTCTCTCTAGTTCTGATGAGGAAGTAGGCGGGAAGGCTTGGTATCTGCCGGGGAAAGGAGGAGAGTTCATGAACGAGAAGCAGCTTATCATCTTCAAGCCGCCACAGCCGCCGGCTCCTGTCGTGCTCCCCCAGCGTGTCAACCGCATGCGCAACGATTGGAGCTTCGAATTCAACCCGATGCTGAAAATGATGGGTATGACGCATCTGAGGATCATGGCTTCGATTGATGAAGTCGTCAAGAAGTCATTTCATTCGATGACAGAGTCATGGAAGCAGCTTGCTGCGCACGCGGGCAAGGAATGGAGCGATGCGGCTCACAGCTTCACTAAAGCGGTTGAAGCAGCAGGCGCCTCCGCAGTGGAAGCAGGAGGGTCCACAGATGAGGAAGGTAACAAACAGCAACAGAACAAGGGCAAGGACGAAGAAGAAAAAACGATAGGGCAGAAAATGAAAAGCGCGGCCCTTCCTATATTGAACGCGCTCCAGACGATGGGCGTCCATGCGATTCAGAATGCGGCTGCGGCGGAAGATTTCCGTTCCCGCTACCAGGCGCAATATGGCAATGCGCAGCAGGGAGCGGCGGTGTTCGAAACCATGAGGTCCCAAGCGCTCAAGTCGGGGCGAGATGTGAACCAGTCGTTGGAGTCGGGGCTTGTGCTGACTTCGATATCGAAAAATGCCAATGACGTCACCAAGATGAATGAAATGGTCCAGCGCTTGGCCGCCTTCCGGCCGAACGAAAATGCCGCCGGACTTGCAAGCTCGATGAAGGAGGCTTACTTCGGAAAGGCGGACGGCCTGCTTGGGCAGTTGAATCTGCCGATCAATGAGGACCTTCAGAAAAAAATGGAGTCCTTCGGCCAGACCGGGAATTTGGACGGCTTCCTGGAGGCCTTCGATGAATTGATGACCAAGGCCGGGATGAGCCAGGAATCTCTTGCTCTCTTGATGGAAAGTCCGGTGAAGCAATGGGAGCTTGCCGTCAATCGCTTCCAAGGCATGCTGGCCTTAATGGGCGAGACGGCCATGATGGCGTTCGGCCCCGTACTGCAATTATTGAATCAGGCATTTGAGGAAGGGCGGTTCAACGGCTTTTTCGAAGCGATTCATGGCGGATTAAGCTTGCTTGGATCCATCACGGAAACGGTCGTGGGCTTTCTGCTGGAAAACTGGAGCCTGGTCGAAAATGCCCTCGTTGCCATCGGCATCGTTGTTGCCACGGTCGCTGCGAATTGGCTCGTTCAGTGGCTGATTGCGGTTTGGCCGATTTTTGCGATTATTGCAGCGATTGTGCTGATTATGGAAGCGTTGAATAGTTTGGGCGTATCGACCGGAACCGTGGTCGGTTATATTGTTGGCGCATTTTTTGCTGTTGGTGCGGCAGTTATGAGCGTGGCTGCGGTTATTTGGAACGCCATCTTGTCTTTAGTAGAAGCTTGTTTCAATCAATTTAATAATTTAGGAGAGGGCATCGAAAGAGTTTTCTGGGAGATATTGAAGAACGTACAAGATCTAGTTTCCAATATTGCAAACGGAATTATCAGAGGAGTCAACAAGGTGATAACGGCCATAAACAATTTGACCGGCTCCACCATGGATACCTTTGATGAGTGGCATCCCGAGTGGGTGGATGAAAGCAAACTTCAGTCCGACGGAAACAAACTGGTCGACTTATCCAAATACCGTATGGAACAGACGGATGTTACAGCCGCGTTCAAGAAAGGCCAGGACTTCGTCAAGAATAACAGTGGTTTCACAAACGACCTGTTCAAAAAGATTACCGATCCCGGCCCAACAGGAACAGACCAGTTCAAGCCGATCAGCACGGGCCTAGGCACGGGCATGAATGCGCCGCAAATCTCAAAGGTAGGAGAAGTCGGCAAAATCGGCAAGGTCGGCAAGGTCGAAGGCGAGGTCGATATTTCCGACGAGAAGCTGATGATGATGCGGGAGCTGGCGGAAATGGACAGCATTCAGAACTTCGTGACGCTGACGCCGACGGTGCAGGTGTCCACAGGCGACATCCACCAAGGCTTTGACTTCGATACGCTCATCAACCGGATCGAACAGAAGCTGGAGGAAGAGTTCGTCTCGACGGCGGAAGGGGTGTACGGGTGATGAATGAATACCGCATCTTTCTAAGCATCAACAATCAGGAGCAGGTGATGGAGCTGCCCGTCAACCCGCCCCAGCTTCAGGTGAGCGAATCCGGGAATCTGTCCTCCTTCGACATTATCGGACTGGGCGAGGTGAACGCGATTCAGCCGATGAAGCTGGCCGAGCTGCAATTCAGCAGCCTGTTCCCCGCAGGGCCGGCCCCATATGTTCATGTCCCTCCTGAGCGGCTGCTCCAGCCGAAGGACTATGTCGAGATGCTGCGCGGCTGGATGAAGCGGCAGCGCCCGATCCGGTTCGTGCTGACCTCGCCTTCCATGCGCATCAATCTGGCGATGGTCATCGAGAAGTTCACATGGTCGGAGTCGTCCGGCAGCGTAGGGGATATCGATTATGAGCTCGGTTTGAAGGAATATCGCTTTTTCCATGCGCATAAAATGACGAAGTCCGCGAATACGAACAGCACCGTCACGATCCAAAAGGCCCCTCCGGAGCGGCCGGATGAACGCATGATTCCTTCCGCCTATACGCTTGGCCCGGGCGAATCGCTATGGGCGGTAGCCAAACGATTTTTCAATGATGAGAGCAAGGTTGTTGAGATTCAGCGCCTGAACGGTCTTCGGAGCGATGAAGTCAAGGATCTGGAACAAGGCCGGAAGCTGCGGCTGCGGTAGGAGGTGCAGGCATGATCGAAGTCATTATTGATAACCGCAATAAGACGATGTGGGATATTTCCGAGCTGATTACCGATATGACCTGGTCGACGTCCCGTTCCGGCAAGCCGGCTAAGATGTCCTTGACTTATGTATCTGGAGCGCTGTTCCAGAGCCGGAAATTTACTGTCAACAATGGCGATGTCGTGCGGGTGAGGATCGACGGCAAGCCGGTGTTTTACGGATATGTGTTCACCATCGAGACCGGTGAGGACGATAAGGTGAAGCTGACCGCCTATGACCAGATCCGGTACTTGCTAACGAACGATACGTATGTGCTCGAAAATGTGACGGCCACGGATCTCATCAAGCGGATAGCGAAGGACTGCGAGCTGAAGATCGGCGATCTGGCCGACACGAAGCATGTCATTCCCCTCGTGATGGAGGATAACAAGAAGCTGCTCGATATTATCTGCCGCGCGCTGGACAAGACGCTGATTGCGACGCGCAATATTTTCATATTTTATGACGACTTCGGCAAGCTGACGCTGCGGGATGCGAAAACGTGGACAACCGACATCATTATCGGTGAAGAGAGCCAGATGCGGGGGTTCTCGCACAAGCGGTCGATTGACGATGAGACCTACAACCGCGTGAAGCTGTTCCGGGACAACAAGGCGTCGGGCAAGCGCGAGACTTATATTATGCAGGACAGCGCGAACATCGCGAGATGGGGAAGACTGCAGTTGTCCGAAAAACTCGAAGAGGGCATGAATGACGCCCAAATCAAGGAGCTTCTCGCATCCTATATGAAGCTTCACAACCGCGAGAAAAAAACATTAAAAGTGGACGCCGTAGGGGATGTGCGCATTCGGGCCGGAATGTACATCCCTCTTTATTTGCCCGAACAACAGATTCAGCAATATATGCTCATCGATGAATGCTCCCACGACTGGGACGGTTCGGGACATAAAATGTCACTAACATTGAAGGTGATCTAGATATGGGGATGCTGGATATTATCAAAAAAGCCGGAGTGGGCGCCGTCGAGGCTTCCAGTCCGGTCTCGCTGCTGTTCGGCGAGGTGCTGAGCGCCGCTCCGCTCCGCATTCAGGTCGATCAGCGGTTCACGCTTCCCGCCAGCGCCATAGCCTTAACCGAGCAGTTGACCGAGTATAAGGTACGGATCGGCACGGAGGAGGTCGTCATCCGGCATGGGTTGAAGGCCGGTGACAAGGTGCTGCTCGCCCGCGCGCAAGGCGGCCAGATGTATATTGCCATCGACAGGGTGGTGGGCATGTGATTCCACAAGTGCTGTTGGATATGGAAGATACTTTTGAAGTTGCCGAGGCCAGCCAGCCGACACGGACTTACCGAATTGATCGCGGAGCGGGCAGGGTTGCAGGCATAACCGATGGCCTGGATGCGATGAAGCAGGCGATCGACAAGCTGCTGCAGACGGAACGGTATGAGCATCTCATCTATAGTCCGAATTACGGAACCGAGCTGAGAGCGAATCTTGGATATGGCGCGGGCTTCGTTCAATCTGAACTGGAACGGGCGATTACCGAAGCGCTGATGCAGGATGACCGGGTGCGGAGCGTTACCGCATTCGAATTCCAATCGGCGGAGGATGCCATGCTGGTCAGCTTCATGGTGGAGACGACGGAAGGGACGGTGCAGACGATGAAGGAGGTGACCGTCAATGGATAATGGAATTGGAGGACAAGCGTACTTGCAGGAGACGCCGCGCTATGAGGATATTTTGGCGCGCATGCTGGAGCGGGTTCCCAATGAGGTGGACAAGCGGGAAGGCAGCATCATCTACGATGCGCTCGCGCCGGTCGCGGCCGAATTGGCGCAGTGGTACCAAGAGATGAGCTTGAACCGCGAGCTATCCTATGCCGATACGGCTACAGGCGCTTATCTGGAGCGCCGGACGGCCGAGTTCGGCGTCCGGCGACTGCCTGCTGTCGCCGCCAAGCGGAGAGGGAGATTTTACGCTGCGGACGGATCGCCGAAGAGCGTGCCGATCGGCAGCCGTTTTGCGATCGAAGATTTGACATGGCGGGTAACGGCATCGCTGACCCCTGGGGAAAGCGAGCTGACCTGCGAGACGGAGGGAGCGGACGGCAATCGGCTCTATGGAGAACTCACGCCGATCGACTATATCGCCGGGTTGGCGCGGGCGGAACTTGGGGACATTCTTGTCCCCGGGGAGGACACGGAATCCGATGACGCGCTTCGCGATCGCTATCTTGAAGCGATTAACGAGCAGCCGTTCGGGGGCAATGTGTCCGACTATCGGACGAAGCTGACCGTCATGCCGGGCGTAGGCGGTGTGAAGGTGTTTCCGGCCTGGCAAGGGGGCGGAACGGTCAAATGTACGCTCATCTCGTCGGATTATCAGGTTCCGTCGGCGGAGCTGATTGCCGAGGTTCAGGAGCAGACCGATCCGAAGGCGGCAGCCGGCATGGGTGGAGGCTTCGCTCCTATCGGGCATCAGGTAACGATCGCGGCTGTGCGTCCCGTGGAGTTGCAGGTCGAGACGACGCTGCAGCTCGACAAGGGAATGACGCTTGGCCAGGTGCAGGGAGACGTCGAGCAGGTGCTGCAGCAATATATGCATCTGCTTCGGGAGTCGTGGAAGGACCAGGAGAAGCTGATCGTCCGCATCAGCCAGATGGAAGCCCGCATACTCACCGTGCCGGGGGTTGCGGATGTGAGCGGCACGACGCTGAACGGAACCGCGGCCAATCTGGAACTCGCCGAGGAGGAAGTGCCTGTGCTGCGGGAGGTGAAGCTCCATGGAGCGTAACTATTGCTCCTATTTGCCTCCCTATTATGAGGGCATTCGCGAATTCGAATGGCTGGGAGAGACCGTCGATGCGGAGCTGAAAGGCGTGGCGGCCGGGGCCGACAAATGGCTGAACGATCAATTCGTGCTCACGGCGAGCGAGGCTTCGTTGAAGCGCAGGGAAGAACAGCTCGGCATTCAGGCCGACCCGACACAGGAGTCATTGGATTTCCGGAAAAAACGGGTCATGAACCGCTACTCCACCAAGCCGCCGTTCACGGTGCGGTACTTGCAAGAGCGACTCGACTTCCTGCTTGGCGCCGATCGGGCCAAGGTGGAGCTCGACGTCGGCCGCTTCGAGCTGACCGTTCGGGCGAAGCTGACCGACGCGGCGATTTTCAAGGAAGTGGAGCATACGGTGCGCTTCATGAAGCCGGCCAATCTCTTGTATCGGCAGGCCACATCCTTGTCGGAGCGGATCGAGGTACAGGAGCATTTGAGCCGTACCCCGCTTAACCGCCGGACGAAGCTGTCGACGGGCTGGAGACTGGGACGGACGCCGTTAGCCGAACGGGGACAGGAGGTCGTATTGAAATGATTAGTTCTATTTTATTGCAGGAAATGGCGCAGCACGTCAACCGTAGAATCGCCAAGGTCGTGCTGAACCAATCCGTGGAAATTACGGATTTTCAGATCAAGGATGTATCGGAGCAGGAAGTGCTGATGGAATACATTATCCCCGCCGGTGCGGCGGAGACCGTGACGCTGATTGAGTTGCAGGATGAATCCGGCACGGTCCTGACCTCGAATCCGGTATACATTCCGCTTACAACCGATACGCTCATCAAGCATCCAATCGCAATCAAGGAGGTGGCCTAGATGTCATACGAGGCAAAGACCGACTGGAAATACGACGACCTCGTCACCGAGAAGGACATGAACCGCATCGAGCAGGGCCTGAAGGACGCCCATGTCCCAGCCTACCAGCCGCTAACGCTGAACCCCGGCCTCCAGGTGGTGGAGGTCGAGAATGATACGCCGTTCCGGATGGGGGAGGTGAAGGGACGGACGTTGGTGAATTTGTTGGGGCGTGCGGGAGGATGCGAAGATGTGAATCTCTGGGCTGATTCTTATACATCTCATATTCTTGATTCGACAAATAAAACATCGGGGTCGTATGGGATGAAGGTTTCATTCACCGGGGTTACTGGCTCTGGACTTGTCCATATTCAAAAAGTTTCCCTTAAAGCTGGTAAGTATTATGTGGCATTGGTTGATTTGAAAAACAGCAATGCTGCCGAGCTCTGTTTGAATTTTAATCATATCAATAGTACATGGGCTACCGATGTCTCGAAGTTTACTCCGGTTCATATTCGTTTATCACCTTCTGAAGATATAACATCTAATTTTCATGTCCTTATTAACGGAGAAACAAATTGTTACGGATATATGGATTCTGCGCGACTCTACGAAATTACCGAAGCTGAGTATAACGCAATCGGAAGCATGACACCTGAGCAGGTTGCGGAGCGGTATCCATATGTTGACTCTATGACAAATATCAAGAACCCGTATGCGATTGTTACGGGTGGGAATCTGCTGCCGCCGTTTTATGAGTGGACAATGACTATCAGCCAGATGAAGATCGCATCTCCCTATCACGCACTACTGATTGCTGATGGAGATAACACTGTGTTTGCGACTGATGTCAGGTCTTTGCCAGATACTCAATACGTGCTATCTGCGCAGCACGAAGGTAACATAAACATCGGATTTCTGGATGGTAATAAAAATATAATATCGCTGGCTGGTTATACAACGAGCCAGACACTGACAGTTACGACTCCGCCGAAAACGGAGTTTTTACGGGTTTATTTTAGCAACCTTGAGTTGGGTATCAAAACTTATACCATATCAAACCCAATGCTCAACATCGGCACCGAACCGAAGCCCTTCACTCCGCAGCAACGCAGTATGGTCGCCTTCGAGGCCGAACTCGCATCTCATCCGATAGACGGCAGCAATCCCGATACGCTCTTTATGGGAGACGATGGGCTGCCGTATGTACTGGAGCCGTGGAAGAAGGTTACGTTGGATGGTTCGTTGCCTTGGATTTACCGTGGTTCAGCTACTGGATTCAAGTGGGTTGGATTGGAGAAGATTGAGCGTCCAGAAAACGACACGGGGATTGTGACTAAGTATACCGGGGTATTATTGGAACGCAGTCCTTCGGGAACCGCCCCTACTGCTCCGGATCAACAATTTATTACCGGGCTTTTTAACAACAAAGTTTATGACGCGTTAACTATCACAATTTCCAATACCGACAGCGGATGGGGGCCGGATTACAAACCGGAACCAGAAGAGATTAAGCTCTATTTTATGGGCTGGAGAATGGCTGAGAATGTTGCGGGCTTCCCTCCGTATAACGGGACGGGAACTAAGTGTTGGTATCAAATAATTACCAATTCTGCGCCACAGACGGCGCGGCCGACAGAGACATATCCGGAATGGACTCCCTACCGCCTCCAATACCTAAAGGCGAAGCCAACCGTCGAACCCGTTCGGAATTATGAGTTGGGCGCGACACTCTCCGCAGGCTCGAACATGGTCGAGGTCGGCAGCGGTATTGTGATTCGGGAGAAGGCGAATCCGCAAGGTTCAGCGGTTTATAGCGGCTACTACATAAATGAGACAAAGGTATTCCCGACAAGCAAGCTCGCTTATGAGGTTCAGAAAATTCTGGGCGTCTATAAGCACGCACAAAATAACCACTGGGTTATAACCACGGGAAATGCCTACGGGAATGAGTTAGCATTTAAACCGCTTGCGGACTTCGACCCCACCGCAGTCTACCGCGTCACCTATACGATGCTCGATCCAACGCTAG
The DNA here is from genome assembly GCF_015845845.1 of Paenibacillus dendritiformis. Taxonomy (GTDB): domain Bacteria; phylum Bacillota; class Bacilli; order Paenibacillales; family Paenibacillaceae; genus Paenibacillus_B; species Paenibacillus_B dendritiformis_C. Next base: position 17,608 of record NZ_LDIG01000241.1, read on the forward strand.
CGGCTCCAATCAGCGGCACCGTTGCGGCCAATCTACGCGGGACTGTATCGGACTTGGTGCAGGAAGTGGGCGACATTGGTCGGCGGTTAAGCGTGGTCGAGAACAGCAAGGCGGAGAAGGACTCTCCTCCATGGATTACGCCGACTCTGTTGAACGGATGGGTGAGCTGGGGCGAGCGTTGGACCCCTCCGCAGTACTACAAAGATGATAACGGCATTGTTCATCTTCGTGGGTTGGTTAAAGGCGGAGTGATTGACGGTGGCAAGGCAATGTTCGTACTCCCGAAGGGATATCGTCCTTCCCACAGTTCCGCTCACGTAACTTATTCGCAAGGAGCGGGCGTCACTGAGGCTAACGGAGTTATAGCCCGTATTGACGTGTCTGGTGAGACAGGCTCAGTTTATCCAACGCGAGGATCAAATGAACTTTTCAGTTTAGAGGGGATCTCGTTCCGAGCCGAACGATAACGAAGGGGGACGCACAATGAAAGAAGCAATCATAACCGACCTCTCCGGTCGCTACATCGAACCGACGCTCGTTGCGGACTCCGTGACGGGCGTTTTTGATCGGCGGGAACCGATTGAGCCGGACGAACCCGGCACGCTCCCGCAGTCGGAACCGGTGCAACGTGACGACGAACAGCCATACGAACCGGCAACGGTGCTCGTAGGCTACACGGTGGCCGTGCCGATGCCAGATGGACTCTATCAGCCTATATTCGATGTCGAGGGCTACAGAGCAGTGCAGGAGGCATATGAGGCCGCATACGCCGAATACATGGCTATCTTCGCCGAGTATGACCTGGAGAGCGACGCTCCGATGCCGAAGCCGCCGCACCCTGTGGACGGCCCAAGCTTCTGGCGGAACGGCCTTACGGACGAGGAGATAGAAGTGCTGAATCCGCCGCCGCAGCCTTCACAGATGGATATGTTAGGTCAAGAACTGACACAATTAAAAATCAGGAATATTCAGCAGCAGAACGTCATTGACAGCTTAGGGGCGGAGCTAACCAATGCCAAACTTGAAATCATACAACTTAAAGGAGGGAAATTGGCATGAATTTTTGGAAGCTAGCTTTTGAATGCCGTTGGATCGACGCGGAGGGGCTATGCGCGGCGGTGAAGACGGCTGCCAATCCTTTCGGGGAAATCACGCCGGAAGAGTACAAGGAAATCACAGGAATTGACTTCAAATAACACCTAAATAATATTGTCAACAGTAAAGTGAATGAACGCGCAGGGTCATGGACGAGTAATCCGTTCGTGTTAGGCAGGGGAGTCCGGCTTGAACATGAAAACCTCTCTCCAAGCTACCCGCTGCTATAACGACGACAAAAACCCGCCCGGACGCTGATGCGTCCAAGGCGGGTTTCTTCCGTTGCTAACCCTGCAATTTCGGGGCAACCTCTCTTATATCGTCTGCAGCACAAAATGCATGACGAACAGAAGCGAAATGATATAGAACAGGGGCTTGACTTGGCGCCCTTTGCCCACCGCAAGGTGGAACAGCGCATAGCTGATGAAGCCGATCGCGATTCCGTCCACGATGCTGTGCATCAGCGGAATGAACGCGATGATGAAGAAGGCGGGAAGGCCTTCCTCCAGCCGTTCGAAGGAAATATTCCGGACTGCGGGCATCATCAAGCCGCCAATGAAGATCAGGATCGGCGCCACTGCCGGATCCGGAACGAGCGTGATGACCGGCATCGCAATGAACGTCAACAGGAACAGCACTCCCGTGACGATCGAGGTCCAGCCCGTTCTTCCGCCGGACGAGATGCCGGCGGCCGCTTCCACGGTCGAGACGGTCGGACTTGTGCCGAAAATCCCGCTCAGGAAGACCGTGACCGCATTCGCCTGAACGACGCGCTGGAACCGCTCCTGTCTGCCGCTCATGTTCAACTGCGCGTTAATCAGACCGACGCTCTCGAACACGATGACGAGCGTCAGCGAGAAGACGGCGACGATCAAGGTCGTAACGGGTAAGCCTTTCACGGTCAACTGCCCGAACACATCCCCATAGGTGGACCAGGAAAAGCCTCCGCCTCCGGCCGACGCATTCGTCGGAACGGCTCCGAACAGGTAGGCGAGCACGGTCCCTCCGATAATCGCCAGCAGCAGATTCCCCGGAACCTTGCGCATGTACAGAATGCATGTCAACGCCAAGGTCAACAGCGTAACCAGCACGCCCGGATCGGCAAAGGATTGCACCGCAATTATAGAGGAGCGATCCGAGACGATGACCCCGCCCTTTTGCAATCCGATGAGGACGAGCATGAGACCGATTCCGACCGAGATCGCTTCCTGTAATGAAGCGGGAATGGCCGTTCTCAGCTTCTCGACGAGCGTAGTCATGCTAATGGCAATGAAGCAAATGCCGGATATCGCGGTGACGGCCAGCGCTTGCTGCCACGTCAGCCCCATGCCCTGAACGAGCGTGTACGTGAACATCGCGTTGATTCCCATCCCCGGCGCGATGATCAGGGGCGCTTTGCCCCACCAGCCCATAATGAAGCAGCCGATCGCGGATGCGAGCACAGTAGCGATAATACCGGCTTCCTGCGGAATCCCGGCATCCGCCAATATCGATGAATTGACAATAATAATATAGACAATCGCAAAAAAAGATACGATTCCCGCTAACAGCTCCCGCCGCCAATCGCTTGGATTCAGGCGGACAACTGGATTAGGCGAAGCATTCTCCTTTGCATGCGACGGTCTCTCTCTTTCTTGGTGGACCAATCGAATACCTGCTTTCCATCGTAGCCCCTCACCCAACCCTTTCATGAATATGAAAGATAGACGGCATGAAGCCGCTATTGCGCTTATTGTATCACATCCTCGAAGGAAATAAACAAGAGGAATTTCACTTCCTGTTAAAAGGATAGTCTGCGGTCGATTGTCGCTGTTGTTTTTTTGAGAGAGGGGAGATCGGTTTTCCTGTTAAAAGGGAGAGACGTCTATTCTGTCATTCCTTAGCAGCACTCTCCCATCCGGTCAGAAGGGGATGCCCATGGCAATGGACTCATCTACATCAGCTAAAGGTGGAACCGTTCGCATGAAGGAGTACTTTCGCTGCATGAGAACTGCTGCGTCTTCTATTGATCTGCCAGATTCATAGGAAACATTGGGGGCAATCTCTCGTCTACAACATATGCCGATGGGGTTCCACCCTCCACGGCAGCTTGTATGGCGGCTGCGAATTGTATGCGGGACATTCAATTACAGCTTCGTTAGAACTTCACCGGTTCCGTAAAAAACGCCCGCTCAACCGGGCGCTTCAGATTGAAGACAAACTCCCTCGTAATACTGCAGTCGCGGGAGAGGTGCGACCGGTCTTCCAGAGCCAGGTCGTCATTTTTGCAGATTGCCGGGTTCGAGCGATACATTTTATAACCATCACGGTTCGTTGTTTCGTAAGACAGTACCGCATTGGCTGGACATAGGTAACAGTTATCGTGATCATCGTACACGTATTCATGCTTTTTAAAGAAGTTTTCTTTCGTTTGAGGACGGGTATAGGGCAGGACAGGCACTAGCGTTGCATCGAGCGGTTAGTTCAAACCTGAATCCGTGAAAGGGTTACGAATAAGAGAACCATCACTATCAGTTGTAACGATAGGCGCAGAAAGCAGAGGTGATGACTCGATTCACTTGAAAAAGACATCACGAAACAAAGCTTCCCTTGTGCAAAGCTTGAACGGAAACATAGGTTCGCAATCTATTATCCCGACAAGGTCCCGTAAATGCGCTGGAATGTCTGAAACCATGGACTATGTCTTCCGAAGCGGAGCTTCGTTTGTCTGGCATGCTCTACCATTCGAGAGGCCAGCCAGATCAGATTTTCGATGACCGTTTTGACCCGCCTGCGGCTGACTTTGTTTCGAAG
>NZ_LDIG01000242.1 GCF_015845845.1 Paenibacillus dendritiformis
AAAAAAGCCGCACACCCGGTAAAATGTTTGTACGCCTACAAACTCAACCGAAGAAAGGTGGCGACTCCATGAAAAAGTCTACCACGATCCTGTCCATCCTTCAATCCGTTTTGCCTGCAGAAGAAATCGATTCTGCAATCGAACTCGCCGGCTATAAAGACAAGGCCCGCAAGTTTACCGTCCATCATTTGCTACAATATTGGGCGATGGCTGCCTCTGAACAATGGGATAGCTACCGTTCAGGTGTGGTTCATGCAGCAGCCAGCGGCTTGCTTCCTGTCCATTATTCCAGTTTTTCCGGAAAGGCAGCTGAGGTTCCCTTTGCTGTATTCAAGGAGCTCCTACACCGGCTCATCCAAACCTGTAATCGTCAAACGACCCGAAAGCTGGCCTTTCCTAAAGAATTGCTTTTGATTGACTCGACGACCGTAACGGTAGGAAAAACTCGCTTGCCCTGGGCCCCTTACCATGGTGAGCGTTCGGGCATTAAGCTACATGTTTCTTTGCAAGCCCAATGCGACTCCCCTCTAAACGTGGTCGAAACGGTTGGTTCGAAACATGATGGTCCGCTCTGTGAAAGCTTAACCCATTTGGATTACATTATGGTTATGGACCGGGCTTACGGGAAGCTCGAACGATTAGATCGTTTCAAAGAAGAAGGTCAATCCTTTGTCGTTCGACTGCGTGATAACGTTCATCTTGAAAAACCACGTGCTCTACGCCGGCAAAAAGAGCCTAACAGCCCGGTCATCCGGGACATTACGTGCCAACTTGGAACAGAGCAATGTCGATCCAAGAAGCGGCATCGCGTCGTTACCTTCCAAGATTTCGATGGCCGAGAACTCCGCGTCGTTACCGATCTCATGCAAGTGACCCCAGAAGAAATCGCACAGATGTATAAAGCCCGGTGGCAAATCGAGGTTTTCTTTCGCTGGATCAAGCAGCACTTGAATATCCCTACTTTGTTCGGGACAACTGAAAATGCCGTGTACGGGCAGCTGTTTGTAGCTCTCATCGTTTACGTGTTACTCAAATGGTTATTTGATACCACTCAAGGGGTCGTATCTAGGCATCAAAAGCTGTCCTTTATTCACTTTGCACGTCTATTTAGGCTAAATTCCCTTCCTCCCGAATGGCTCGTTAAGATGCAGAGGATAAGAGAAAAATTCAGCCCTGCCGGGCTTGTTTGAGTTACACAATTTGGTTAATCAACATGTCTGGTCTGAATTGAATGTAAGCTAAGCGTTAAATTGGAGTTGTATTTGATACAACTCTTTTTTGTTGTGTAAGGGGGCTGAAGCGGCGGGGAAGAAAATAATAAGGCCTGCGCAAAAAAATTACGCAGGCTTGTATTGAAATTTTCAATAGAATTGTCGAAAAAATAAAAATGGGTAATTCATCTTATGTAGGAAATAAAACACTAGTGTGGTTCTATGATGCGTAAGGGAAACTAACTTCGTACAATATGTGTTGTTCGACATGTTTTGCTAATATCGTATTCATTTCTACATTCAGGTCCCAAAAAATAGTATAGATAAAATTAACCATTTGATCAACCCCTCACAAGTAGATTTCATTTCATCGTAATCGAATCAGCAACGAAGTCGGGAGCGGCCTTCTTCATTTGTTGCACGGTATGCAAGTACCGTTGAGTCGTATTGATATGCGTGTGTCCAAGGGATTCCTGCACTTGCTGCAAGGAAGCGCCGCGGAGCAGAGCCAGCGTCGCATTGGTGTGTCGAAGCCAGTGCGGCGTTACTTTTTTCTTCAAGCCGCTTTGTTCACGGGCATTCTGGATGATCTTCTCAACGAGTCTTACGGAAATAGGGAAAATACGCTGGCCGTGCGTATCCTTATTTTGTTCCCGGTATTCGCATAATAACCGCCATAATAGCTGCGGAACCTTCACTTCACGCTGTTTATCGCCTTTGCCGCTTATCGTAACCCACATGGATGTCTCTTCGGGATCCGTATGGAAGTCATCCCACTCCAACGCAATTAATTCCGAAACCCTCACCCCGAGCAGCACAAGCGTCATTCCGATCACATAGTCGCGGAATCCCTGGACTTTTAATTGTTCGAGCAGGAGGCGGACTTCACGGACTGTTAAATAATGATTTTTGCTGTTCACCGCGATCTTCGGCACACGAACGCAAGTCGTCGGATTCGTCGGAAAGAATCCTCTATTTTCGTCATTTCCCCAATTGTACAGCGAGCGCAAGGGCGCGATATGAGCAGCGATCGTGGCGGGCGCCATCGGTTTTTTGTTTGGACTTAAAAAGCCTTGAGCCAGGCTGATTTTATAGACCTCGATTTCTCTCCACGTCACATCCTTCAACGCTTTATTCCCAATAAACAGACGGAATTTGTTAATCGCGTTCCGATAATTGCGAATTGTATATGGAGAACGGCTGCTTGACGACAAAAACATATTGATTATTTGTTCGTCGGAGCAAGGTTCAATCATTTCGGAATAGTTGGGCAGTAACCGTAAGACTGTCTGAAGCATCGTTTGAATTCCTCCTTATTGTTTCTGCGAACAACACATATTGTACGAATTTAAATTGTAATGGAAAAATCAGAAAAAACAAAACCTGGAAATGGTTATTATGCCAAATGAGTGGCTTGCAAAGGAGGTCAAGCATTGCTGTCCCGACTTACGAAGCGGATATTTGACCGTCAGTCAGCACCGTTACGAAAACTGCGGCGCATCGTCCATCACATTGACCGCCACTATCGCCAATTGTCCAGTTATTCGGATGAGCAGCTGCAGTCGCTATCCCAGCAATTGCGCCTCCTAGCGGGGGAGGACAGGGATTCGCCTCATGTGAAATTCCAAGCGTTCGCGCTGGCAAAAGAAGCCGTTCGCCGAATATCCGGGAAGACGCTGCATGATGTGCAGTTGATGGGCGGATGGGCGATGACCGAGCGCAATATTGCGGAGATGGCGACTGGCGAAGGGAAAACCGTAACTTCCATACTCCCCATATATTGGTTCGCATTGCAGGGAGACGGGGTGCATCTCATTACGGCGAACGAGTATTTGGCTGCACGAGATTATGCGGAGATGAAGCCGATTTTCGAATTTCTCGGGATTAGTGTCGGATTAAATCTCGGAGGCATGAGCATCAAAGCGAAGCAAGCGGCTTATCAGAAAGATGTGACTTACGGGGTGTGCAGCGAATTCGGTTTTGATTATTTACGGGACCATCTGGCCCGGGAGCCGGATGAGAGGGTTCAACGGACTCTGGCATATGCGCTGATTGATGAGATTGACAGCATCTTAATCGATGAAGCGCGGACTCCGCTAATTATAGCTGGAAAAACGAAGGCATCCCCCGATCTGTATTACGTGTGCGCCCGGTTTGTCGACCGGCTTCAGGAGAATCGGGATTACGAAGTGGATCGCGAGCTGAATCAGGTTACGTTTACGGACAGAGGCATTCAAACGATTGAAACGGTCTTCATGATTGATAATTTATACGAATTGGAGAATACGAATGTCTACCATTATTTATTGCAAAGCCTGCGCGCCAAAGCATTGATGAAGCGCGATGTCGATTACATTGTCAAGGATGGGAAAGTAGCCATTATCGATGCTTTTACCGGGCGGATTTTGCAGGGGCGGCAATATAATGACGGCCTGCAGCAAGCGATCGAAGCGAAAGAGGATGTGCCGTTAAGTCCGGAAAACGTGACGCATGCGGTCATTACGATACAAAAGTTTTTTAGCTTGTATACATACCTGACCGGGATGACCGGAACCATCCGGAGCGAAGCCGAAGAAATACATCATCTGTTCGGATTGGAGATCGTCGCCATTCCAACGCATAAGCCTGTCCAGCGCATCGATGAAGAAGATGTATTTTTTAGGACCAGAGAAGAAAAGTATCGAGAAATCATGCGTGAAGTAAAAAAGCGGCATTCTATTGGACAACCGGTACTAATCGGAACGACGTCGATTGAACAATCCGAGGAGGTTGCCTCTCGTCTGCAAGCATTCGGCCTGCCTTATCAACTGCTCAATGCCAAAGAGGAGGAAAAAGAAGCCGCGATTATATCTGCTGCTGGATTGAAAGGGGCGATAACGATCGCGACCAATATGGCGGGCAGAGGAACGGACATCGTGCTGGGACCGGGCGTAGCCGAGCTTGGGGGGCTCCATGTCATCGGGACGGAGCGGCACGAGAGCCGCAGAATTGATAATCAATTAAGAGGCCGTTCAGGCAGACAGGGAGATCCGGGATCATCCTGCTTTTATATTTCGATGGAAGATGAACTGATTGAGAGATTTGCTTCCGAAGAAGCTGCGCAATGGCGCGGCAACATCCAATGGAAAGAGAGCGGGACAAGGAAACCGGCGTTGACGCGCTGGATTGAACGAGTTCAAAAGAGGATTGAGCAGCAAAATTATGAAATCCGGACCTTCGTCTATGTGCTTGATTCCATTGTGCACGAACAAAGAGCAAGCTTCTACGAGCATCGAAGAGATGTGGTAGACGGGCAGGATATCAAGTATTTTCTGCGCGGGCATCTTGTACGTTATGTCCAGAGATGGATGGAAACGCATGCTCCTCGTGAACCATTACCTGATGAATGGGATATTTCCGCATTGTCTCGCGAGTCTGGATTGCGGCCCAATCTCCTTGCTGCGGAAGAGAAGGCTGCCAATCGGTTGGAGTTCGCGCAAATCATCACCTCCTATTTTGATGCGAAGCTGGAGGACTTGTTCTCATTAGAGAATCGAAGCCAATGCTGCCAAAAGTGGCGATGCGCCTATTTGCAAATTCTCGACAAAGCATGGATGCGGCATTTGGAGCAGTTGGAGCTGCTGAAGCTGGGAATTCAGTTTCGGAAATATGGCAAGCAAGATCCGGTGCAAGCCTTTAAAGAAGATGCTTGGAAGCTTTATGGGCAGATGGAAGAAACGGTGAGGAAGAAAATATACGATGCCGTGTTGAAGGAGAGGATTCATGAAGGGCGGCAGGTCAACGGAAAGGTAGGGTAGCTAGATTGGGAATGAAGCAAACATATCATTTTCTTTCTCTTATTCGCCAAAAGCTATTTAAGAGAGATGCCGTTCCTGAGGAAGACACCTTGATTGAGCAGCCGGAGCAGCCTCAGGAGAATGAAACGGTACAGGGGAAGGAAGTCATTGAGTTAAGCGAACAGCTTCGCATCATCACGCTGGTCAATCAGTATGCGGAGGAATTTCTGTATCCGCACATCAAGCCTGATCCTGCTTGGTCCAAGGGGTTTGCCTTACTTAATGAAGTGTTCGTCACGCAAGGCGAAGATCCGGTCTACCGCTGCAATATGGAAGTGTTCTATCAACATCAATCAGGCGAAAAGAAAGCGGTGTATCTTGTCAGTCTGGTGCGGTTCGCCGGGGATTCGTGGCGCGTATTCCAGGTAAAAGAGGTGATGCCATGTTAATAGAGTAGAATCCATCAACCAAAAAAGGAATAGGGAAGGAGAAAAATATTTCAATGACACAAAAAAGAGAAGAACGTAACGAAGAAATGAAAGAGTTGAATGTCCCGGGAAGCCGAAAGACAACAGCCACTTTGCTGGCTGCGGCTAAAGTGTTGGCTGCCACGACGATGGCTGTCGCCCCGGTTGTTGCTGTCGTGCCCGGCACGGTATCCGCGAAGGGAATCGACGAAGAAGAGATTTCTGTTGATGATATTGAAACGGGTACAGAGCAGGACGGTGGTGGAGTAGAACCAGGCAACGAGAATGATATTGGATCCGACAATGAGAACGGTGATGGATCCGACACCGACGATGAAGAAGACCTAGATAATGAAAAAGATCCCGATAATGGACAAGACCCAGGAGATGGTCAAGACCCTGGTGATGGTCAAGACCCTGGTGATGGACAAGATCCTGGCGATGGACAAGATCCTGGCGATGGACAAGATCCAGGAGATGGTCAAGACCCTGGTGATGGTCAAGACCCTGGTGATGGTCAGGACCCTGGTGATGGTCAGGACCCTGTTGATGGTCAGGATCCAGGAGATGGTCAGGATCCAGGAGATGGACAAGACCCTGGTGATGGTCAGGATCCGGGAGATGGTCAGGACCCAGGAGATGGACAAGATCCGGGAGATGGTCAGGATCCAGGAGATGGACAAGACCCTGGTAATGGACAAGATCCTGGTGATGGTCAGGACCCAGGAGATGGACAAGATCCAGGAGATGGACAAGATCCTGGTGATGGACAAGATCCGGGAGATGGTCAGGACCCAGGAGATGGTCAGGATCCAGGAGATGGACAAGACCCTGGTAATGGACAAGATCCTGGTGATGGCCAGGATCCAGGAGATGGTCAAGATCCTGGAGATGGACAAGATCCGGGAGACGGACAAGACCCTGGAGATGGACAAGATCCAGGAGATGGACAAGATCCGGGAGATGGTCAGGATCCAGGAGATGGACAAGATCCGGGAGACGGACAAGAGCCTGGTGATGGACAAGATCCGGGAGATGGTCAGGATCCAGGAGATGGTCAAGACCCTGGAGATGGACAAGACCCTGGTGATGGACAAGATCCAGGAGATGGACAAGACCCTGGTGATGGTCAGGACCCAGGAGACGGTAAAGAGCCAGCCGACGAAGATAAGGCTTACGCCATTGACAATGGAACGTTTGATAAGGATGGCGGCATAACCGTCTCCGTCGATGTCGCTCCGCAAGGAGAAGGACAAAATGTCGTCGTCGTGTTCCAACTGGTTAAGGATGATAAGACGCCGGTTAGCATTGTTGCTTTGGAAAGAAACATTTCCGAGCTTGAAAAAGTAACCGCTCATTTTAATGTGGACGGTTCAGGCTATTCCGTTAAGGTGTTCGTCTTTGACGAGTTCACCAGCGATCCGGAGAAAGCCCCAACCTCGTTGGCGAAGCCTGTCATTTTACAATAAGGACTCTATAAGTTGATATCATGATCATAATCGAATCCGGAGCGTTCCGGATTCGATTATACTTGAAAGCGAGGTAAGCAGTTCGTGATAAAAGGAATATTGAGAAACATAACGATTATGGCGGTACTTTTGACCATTTTCCCTTTGTCCGCATTTGCTGCAGAACCAATCACTTTGGAGCAGATAGCGAATAAAAAGCCCGGGGAAGCGGTTGAGATGAAGGGAAAATCAACATTAAAAGAAGTGAGTGTTAAAGTCCTTCGTCCCAACAAGACGATTCTCTATGTAGATGTGGCCGATACTGGTGCAGAAGGTGCATTTTCGGTCACCTTCAACCTTCCTTCCGACGCTGATCTTGGGGAGTATATGGCGATAGTGGGCCAAGGCTCGGAATCGGCTTCCCGAACATTTAACGTAACGGCCAAGGAGGATAACGGCGGGACACCAGGCGGAACCCCGGGAAGCGGCAGCTCCGGCGGCGGTGGTGGAGGAGGTGGCGGCGGAGGCGGCAGCACATCTGCGCCTTCATCGACAACGCCATCTAATACCCGAACTATCAATGCAAGCAGCGCTTCCTTTACATTGAACGGCGTCAAGTTCGATATCCCTGCGGGCGCGGCAGCAAAAACGCTGCAGCTCAAAGTGGAAAAAGTAAGCACTACTTCCGGACTGAATATTCCAGCTCATCTGCAACTGGCGAGCGAAGTGTTCGAAATAACGGTCAGTCCGAAAGAGAAACTTGCGAAAAACATGACGATCGCCCTGCCATTCGACATCTCCAAGTACCATCCGGATAAATACGAGCTTGCGGTATACCGGTTGGACGCAGATCAAAAGGAATGGATTGCATTGGAGAACATCGCCATTAACGCGTCCGATAAGACGGTAAGCGGGGATGTGGACCAATTCGCGAAGTTTGCGGTACTGGCCAAAGCCAAAGAAACTAAGGCAGAAGAACCAAAAGCTCCGCAAATTCTGTTGAAGGACATTAATGGACATTGGGCAGAGAAGAGTATTCTGGCGTTGGTACAAAGAGGCGCAATTACCGGATATCAAGACAATACATTTAAGCCAAAAAATAAAATCACGAGAGCCGAATTCGCTACCATTCTCGTTAAAGCACTCGAACTGAAGGGTACAGACGGCAAAGTATTCAAGGATACGGAGAAGCACTGGGCGAAAGAGAACATCGCCATCGCGAGCGCGCATGGCATTGTGAACGGCTATGATTCATCGACCTTCGGACCTAACGATCCGATAACAAGAGAACAAATGGCCGCAATGGTTGTCAAAGCGTTCGATTTGAAGCATGAAAAACCGAATGCAAAATTTAAGGACCAAGACAAAGTATCCAAATGGGCTGTGAAATCTGTAGAAACGGCAATCGCTCAGGGCATTATGAGCGGTTACAACAACAACATTAACCCGCAAGAGAACGCCAACAGAGCAGAAGCAGTCACTGTCGTTGCCAATGCATTAGGTCTATAGCCAACGCAAAAGTGCTCCCAAAGCACTTGGGGCCTTGACGGAGTTGGTTAATGAACTAAGACGCTTCCAAAACCGCGAAACAGGCGGGGATGGAAGCGTCTTTTCACACTGGAGCAGCCAACCCCTCAACACACCGTATCGACCAGTCTCTTTTCGATATAGCGAATTAATTGCCGGGTCTCCTTATCGCAGCGCCGGTGTTGTTTCTTGATCATGTGAATCTCGTTGTATACTTGAAAATTTTCAATATGAATGATCCGGAGCTGTTTGCTGTACAGCTCCTTTTTGATGGACATATAGGGGAGAAAGGCGGCCCCGTGTCCTTTGATGGCGGCAAGCTTGACCGCTTCGATGGAATCCAGATTATAGAGAATGTTCAAGCTTGGCTTGCCCTCTGACATCGCATTCAAGGCCCGCTGCACGCAGGAGAGCTGGGCGGACCAGATGAGCGGGAACCGGGGGAGCTCGCTTAACGCGATCGTGTCGGGACGCGGCGCGCTGCCGCTGGCAACGAGCATGACCTTGTCCGAGAAGACTTTGCAGGAACTCAGCTCGGGATTGGTCGAAGGCCCCGAAATAAATCCGATATTGCCCTCCTCAAGCAGAATATGCTTCTCGATTTCCGATGAAAAGCCTTCGTTCAAGGTGATCAAAAACTCGGGAAAATGCTTCTTCACTTCATACAGCGTGCAGGGAAGGGCATAGTTGCACACTTCCGGAACGGCGTAAATGGACAACTGATGCGGACCGTGCTCCAGATGCTTCATTTCCATCAGCATATCGTCGTACAGCTTGCAAATTTGAAGCGCGTATTTGTGAGCGATCTGTCCCGCTTCGGTGAGCTGGGCACCTTTGTTGCTTCGCTGAAGAAGCTCGGCTCCCAACATCGCTTCCCATGATTTGACCTGCTGGCTGAGCGCCGATTGCGTAATGTGAGCCTTATGCGCCGCCTTCGAGATGCTCTTGAGCGCCGCGATGTCCAGAAACAATTTAAGCGTTTCCACATTCATGGGTGACTCCTCCTAGTTTACCCGCTTAGAACTTTGTTGAAGCTCCTTCTGTTTGTCTATCGTGCCATTAGCAAAACTTATACAGCATAAACAAAGCATATAACCACAGCGCCGATAAGTATGTTAATATTTTCACAAAGTTAAAAATCATCTTAGTGCTGGAGGTGCTGCAAGATGGGACAAACTCCGAGTCCCGCGACGAAATCGACCCGAACCCGGGCGCCCAGAAAACCTAAAAAGAGTCAACTGCCTTATGCTTTATTGGCAACCGCTCTCGTCATTGCCTTTGGATTCTACTTGAATCATTACAATGACAACATGGTCGTCTATCTGCTGTTCGGTCTTTCGTTTGGCGTCATTTTGCAAAGATCGCGATTCTGCTTCACCGCTTCGATGAGGGACCCGTGCATTACGGGAAGCACGTCGGTAACGAGAGCGGTACTCATTGCCTGCTCGTTGGCCACAATTGGATTTACGGCTATCAAATATTCGGCCTATATGCAAGGCAATCCGATTCCCGGCATGGACAATGTGGGGCAGATCAGCTTCGCCCTCGTCATCGGCGCCGTGCTGTTCGGCATCGGAATGGTCATCGCCGGCGGCTGCGCCTCGGGAACGCTGATGCGCGTAGGGGAAGGGTTCACGATGCAGATGCTGTCGCTGTTTTTCTTCGTGCTCGGCTCTCTCTGGGGAGCGCATGACATGGGCTGGTGGCGGGCTCACGTCATCAAGGATGCGCCAGCGGTATTTCTGCCGGATGTATTCGGATGGCTAGGCGCCTTAATCGTCCAATTCCTCATTATATTGCTGCTCTATATCGCTTCGGTCAAATGGCAGGAGAAGAAGATGGGCAGCGCCGATTAATGCGGAACTAAGTGTTTTTGTTCACAAAGTTTTTCTTTTCATAAAAATATGGAGAAAAAGGTGGTTATCAAGATGGCTGAATTTACACTTGATTGCATGGGAGAAGCTTGTCCGGTACCTCTGATGAGAACGGAGAAAAAAATGGCCGAGTTGAAGGTCGGCGATGTCCTGATTGTCTCGATCGACCATAGCTGCGCGATGAAGAATGTGCCGGAGTGGGCGAGAAAGCAGGGGCATAACGTGGAAATCGAAGAGATCGAAGACGGGGAATGGGAAGTCGTCATCGAGAAGACCAACTAGCCTTCGCTGAGGAAGAAAGGATGAGGTGTAAGCGGTGAACGAATTCTGGTTAAAAATCACATCGAACCGCTTTTACAAACGTCTGTTGAAAGAGCCGTTTACGTATGTGACCGGAGCTGTGCTGCTCGCGATTTTCGCCATCGCCCATTTGGCTGTCTTCTCCAAAGGATGGGGCGTCACGAGCGCGTTCGCGGACTGGGGGGCGTGGCTGTATCAGCTCGTAGGGGGCAATGTTGAAGATTGGGCTTATTTCAGCTCGGAAAAGGCGCAGAAAACATTATCCGGCGGATTCATGAACGATGGCGGCTCGATACGCAATCTTGGCATTATTTTGGGTGCGCTGCTGGCTACGCTGTTCGCATCCGAATTCAAGTTGAAGAAAATCAAATCCAAAAAGCAAATCGTGGCTGCGGCATTGGGCGGCCTGCTGATGGGCTATGGCGCGAGATTGGCGAACGGGTGCAATATCGGCGCGCTGTTCACCTCCATTTCTTCGCTGTCGCTGTCCGGCTGGATTTTCTGGCTGTTCTTGTTCGCAGGAGCCTTTGTAGGCAGCAAGCTGCTGGCCAAATATTTTATGTAGGGCGAAAGAGGGCTGACGGAAGTCAGCCTCTTTTCATAAACGCTTATCGCGAGTTACAGGAGGGCCGTAGGCAATGGAAAAGAAAACGGAACAATATGATGTTGTCATCATCGGCGGAGGGGCCGCGGGCTTGACAGCGGGAATCTACTGCGGACGCGCGCGGTTGAAGACGCTTATTTTGGAGAAATCGCTCGTAGGCGGCCTTGCCACGTACACCAACGAGATAGAGAACTACCCTGGCTTCCCGGAAGGCGCGACCGGGACGGAACTGATGGGGCTGTTCCACAAGCAGGCGAAAAAGTTCGGCGTTGATTTCAAAATGACCGACGTCAAATCGGTATCCGTCGACGGCGATGTCAAAATCGTCGAGACGTTCCGAATTCGGTACGAATGCAAAGCGATCATTATTGCCAGCGGGGGCAAGCCAAGACTGACCGGAGCCCGGAACGAGGATCAATATTTGTATGACAAAGGCATTTCCTTCTGCGCGACCTGCGACGCCGCCTCGAACACGGGCAAAACGGTCATGGTGGTCGGCAGCGGGGATGCCGCCATTGAGGAAGGCTTGTTCCTGACCAAATTCGCGGACCGGGTCATCGTATCGGTCATGCATGAGCACGGTAAAATGGACTGCAACGAAATCGCCAGAACCGAGGCGCTCGAGAACCCGAAAATGGAGTTCATCTGGAACACGGTCGTCGATTCCTTCGAAGGCGAGGAGCGGCTGGATGCCGTCGTGCTCCGGAACGTAAAGACCAATGAGCTGCACAAGGTTCCGGTCGATTCCTGCTTCCTGTTCATCGGCTATATGCCGAACACGGAGATTTTCGCCGGCATGATCGACATGAACCGGAACGGCTATATCCGCATCAACGACAGAATGGAGACGAATGTCCCCGGCGTCTTCGCTGCGGGCGACGTATGCGACAAATTCCTGAAGCAGGTGGCGACGGCCGTCGGCGACGGAGCGATAGCGGGGTATGGGGCGGAGAAATATATATCGGAATGTGAAGTGTATGAAAATCAGATTCTGAATCATGGCAAGCCATCTGTTGTCTACCTGTGGAATGCGACAGAGGCGGGATGCAGGGAGCTGCTGCCAGTTATAGAGGCATTTGAGCAGGCGCATTCGTCGGAATTGCGAGTGACCAAGGTCGATGTCTACAAATCGCCTGGACTTGCGGCCAGATTGGGAGTCGATGCTGTCCCGGCTGTCGTCTATGTAACGGAAGGGAAGATACGACAGGTGATTAGCGGAAATATTAACGAATCGGCTTTGGCTGGCCTTATCTCATAACCGTGTGGAAAAGCAGGGGCGCTCAACCCAATGTCATTAAGATAAGGCGCGGAAACCATAATCAAGCACAAGAGCAGGTTATCAAAAAGATAGCCCGCTCTTTTTTTTGTTTCAAAAGAAAATCAAGACTTAACAGGTAGATGGATATGTGTGGCGAAGCCCCTTGAAAAAACGAGGAGGTTACGCCAATGAATGAGTACGCGAATTCGCTAAAAGAAACGCTGACATCCCTCATACGAGAAATGGCAGCCGCACCAGCACCTTATGTCAAAAACCCTGAAAAAGATTTTACCCGAAAGAAAAAGCTATCCTTTGAAACGGTGATGCAACTCCTGATCTCCATGGGGGGCAACAGCATATATAAGGAACTCCTGGAATCCCAAGGTTATAACGTAAACACCGCAACCACTTCCGCTTTTGTCCAACAGAGGAATAAAATCCTGCCGTCTGCTGTGGAATTCTTGTTTCACGCATTTACGCAATCGTATACGGATATCAAGGACTACCGAGGGTATCGATTACTTGCCGTTGACGGTTCGGATTTACATATCGCAACTGACTCTGCGGACACGGACACCTATTTTCAAAGTCAACCGAACACGAAAGGCTATAGCCTTCTGCATTTGAACGCTGCCTATGACTTGTGCAACAGACTGTACGTGGATGCCATTGTTCAACCACGAAGGTTGTGCAACGAGGGAAGGGCGCTGGCTGCTATGGTTGACCGTTCTCCCATCAAGGGCAAAACCATTGTTATTGCCGATAGAGGTTATGAAAGTTACAACAATTTCGCGCACCTTGAACGCAAAGGGTGGAACTATGTCATACGGGTAAAGGATTTGGATTCCAATGGTATTCTTTCGGGCTTGCGTTTGCCCTCTAGCGGAGAGTTTGATAGGGACGTTCATCTGACACTCACCAAAAAACAAACCAAAGAGGTCAAGGCTAATCCCGAGATGTACAAGTTCGTTCCTTCCACGTCTACATTTGATTTTTTGGATTTGCATGAGAACTTGTTTTACCCGATTACCTTTCGGGTTGTTCGTTTCGTCCTGCCTCATGGCGCTTATGAGACCGTCATTACGAATCTTTCTGCCGCTGATTTCCCACCCGATGAAATCAAGTCTATGTATAACAGGCGATGGGGCATTGAAACCTCTTTCAGGGCATTAAAGTACACTGTCGGTCTGACGAATTTTCACGCAAAGAGACGAGAGTCCATCACCCAAGAGATTTTCGCAAGAATGATCATGTACAATTTCGCTGAAATGATGACCTCACACGTCGTCATTTCCCAAATGGATAAACGGCACTCATACCAAGTCAACTTCACGGTTGCCGTTCACGTTTCTAGACATTTCCTGCGCTCACGGCACGATGAACCCCCGCCCGATGTTGAAGCACTGATCCGCAAAAACATTTTGCCGATTCGCCCCGTTCGCCCAGGGCAGCAGAATACGCGCAAAATACGCTACAAATCAGTTGTTAGCTTCGTCTATAGAGTAGCATAATTCGTTTCATATGAACATTTTTTAAGCGGATCTTCCGTCCGCTTTGTTTGCTGTACGCTTTTTCCTTGCTTGCACCAAAAACAAACGGCACAGGGCTTTTTCCCATGCCGTTTCGGATTCCATTTTTATTTCCGCTCTTGTCTTTGAGCTTAACTTAATGACATTG
>NZ_LDIG01000243.1 GCF_015845845.1 Paenibacillus dendritiformis
AAAAAAGCCGCACACCCGGTAAAATGTTTGTACGCCTACAAACTCAACCGAAGAAAGGTGGCGACTCCATGAAAAAGTCTACCACGATCCTGTCCATCCTTCAATCCGTTTTGCCTGCAGAAGAAATCGATTCTGCAATCGAACTCGCCGGCTATAAAGACAAGGCCCGCAAGTTTACCGTCCATCATTTGCTACAATATTGGGCGATGGCTGCCTCTGAACAATGGGATAGCTACCGTTCAGGTGTGGTTCATGCAGCAGCCAGCGGCTTGCTTCCTGTCCATTATTCCAGTTTTTCCGGAAAGGCAGCTGAGGTTCCCTTTGCTGTATTCAAGGAGCTCCTACACCGGCTCATCCAAACCTGTAATCGTCAAACGACCCGAAAGCTGGCCTTTCCTAAAGAATTGCTTTTGATTGACTCGACGACCGTAACGGTAGGAAAAACTCGCTTGCCCTGGGCCCCTTACCATGGTGAGCGTTCGGGCATTAAGCTACATGTTTCTTTGCAAGCCCAATGCGACTCCCCTCTAAACGTGGTCGAAACGGTTGGTTCGAAACATGATGGTCCGCTCTGTGAAAGCTTAACCCATTTGGATTACATTATGGTTATGGACCGGGCTTACGGGAAGCTCGAACGATTAGATCGTTTCAAAGAAGAAGGTCAATCCTTTGTCGTTCGACTGCGTGATAACGTTCATCTTGAAAAACCACGTGCTCTACGCCGGCAAAAAGAGCCTAACAGCCCGGTCATCCGGGACATTACGTGCCAACTTGGAACAGAGCAATGTCGATCCAAGAAGCGGCATCGCGTCGTTACCTTCCAAGATTTCGATGGCCGAGAACTCCGCGTCGTTACCGATCTCATGCAAGTGACCCCAGAAGAAATCGCACAGATGTATAAAGCCCGGTGGCAAATCGAGGTTTTCTTTCGCTGGATCAAGCAGCACTTGAATATCCCTACTTTGTTCGGGACAACTGAAAATGCCGTGTACGGGCAGCTGTTTGTAGCTCTCATCGTTTACGTGTTACTCAAATGGTTATTTGATACCACTCAAGGGGTCGTATCTAGGCATCAAAAGCTGTCCTTTATTCACTTTGCACGTCTATTTAGGCTAAATTCCCTTCCTCCCGAATGGCTCGTTAAGATGCAGAGGATAAGAGAAAAATTCAGCCCTGCCGGGCTTGTTTGAGTTACACAATTTGGTTAATCAACATGTCTGTATTGGGATCTTTGTATGTGTGTTCGATAGCGTCTATACAAAGTTCAATATCTGAAGAATTTTTTCTTTGATCTATATCTTTTCCATTGGAATAAACATGCCGTATTTGTACGCGCTTTTTCTGAAGACTAGTTAAATCCGTTTTTATCTTCTCAAAATCTGCATATGCCCTAAAGGTTCTTACTTTATCTTTGCCGTATCTATTCCATAGCTGGTACAATAAATTCTTTTCTGGTTCCAGGTGATTCGGATGATGTGAATGATTTTGAGTCAGACTCCAGTACACGTTATCATAATCCACGAATATAGCTACATTGTCCATCTTGCTTTTCCTGTGCATAGCTTTAAATGTATTTACTGTGGATTTTTCAATGAAATCACCAAGCAAATGAATAGCTGTTGGACCGTCTAATGCTTCTTCTGCTTCGGTTTCAACTCCGGTTCCCTCTCCTTTTGTTTCCTTGCTTGAAGTCTGATCAATGGACATGTTACCCCTCCTAATTACCTAAGTTTATAAAAATATTGTTTAATTCGGCATTTTACAATAAAATCCTCTTTTTCATACAAATAAATACTTTTGAAAAATAAAGATGTTTATGTTTGCATCGACTCGTGCGCCCCTATGAGTGGAACTACAGAATCGCGATCGATCACGGGAAGCCGCTTGCCAGCCTCGCAAGACTTTGCCGGGTAACGCCGTCAGTTTCGCTCTAAACGCGCCGCCTGGACCTGTCTTGCCGTCATGCATCTCCAGCCTCTATAGTTTTCTCCTATCAAAACAATAGATTTTATATCTTGGTCAATCTCCGGGCTTTATGTTACAACTAAAGAAATGATGATGACACGAGGAGTGACTGGGATGGCGGAAGTGAAGAAAATCGCGGTAATCGCCGGGGACGGCATCGGCCCGGAAGTCGTCCGCGAAGCGGAGAAAGTATTGAAGCGTACGGAGGAGCTGTTCGGCTATGCCTTCGAGATAAGCCACGGCTTGTTCGGCGGTATTGCTATTGATGAAAAGGGAACCCCGCTTCCGGAGGAGACGCTTCAGATGTGCCAAGCGGCGGACGCGGTGCTGCTCGGGGCGGTCGGCGGCCCGAAATGGGACAGCAATCCGAAGGAGCTTCGTCCGGAGACCGGGCTGCTCGGCATTCGCAAGGCGCTCGGCTTGTTCTCGAATATTCGTCCGGCAGTCATCTTCGACTGCTTGAAGGATGCTTCCACCTTGAAGCCGGAAGTGCTGGAGGGAACCGACCTCATCGTTGTGCGCGAACTGACCGGCGGCATCTATTTCGGCGAGAAGCTCCGCCGCGAGGGCGAGCACGGGGAAGAGGCGGTCGATACCTGCGTCTATAATGTGCAGGAAGTGGAGCGCATCGTGCGCCAGGCGTTCGAGATTGCGCAAAAGCGCCGCAAGAAGCTCGCTTCGGTTGACAAGGCGAACGTGCTGGAGACATCCCGCCTCTGGCGCGAGACGGTGAATCGCATCGCTCCGGATTATCCGGATGTCGAGCTGGAGCATGTGCTCGTCGACAACTGCGCCATGCAGTTACTGCGCCGGCCGTCGAGCTTCGATGTCATCGTGACGGAAAATATGTTCGGCGATATTTTGAGCGATGAAGCCGCCATGCTGACGGGATCCATCGGCATGCTGTCCTCCGCCTCGCTCGGGGAAGGCAGCTTCGGCCTCTACGAGCCGGTTCACGGCTCCGCGCCTGACATTGCGGGCCAGGGCGCGGCGAATCCGATCGCGACCATTCTGTCGGTCGCGCTGATGTTCCGCCTCACGTTCGGCTACGAGGATGCCGCGCAATCGATTGAGAACGCGGTCAAGGAAGTGCTGGATGCCGGACACCGCACCGGGGATATCGCGACCGACAAATCCAAGGCGATCGGGACGGCCGCGATGGGCGATTTGATCATCGCAGCCATGAAGCGTGCCTGATCGGCATTAGTTATGGACACTGCATAGGAAGGCCTGCCTTCCGACAGGGGACAATGGAAGCATGCGATTCTTGTATCTGCCGGATACAAGGGTTGCATGCTTTTTTCGGTATTCTTGGTCGAAGCCGAAAGAGGGAATCGGCGTCCATAAGCATTGCGCCCCGGATGCGGAGCTGACGGATGCGGCTTGTGAATATATCGGGGCGGCGGCGGAGAACATGCATACAGTCACGGAAGCGATCACCCGATGGATCGGACGATCTTCTGGGCGGCAGCCGGACCGTGCGTTAACCCGAATGCCAATCTGGAAGGCTTGACCTTCAAGGATACGGCCGCCGTCGTGGCAGCGGCTCTCGGCTTGCCGATTCCGGAGAGCTGGGATGCCCGCGTGCCGGAAGGATTGTTCAGGGGCTAGGCGTGAAATGAATATATTGACATAGGAGGCATGCACGCTTTGGGAGAGGACAAAGAATGCATGCTTTCTTTATATAGCGTGACCGCTCAATCGCGCTTAACGGGCGAATGAGCGGCGCGTCAAGCCCGACAGCGCCTGAAGAAGCTCCTGGGCCGCATTGTCGGGAGAGAAATGCGTCATCGTATGCTGCTTCGCAATCTGACCCTTCAGCGCCGCCTCGTCATAGCGGGACAGAACATGGCGCAGAATGCGCTGCAGGTCGCTGCCCGACGGCTCCGCCCAGAGTTGATCGGCTTGATACCCGCCGTAGTAATGCTGCGGCTTGACGGGCGTCAGATGATAGGGAATGACATAGCTGTTGTATTCATTCAAAAAATCCATGTGGCCGCCCCACCCGGTCGTAATGACCGGAACGCCTCTCATCGCCGCTTCCAGCACCGGATATCCGACGCCCTCTCCGCGGCTGGGCAGAACGAAAGCATGACAGCTCCGGTATAACGCGTCCATTTCCAGTTCGCTGCGCAGCTCCAGATCAATATAGACCGGAGCGGGAGCATGGGAAAGCCGCTGCTCCTGCTTCAGCCGCTCGACTTCACGCAGCACGTCTGCGTTGCCGGCCGTTTTGACGATGAGACATACTTGATCGGCCGCCGTGAACTCGTTCCAGAATGCCTTCAACAGCACGTCAATGCCCTTGCGCTCAATCCAGGAGCAGACGCTGAGGAAGCGGAACGGGGGCAAGGCGTGAATATAGGGCGGCGGGGCCTGCGGCGAAGGCGGGCGGTACGGCTCCATCAGGCACGGCCGTATGTAAATCAAAGGTACCGTAACGCCTGAATTGCGAAATACGCCGATATTATGCGTGCTTGGCAAAAATACGCCGTTCATTTGATTGGCCTGCCGAACCCAAGAGTCCGGTATTTTCGAGGTCTCCCAATAGGTGAATCCGAACGAGGGACGAATTCTTCTCCGCCACAGATCCGGAATGTAGTGATAAATATTGATCCGCTGGCCGGCCGACGGCGGCTTGGCTTGCAGATGCTCCAATACCTCCCGCTGCTCCCGCGGAAGCTCGATCGGAGGAAGAGCGGAATGGCTGACGAGCTTCACGTTGGCGCCGCGAGCGTGGAGAGCCATGACATATTGCCTTGTCGCCTTCGCATAGCCGGTTGAGTCGAATGCATTGCCGTGCCACACAATTTGAGCCATCGAACGATACCTCCCTTACTTTTCCAGACGCAGTCATCATGTTGAAGTTAGGTCCGCCTTATGCGTTGACTTTATCGAAATGGATCATGCTTGCTTTGTGATGAAGCCCCTCGCCGGAGATAGCTGCGGCAGGAGTTCTATTATTGTATACGCTCGGCATGGAGGATGACGCTGTCCATACATTTTCGGGCTCTGCTCCGCATATTCATTAAGGATGCTGAGGTTGGAATTCAGTTCATGGTGGTGCCGGCTGCATACCGGTACAAGGAAGGAATCGTTGACGATGGGAACTCCGGCGGCGGTCAGCAAGCGGCCAAAGGCATTCCTCCCAGGGCGACGGCGTGATGCATTCGGACATATTGCGAGCTGGACACGATGGCCGCAGCCCTCTCCATCACATAATAAGCGGTGCGGTTCACCCGGTTGCAGAATTCAGGCTGGTAGGCATAATATAAATGCGGAAATTGATGATGGACGAGATCATGCAGGCATAGAATGTACGGCTTCTTCAGATGCAAGGCCAGATCGAGCGACACGATCGGGACGATCCAGATGTCGGCGGGGACATGATCGTTGATCCAGCCCATATTATTGGAGCCGACAATCCGGCAGCGTCCCGGAAAGCGGGCATTCAATCCATCGAACGTGTTGCGGGTGTCGCCTTCATTGTTATGCGTCGCCGCTATGTGAACGACCGTATCGTGGCGTATCGTCAGCAAGCCTTCGATAAGCCGGTGCAGAAATCTTCCGATCCCTTCGCCGTCGAGGGCGAGGGGATGGGGGTAGCCCAGGAAGATGCCGATCTGTGTCGGGGGAATGCCTCCGCCCCATCCCGCCGCAGCCGGATGCGGCTCCAGCGGAAGGGGAGGGAGAGCCGGTCCGGCAAGGAGCCGCTGGCATTCCTCGGACGAGGCGAAGGTGCGCAGCAGCGTCTTGCGCGCAGTTCCGGAAGACAGAGTGCGCGAATGCCCCTCCATCCCAATCGGATCAGGGGCACGCCCAAGCAGTTCTGCATATAAAGAGTGAAGGAAAAAGAGCGGTTCAGCAGTATAAAAGGATTGAATCCGGCTGGCGATGGTGCCTTGATGCCGGGGAATCAGCCTGATGGCCGGACGGCGATACAATTGTTCTGCTTCTTCGCTGCACAGAACGCTCATCGCGATGGTGAACTTGCCTGTCCGCATGGATAGAAGCGTGCCGTAATGCTTCAGCTCGGCTTTGCCCGGTTCCCGGTGGAGCATCTGAATATACAAATGCCTGATAAAATCATTCCCTTCCCGTCTCATCAGCTCATATAAATGATGAATGATTCGATAATGACGGCTCAACCTTCTCCCTCCCTTCCCGGCACTAGGATTCCTTGTCTAACGCGCGCTGCAGCTTGCCGCCGATCCAATGAATGTCCTCTTCGGTCAATTCCCCATGGCTTGGCAAGTTGATTCCTTGCGCAGCGATCCGGTTGGCGATCGGGAACTCCGTATGGCGCTGCAGATGCTGATACGGCGGAAGAATGTGCATCGGGTAGAAGAACGGTCTCGTCTCGATGCCATCCTCCTTCAACCGCTCCATGATCCGGTCCCGCTTCGCTTCCGAGCACCCGTTCAATACGACGCTCATCATCCAATAGACGTTTTTGGACCATACCTTCTGGACCGGCAGCGTGATTCGTTCATCGTATTGCAGGCAATCGTAGTAATGCATCGCTACCCGAATGCGCTGCTGGATATGCCAGTCGATATTTTCGAGCTGGGCGCAGCCTATCGCGGCCTGAATATTCGTCATGCGGTAATTGTAGCCGATGACCGTGTGCCAATATTTTCGGGACTTATCCATGCCCTGGCCCTTGAACAGGCGAATTTTCTCGGCGATATCGTCATCATCCGTAGTAATGATGCCGCCTTCGCCCGTCGTAATGATTTTATTTTCGAATAAGCTGAAGGCGGCCGTATGGCCGAGAGAGCCCGCTCTTCTTCCTTTGTATTCGGCTCCGATGGCTTCGGCGGCATCCTCGATAACAAATAAGCCGTGCTCTTGAGCCGCTTGCATAATCGGATCCATATGAACGGGGTGCCCGTACAGATGGACGGCTATAATGCCCTTCGTTCGGGGCGTAATCTTCTGCACGACCGCCTCCGGATCCATGTTCCACGTCTCCGGCTCGGAATCGACGAACACCGGTGTCGCTCCGCAATACACGACGGCATTCGCCGTGGCGGCGAAGGTCAGCGTCGGAACAATCACTTCGTCCCCCGGGCCGACTCCATGCGCGATGAGCGCCAGATGGAGCGCGGTCGTGCCGCTGCTGCAAGTAATCGCGTGCTTCGTCTGGCAAAAAGCCGCGAATTGCTGCTCGAACATGCCCAGATACGAACCGTTGGATGAAATCCACGTCGAATCGAGACAATCGGCTACATATTTTTTTTCATTCCCGTTCAGAATCGGAGCTGCTATAGGATAATATTTCTTCATGTATCTCCCTCCGACATTCAAGACTGCTTAACGATCAAAATGTTTGATGACGCGGGCCGGCACTCCCACGGCGAGGCATTGATCGGGAATATCGCGAACGACGACGGCGCCTGCTCCCAGAACGGACCATGCTCCGACCGCCATACCGTCAATCTCTTGGGTTCCGGTACCGAGGAAGGAGCCTTCCCCGACCCGCACGTTGCCGGATAAATGGCTTCCCGGAGCGATATGGCATGCTTCTCCGATAACGGATTCGTGATCGACAGATGCGCCGGTGTTGATGATGGCGAAATCCTGGATGCGGGCTTCCGCATTGACCACGGCCCCGGGCATGATGGCGATGCCTGACCCGAGACTTGCCGATGGGGAAATATAGGCGTATCGGCTGATTGCGTTGATAAGGGTGTAGCCGATGTCCGCGGCGGTTCGGGCCATCTTCCAGCGAATACGGTTGTCGCCGATGGCCACGAATGCCTGATGGACCCCTTGCGCATACAGCTCCGGCAGAATCGAATCATCGCCCAAGACAGGAACTCCGGCCACGCAGCCGCTTCCGTCCGCGGAAGTGCAGCCGACAAGGTCGACGGCGGGATCGGCTCGAAGAATGTCGATGATGACTTTTGCATGCCCTCCCGCTCCGATCACGATCGTCTCCTGGCTGTCAGACAAGGCTTATTCCTCCTGTCAATCGTTTGGATATGGTATGTGTATGATTGCAAGCTAGCAGAAGATTAGGCCTTCGGCAGTGTGGAAGGCAAAATAGTTATTTGTCGATAGAGGAGGGGAATGTTCAGTACAGCGTGAAGACGGCATTCAGGCGTCTAGATTCCCGCCATATGAAGCACGCGCTTCAGCTTCTCGATGTCTACGATCAGGTTGTCGGCCCCGCCAACCGGCTTCGGCGGCTGCTCGATATCGCAGATGATTTCATAGTAATTCATATAGGCGTGATTGCTGATTTTCCAGAAATAATCATCGACGACGGTGACGGGCGACAGTTCGATCATCGTCGTGCCCGGATTGCAGAACGCCACATTCACATTGCCGCTTCCGAACGGGGCCACGATGGCTTGAGCGGAAGAGTAGATGGAAATTTTGTCTTCCATGGACAGCGGGGTGAGCACGATGTGGGTAAAGCCTTTCTCGGCCAGTACCTGCATGACCTCCTCCTCATTGACGACAAAGCGGGCATGTGCATCCGCCCGGCTGACATATATTCGCTCATACCCTGGCCGGGGCTGGATGTGGCGGTCATCTCTCAACCGCTTGCGGATGAATTGATAGGCCCAGCGCGGGCTCTTGCCGAGGATGACCGGGACGGCGGGCACGACAAGCTGGCGCGCGACGAGATGATAATCGGAAAGCCTAGCATTTGCAGCGATTCATATTGGAACGAATGGGTCAGCTTGCCGATCAAGTATTTATCAATGGCGATGCCGCTTTGCTCCAGCAGATGAATCCGCGGCAAAATATCGAAAAACCAATGGCCGTAAATGGCCTGCGTAAAAGCGACCCCGGGAATGTTCCAGCCCCATATCAGGGTGGCTACGGTCTCCTCCGTATATTCCGGCGGAGGAAGCTCGGAGAACGGATAAGGATAGGCATACTCGACATCGAGCAGCCGCTTGTGATCGGGGGTGACGACATAACCGTTCCCCGTCATGATCCGCCCTTCCGGAATGACCGCCACGAAGGCTTCCTCGAAATGACATGCCGACGGCCAGCGCTTCACGTCTTCCCCGTTGGGCGCAGGCAGATGAATCGTTTCCTTCGGATAAATGACTTTATACCTTTCACGCACGAGATGAGGGTCAGCGGCAAAGCCGGCAGCCCAGTCCCGTGTCCGCAAATAAAACTGATCGGGTATCGTATTCATATTTCAAGCCCTCCTCCTGCTGCTCATCGTCGTCAGGTGCCGCAGTAGCCGGCAAGGCCATGCATCACACTTGTCCTGCGGCATAGTTCGCCACAAACGCGTCCTTGTTCTCGATCAGAGGCAGCCAGTTCGCCGGGCATCCTTTGGGGAACAGAACGCCGAGCCCGTTCGAATGGGGGAACGTGATATGCGGATGCTCCCCGAGCTCTTCCCACAACCGGTATACACCGTCATAGCTGCCGACATGCGGGTCTCCCTTCCAGGTGTCGACAGCGAAGCAGCGGGCGGCAAGCTGTCCGTCCTTCACCGCTTGGCAGAAGGTAAAGAATGAGGTCCGTACAGCGTGCCCAACTCCACAATCGTTCGGGGCAGGGCAAAGCGAACCAAATCATACGCAAAGCGGCGATGGCCGGACCAGGCTCCATGCGTCATGAACTCACGCGGCAGCTCCGGAGCGGAATCCGCTGCAAACACAGGCTGATGATAGTACCAATGCATCGCAAAGCACACCACCTTCAGAGATAATAGACTGATTGAGATAGACTATGCAGGCAGGAGAGAGGCGGAATAGGGCAACTGAGAGAAGAGAGACACACAATTTTGAGAGAGAAACGGGGGGCGGTACCGGGGTCTTGCTCCAGGAGAGGATAAAGCGGCATCGAAGCGGCATAATAGAACCAAATAAGAATCATGCGAAAAAATTAATCTTAGAAAATGTTATAAATCAGGACATTTTGAGATAGCTCAAAGGAGGAAGCGGACATGCCGGAACGTTTGGTTGGCAGACCTGCGCCAGAATTCAACATGGAGACAGCAAATGGGGACGGACAAGGCTTCGGCTCCGCTGCGCTGTCCGATTACCGAGGCAAATGGCTCGTCTTATTCTTCTATCCGCTTGATTTCACTTTCGTATGCCCGACAGAGCTTACGGCTCTCAGCAGCGCGGCGGAAGAATTCAAGAAGCTGGACACTGAAATTCTCGGCGTGTCCGTCGACTCCGTGCATACGCACCGGGCGTGGATCAACACGCCGGCCGATGCCAATGGCCTCGGCCGCCTGCATTTCCCGCTCGCTTCCGACATCACGAAATCGGTAGCCCGCGACTACGGCGTCCTCATTGAAGAGGAGGGCGTAGCGCTTCGCGGTCTCTTCATCATCGACCCGGAAGGCGAAGTGAAGTATCAAGTCGTGAACCATAACAATGTCGGACGCAGTGTGGACGAGACGCTCCGCGTGCTGCAAGCTCTGCAATCCGGCGGTCTGTGCCCGAGCGATTGGAAGCCGGGCGACAAGCATCTGGCTGCCAACTAATCGAAATGTGAATATACCGGTCCCGCGGCAATCTGCCTGCGGGACTTTGTTATGGGCTTTAGCCCGTTGAGTGCGTGAAACGCACGAAACAAAAAACCACCCGCTATGCGGGTGGAGGGATCGAGGGTTTGACCAACAAGACCATCCCGATAAAATTGAGATGTTCAGGCTCAATGAAAGGAATGGTCTTAGATGGCAAACAAGAACTATAGTCTAGCTCACACGAAGTGGATGTGCAAATACCACATTGTGTTCACCCCGAAGTATAGACGGAAAGAGATTTATAATCAAGTGAGAAAAGACTTGATTGAAATCTTCAAGCGTTTATGTAAATACAAGGGAGTGGAGATCTTAGAAGGTCACATGATGCCAGATCATGTACATATGCTAGTAGCGATTCCTCCAAAAATCTCAGTATCATCATTCATGGGATATCTGAAGGGAAAAAGCTCACTGATGATATTCGAGAAGCATG
>NZ_LDIG01000244.1 GCF_015845845.1 Paenibacillus dendritiformis
AAAAAAGCCGCACACCCGGTAAAATGTTTGTACGCCTAC
This sequence comes from Paenibacillus dendritiformis, assembly GCF_015845845.1. Taxonomy (GTDB): domain Bacteria; phylum Bacillota; class Bacilli; order Paenibacillales; family Paenibacillaceae; genus Paenibacillus_B; species Paenibacillus_B dendritiformis_C. The sequence continues at coordinate 40 of NZ_LDIG01000244.1, forward strand.
AAACTCAACCGAAGAAAGGTGGCGACTCCATGAAAAAGTCTACCACGATCCTGTCCATCCTTCAATCCGTTTTGCCTGCAGAAGAAATCGATTCTGCAATCGAACTCGCCGGCTATAAAGACAAGGCCCGCAAGTTTACCGTCCATCATTTGCTACAATATTGGGCGATGGCTGCCTCTGAACAATGGGATAGCTACCGTTCAGGTGTGGTTCATGCAGCAGCCAGCGGCTTGCTTCCTGTCCATTATTCCAGTTTTTCCGGAAAGGCAGCTGAGGTTCCCTTTGCTGTATTCAAGGAGCTCCTACACCGGCTCATCCAAACCTGTAATCGTCAAACGACCCGAAAGCTGGCCTTTCCTAAAGAATTGCTTTTGATTGACTCGACGACCGTAACGGTAGGAAAAACTCGCTTGCCCTGGGCCCCTTACCATGGTGAGCGTTCGGGCATTAAGCTACATGTTTCTTTGCAAGCCCAATGCGACTCCCCTCTAAACGTGGTCGAAACGGTTGGTTCGAAACATGATGGTCCGCTCTGTGAAAGCTTAACCCATTTGGATTACATTATGGTTATGGACCGGGCTTACGGGAAGCTCGAACGATTAGATCGTTTCAAAGAAGAAGGTCAATCCTTTGTCGTTCGACTGCGTGATAACGTTCATCTTGAAAAACCACGTGCTCTACGCCGGCAAAAAGAGCCTAACAGCCCGGTCATCCGGGACATTACGTGCCAACTTGGAACAGAGCAATGTCGATCCAAGAAGCGGCATCGCGTCGTTACCTTCCAAGATTTCGATGGCCGAGAACTCCGCGTCGTTACCGATCTCATGCAAGTGACCCCAGAAGAAATCGCACAGATGTATAAAGCCCGGTGGCAAATCGAGGTTTTCTTTCGCTGGATCAAGCAGCACTTGAATATCCCTACTTTGTTCGGGACAACTGAAAATGCCGTGTACGGGCAGCTGTTTGTAGCTCTCATCGTTTACGTGTTACTCAAATGGTTATTTGATACCACTCAAGGGGTCGTATCTAGGCATCAAAAGCTGTCCTTTATTCACTTTGCACGTCTATTTAGGCTAAATTCCCTTCCTCCCGAATGGCTCGTTAAGATGCAGAGGATAAGAGAAAAATTCAGCCCTGCCGGGCTTGTTTGAGTTACACAATTTGGTTAATCAACATGTCTGACCATAGAATAAAAAACAAGAGCTGTGGAACTCTAAACTGTACCCTATCGAGTAGACACTTTAAAAAAGTCTCTCGATAGGGTACTTTTGTTTATAGCAGAAAAATGGGAATGAGGAATTATAATGAGCAAGAAATTATTTACAGATGAAGAAATCAAGCTGTTATCTAACAATCCTTATGTGAAGTCCGTTTCTTCAAAGGCAATCACGTATACGGATGCGTTTAAGCAATTGTTCATCTCAGAGAATAACAAGGGCAAACTGCCGAGAGAAATATTTGAAGAATGCGGTTTTGACGTAACCATCATTGGGATCCAAAGAGTCAGATCTTCGGGAAAGAGATGGCGTGCGAGTTACCAGGAGAACGGAGTTTTAGGTTTACAGGATACGAGAAGTAAATCATTAGGAAGACCCCTTAAACGGGAGCTGTCGCTGGAAGAGAAATATGCCAGGCTGGAGGCTCAGAATGCCTTGCTAAGAGCGGAGAACGAACTTTTAAAAAAGATTCGCTTCGCGGAAAGGGGGCAGAACAAAGAATAGCACTGCCACCTACCCAAAAATATGTCTTTATCCGTACCATCATCGAGAAATATCAACTCCACCGTATGGTCAACTATTTATGTAAAGTGTCCGAGGTTTCCAGAAGCGGATACTACAGGTACTGGTCTTCCGAAGCGAAGCAAAAGAGAAGCCAGAAGGAACAGCGGGATGAACAGCTAAGAGAAACGATCTTAAAAGCTTTCCACATTTCTTTGGAACCAAAAAAGGCCCCGGTCGCAGCGACCAAGGCAAAAGTAGTAAAAGGTTATGAAGAAAAAATTGGAGCGGGTGATGGGAATCGAACCCACGCTGCTGGCTTGGGAAGCCAGCGTTCTACCATTGAACTACACCCGCGGAGGCCAAAAAACACACCCAGATCCCGCAAAAACTGACCGAGTGTGTCCAATCAACAACAGATGGTCGGGACGACACGATTTGAACATGCGACCCCCTGGTCCCAAACCAGGTGCTCTACCAAGCTGAGCTACGTCCCGAAACAAAGTAACTTTTGACAAGAATTAATATACCATATAGTTGAGTATCATGCAAGCCAATTTACGAAAAAATGAACCGGTAAAATCAGCCATCCTGAACCCTCCCGGTCACGGGAAAATGACGGCCGCATCGCTCTTTAAGAGTCGACGAGGCCGTTCTCCAGGGCGTACCGCGTCAACTGCACGCGATTCTCCAGATGAAGCTTCTGCAAAATATTTTTCAAATGATTTTTGACCGTATGCTCGGATAAAGAAAATTGGGCGGCAATCTCCTTGTTCGACTCGCCCCTGGCCACCCGCTCCAATATTTCGCGCTCCCGCACCGTCAACGGGGAATGCGCCGGCGCTTTGCTGTTTTTGGTGGAGAATTCCTGCAAAATGCGAAAAGCCAGTTCCTTCGACATCGGCGCCTCGTCAATGGCGATCGCCCGCAAATACTCGTGCCATGCCGATGGCTGCAAGTTTTTGAGAAGATAGCCTTGGGCTCCTTTTTTCAGCGCCTCGAACAAGTGGGTTATATCGTCGGATACGGTCACCATGACGATTTTGACATAAGGGAACCGCTCCTTAATATGCTTGGTCGCTTCCAGCCCGTCCATCACCGGCATCGAGATGTCCATCAGGATCATATCCGGCATCACCGTCTCGGTCATCGCGATCGCTTCTTCGCCATTCACCGCTTCGCCCACGATGGCGAAGGAGGGATCGATCGCCAAAATATCCCGCATCCCTTCCCGCGCATGCGCATGATCGTCAGCGATCAACACGCGGAACACCGGTTGTCCCCCCATACTCATCGTCCCCTCTCCTCTCGATTCATGCCTACCGCGCCTCGGCCAGCCGTTCGGCGGCACCGCGCTTCGAGACGCGCATAATCGTCTGTCCGGCGTCCCGCCTCATCTCGAAATGCCAGCCCAGCGTCCTGGCCCGATCCCGAAGCATTTTCAATCCGTACTTCCCGGCCGCGGCGCAAGGATCGCCCGTGAACCCCGTGCCGTCATCCCGCACCTCGCATTCGAAGCCGTCCCCATTGAGCCGCCCAATGACTCGCACATGCTTCGCGTCCGCATGCTTCCTCACATTGGTCAATGCTTCCCGCACGCAGGAGAACAAAGCGATCTTCTCCTTAATCGTCAGCGATTCTTCCGGGATGGACCAGGCGACATCCATCTCCCACTCCGTATCTCTATGAATATCCTCGATCATCTGCATGAACGGATGGGACCAGGTAAAATCCTTTTCCTGGGGTACGGTCCGCAGGTTCGCAATCGCTTGCCGCACATCGTCATACACATGCCTCACTGTCTGACGGAGCTTATCCAGTTGACCCTGCTTCTCCTCCGGAGGGCATGACTCCAGCCGGTCGATTTTGACCGACAGCATGAACAACGATTGCGAGATGCCGTCATGCAGCTCCTGGGCCAGCCGCTCCCGTTCCTCCAGCGCCGCCGTCATCCGCTGCTCCCGCCGAAGCGTCGCCTGCGTATCGTCCAGCTTCTTGAACAGGCGCGTCAGCAGCGTCGCCGATACGATGAACACGATGATCGGAGCCAATATATTGCCCATGTCCATCGACAAATAAGGAAGCAAAAAGGAATGTCTGACATATTCCCATAGCCCGATTGTCAATGTAGGAATCCATAATATCAACCGCTTAATCATCTTGTCGCTCATTTGCGCATCCTCCCCCGCTCATTCTGCCGTCCAGACCCTGGCAGCCGGACAAGGATCCTCCCGTTCCGGTCTGCCGTTCTTGTCCCGGTTGCGCTTCCCAGCAAAAAAGCATGAGATCCCGCATGGGAGCTCATGCCGCCTTCCTGCAGACGATGAGACGATGGCCCTGACTGTTCTCATTGCGATTGCGGCGCTGCCGTCGATTCCCGGACGATAATCTCCGAATTGAGACGGACGGTCCGGTTTGTGAGCGAGACGCCGTTCATCTGCTTGACGAGCATGTCCACCGCCGCCTTCCCGATCTGCACGGCCGGCTGACGCATCGTGGTCAAACGCGGCCGCAGCTCGGAGGCAAGCACCTGATCGTCATACCCGACGATCGACATATGCTCCGGCACCCGCAGGCCCGCTTCCGTCAACGCGTTGATTGCGCCCAACGCCGTGAAGTCGTCCGCGGCGAACAAGGCCGTCGGCAGTTGCCCTTGATCCAGCCATTTGCGAACCGCCTGGTAACCGGATTCAATCGAGAACTCGCCCGGCTCCACCGCGAACGGCTCCAAGCCTGCTTCCGCCAGCGCCTGCCTGAATCCGCGCTCCCGCTCGATCGAGCTGAGGAAGAAGTCCGGTCCCTGGATATGGGCGATGGAACGATGCCCCAGTTCGACGAGATGGCGGGTCGCTTCATAGCCTCCGGTATAATTGTCGACGGTAACGCCGTGAACATCCGGCTGAACGGTCTGATGATCGATAAGCACGAACGGAATATTCCGGTTCCGCAGCTCCGTCAAGTAGGACAATTCATGAATCGGCGACAGGAGAAGCAATCCATCAACCCGGTCCTCCTCGATAAAATCCCTCCCCACGCCTTCCTCCTGGGGATAATTTGCGACTGACAAAGCAAGATAATATCCGTGATCCTTCAACAGCGAAGACACCGTTTGCACGATGCTGTCCAGGAATGAATCCTGGAGCGTCGTGACAATCATGCCGATGACTCCGGTTTTGCCTTTCGCCAAGCTTCGTGCCGCCGCATTCGGGTGATAGTCCAGTTCTTTCATCGCCTGCAGAACCTTTTGGCGATTCTTTTCTCGAACAGTTTGGGCATTGTTCAAGACACGGGATACCGTTACGACAGACAAGCCAGCTTTTTTGGCCACATCAAAAATACTGACTTTCATATCCTTCTCTCCTCATTGTCATCGTCATCCTGCAAGCCACATTGTTGTCATCTAGTATCCATAATAACCAATTTAGCGCTGCATTCCAATAAAATCTGCAGCAATCCGCTATTCATTTTGAGTATACTATGAATTAGAATGAACTTGCGCCACTCGCCGCCTTGAAACGTTAGTCATGTTGCGGCGTATTAGGTATATATAGGGTGGATGCATACATTTGCCCCACGAAGGAGATGGTAAGAATGATCGTAGCAACAACCGAAAATATCCCAAACTATGAAGTCACTGAAGTGATAGGCACCGCTTTTGGCGTCGTCGTGCGCGCCCGCGGCATCGGCGGAGACATTATGGCTTCCTTGAAAGGGTTGGTCGGCGGCGAAGTCAAGCAATACACCCAGATGATCGAGGACGCCCGGCGTCAGGCAATGGATCGGATGATCGAGAACGCGCACGCGATGGGCGGCGATGCCATTACGATGATGCGCTTCGACAGCGGCGACGTCGCGCAGAACATGAGCGAGATCGTGGCTTACGGAACGGTCGTCAAGCTGAGACCGGCTCAGAGGTAAGGACGCTTATGTGGGTAGTGATAGGTACGGCGTTAGTCGTATACGGGCTCCCTTTGCTTGGCCTGATCATCCTCATCATCATCGGCAAAACCTATTTTGACAAGCGCTACAAGCAAGTCGACAATCCTCGCGACGCGATCGGCATCAACGCCGATTATGCCCCGACCAAGGAAATTTTTATCGATCCGCGCGACGGTCATAAATACCAGGTATACTACAATGCGAAAACGGGCCAAAGACAATATATCCGCATGGATTGACGATGGCGCCGCATAGCATTGCTTCATGAAAAAAGAGCCCGCATCCCTGTTTTGGGAGCGGGCCATCTGCATTGTAATTCATTATTCCGGCTTCTTTTGAGAAAAGCTGACTTCCGGCGTCGTCATGCGGTCATAGAACTCGACGTATTGGTCACGCTCGTCCGAGGCGAGCAGCGCCATGGCCGAACGGGGATGTTCATCGAGCGTTCCGGTGACCAGATAAGGAATCAGGTAACCCCACTCCCATTTTTCGCGCGTCTTCAGCATATAATTTTGGATGAAGCCGAGCACCGGACGCATATGGTATCTGCTGTTCTTCAGATGCGTCAGCAGCAGCTCGGTCGGGCAGTTCCCCGCTCCCCGTCCCATGCCGTAGACGGAGGCATCCAGAATCTCGACGCCCAGTTCGGCTGCGACGAGCGTATTCGAGAAGGCGAGCTGCATATTGTTGTGCGTGTGCACGCCCAGGCGCTTGTTCGGCAGATGCTCTTTGAACTTGTGCACCAGGTAATGTATATCGTTATGATCGAGGCTGCCGTAAGAATCGACAATATAGACGATGTCTACCGGGCTGTCCTTAATCATGGCAAAGGCTTCAATCAGATCGTTCTCCATCACGTTGGAGAGCGCCATAATATTAATGGTTGTCTCATAGCCCCGATCGTGGAAAAGCTGAATCAGATCAAGCGCTTTGTCGACGTCTTTGCTGTAGCAAGCGACACGGATCAGATCGAGCATGCTCTCGGAACGAGGCAAAATATCATTTTCGTCCACCCGTCCGATATCAACGAGGGCCGACAGCTTGGTTGTTCCTTTTTGCGGAATGACTTTACGCAGGAAATCGTCATCCAAAAAACGCCAAGGGCCCGCTTCACCAGCGCCTTTAAGCAATTTCGGCGAATTTTTGTAGCCAATTTCCATATAATCGACGCCCGCTTCGTTCAATGAGGCATACAAGCTTTGCACGAACTCGACGCTGAAATCCCAGTTATTGACGAGACCGCCGTCGCGAATGGTGCAGTCGATAATTTTACAATGATTCGTTTTCATCCCGCTATCTCCTTCTCAAAAATAATTTTCTCTCTATTCTAATAGAGAACGCCTCTCAAAGTAAAGGAAATCCAGCTTCTTTCTCCATCGCGATTCTGCTTTTTACAATCATTTCATAGTTAAGCGCGTGTTCAAAAGTCCGGTGTTCGAGCATTGGGAAGATGGCTTGCATTCGATGCGGGAGCGCCGCAGGCAAGACTCCATGAGCAGCAAAATTGTTTCCGCAGGAAACATACTTCGGAAAATGCCGGTTCACTTATTTTTCGCTATGATCAAAATCACAGAGGACCCGGACATGGCTGTGATAAAATCCGATTACCGATTGATAAAGATTCTCATTGCCATTTGTTAACTATATTCCGCGCACAGAAAGAAGGATGAACACGATGGGCCGTCATTTTCCCCGTCCTGCTCTATCAATCACGCCGCTATCCGAACTCAAGCCTGGACAGACAGGCTGTATTTGCGATCTGTCCGAAGCCAATCCAGCCGTCTGCCGGCGCTTGATGGAGCTCGGAGTCGAGGAAGGCACGCATGTCCAGGTCATGCACGCCGGCCTGCTCGGCGGACCGCTCACGCTCGAAGCGAACGGCCAACTGATCGGCATCCGCCGCAGCGAGGCCCGGCGTATCGGGGTGAATTCGGTATGAGCGCTCAGACTACCGCGCTGGTCGGCAATCCGAATACCGGCAAGACTTCCCTGTTCAACGCCCTGACCCGCTCCTACGAATACGTCGGCAACTGGACAGGCGTAACCGTAGAGAAAAAGGTGGGGCGGCTGCATCGTCAGGCAGGCGCCCTGATTGATCTGCCGGGCATCTACTCGCTTCATCCGATGTCCAAAGATGAGAGCGTCGCCGTGCAGTACCTGCTCGACGAATGCCCGAACGCGATTGTCAATGTCGTGGACGCGTCCCAATTGGAACGCAACCTTATGCTGACTGTACAACTGCTGGAGTACGGCGTGCCTGTATATGTCGCCCTCAATATGACGGATGTGGCGGCCGGAAGAGGCATTCATATCGATTCGGCGAAGCTGTCCGCCGCGCTCGGCGTCCCGGTCATTCCGGTGAACGCCCGCAAGAAGCAGGGCATCGCCCATATTTTGGAGCGCCTTCAGCCGCATGCGGCCGAAAAAGCATCTCCGCAGGCCTCGGCTCGCGGGCCCGCAGCAGGCGGCACCCCGGCATCGCGGCTTGAGCAGACAGGCAAACGGCGCAGCCCGCTGGAGTTGAATTACGGCGACGAGGTGGAGCGGGCGATCGAGCGGATCGCCGCGCTTCTTCCCGGCGATGACGCCGTTCCGGTACGGTGGAAGGCGCTGCAGTATATCGAACAGAACGAGACGGTTCGCCAATCTGTCCAGAAGCGGATTGGCGCCGAGCAAATTCACCAGATCGGGCGTATTATCGAAGAAGCCGAGCAGCGCTTGCAGGACAGCGGCGCTGCGCTCCATCTTCCGCAGCGGCTGCGCAGCATCCGGATGGAATTCATCCGCCAGGCCATCGCTGCATCGGTCCATGCGGAGCAGCGGCCGGCCCGAACCATGACAGAGCGCCTCGATAACATTGTCACGAATCGATGGCTCGGCATTCCGATATTTATCCTGATCATGTTCCTGACCTTCAAAGTTACCTTCGATTGGCTTGGCACGCCGTTGTCGGATGCGCTGGACGCGTTCTTCTCCGGCCCGCTGACCGAAGGAGCAGCGGCGCTGCTGGACGCGGCGGGAGCCTCCTCCTTCACCCATGCGCTGCTGGAGGACGGGATTATCGCCGGGGTTGGAGGCGTGCTGGTGTTCGTGCCGCAAATCTTTTTGCTGTTCCTCTTCATCTCGTTCATTGAAGATTCCGGTTATATGGCCCGGGTCACCGTCGTCATGGACCGGCTGATGGAAGCGGTCGGCCTCAACGGCAAGGCGTTCATCCCGTTCGTCATCGGCTTCGGCTGCAACGTGCCGGGCATCATGGCGGCACGCACCATCGACCAGCCGCGGGAGCGGCTGGTCACGACGCTGCTCGTCCCGCTCATGTCCTGCTCCGCCCGGCTGTCGGTCTATGCGCTCTTCGCCGGCGTGTTCTTCCAGGCGCATCAGGCGATCGTCGTGCTCAGCCTGTACTTGCTCAGTATCGTGCTGTCGCTGCTGCTGGCCAAGCTGTTCACGAAGCGCTTGATGAAGGAAGAACACAGCATCTTCGTCGTCGAGCTGCCGCCTTACCGGATGCCGCAATGGCAGACGCTGTTCCGCAGCACATGGGAGAAGGGCAAGGGCTTCGTCCGCAAAGCGGGCACCTTCATTCTCGGCGGCTCGGTCCTGATCTGGTTCCTCACCTACGCCGGCCCCGGCGGGCTCGGAGTAGAGATGGACGACAGCTTCCTGGCGATGATCGGCGGCTTCCTCGCCCCGCTGCTCGCACCGCTTGGCTTCGGGACATGGCAAGCCGGGGCCGCGCTCTTGACCGGGTTCCTGGCCAAAGAAATCGTCGTGTCCACGATGAACATCATCTATCATGCGCCGGATGCGGCGATGCTGCAGGCGCAGATCGCCCAAGCCTTCACGCCGTTGTCCGCCTATACGTTCTGCGTGTTCTTGCTGCTGTACGTCCCTTGTCTCGCGACCGTCGGCATCCTGCGCAAGGAGACGGCTTCGTGGCGGTGGACGTGGTTCTCTATCGGATATTCGCTCATCCTCGCCTATGCCGCGGCGCTGGTTGTCACGGCAATAGGACACTGGCTTGGCTATATGTAAGAAAGGATGATGGTGATGCCCTGGTTCGAGATTGCACTCGTATCCGCTATCTTCGGCTACGCCGGCTGGACGCTGATCCGGCATATCCGCAAAAGCAAGCAGGGCGCTTGCGCCTCATGCGCCCTGACTCGCTCCTGCCCATCCGGAAGCTGCGCTTCCGCGCCGAAGCCGGAGCAGAAGCGAACCGAATAGAATCGAAGAAGGAGCGCACCCGCTACGGACCGCTCCTTCTTCGATTTCAAGCAGCTTCGCTCTTGACGTACTGCCCGGACTTCCGTCCCCTATTCGCTGCTTAGCTTGTTCACGTTCGCTTCACGCGCTTCGCCGGCTTCGAATCGCTCCGATTGCTTCAATAAATCTCCGTTCTACGCTGCCAAGATAAGAGTCTCCCCGGCGGATGTAGACGACAGACACCTTGTTGAACGGGGCCGGAATCGGAAACACGTTGAGCGTGCCCTCCGCCTCCTGCTTCTTCACGGCGGCCCGCGGCACGACGGTAATGCCAAGCCCGGCCGCCACCGTGCCGATGATCGTCTCCAGCGTGCCGAACTCCATCACCTTCGTCGGTTGAATGCCTTCCTGCTGCAGCCATCGTTCGAGCTGCGCCCGGTATCCGCAGCCGCGCCGGAAGACGAGCAGCGGAAGATGCAGCAGCTCCCGGAACGGAAGCGGCTTGCCAGGCTGGCCCTCCGATGCATCCGGTCCGCAAACAAGCACCAGCTCCTCCTCGAACACCGGAATCGTCTCGATATTGGCCGCGTTCACCGGCCCGGAGACGAACGCGCCATCCAAGTTATATTCAAGCACCTCTTCGGTCAGCTTCTCGGTCACGCCCGTCACGAGAGAAATATCGACCTTCGGATGGTTGCGGTAGAACAGACTAAGAATATCAGGCAGCCCGACGACCGTCTCGATCGATCCGATAAGCAGAGACCCGGCCGGATCGTCGGGATCCTGGAACGCCTTCTTCATCTCCGACATCAGCAATGCCATGCGCTCCGCATAGCGGAGCAGCTTCCGTCCCTCCGCATTCAAGGTCATGCCCCGGCGGTGGCGGTGGAACAGCGGGTATCCGATCTCCTGCTCCATCAGGCGAATCCGGGCGGTCACATTGGACTGGACGTAGCCCATCTCCTCCGCCGCCCGGCTGACGCTGCCATGCTCGACGACGGCCAAAAAAATGTGTATATCGCTGATTTCCATCGCTGGCTTGTCCCTCCGATCGCGCTGATTCAGGTATCATTATCAGTGATATCTTAAATCACTTTCAATTGTTTTACAAGATAGCTGAGCAGCACTATGATGTAGGTTAGCTGCTTTAATTCGGATAGTGCATACAGGAGTGAGTGACATCATGAGCAAGTCCCGTTTTTGGAAAGGCGCTTTATTTTGTTTGTTCTCCGCAATTGCATGGGGAGCGATGTTCCCTGTGGCCGAGAGCGCGCTGCATCATATCGATCCGTTCTGGTTCTCCGGCATTCGCTACAGTGCCGTCACCGTGCTGCTGGTATTGCTGCTTGCCTGGAGGGAAGGCAAAAAGGCATTCCGGACCGAAGGCCATGGCATGAAGCTGTGGGGACTGGGAACGCTCGCTTTTATGGTATATAACTTTGGCGTCTTCTGGGGCCAACATCACTTGGGCAAATCCGGCGTGCTGCTCGCGTCGATCATGGAATCGTTCATGCCGATGCTCGCCGTGCTGCTCGTCTGGTCGCTGACCCGCAAGCGTCCGAATATCCGGACCTTGGGCTGCGTGGCCGTCGCTTTCATCGGCGTGCTCTTCGTCGTCACGAAGGGCGATTTCACCGCCTTCGCGAACGGCAGTCTGAAGCTGCTGCCCCTCCTGTCGGTATTCGCCGGCGTTATCGGATGGGTCGTCTTCACCGTCGGCAGCGGCCAATTCTCCGGCTGGTCGGCGCTTCGCTTCTCTGCGCTGACCTGCATCTACGGAGCGGCGACGACGATGACCGCCGTCCTCGGCCTGACGCTTCTCGGCCTCATCGAGGTCCCGGAAGCATCCGAGGTGGTCCGGATCATTCCGGAGCTCCTGTTCATGATCGTCGTCGCCGGGCTGATGGCCCTGCTGAGCTGGATACAGGGCATTCAACAGCTCAATTCGGTGAACGGCATGCTGTTCATTAATTTCGTGCCTGCGACGACCTTCGTTATCTCGGTCATCCAGGGCTACGCGGTCTCCGCGGCCGAAATTATCGGCTCGCTCCTTATCGTCGGCGCGCTGATCGCCAACAATCTGATCATGCGGCGGGAAGCGGCCCTCGAAGCGCGCAAGCCGGCCTCCCGTCCTCCGGCAGCACGCCGGCCCGCCAAGAAGCAATCGCATGCGCCAGCAGGATAACACACTTTTTACAACATATGCCCCCCTACTGGAAAAGGGAGAGACGCCAAGCGCCTCTCCCTTTCTTTTTCGCGGAGGCAGCACATAAGGCTCCCTGATCGTGATCGCATGTCGCCCCTCCCGTATATGTGGCTTGCCGGGACATGGGACGGGCTTCTTTTCGGCAACTTAACTTCCCGTAATATTACCGTGTTTGCCTCTTACCAGCCAGGCACTTGCGTCGGCTCTTCGGCACCCGCCATCCACTTCCGTATCATGCACATCGGCAATCGTTCGTCCAACGCCGCAAAGCCGAATTCAACTAATCTTATACTGCGCAACACACGATTCGTCCCCATCGTACACGCGACAACGCAGTTCAGATCTCGTCCTGCTTCTGCACTACGCAGTTCAATAATCGTTCCGTGCACTTTACCATGCGATTCGCTGCTCCTCCGGTGGTGTACAATGCGGTTCGGTGCTCATCCTATGATGTATAGTCCGGTACAGTGCTCATCCATGGTGTACAGTGCGGTTCGGTGCTCATCCAAAGGTGTACAGTACGACTCGTTACTAGTGGTGTATAAGGCAATTCTCACTCGTTGAATGCTGCAATAATGCAGTTTTGGTTCATCCCCTTCTATCGGAAAAAAGAATTCCTGCAAATCTGCATCATTTTTCCTCATTCAGCTTCGATCCGAGGCTAGAGGGGCGAAAAAGCTGCACTTTTGCAGGAATTTCATCATTTTTCGCTAAAAACCCGGGAAAATGCTGTATTTTTGCACTAGCGTTGCATCGAGCGGTTAGTTCATAATCTAATTTCAATTAACATCAATATATGATATATATTTACATCTGCAATGTCCGCGCTAAGTCTAAAAAAGTCGAGCTGGAAATAGACCCTGCGCGTTATCCATTATATGTAAAAGTATTTTTCGTTTGTCATTACCTCACAATCAGTTTCGGTTTCATCGACTTCGTTGCCTTTTTCGGACGTCTCCCATTTCGCTTTGGTCGTCCCCTAGATGTTCGGGTCGGCTTGCGGTTGAGTGCAGCGATCAAATTTTCCCATGGTTTTTCCGCATAGATGCGAATCAACTGAAGGAGATCCCATGTCGACTTATTACAGTCCAATGTTAGTTTAATTA
>NZ_LDIG01000245.1 GCF_015845845.1 Paenibacillus dendritiformis
GACGGATTCGAAATCCAGTCCGCAAAACCACAAATAGCCCGCATGCATGGGCAGCAGTTGATACAATTCCCGTTCGGAGTGGTTGAATAAATACGAAAGCAGCATCAGTCGAACCATTCGCTCCGGGTCAGCCGCCGGGCGACCGGTGCGTTCCGTATATAGCGGCGCTACCCAATCATGGACGATGGATAAATCAAGCGCCTCGTTGATTTGACGCAGGATGTGCTTTTTCGGCACGAGTTCATCCATATCCACGAATTGAAACATCTGAGGCTGGACAGCCGATGACTTATAGGCTTTCATGTTCAATCACTCTCTCGATTATTTGTTACAGTACAAATTCGACAAAACCGTGGGAAAGACCTGTTTAAGCGGACTTTTTCACCAGACTTCTAAATAATGAAAAAGAAACCAGAGATAAGATCATCACCGATCATCTAGATTCACAACCTTTCCTCGCTGGACCACCCACGAAATGCCGCTGACGATAACAGTAAAAGGCTCATATTGCCCCAAAAATCGCTATTATCGTTTAAGTTTGAAAAAGGGAATAAAAAACAACAGATTCCTCTGCTGTCAATCGATGCATCTTGATATGTTTCCTCTTCCCCTTGACTGTAGTTGTCCGATATGCGTATCCATCTCGATGAAGCTGCCATTTCCAGCGGGATAACCATTCCTCATCGTACACTTCAGCATAGCTGCACTTTCCAACCAGAATCCATTTCATGTATCACCCCCCCACCTTTAAAAAAATAGGGCCGTACAGCAACGCTGCGGCCCCTTTCTTACCCTTCTATCCAGAAAATGAACTCACAAACTAAAGAAGACAATACAAAACTGACCCTGTACCTTCGTTAGAATCAAGATCCTAACACGAAAATTGCTCCATATCTTTAACCATATAATCAACTCGGTTCGCAATAAACTGCTTACTCGTTGCCCCTTTTTGACATAATTGACCATAAGGGCTATCAGGTGAGTACCGTTCAATCAGGAAAGAGTTTGCCCAATACCCAAACTTATCTTCTGTCCAGCCATTTTCGAGCGCAAAATCCACAACTTGAAACAAGCTGGCGACATGAACCTTCTTTAAAGCTTTTCGTTGTTTTTTATCCCAATTGCGAAACGCTGCATCCATAAACTCAATTTTGTTCTCTACAATCTCTACTGTAGTAGCCGGTACTTCGTCCAAGCTGGAGATAAATCGATTTAAACTTGCTCCCCCAAAATCAATATCTTGATTCATTGCTGAAGCAATGAACTGCCAAATCAATCGCTCATCTACATAGCGGTTAAGATCTGTTTTTGTAAATGCAATTTTTTCAAAAAACAAGCTTTGACCGATTTCCTGGACTGTTTCCCGCACAGCATGACTTACCTTGACTCTGGTCTTCTCAGTGGAAGTCAGTGGAACCGACTGATTCACCCGATAGAACATTTCCTCTACCTCTTCAAAAGTGCATTCGCGAAACTCTGTCACCGTGAAATTGTACGTCAGGAATTCAAATTGTGTTTCCGAAGACAATTCTTCATATCGCTTTCCAGCAATGCATTCTCCATTGAAATCCGCTGTTCCCTTGCTCAATTTGTATTGTCCATCGTGGAAGAAGAAAATAGACTCCCAACGCTGCCGGCCATCAATGACCCAGATGTATCCGTCTCCGTTATCCCAAACAAGGATGTTTGGAATGTAGCGATCCCGAATGACTGAATCGACAAGATACGAACGGCGATCATTTTTCCATACGCTGTTACGCTGAAATGGCAGATCAAAGCGAATACGATCTCTCATGTTTAAAAGGTTTTTTGTTGTGCGTTGAATACTTGATCTTTTCATTAAATAGTCCTCCCAAAATTAAAGAGCAGGACAGTAAATAGCTGCCCTGCTCCTTGTTTTATATTTCAAAAGCTTGATACACTGATTCATCCTCGAATGAAGAAGCTTTTACAATTCGGTCCGAGAACCCCTCTACTCCTTCTATAGACTCCGTACCGAGTAACAAAGAAAGCACTGAAAAGCCCTTCTTCTCCTTTAACTCGTTCCAGCTATTTAGAAATCGTTCATTCATATGAGCTTCGCCGTCTGTTACAAAAATAATGTCCGCTTGGCTGAAACGGCTCCGCTTAATCACTTCGGCAGCTTTTTTCAACGGAGGTACAAAACTTGTCCCTCCACCCAAAAAGACAGTTGCAAGCTGAATCATATCCTGAACGTCAATCTTCCCTCTCTCATAGATCAAGGGAGCAGCAGCATGCGAAGAAAAGGGAATCCATGCAAAATCTCTTCTTTGCTTTCGTGCAATGCTCATCAGTGCAAGAGCAAAGCCTTTTGAAATCGGATCTTGATTTGCCATACTTCCCGATTGATCCAAGCATAGAACAATCGGCCCCTTACCAAGCTGTTCAGGCCCCTTTGTATCGTACTGAAGCGTTTGGCCCTCCACATATCGGCGTAAGAAATCCATTTTGGTCATAGGGCTGGCATAACTGCCAAGTTCCATCGGCAATAGCTGCTCTACATCATTGCCCTGCCGGACACCGTTACGGTTGATCGCATCCTTATGCTTGGAACGCTGCTTACGATTGGCGATTACCTTCATACGACCAGCCCATGTTGCAATCTCTTTCAATTTCTTATCGTGACTCAATTTTTCAGCCAGAAGCAATTGATCCTTTAATGGAACCTTTTTCAGTTCACTATCTCCACTTCCCGCCTTTATTCCACCCAAGAGAGACTTCACATTCTCTTTGGCTTCTACGGCTTCCTGTGCAGCTTGAGACAACATTCGAGATAGAGAGTTTCCTTTCTGGTTCAGGGCTGCGGACAAAACCTCTGCTGCCTGCTGCGAAGCACCCTGTTCTCCATTCATCAAGTTTTGTAATGCTTCAGCAAATTCTTGATCCCTCTGTGCTTGTTCCTTCACCCAACCAAGAACCGTCTCGCTATATTTTGTTGTACCAAGAGCCGCTGCCAGATCATCCAGACGGGTAAATTCACGAAACCCCTGATAGCCTTCATCTGTCATGACCTTCTCCATTAGCTGATGATTTATTCCTAATTCATCAGGAACTTGTTCCAACAATTCAGGCTTCATTTTGAATAAACCAGCCCATATATCGCCCATTAATGGCTGAAAAGAGGGGAATATCTCGTTCCCCTCTGCTCCAACCTTCTTGAGCTTTTCGGACATTTCCAAGAGCTGCCCAAAACGTCTACGATCATATGAATCTGTATTTAAAACGGAATTCATCGGCTCCTTCATCTGCTACACTCCCAACACTTGGGATGCAATATCGGTTAATGACTTCTGAACAAGAGCAATGGCTTGCTCAACTTCTGGCCGGTTCGGATTATCCTTCTGGAGATTTTTAAGCTCACCGACCAAGGTCTTGAGCTTTTTCGTACTCTCAACAGCCACATCCGTAGAGTTGTTAGATTGATTGAGGTTATTTAGAATCTCCGCTGCTTCAGCTTCAATCTCTTCCACGCGCGTCTTCACACCATCTTGGGCATGATTACGTACAATCTTCACCACCTTATCACGCTGCTCTGGCTTTTCCCACAGGCTATGTTTAAGAATCATGAGGTCTTCCAAGATAGCCTGATCTCGGCCGGCCAGTACCGCTTTAGCACGAACAACGGACAAGGCTTGCTTAAAACGGCGATCTGAAGGCCGGATTCCCTCATCCATTAGCTCCCGTCTGATTTTACTCAGCGCACCGTAAACTTCATTAGGAATCGTAACCGTATCGCTGAAAAATTGAAGCTCAAACAGTTCTTCCAGACTCATACTTGTTGAAGAAGATGGAGAACCTTTCAACATGGCAATGAACGATTGATCCTCTCCAATGTAATCCACTTCATATCGTAAAAGGAAGCGGTCAAATAAAGCCTCAAGCCCTTCCCCTTCTTCCGGATACTCGTTTGAAGAACCAATTAGGCACATCAATGGAGCAGAAACCGGCGCCCCATCATTGTAAAAAATCCGTTCATTGATGAGCGTTAGGAGTGCGTTCAAAATTGCACTATTGGCCTTGAAAATTTCGTCAAGGAACGATGTGTGCGCTTCCGGTAACTTCCCGGATGTATTTCGCTTATAAACGCCATGCTCCAGTTCTTTTAAGGATACCGGCCCAAACAGCTCCTCTGGGGTGCTGAAACGAGTAAGCAACCATTGAAAGTAATTAGCCCCGGTAATTCTTTTTGTAAGATCAGATACAAGAGCGGACTTACCAGTTCCAGGGGGGCCGATCAGTAAAGCATGCTGACGAGCGATCATGGCCACCATCAATCCTTCAATGACTTCTTCACGTTCTGCATATTGTACTGACAATTCATTTTGAATATCTTTAATTTTCAAATAAATCCCTCCGCTTTTTTAAAATAAAAAAAGAGCCGAAGCTCCCCGTTTGGAAGTCATCAGCTCTTCATTTTAATTAGTTTTTACCTGTTAATTTGAAAAAGCGCCCTCTTGGTCCAAAGTTGTCAACAGTTTACGTTCATGCTGCAAAGCTTCTTCCGGATCTACTGAGCGGAGTCCCAATTCTGCCTTCACTTTCTCAAAATACGAAGCTGGAATCTGATCGTAATCAATAGTAACGGAAGGTTTAACCGCATCCGGGATCTGATCAGCAATACTTTCAACCACTGCGGCAGAATGTAAAGGATAGTGTTCTTCCCCATCAATCACTTCATAGGGGAAATTTTGTGTTTTGACATTATTAATAATCATGTCCTTTTTTCCTTTCAATTTTAATCTCACCGCCCGTTTTGGTATATGGATATTATACACCAAAACCAAGAGGTAAAACATTCTTTGATTACTGTACATGCCGTCCATGTTCAGGAAACATGGCAGTTACTACAGCAAAAAGTATACCCTGATTCCTTTTCTTTATAGCTAATCCAACTGCCAGTTTTCGATTCTCGTATTTTCCGACTACGGTTAATACCGGATCAGCATTAGTATAAGGTTGTTCTCCAAAGGGATATTTCTTGGCTTCATGCATTTCTGAAGGATTGTTATGATACAAAATGGATTCTACCATTTTCTTGGTAATTCCCCGTTCTTCCATACGCTCCCCTGCATGCTGACTGTATCGAACCTTTTCCAAATCAATATGATCTTGGAGTACCTGCCTGATCAGAGGCCAATGCTGTAAATAGGCTTGTCCTTTCATGAGTTTTTCCTTTCTGTTACCTTTACGATAACGAATTTTTTAATCCGCCATATTCACCAAGGCGACTGCAATTTTTTCGCGTATAAGTGTTACACAAGTTTCCATCTCTTTTAAATCACCAGTAACAATAGCCTCATATTCTTTATAATTGGAAACCACATTTTTAGCGTCTTCCAATATTGCCTTTAGCTCATTTTTCTTAAGCTGATTGGCTACCCCATTCTCACAAGCTTGAAGAGTTCCGCGCAGATGATCCAAAAGCTTTCTTGTAACCATATTTTTCATATCCATGGTGTTCATTACAGGAACCTTCTCTGCCTCTCCCTTTTCAAGGGAAGTGATAAAGCGAATCAAAGCATCCAAATTCCCTTCAAATTGCGCTGGGACGAAATAGACGCCTCCAGATGGTCTTACCGGAGTAGGAGACATACTCTTCAAGACGCTGGTAATTAGGGTACGCAGTGTAGTAGAGCCGTAATTGTTTCGATAAATCTCAAATTGTATGGCGGCATTATTGACTAACTGCTGCGCCAGTGATGAAACATAGCTTGTCTCTACTTTCCCTGCTTTACGATCTAATACCAGTGCTCCGGCATCGGGAATGTAATTTAATCTTCGACCTTTCGTATCTTTAGTTTCACAAACCAAGTTGCGCTGTACAAAAGAGCTGGTAGATGCCACCTCACGAAACATGTAGTTCTCATACACTCCCGGCGACATTTCCCGTCTGAACTTTTCACTAGTAGCTCTTCTAAATGCATCTGGAAGTCGAATGTCTTTCGGCATCCAGCCAGCGCCTAACCCGGAATCAACAAGTTTTTGTTTAAGCTCATCGGGAGTGATCAGCATGCTTGATAATGAACTCCAAGTCAAAAAACCGATAGCATTTCCTTGGCCGGATGGAACCGCAACCGCATTTTTTAAAATAGCACTCATAAGAAAGCCTCCTCATTTTTGATAATAAAAAGGGCCAATTCCTCAAGCATGCCGAAAACATGCGAGGAATTAGCCTTTGAATAAACTCTTCAGACTTTTAGTGTCCACAATTTACACTCGAAACAGCTTGGCCTTCATTCCGACAATCGGGCTTTCTTTCATTCTTTGTGTCAAAGAGTCCATATCGGAAACAAGTTGATTTCTCCCTTCTTCTCGTCCCCTAACATCATCCAGTAAATCATGCGCAAAATTCATAATTTGTTGAACACTCTGCCAAAACGATTGACCTTTAAGCGACAACACGTCAAGTTCTGTACC
>NZ_LDIG01000246.1 GCF_015845845.1 Paenibacillus dendritiformis
TCATGGCCTCGTCTGCGCGGACGAAACCCATAGCTATGTTCGGAAAATGCAGGGTCAAACACCGGTGTCAATACTTGCGTTATTGCTTGTTGAATGAATCGGTCTGTCACGGTTGGTATGCCTAATAGCCGAACTCCCCCGTTCGGTTTCGGGATTTCGACCCGACGGACTGGACTTGGCTCATAGGTTCCCTCTTTCAAGCGGTGACGGATTTCTTGCCAGTTTTGCAGGATGTGGGCTCGTAACTCTTTTACGGCCATTCCGTCTACGCCGTGGCTTCCTTTGTTCTCCTCCACACGTTTCAGTGCAGTTAGCAAGTTTTCCCGTGACAACAGCAACTCCATCATTCGTGACATACTCCTCGCGTGAATTGTTCTTCTGTTCATGCCGCTGTAAGCTCAGCCCTTCTGGATACCCTTGCGTATTCACCGCTACTTCCCCAGATAGGTCTCCGAGAATAAAAACAGGAGATTGTCTGCCTTCATTGCTTACATTCGAAATCCAAGTTGTTCAATTCCTATAACATGTTCAGTCCTTCCGACCGTTGACGTCACAACCGTCGTACTATGACCTCTGCTGACTTCTGTATGTTCAGTCTGCCTTCACAGGCAGATTTACAGAGTTACTCTGCGTTCATACAGATCTCCCCAGGTAAGAGCGCTATCTTCCTCTCCATCTATCTGCTTCATTTACTTTCGCATGCCTTCGGCAGTAAGGACTTTGGTTTGTTTGGCAACCTCATCCAACATGCGCTAGCCTTATATGAAGTTCGTGTTCCTCAGACCGGAGATTTGCCGCCGACTTCCTTCAGATTCGACCTCACGGTCGACACCCTTGTCTTAAGCTACGGCTACTACTGCCTTCACCGTTCGGGACTTGAACCCTAGAGATAGCGCCCATGCTGGGCGCACCAACAATGGCCGCAACGCAACAGCCTTGCGTCGCAGCCGGGACCGCTGCATGGCCGCAGCAAGGGCCGCGTCGGCACTCGCGACATGGGCTGCTTCCCCCACCCTCCTGGGGCAAGCGCACACAAGCGCGGGATGCCGTTCTTACCCTTGGGCAGGCAGTTCCTCCGGAATGTCGGCAAAAATCCGCAAATGCGACGGCAGCACCTGGAACGTCCCCGGCAGCAGCCCGCCATATTCGCCGTCCAGATTGAGCTGCACCGTATCCGGCGACGTCACCGACACCCGCTTCGACTGGACATGGATAATGAGCGGATCGAGAATATGATCGCCCCGCAGCGCCATCCCCGCCACGCGGATGAACTCCGCCAGATTGCATTTCTTCAGCATGATGACATCGAACAGGCCGTCATCGATGCGCGCCCCCGGCGCCAGCTTCTCGAAGCCGCCGACCGAGTTCGTGTTCGCAATCAGGAACAGCATGAACTCCTCATGGAACACGCCGTGGCCGTCCACCTCGATGCGGAGCTCCGTCGGCCGCAGGCTCGTCA
Source organism: Paenibacillus dendritiformis (assembly GCF_015845845.1). Taxonomy (GTDB): domain Bacteria; phylum Bacillota; class Bacilli; order Paenibacillales; family Paenibacillaceae; genus Paenibacillus_B; species Paenibacillus_B dendritiformis_C. Next base: position 1,460 of record NZ_LDIG01000246.1, read on the forward strand.
TCTTTTCCAGGCCCTTCATGTAATAAGCGAGCTGCCCAATCATCGTCTTCAGCTTGCTGGGCACCTCATAAGTCAGCTCGGTCAGCGACCCGCCGCCCGCAATATTGATGAAATACGTATCATTTGCCTGCCCCAGATCGATGACTCGCGTTTTCTGCCGGGTAATAATCGAGCAGGCGTCCTCCCAATGTCGGGGGATGCCCAGCGCACGGGCGAAATCATTCGTCGTGCCGAGCGGAATAATGCCGAGCGGCGGCCGCGACGGCTTGCCGGCCATGCCGTTGATAACCTCGTTCAGCGTGCCGTCCCCGCCGGCGGCGATGATCATGTCATACCCCCGGTCGATCGCATCCGCCGCACTTGCGGTCGCATCGCCCGCGCCATCCGTCGCATGCGCCGTCGCCTCGATGCCGGCGGAATCCAGCATATGGAGAATATCCGCCAGCCGCTTCTTCCCTTCCTCCCGCCCGGAAGTCGGGTTATAGATTAACCTTGCTTTTTTTATCATTCCTTAAGTCACCCGTTTGCATTCTATTCCCATTCCGGCGCCATGCCTGCTCCGCAGCTCCCAGATCCCGGGCACCTTCACAGATTGCTTGCTTACTTGATTATACTATGGAAAATCCAACATATCACTGTGAAATGCGCCTTCGAGCATCTTCCCGTTCATGCCTGAGCCGTCTGGGCTTGCCTTGGCCCCGCCGCCAGCGTCCGGCCTCCGCCTGCCTCCGCCTTCAGCAATCTTCCGCACTCATCCCGGTCAACAGCCGCTCCCCCTCGCGGAAGAGCCATTCCACCAAGTCCGGATGCGGCA
>NZ_LDIG01000247.1 GCF_015845845.1 Paenibacillus dendritiformis
TCATGGCCTCGTCTGCGCGGACGAAACCCATAGCTATGTTCGGAAAATGCAGGGTCAAACACCGGTGTCAATACTTGCGTTATTGCTTGTTGAATGAATCGGTCTGTCACGGTTGGTATGCCTAATAGCCGAACTCCCCCGTTCGGTTTCGGGATTTCGACCCGACGGACTGGACTTGGCTCATAGGTTCCCTCTTTCAAGCGGTGACGGATTTCTTGCCAGTTTTGCAGGATGTGGGCTCGTAACTCTTTTACGGCCATTCCGTCTACGCCGTGGCTTCCTTTGTTCTCCTCCACACGTTTCAGTGCAGTTAGCAAGTTTTCCCGTGACAACAGCAACTCCATCATTCGTGACATACTCCTCGCGTGAATTGTTCTTCTGTTCATGCCGCTGTAAGCTCAGCCCTTCTGGATACCCTTGCGTATTCACCGCTACTTCCCCAGATAGGTCTCCGAGAATAAAAACAGGAGATTGTCTGCCTTCATTGCTTACATTCGAAATCCAAGTTGTTCAATTCCTATAACATGTTCAGTCCTTCCGACCGTTGACGTCACAACCGTCGTACTATGACCTCTGCTGACTTCTGTATGTTCAGTCTGCCTTCACAGGCAGATTTACAGAGTTACTCTGCGTTCATACAGATCTCCCCAGGTAAGAGCGCTATCTTCCTCTCCATCTATCTGCTTCATTTACTTTCGCATGCCTTCGGCAGTAAGGACTTTGGTTTGTTTGGCAACCTCATCCAACATGCGCTAGCCTTATATGAAGTTCGTGTTCCTCAGACCGGAGATTTGCCGCCGACTTCCTTCAGATTCGACCTCACGGTCGACACCCTTGTCTTAAGCTACGGCTACTACTGCCTTCACCGTTCGGGACTTGAACCCTAGAGATAGCGCCCATGCTGGGCGCACCAAAAAAAGGCCTCGCGCCCTAGCGGCGCGTGACCTTGGTCCAAAATCCTCCGTGAAGCTGTGTCGGCTCGGAGGTAACGATAAATGCCTTCGGTTCGATTTCCAAAATCGATTGTTGGAGCATGCCGCGGTTCTTCCGCTTCGCCAGCACCTCAAGCATGAGCCGATGGCCATCCCGGCCGCTGCCGATCCAGGAGGTGACGCCGAAGCCATGATCCCGGAGATAATTCGGCAGCGGGCTGTCCGGATTGTTGACGATGACCTTGAATACGACATAGCCAAGCGCAATTTTGTCCTCGATCCAGGAGCCGACCAGCACCCCGATGCCGTACCCGACGGCGTACACGATCAGGCTGACCGGTTCGTCCAAATATTTGAGCACCATATTCAGGCCGAGCACATAGATGATAATCTCGACCGTACTGATCGAGGCGGCCAAATACCGCTGTCCCTTCAAGGTCAGGATCATGCGCAGCGTGAAAAAAGAGACATAGACGATTTGTATCGTGAAAATGGCGATGAGAATCGTAAACATGGCGTATTCCTTTCCTTCCGCCGATGCAAGCGCAACGCGATTAATATAAATCTTTACCCTTCTTCTCCCTTCCGGAAACGCGACAAAAAAAGAAGGACCCCGGCCTCAAGCCAGACTCCCTTGATTGTAATCTCTTTACAGCCGCAACACAAGCGGCTTCAGGGCGGACGGCCCTTGCCAATTCAAGGCTTCAAGGCAACTGAATTCCAGTGCTCCGGCCGCCGGAAGCATCCATCTCCTTCGCCTGCCGTCCTTCCCATCGCTTGCCCCATCCTTCCAAGCGCCTTGTCCGTCCTTCCCGGCATTCCCGTCTTCCGTTCCGGCACGCCTGTCCTCCGTTCCCGCACGCTGGCATCCCGTACCTGCTATCCGTCGCACTCCGCTTCAACGGACCTGACTTCTTCCCAGCCTGCGTTCCATCCATCCGGAAATGATCGGGACAGCCCATTCGACATGCTCGATCATAACCATATGGCCCGCGTTGGCAACGACCGCCATATCCTTCTCCGTGGTGGCCAGATTGCAAAAGACCTCCTTCGTATACTCGAGCGGCAGCATGCCATCCTTGTCCCCCGTAATCACGAGCGTAGGCAGGGCGAAGTCTGTGACATGCCGTTCACGGGCAAAGGAATCATTCTCTCGGGCTCATGCCTGTATTTGCTTAATATGGAGTCAATGCGCCGCTTGTCTATCGTCGCGGGCAGATTCCGAATATCCCATGCATTGTGCAAAATAAGGCCCTTCAGTCTTGGCTCGCGGCGTAATAAGCAACCGACGCGCCGAAGCTCGTGCCGAACAGGTATACGTCCGGCCCATAGTTGCGTATCGCGGCGTCCACGACATCAAGCGCATCCTCCAGAAGTTCCTCATACGTGTGCAGCCCCCGGCCTCCCATGCTCTTGCCATGCCCGCGAAGGTCGACCGCGACAACTCGCAGTCCTTCCCTCCTCAACCGGCTCATCAGGTCCGCATAGAAGCCGGCATGCCAGCCGATGCCATGGACCAGCACTATCGTCGCCCTGGCGTCTTCGCCGCCCGCCACGGTCAAATGGAGATCCGGCGCTCCTTCGCGCACGAGCCATTCGGTCTTTAATCTATCGTTCATTTCTCCCGCTCCCTATGTAATCTCACCCGCTGCATGCGCGGCGAATCGCGGTCTTTGATGGCTTCCTTTTCATAAAAAGCGTTACGGTGCCATTCTATTAGTTTATAATGATAATCATTATCAAACATGCTGTCAAACGGGACTTTGGTTGGAAACATGCTAGAGGAAGATGATTAGGAAGATGATTAGGAAGATGCTTAGAAACGAAACATGCTTAGAAATGTGATTAGAAACGTGCTCAGGAACATTCATGGGAACAGGGGATAAGGAACGGTCTTTCTCCCTTACGGCCACTCTCCCATCGGGTCAGAACCCGGGAGGCCTATTATATTGAGAATGCACAGTACATCGGGAAGCGCGAGATATCGGGAAGCACGATACATCAGGAGGCGCGAGACATCAGGAAGCATGAGACATCAGGAAGCACGATACATCAGGAGGCATGAGACATCAGGAGGCACTATGCATCGGGGGGAGCACAATGCGTCTTTGGGTACAAGCACTTTTGAGCAGGACAGATTCTGAGTAAAAGGGAGAGTCCTTCGAAGAGGCTAAGCCCCCCACGCAAGCCCTTTGCAGCGGACGCCGAAAGCCCGGCACCTGCAGCGCAAGCGCCGGACTGTCCGCTATCCGCTGACCATCAAGCGGGGAGACGGCATAGCTGCCCCCCTCTCAATGTCAGGACTGCGGTTCCGCAATCCGCAGTATACGATAGATCCGCTCCATGTCCAAGTGGCTGCGAGCCCGATCCGCCAAGCGGTCAAAGGCAGCCTCCCGCTGGGCGGCAAAGTTTAATTCGACGGGCAGAGGCGCAAGCCCCTTCGCCTCGCGGAGCCTGTTCAACCAGCCCCTGCGGAAGGCGTCATTATGGAACAAGCCATGCAAATAGGTGCCCATGATGCGTCCATTCGGATGCAGCAGGCCGTCCTGCCCGGCGGGAGCGGCATCCGCCTCGTCCGCGGCCCGGAGCTCCAGCAGCGGTTCGGCCGCGATATCCGCCGCCGTCGGCAGGGAACGGCCCATATGAATCTCGTAGCCTTCCATAGGGCAAGCCTCGAGCGGCGTCCCGCGCAGTCCGGAGGCGATGACCGTTCCCCGCACGCGCTCCGTCCGCTTGCCGGCGGCGAACACCGTCTCCATCGGGAGCAGCCCCAGGCCGTCCATGACCGCCCCCGACTCGGCCTCCGCTCCATACGGATCGCGCAGATGCACGCCCAACATTTGATAGCCTCCGCAAATGCCCGTCACGGCCCCTTCCTTCGCATATGTCACCAACGCGTCGGCCAGCCCGTTCTCCCGCATCCATTGAAGATCGGCCATCGTGCTCTTCGTCCCCGGAATAATGATGGCATCCGGCGCGCCGAGCTCTTCCGGCCGGCGAATATAGCGGATGCGCACATCAGGCTCCGCGGCCAGCGGATCGATGTCCGTAAAGTTGGAAATGCGCGGCAAGCCCACGACCGCAATATCCAGGTCGTTCTCGGGGAGCGCCTTCCCCTTCCATTGCTCCAACGCGACCGAATCCTCCGCTTCAATATCCAGATCGTCGGCATAAGGCAGCACCCCGATCACCGGAATGCCCGTGCGCTCTTCGAGCCAGTCGAGTCCAGGTTGGAGCAGCGTGACGTCACCGCGGAATTTGTTAATGATGAATCCTTGAACCCGCTCCCGTTCATGCGGCTCGAGCAGCTCCAGGGTGCCGACGATCGAAGCGAACACGCCGCCGCGGTCGATGTCCGCCACGAGCAGGACGGGAGCCTCCGCCCAGGCAGCCATATTCATATTGACGATATCATTCTGCTTCAGATTGATTTCGGCCGGGCTGCCCGCCCCCTCCATGACGACGATATCGTAGGCGGCGCGCAGCCGGTTCACCGCCTCCACCACGGTCCGCTTCGCTTCGGGCAGGAAGCCGGACCGGTAATCGCGGGCGCTCAGGTTCTTATACGGCTTGCCGTGCACGACGACCTGCGAATGCATGTCCTTCGTCGGCTTGAGCAGCACCGGATTCATATCCGTCGTCGCCGCGATGCCGCAAGCTTCCGCCTGTACGCCCTGCGCGCGCCCGATCTCCTTGCCGTCCGGCGTCACATATGAATTGAGCGCCATATTTTGCGACTTGAACGGGGCTACCCGGTACCCGTCCTGCTTGAATATCCGGCATAGCGCCGTCGTCACGACGCTCTTGCCCACATCGGAGGCGGTTCCTTGCAGCATGATCGTCCGCCCCCGCGGCCGTCCCTCCGTCTCCTTCGCCTGTTCCGCGCCTTGTCCGGCGCCGGATTTCTCGCTCATATCCTTCATCCTTTCCCGGTTGCCGCCAGGAGAAGCAGCAGCAAGCCGACGGCCTCCGTCCATTCGTTAATCGCGCCGTACGTATCTCCGGTCAGGCCGCCCAGCTTGCGCGACAAATATTGCATCGGCAGGCAGGCCCCCGCCGTGCACAGCAGCGGCGCGGCGACGCTCATCGCGATGGCGGCGGCCGGGGACGAGAGTCCCAGTCCCGTGATTGCGTTCAGGCTCGATCCGGCTTCTGCCGTTCCCGATGCCGCGACGGCCAGGAGGGCAAGCGCGAAGCCCAGCAGATAGGCGATCGTGACATGCCCCGCCTTCACGCCAAGGAAATACCCGCCCAGCCCCTCTTCCGGGCGCGCCTGAGGCTTGCTCGCCAGCGCCAATACCATCGCGGCGCGCGACCAGATGAACGGAACGACAACCCAGCCGTTCCAGAAGCCCAGCTCCATCAGAGAGACGAGGAACGTCCATTTGAGGAGCAGGAGCAGAACGCATGCGATAACGCCCATCGCGCCGCTGCGGCTGTCCTTCATAATCTCCAGCATCCGTTCGCGGGAACGCGAGCTGAGCACGCCGTCGGCCGTGTCCATCCAGCCGTCCATATGCAGCCCGCCCTGCAGCGCAACGGCCAGGGTAAGCGTCAGCGCGGCCGCCGGAAACACGGGAAGCAGATGCAGCAATCCCCAGCCGGCCGCCCAGACCAGCCCGCCGATGCAGAAGCCCGCCAGCGGAAAGAAGAAGGTGCTTCGCTTCAGCACCTCGTTCGTGAACGGCACCGAGAACGGGACAGGGATCCGGGTCATAAATTGCATCGCCGCAACGAATCCTTGCCATGTCTTCTTCATAGCCGCACCTCCCGGCTCTTCAGCTCGATCGGAATGCCTGCGGTCACGAGATACACTTCATCCGCCTTCCCGGCGATGCGCTGGTTCAAGCGGCCGGCTGCGTCACGGAACATCCGGCCCAGCTTGTAGACGGGAACGATGCTGTCCCCGACCTCGTTCGTCACCATCACCAGCGTGCCGCGGAAGCGGCCGGCTTCCTCCGCCAGCCGTTCGATGCGCGCCTCCAGATAGCGCTCAGCTTCAGGCCCCTCTCCCCATTGCCGCTCCGCCTGAAGCAGTTCGTTCGACAGCCAGAGCGTCAGGCAGTCGATAAGCACGGCCGGCCCTTCATGGGCGGCCTCTGCGTCAGCGCTGGTGCGAGCGAGCCATTCCGGCAGCCGGAGCGGCTCGTTTACCGTCTTCCAGCCATAGCCCGATTGCTCGCGGTCCGACTGGTGACGGCGAATGCGGTCGCGCATCTCGTCATCATGGGCTTCCGCGGTCGCGACATAGATGCCTCCATCCGGGATGCGCTTCATGAACAGCCGCTCCGCGAAGCCGCTTTTGCCGCTGCGCGCGCCGCCCGTTACGAGGACAAGCTTATTTCCTTCGGCAGCCGTACCCGTCATGCTTGTCCCTCGCTATCGTCCGTGTCTTTGTTGGATACGCCCGCTTGGGCGAAGGTGGCCATCTCTTGCATGATGCGCAGCGAAGCGTCGATAACCGGGAACATCAGAGCGCCGCCCGTTCCTTCGCCGAGACGCATATTCAAGTGCAAGCCCGGCTTCAGGCCAAGCTCGGCCAGCAAGGCGGCATGACCGCGCTCTTCGGAGAGATGCGAAGCGATCAGATAAGGCTGCGCCGCCGGAGCGAGCCGCACCGCCGCCAGCGCCGCCGCGCTGGAGATGAAGCCGTCGACGACGACCGGGAGGCGATGGGCCGCCGCGCCGAGAATGACGCCGGCCAGTCCGGCGATCTCGAGTCCGCCGACCTTCGCGAGCACATCCAGCGCATCGTTGCGATCCGGCTGGTTCACTTCAAGCGCCTGGCGCACCACGTTGCATTTGTGGGTCCATTGCGCATCGCCGATGCCGGTTCCCCGGCCTACGGCCTCCTCCGGCGCCAATCCGGTCAAGGCGCACAAAATGGCCGCGCTCGGCGTCGTGTTGCCGATGCCCATTTCCCCTGTAGAGAACATGCGAATTCCAGCCTGGACGCACTCGTTCACCGTATCGACGCCGGCCAGAATCGCCGCCACTGCCTCTTCCCGGGTCATCGCCGGACCTTGGGCCATGTTCCCGGTGCCGCGGCGCACCTTGCGCGATTGGAGCTGCGGGTGGCTCAAATCGGCGTTGACGCCGACATCGACGCAGATGACCTCGGCTCCGGCCTGACGCGCCAGCACATTGACAGCCGCGCCTCCGGCAAGAAAGTTCATGACCATCTGCGGGGTCACTTCGGCCGGGAAGGCGCTGATCCCTTCCGCGCAGACGCCATGATCGCCCGCCATCACGATAATCGCCTTTTGCTTGAATTCCGGCGTAACCGTCCCCGTAATGCCGGCCAGTTGAACCGCAAGCTCCTCCAGCAGCCCGAGGCTGCCCGGAGGCTTCGTCAGTTGATTTTGATGCGCGGCAGCCGCCTCCATCGCCGTCTTGTCCAGAGCAGGGATCCGCCCGATTACTTCGCTAAGCCGTTTATTCATCGCATTCATCTCATTCATCTCCGTTTTCCCATTGTGGTTGCTAGTTGTCACTGCCATCGATGTTCATCCCAATTACAGAAATGATTCTTTTCCTGCGTGTTCGTCTGTCAATCTTCCGCCATGCCGTGGAATCCGCTCGAATTGCCGTCCAAGGCTTCCCTTGTTACCGGCTGTCGCCGCCTTCATGCTCTCGTCTCCCTCATGGTCTTGCCGCCTCATCGCCCTCTGTCCCGGCCTCCACTTCCTTCTGCGCCTGTTTTATCCTTGTCTCCTCTTCCGCCTCCGTATGGGCCGGGCACATTAGCAGCTGCGGACGCCCGTTCCCCGGATGCGGCACGATGGCGGTGCGGGTATCGAAGTAGCGCGCGATGACATCCGGCGACATCAGCTCTTCCGGAGCGCCGTCGGCAGCGATGCGCCCCTCATGCACGACGACGAGCCGATCGCAATACAGCGCCGCCAGGTTCAGATCATGCAGCACCGAGACCACCGTCAGGCCGCAGTCCTGCTGCCAGTCGCGGACGACATCCATGAACTGCACCTGATAACGGATGTCCAGATAGGTCGTCGGCTCGTCCAGCAGCACAATAGACGGCGATTGCGCCATCAGCTTCGCCAGAGCGACCCGCTGGCGCTGGCCGCCGCTGAGCCGGTCGATCGGCCGCTCCTCCAGTTCCGTCAACTGCAGCCGTTCCATTATCGAATCGATATAAGGTCCGCTGTCCTCCGCCTCCGAGCCGAACCAGGACTGGTACGGGAAGCGGCCCATCTCGACGACCTCGCGAACCGAGTACCCGATCGGCGGAAGCGACTCCTGGAGCAGGACCGCCATCGTTTGCGACAGCGCTTTGCGCGAGTAGGAGCGAAGGGAGCGCCCCATAAGCTCAATCCGCCCGCCGGCAGGAGAATCGGCGCCGGACAGCAGCGACAGCAGCGTCGACTTGCCGCTGCCGTTCGGGCCGATGATGCCGACCCATTCTCCGGCGCGGACGGTCAAGGAGACGTCATTCAGCACCGAGCGGCTGCCGTAGCTTTTGCTGATATGATCGGCCTGAAGAATCGGCTCTCCCGGGCGGTTCTGCCCGGACGATGCCCCCGGCTTCGCCGTGATTTCCCGATGCGCGTCTCCCGTCTTCATGACCATCTCCTCCGTTTCGACCGTTTATTTCGGATCAGCAGATACGCGAAGAACGGCGCCCCGATGAAGGCGGTCACCACCCCGAGCGGTATTTCGGTCGGTGCCAGCGCCGTCCGCGCGATCGTATCCGCCCACATGACATAAATCGCTCCGCCCGCAGCCGAGAACGGCACGATCAAGCGATAGTCCGGGCCGACCAGCAGCCGAATCATGTGCGGGACGACGAGCCCGACGAAGCCGATAACCCCCGATACGGAGACGGCGGCCGCCGTAATGAACGTCGAGACGAGCAGAACGACCCACTTCGTGCGCTCGACATTAAGCCCGAGATGAGACGCCTGCCGCTCTCCGAGGGCCAGCAGATTGAGCGGGCGGGCATAGGCGATCAGGGCGATAAGCCCGAGCGCCATATAGGGCGCCAGCACGGCCGAATAAGACCAGCCCCGCAGCGCCAGGCTTCCCATGACCCAATACAAAATCTCGTTGATCGTCTGCTTCGACATCGCGACGAGGAAGGAGACGATCGAGCCGAGGAACGCCTGCGTGACGACCCCGGCCAGAATCAGCGTCTCGATGGGGATTTTGCCGTCTTCCCTGGCCAGGCGCATGACGGCCAACAGCGTCAGCGTGCCGGTCACGAAGGCGACGATCGGAATCGTCCACTGTCCGAGCAGCGCATACTGCAGACCGAAGTAGATCAGGAGCGCGGCGCCGACGGAGGCTCCGGAAGACACGCCCAGCGTGTACGGATCCGCCAGCGGGTTGCGCAGCACGCCCTGGAAGCCCGTCCCCGCCAGTCCCAGCGACGCGCCGACGAGCATCGCGAGCACGACGCGCGGGAAGCGGACCTTGAGCATAATGGTCGCGGATGCCTCGTCCCAGGTGACGGGAATGAGCGATTCCAGCCCGGGGACATGATGCAGCAATATTTTCGCAATCTCGCCCATCGGCATCTTCACCGATCCGACGGACAGGCAGCCTACAATAGATAAAAGGAGCAGCGCCAACATCGCTACTCCAAAGCCCAACCCTTTTTTCATCGATATGTCCATCCCATCATCTATTTGAACAAGTCAGGATAGATCGCCTTCGCCACATCCTGCAGCGCTTCGGCCACGCGCGGGCCCGGGCGGCTCAGCTTGTTGTTGTCCAGTCCGAACAGCTGATTATCCTTGATCGCGGTGATCGCGTCCCAGCCGCTGCGTCCGCGGATAATGTCTTCCAGCGTCTTGTTCGTCTCGCTGTCGACGAGATCCTTCGCGAACAGAATGACGTCCGGATTCGCCTTGATGATGTTCTCCTCATTAATCTGATTCCATCCGGTCATGTCCGCCGCCGCAATATTGACGCCGCCCGCCAGCTCGATCAGCTCGTTCATGAATTCGCCGCTGCCGACGGTCCAGCCCGGCGAGAATTCAATATAGACCTTCTTCTTCTCGGTAACGCCCTTAACCGCTTCCGCTACGTCCTCGCGCACCTTTTTCATCTGATCGGTAATCTCTTTGGCTTCCTTCTGATGATCGGTAATAAGACCATACAGCTCGATATTACTGATTACGTCATCATAAGTTTTCGGCTCGACCTTGAAAATTTCAATGCCCAGTTCGCGGAATTTGTTGACGGCTTCTTCCTTCATCGAAATGCCGGTAAATACGACATCCGGCTTCGCCGCAATGATCGCTTCCTCATTCGGTTTCGTGATGCCGCCCATTTTCGGCTTCTGGGACGCTTCTGCCGGATAATCGTCATAATCGGATACGCCGACGATGTTGTCGCCAAGGCCAAGGGCAAATAGCGACTCCGTCTCGGCCGGCGATACGGAAATGATCCGTTCCGGCGCCTTGTCGAACGTGAATTCATGCCCGGTCGCATCCTTCACCGTCAACGGATAGGTCGTCTTCCCGGCTTCGGAAGCTGCATTGCCGTTCTCCTGCTGCTGCGCCGTCTCAGGAGCCTTGTCCGCCTCTTTTGCCGGTGCAGCTCCGCAAGCAGCCAAGCTCAAAGCCAGCATGGCCGCTGCCGCGACCGCTATCGTCTTGTTCCACCATTTGCTCATCATTTGTTCTCCCTCACTTAGCTGAATATGCATGCCTCATTCATTGCGGAAGCGTTGCGAATGCCGTTCCCTCCCGCGGAAGGGCCGGCTCCAAGTCATCTCCGGCACGGCTTTCTGCCTGGCCGGTTCTTCCATCCGCTTGAAGGCGGGATTGTCAAAGAGCGCACAAACGCAAAACCCCCGATCCTGGGATCGGGGGAACGCAGTCTCCTGGATGGGATCTTCCACTCTGATCTGCCTGGCGATCTCACGCTGTTAAACAGCATGTCCGCTCGGCAGCAACGGGAAGTCCGTTCCAATGACGCCGCTCCTCTCCGCGAAGGAAATAACTCGTCCTCCTATCGGGCAGGTCTCCTGACTTAGGAGCATCTTGCCGAGCTCGCCTTCCCATCGGCGGATTCGCTTGCATCCGCGGAGACAGTGGCATTGTGAGCGCAGCACTCCATTTACAGTGGCGGGACCGTGCCGGATTCGCACCGGCTTCCCTATTATCCTTGGGCACAAGCTCAATGCTCGTGCGGCGCAAGGACCCGATAGATTGTTATTCGCTTGTCTTCCATCTAGCTTGACTATTGATTATAGGGGAATTGCCCTGTCCATGCAATAACATTCCTCACATACCGCAGGACATCTCCTACCACAGGGCATCTGTCTGTTCCGCCGCTCGTGCCCCTCAAGGCAGCCGCTCCGCCCGCAGGAACCTCCAGCGGCGGGGAGACTTTGCAGCCGTAATCAAGATCCCCGCCCCGATCGGGACGGCCGCTTCCCAGAACGTCTTCTTCGGGAAGGCGAGCGTGTACAGCCTGCGCACCATGCCTCCATGCGTAACGACGAGCACATCGGGCCGCGCCTCATACGCGTTGCCTACCTGGCGCGGACGTTTCCGGCGCAGCCGGGCCGTTCTGCCCCGCCCGCCGCTCTGATCGGACGCGTCCCTGTCCGGTTCGCGCTCCCGCCGATGGCGATTCCCGCGGATGCCTTGACCCGGCGTCACGGCCGTCTGTCTGCCGGCCTTCTGCAGAATCTCCCACCAGACATGCGCCGTCCGCGTGCTGAAGGTCTGCCATGGCTCGCCGCGCGGGGGCTGGACAGAGGTCATATCGTCCAGCCAGCGGCGGTAGGACGGATCCTCCTTCAGATCGTTGTACGTCAAGCCTTCCCACATCCCAAAATCGTATTCGCGCAGCCTTGTGTCGACATGAGCCCGTTGCGCATCGCGCGGACGAAGCTGAGCCAGCGTCTCCCGGCAGCGGCGCATATCGCTCGTATACAGGAGCGGCGCCGGATGGGCCACCGCCCTGCGCATCGGCCGCAGCACCTCTTCCGCTTCCGGGAGCAGCGGACTGTCCGTATAGCTGATATACCGCCGCTCCACATTCGCCTGCGTCAGCGAATGTCTGACGAGCGCGAACCGCACGATGACGCTGGAAGCGCCCGCGCGGCGGCGGATATGCCGGGTGCCGCAGCGCGGAGGCTTGGGCCGGGCTTGTCGTCTAGCTCCTGCTTGACGCCGCTTGCGGCGAACGGGGGGAGCTTTGTATGTGCGCTTTTGTTTCATTTCATCCCATTACTCCTTCATTCGCCTTTCGTCTACAGGAGCCATCCGCCGCACGCCCAGAGGACGCTTGCGGCCAGGATGGCGAAGAGCAGCGTGCTTCGGGTCAGCAGCCTGCACACTGCCGCAATATGTTCCCCTCCCGTCACGACGACGGGATCGCCCATATAGGCGCGGAAGGAACATACGCCTTTGTAACAATTCAATCCGCCAAGGCGGATGCCGAGCGCCCCGGCGGTGGCCGCTTCCGGCCAGCCGCTGTTCGGGCTCGGATGCTTCGGCGCGTCGCGCAGCGCCGTCTTCCATGCCCGCTTCGCGTCATAGCCGAACAGGGCGCAGATTACGATCAACAGCGCGGTCAAGCGCGCCGGTATCCAATTCGCCAGATCGTCAAGCCGCGCGGAGGCGTAGCCGAGATTGGCGTATTTCTCATTTTTATAGCCGACCATGGAATCCAGCGTATTGATAGCCCGATAGGCCATAGCCAGCGGCGCGCCGCCGATGGCCGCGTAGAGGAGCGGCGAGATGACGGCATCCATAATATTTTCGGCCACCGTCTCGACGGCGGCGCGGGTAATTTCGGGTTCATCGAGCGTCTCGGTGTCCCTTCCCACGATCATGCCGACCTCGCGCCGCGCCCCGGCCAGATCCCCTGCCGACAGCCGGGCATGGACGGCCATGCCGGCTTCGCGAAGCCCTTTCGTGGCGATGGTCGTACCGATCAGAAGCGCCTCCGCCGCCGCGCCCAGCCAGATGTTGACAGCATAGAGCACGGCGAGCACCGCCCACGTCAAGCCAAATGCCCCGCCCGCCATCACCAGCGGCAGCAGAAAGCCCAGCGGCTTGAGCGCCGCTTCGGACGGAGCCGCCCTTCGGAGAAGGCGTTCCAGGGCCGAGATCGCTTTCCCCATGCCGATGACCGGATGAGGAAGCCACCTCGGATCCCCAACAATCCGGTCCCATACATATGCTGCGATGATTATTAATGCCGCGATCATGATTGCTCACCAGACTCCTCTTGCCTGCAGCCCGCTCCTCCACTGCCGCTGCGGCCGCGTTCCCCGGCTGCCTGGCAGTGGCGCGCCTGCTTCTCTTATTCGAACAGCGGCCCGTCGTCTTCCCGCTGCGTGCGCACCGACTCCGCCACGGTGCCGTACACCAGCCGCCCCAAGGCGGCGCCCAGCGTCGTCGCCGTGCCCGCATAACGATGAACGGCCTCGTAGCGCCCGCTGTCGATGATCGCGATCGCCACCGCATCGGTTGTCGTCCCCGTCGCGACGCGGCCCGTCTCCCGGTCGATCACCCTCAGATCGTCCAGCGCGGCGCATTTGGCTTCCGTTGCGGTAATGACCGAATTCCATACCGCCGCTTCGTCGAGCCTGCCGTCCAGCACGATGATCGAATTGATCGTGCCCGGCTTCAATGGCTCATAAGCGGAGTACACCTGCCGCGGCAGACCGGCGCGGGCGGCGTTGCCCGTTCCGGCCGTCGTCACGCAGAGCATGGAGAAGCCGTCGCCCTCCTCTTCCATGACGGACGCATGGGTCACCTTCGCCGCCGTCATCAGGCCGACCGTCGTGTCCGGAGCATACCCTTGCTGCAGGCATATCTCCTTCATATAAGCAACCGGATCGGAGCAGTCGAAGCCCGACCGAACCATCCGGTTCATAATGCGCGATGCCAGCGCGGAGCCCCCGTTCCATACCGCGCTGCTCCATACCGGAGCACGATGCGTCAGCTCCACGGTCATCGTCTCGCTCCTCCAGCTTACCGTCACGCCGGGCATGACTTCCGATGCATAGCTGCGAATGCCTTCACGGCAAGGCTGCATCACGCTTCCCCCTTGCTTGTCCGATCCGCCTGCGCGCTGTCCTCACAGCTACCGTTCCAAAAAGGGGCTGATTCCTGTCCCCTGCCCGGTTTTGAGGAACCGGCTGTTTGAACAAGAACACGCGCTGGCAGAGCGGGCTTCACCTTAAAATCTATCGAGCCGAAAGCCGGACGGCCTTGCCTCTCGTTCCTGCTGTCCCCGCAATGGGCAAAGCCAACGGATGGAAGCCTCTGCCCATTGCAGGATCCACATCTTATAAATGTAACACAGCTTGCAGGGCCTCGACTAGACGTTTATTTGCCTGACGGTCCTTCACCGCGACGCGGAAATGTCCGGCCCCAAGCCCTGCATACCCGTCACAATTGCGGATGAGGACGCCCCGTCGTCCAAGTTCTTCCTGCAAGCCCCGGGCGCTCCAAGGCGCCGCGGCCTCCCCCAGCAGGAAGTTCGCCTGGCTCGTCCACAGCCGCAGGCCAAGCGCGGTCAATTGCCCGCTCAGCCATTCCCGCTCGCCGGCAATCAGGCTTCGGGTCCGTTCCGCGTAGTCGTCCGCCGCTTCGTCAAGGAGCAGCGCCTCGCCGGCCGCCAGCGCCAGCCCGTTCACGCTCCACGTGACCTGCTTCGAAGCAAGCGAGCGGATCGTATCCGGATGGCCCGCCGCATACCCGAGGCGAAGGCCCGGAATGGCATAAAATTTCGTCAGCGACCGGATGACAAGCACGTTCCGGCTGTCCGCCGCGAACCGCAGCAGACTCGACTCTTCCTCGTCCGGGAGAAAATCGATGAACGCCTCGTCCACAATCAACAGCGTTCCGTTCCGCTCCGCCAGCCTTCCCGCTTCCTCCAGCATTCGGCGCTCATACACGGCGCCGGTCGGATTGTTCGGCTGGCCGAGGAAGACCATATCGGCATCCGCAATCAGCCGCTCCAGCTCCGGCCACTCCGCCCGGTAATCCCGGGAAGCCTGTCCGATGACGCGCACGACGTCCGCACCGAATTGCCTTGACAGCGCCTCGTATTCCGAGAAGCAGGGCGCCACCACGCCGACCGTGCGCGGCGCGTGCGCCAAAATCGCCAGAGCCATGCACTCGGCAGCGCCGTTGCCGATCAATAGCTGTTCGCAGCCTACCTGAAGGCGGCGGGACAGCGCCTCCTTCATCCGCCGGTGCCCCGGATCGGGATAATGAATAATGCCGGCCAGCTCCTCCCTGAGCCGCGCCATGACGGACGGCGGCGGTCCAAGAGGATTGATGTTCGCGCTGAAATCCACGAACTCGCCGCTCGTTCGCCCGAAAGCCTCCGCTGCCGTCCATACGTCCCCGCCATGTCCAAACCGTTCAATTGTGACCATAAGCCCCTCCTTGAAGACGGACAGACGGTCGCGTACAATATCTCTATAGCGGTCGTTCCAATGGAACTCCGCCATCGTCAATCGGTCCGGTCTGCCCTGTTCTGCCGTACGCTCCGCACTCCCCGGTCCAGCCTGAAGGCAGGCGGAGGAAGCAGGACGCGCATGATTTCTCATGGTACATTATGCGTAACGCAGACCCATTCGTCAAACGGTTTTTCCTTTTCTACGAAATGCCGAAAAACATTGGCACATCGCACACTGTAACGCTGCTGTTAAATGCTGTATAATCACATTGCAGACCGGTATTGGCGCAATGCTATGTCAAGCTCAAGGAGGTTCAATTATGTCGGTGCATCACAAAACATCATGGGCATCCCTGGGCGCCGCCATTATCGTCACTACCTATTACGCGGTGATACTGTTTCGCCTCAAAGGCGACATCGGTTTGTACAGCACAGAGATGATGGCGCTGGCCCGCAACGTATTCGGCGTCGCCGCCGTCGTGCAGGCCGTTATGTACTTCGTGAACTTCATGTCCAAAGACGAGCCCGAAGACAAGGAATTGTCACGTCTGATCTCGCTGCAGGCGAACCAGATGGGATTGGTCTTTCTCGTGCTCTCGGTTGCCTGCTGCGCGGCTTATCTGATTTATGTGTCCGATACAAGCACTCTGCTGCTGTCCCCGCTCGTCAGCGCTCATTTGCTGGTCAGCGTGCTGCTGGCCGCCTGGATCATCAAGTATACGGTCGAGTTGTTGCTGTACTACCGGTATCAGAAAGCGGACTCCTCAGACCTTCCCTAATTTTGAAAACGATTACTTCGGTTCCTGACATTGACAGCATGAAGCAAGCGCAGCGGCCCTGGGCCCTGCGCTTGTCAGTGATAAGTATGATTTTAAGATAGCTCGGTGAAGCGTTCCGACGCGTCCGTACGCGGGCGGGCCGGCGGAATCTCATCGAAATGCCCCATGCGCAGCACACCGACGATCTTCTCGCCCGGCTGCACCCCAGCCATTTCACGGAACTTGCGATTATAAATATAGTCCCCGGTGTGCCACAGCATTCCGAGCCCGCGTTCCCACGCCAGCAGTTGGAAGTTCTGAATCAGGGCGCTTACGGCCGCCAGATCCTCTTCCCAAATGTTCGGCCGCGGATCCTCAGGCATGACGACGATAAGGTAAGCGGGCACGGCCAGATTCGTCTGGATGAACTTCTCCTTTTTCTCTTCGTCCCAGCCTCTCATCTTCGTTCCTTCGACCAGATCCATCACGCAGCGCACGAGCCGGTTCTTCGCCTCTCCTGCCGCATAAATGAACCGCCACGGCTCGCGAAGCCCGTGATTGGGAGCCCAGACGGCATCGTTCAGCAGGGACAGCACCAGTTCCTTGTCGACAGGCCGATCCGAGAAGCGATGAATGCTCCGGCGTTCCCGAATTGTATTTGCAATTGACATGGTTTATCCTCCTTGAATGACTTTTTCCTCTTAATCTCTTTCTATGCATCCGATACTCCCATTATATTTGATAACGATTATCAATATCAAATGCAAGTTGTGTTTTGTTCCAAATTGATTACAATTAACAGAAGAAGGAGGCGGACGAGCCATGAAGTTTATCGACAATCAAGGCATCACCGACCCTCGCGTCAACCTGGCGATCGAGGAATTTGTTCTGAAGCATTTGCCGCTGGAAGAAGACAGCTATTTGTTATTCTATATCAACGAGCCTTCCATCATTATCGGGAAAAATCAAAATACGATCGAAGAAATCAACAACGATTACGTCAAAGCGAACAACATCCACGTTGTGCGCCGCCTGTCGGGCGGAGGCGCCGTGTATCACGATACAGGCAATTTGAATTTCAGCTTCATCACGAAGGATGACGGGCAATCATTTCACAATTTCCGCAAATTTACGCAGCCGGTCATCGATACGCTCCGCTCCCTCGGCGTCAATGCCGACTTGACCGGACGCAATGACATCCAGGTCGGAGAGCAGAAAATATCCGGCAATGCCCAATTCTCCACGCGCGGGCGCATGTTCAGCCACGGCACGCTGCTGTTCAAGTCCGAGATGGAGCATGTCGCATCGGCGCTCAAGGTCAAGCCGATCAAAATCGAATCCAAAGGAACGAAATCGATTCGTTCCCGCGTCGCCAACATTTCCGAGTTTCTCGCCGAGCCGATGAGCATCGGGGAGTTCAAGAACGCGATCCTGCGCCATATTTTCGGGATGGAACCGGATCAGGTGCCGCAGTACAAGCTGACGGAGCAGGATTGGGAGACGATTCACCGCATCTCGCGGGAACGTTATCAGAACTGGGATTGGAATTATGGCTCATCGCCGAAGTTCAATGTGGAGCACTCGAAGAAGTTCCCGGCCGGAATCGTCGACGTGCGCATGGATGTCGAGGACGGATTGATTCAGCGCATGAAAATATACGGCGACTTCTTCGGAGTCGGCGAAGTCAGCGATATCGAGGCGCGCTTGCAGGGCGTCCGCTATGAAGAGCAGGCGATTCGCGAAGCGCTTGCCGGCATGGATATCAACCACTATCTCGGCAATATCAGCGCGGAAGACTTCATCGGACTCGTCATGCTGAACGAATAGATCGCACAGGCCCGGACTGTCTTGAACGACAAGATAGCCCGGGCCTGTCTATGTTTTGAGCCCGCGCATCGGCGCCAGGCCGTCATTCAATCAGTATAATTTGTCCTGCACGGCCCGAGCCGTCTGATGGAGAGCGCGGTGCGCCCTCTCCTTCGCCTGCAGCCCCGCGGCGGCGGACAACATGTCAAGCACGTGAATTTGCGCGATTTTGGAGGAAAACGCCCCGCCCTGAAGCGGCGTCTCCTTCGCGTGGATCAGCAGAATCGAATCCGCGTATTTCGTGAGCGGCGATTTGGCGTGACTCGTGAGGCAGATGAAAAAAACGTTGTTCTCCTTCGCCAGGCGCACGGCATCGACCAGATCCTTCGTGCTGCCCGAGGTGGAGATGCCGAACACGACATCTTGCTCGGTCATCAGCGACGCGTTCATCGCCATCACATGAGGATCCGATATCGCCTCTCCCGCGAAGCCCAGCCGCATGAAGCGGTACTGCGCATCCATCGCGGTCATGGCGGATGAGCCGACGCCGAAGAAAAAGATCCGGTTGGAACGGATGATGGCTTCCACCGCTGCTTGCAGGTCCTTCATATTCAACAGGGACAGCGTTTGCTCCAGCGAAGCGACGTTCTCCAGCGTCATCTTCTGCGCCACGGCCGCCAGATCGTCCTCCTCGTCGATCTCGCTCTCTTCATGCTTGAGCGGCGTTACCAGATCTTTGGCCAGGGACAGCTTGAACTCCTGGTAGCTGGTATAGCCCAGATTGCGGCAAAACCGCAGCACCGACGTCTCGCCGGCATCCGACTTCTCGGCCAGATCCGTCACCGTCGCGTACAGGACCTCGTCCGGGCTTCTCAGCACGTAGTCCGCGATTTTCTTCTCCGTTTTCGTTAATGAAGGATATAAGCTCCGTATCAGGAGAAGCGTGTTCGTATGCTCGCCAGTGGTCATCATGGATTCACTTCCATTCCTCGTTCTCCCCTCATTATACCGAACCGGAAAATAAGCCGTCCACACCGATTCCCCGCAAGGTTCGTCTCCTTCCCGCCCCGCCATGCAGGGAACCGGATCGAAGCCAATGCGCTTCGTTCTTGCCAACTTGCCGCGCCTGCTGTAAAATTTGAAAATTCATGTGCACATCAAAGGAGCGTCGCTTCGGTGAAACATCGAAAATTCGCATCGGATTTATGCTTGTTGTTTGTCGCTTTCGTATGGGGAAGCACCTTCCTCGTGGTTCAGCATGCCGTATTCGTCCTGCCCCCGCTGGCCTTCAACGCCGTAAGATTCGCCGGGGCCGCGCTCCTGTTCGGCCTCGTCGCGCTGCTGGGCAGAAGGCGGCGCCGGAGCAACAGCCGCTCAGGCACGCGGGCGCTGCTTCTGCACGGCGCGCTGCTGGGCGTGTTCCTGTTCGGGGGCTACGCCTTCCAGACCATCGGCCTCGTATACACGACGACGACCAATGCCGGCTTCATTACCGGGCTGTCGGTTGTGCTCGTGCCCTTTATCAGCCTGTGGCTGGCCAAGCAGCGCCTGCAGCCCCCTACCTGGATCGCAGCCGCTCTGGCGCTGGCCGGGCTCTATTTTCTCGCCTTCAATGGCGGTGCGGTTCACTTGAATGAGGGAGACGGCTACGTGCTCCTGTGCTCGTTCTGCTTCGCCCTCCATATCGCCTTCACCGGGAAATATGCGGCCATCCATAATACCGTTCCGCTCGTCACGGTGCAGTTCGCGGTCGTCGCGCTGGCCGCCGCCGGCAGCTCCTTCCTGTTCGAGCCGCAGCTTACGGGAGCGGCGCTGCGGGAAGCGCTGGCGGAGCCGAAGGTCATCGTCGCCCTGCTGATCTCCATCTGCATCTCCACCGCCTTCGCGTACTGGGCGCAGACGTGGTGCCAGCAATACACCTCGGCCAGCAGAGTCGCCGTCATCTTCGCGATGGAGCCGGTTTTCGCGGCTATTACGGGCGTTACCTTCGCCGGAGAGACGCTCGGCCTGTGGGCGGTGATAGGCTGCCTGCTGATTTTGGCGGGAATGCTCGTCGCCGAATTGAAATGGGGGCGGCATGCGGTACAATAGAGGGAGAGATTCTTGCAGCAATTGACTATCATCGGAGCGCCGGTCTGACATCGAGAGAATGCCGGGCGGCTCGGAAAAAGGAGAGACATCGACATTGTACAAGCTTATTGCCATTGATATCGACGATACCCTCATTACGGACGACAAGGAGATTACGCCCGGCACGAAGCGCGCGCTGGAGCGGGCTGTCGCCGCAGGCGCTGCGGTCACGCTCGCCACGGGCCGCATGTATGCGTCCGCCCGCAACCTGGCCATGCAGACCGGATTGAACGTTCCGCTGATCACCTACCAGGGCTCCCTCGTGAAAAACGTGATGGACGGCCATATTTTGTACGAGCGGGCGGTGCCGAAGGAAGCGGCGATGCGCCTGCTCCGCTACTGCGACGAACGCGGCCTTCATCTTCAGCTCTATATCGACGATCATCTGTACGCCCGCCAGGAAAACGACAAGCTGATCGCTTATGCGCAGCTATCCGATATTCCATATACGATCGAACCGGATTTCGATCGGCTGCTCGCTTCCCCTTCCACTAAAATGCTCATCATCGACGAGCCGGCGACGCTGGACGCGGCCGCCGCCGAATTGAAAGAGCTGCTTGGGCCGGATGTCCATATTACGAAGTCCAAGCCTCACTTCCTGGAAATAACCCACCGGGAAGGAACCAAGGGCAGCGCCCTGCGCCATTTGGCGCAGCATGTCGGCTGCAGCCTGGAGGAGACGATAGCCATCGGCGATTCGTGGAACGATCATGACATGATCGAGACGGCCGGGCTCGGCGTCGCCATGGGCAATGCCGTCGACTCGCTCAAGGCCGTGGCCGATTACGTGACGCGCACCAACAACGAGGAAGGCGTGCGGCATGTCATCGAGAAATTCGTCCTGAACCAGGCATAAAGCCTGCCTTCCGCCGCCGGGCCCGTTCCCGGCGGCTTTTTTTGTTTTATTGCAGCGGAATGACCATCCCCGTGCGGGCCAGCGTTACCGAGGCCGGCAACTGGGGATAATTCTCCCGAAGGTCGACGCCGTGAGACAAATGAGTGAACACCGTCTTGCGCGGCTTCACCTCGCGAAGAATCTCCACCGCTTCCCGCATATCATAAACCGAGCGGGTCTCGTAAGGGGCCTCCTCATGAACGAAATTCGTCCCGAGAATCAGCAGATCCAGCCCCCGGAACCAGGCCAGTTCCTCCTCGCCTAGCCCGATCGCATCCGAGGCATAAAGCCAGCTCCGAACTTCCGGCTTGTTCTCCCTTGCGGGCCTTCCGCTTGTCCATGGATCGAAGCGATAGGCATACGAATAGCCATTCTTGCCGTGATTGACGCGAATGGGATGAATGCTCCAATCTTTCCAGCGCCACGGCCCTTCGATATATTGAAACTCTATATAGCGTTCCAGCCACGGATACATCGTCCGGATCGTCTCTCCGACCTCGGCAGGCATCGTCGCGCGCCCTTGCCGCTTCAACCAGCGGCAGGCATCCGCATAGGCCGTCAAGCCTGCGATATGATCCTGATGCGCATGCGTAATCAAAATATCATCCAGCCAGAACAGCCCCGCTCTCTCCATCTGCCCCGTCCAGTCGGGCCCGCAATCGACGAGCAGCCGTTCCTCGCCCCGTTCGAGAAGCACGGACGAACGGTAGCGCCGGTTCACGCCTTCCTTCCTCGCCTCCTCGCATACCGGACAAGCGCAATATACGCGCGGCACGCCCATCGAGTCGCCGGTTCCCCAGAACGCGACGGTCCAGTGTGTGCCGGATCTGTCGGAACTTGCGCCGGAACCCTCTTCGCCATGGAATAGTCCTGGAAGCCGCATCGATTGGTCTGTCATCTCTATTCCTCCTCTAGAACAGGCGATGCCTTTACAATATTCATATGGTTTTGTCAGCAATTCTCCATTGTTCTCCTGTTATGCTTCCAGTATAATCGGTTTCAAATCGATATGCATGGCACACAAGCGGCAGCCTGCAGATTTCCTTGCCGACGAATACACCGCCGACAGCTGGCCGCCTCGTTAACTCAAGGATGCTGTTACATATCGTCAACATCGAAGGAGGCCTACTCATGACTGTTCCCTTACAAACGAGCCCCGTGGAAATCGTCGCCCATCGCGGCTACGCCGCCCTTTTTCCCGAAAATACGATGATCGCGTTCCGGCGGGCGCTTGACATGGGCGCGGATGCGCTGGAGATCGACGTGCACCATTCGGCTGAGGGGATCCCGGTCGTCATTCATGACGACACGCTGGACCGGACGACAGATCGCTCGGGACCTGTCCGGAGCAAGACCGTGGCGGAGCTGCAGCAGGCGGACGCCGGCATCAAATTCCATCCGGATTACGCCGGAAGCGGCATCCCTCTCCTCGAAGAGGTGCTGGCGCTTCTGTCTGAGGGCCAAGCCGGCCTGCAGTTGGAATTGAAGGAGCGCATCAACGAGCAGGAAGCGGCAGGGCTGCTGCATTTGCTGGATACCTATAAATTAACGGAACGGACCATGATTATTTCATTCCACGTGGATAATTTGCGCTTGATTCGAAGCCTGCATCCCGATATCGAGGTAGGCTGGCTCTCCGATAAATTGGTCGATCTCGACCTGTTGACCGGACTCGGCCATGCGGCGCTGCTGCTGTATTATCACGCCGTCCTGAAACATCCTGACATCGTCGCCATCGCGCGGGAGAAAGGCTTCAGCCTCGCTGCGTGGACGATCCGCGACGAAGACGATGCCCGCAAGCTGTACGATCTGGGCGTGCGCCGCATCACGACCGACATTCCATTGAAAGGCGTCTTGCCCGCCTCGGAATAATCCGGGAGCGTGAGGTGAGCTTTTCTTGGTGGACCAACGCTTATCGTATCCCCCTTGGAGTAAAATCTGTCGCCTCGCTCAAGACACGATGCGCCGTCGTCTGGGCGGGGCTTTTTGCCTCTAGCTTTAACAACAATCCGCTCTGTGCTTGGACCATATTCCCCTCTTCTCTTCCTTATGAGCAATTTCCCTTCTCTTCCTTATGAGCAATCTCCCATCCGCTCAGAACGAGCACATTTCTGAACGCAGGGGAGAGTTCGCATAGGGAACAGCACATGGCAATGCACTCCTTATGGCATGCCCCCTGGCACGATGCGACAAAAATTGCGATACGCTCAGGCATATTGCGTTAATTGATTCCGCCGCCTCTCATTCCAACGAACAGCCAGCCATGCCCGGAATGGCAGCGCATCGTTCCCATTCCGCTTCATCGCATTTGGATGCGACCAAACATCCCGCCGTTCAAAATCATAGCAATTTAAATTCACGAATCCGCGTAGGATGCGACGAGCAGATGAGTTTTGAACTGCCGGAGCTGGACAGATTTCAATCCACGCATCCGCGTAGGATGCGACCCGATATCTCCAGTTACCATCGTGGATCCGCTTCAGATTTCAATCCACGCATCCGCGTAGGATGCGACACAATCTGGTTTGAGCTTCCGCACGATCGCCGTGATTTCAATCCACGCATCCGCGTAGGATGCGACGCTCGATTCATCGCGGCGGTCATCGGAGAAGACGATTTCAATCCACGCATCCGCGTAGGATGCGACATGTGGGGCACATTAGACAACTGCATGACAAGCGATTTCAATCCACGCATCCGCGTAGGATGCGACTTGCGCTGTCCTGCAATACTAAACGCTTGACACGGATTTCAATCCACGCATCCGCGTAGGATGCGACCTGGCTCAATCGAGAGTCATCCAGGAGCTTGAAGAATTTCAATCCACGCATCCGCGTAGGATGCGACGACAATCTCGGATTTTTCGAGCATGGGGTATTCATTTCAATCCACGCATCCGCGTAGGATGCGACCTTCAACTTCCCACATGTCGATGCATTCCGAGCGATTTCAATCCACGCATCCGCGTAGGATGCGACTTCGACCGGCCTTGGGGGTCGCACTGCACCGCAATATTTCAATCCACGCATCCGCGTAGGATGCGACTCCGATCCGCCTTCGCCGTCTTTCGCGGATTGGCCATTTCAATCCACGCATCCGCGTAGGATGCGACGGCGTCTCGATACGCAAGGATCGGCACGGGAACACATTTCAATCCACGCATCCGCGTAGGATGCGACAATATGGTATCCCGGCCATCGGCGGCCAAGCGCTCGATTTCAATCCACGCATCCGCGTAGGATGCGACTGACGATCCGTCCTCGCAAAACAACGAGGGAACATTTCAATCCACGCATCCGCGTAGGATGCGACGTGATCTCACGCAAGCGGACGCAGCCGCTGAGCTATTTCAATCCACGCATCCGCGTAGGATGCGACGCGAAAGCCTGGAGCGACTGGATTCATTCAAGGGATTTCAATCCACGCATCCGCGTAGGATGCGACTCTCTCCAATGCCGTGGTGTCTTGTCGCGGCGTGTATTTCAATCCACGCATCCGCGTAGGATGCGACACAACTTGGCGACGATGGACGCCTCGACGGAATTGATTTCAATCCACGCATCCGCGTAGGATGCGACCAGCCTTCGCGGATCGAACGTTGTCCGTATTGTCACATTTCAATCCACGCATCCGCGTAGGATGCGACTTAGAGCCGAGCTGCGGTTCCGGCGTCTTTCTCATTTCAATCCACGCATCCGCGTAGGATGCGACTCGCGCCAATCGCAGCTAGTGTCGGCGTCTCCATCATTTCAATCCACGCATCCGCGTAGGATGCGACAGGACTTGACGCTACCTCCCGGCTTGCAGATCGTAATTTCAATCCACGCATCCGCGTAGGATGCGACTTAACGTGTCAAGTGTTTTCTTCATCTTCTTTCGATTTCAATCCACGCATCCGCGTAGGATGCGACAGCGAAAAATAACATGAAACATAATAAAATAATCAGTTTATTACCATTATTTTAAATGAAATGATATATTTAACAAGAAACAATCTCGAAACAACTAACTTTTAATAACTAAACTGGATAAGTTTTCAATAAATTTGGTGCGAATCCCCCAGGGATTTTATGTGCACTTCACATTCGCACTTGCCACGGAATGAGATTTTTGGGCATCTCCCGGAATAAATATGATTTTGTCAATTGCATCTTTGTCTTGATCCTGAGTATATCATACTACAGGTGTTGGGCTAAATCCTTTACAGACGGCATCAAGCAAAAACCAATTCAAGGAGCGCTTCCACCTATCTATTCACGGGTTTCCGGATACCGTCTGTCCCGATGAATTTCTACCTATCGGCAAAACGACCGGGGCGACTTTCGTTTCTGGAGGAAGTGGACGGGGGCCTGAACGTATAAGTTTTGTTCGCGAACAGCGGATGCGGCAACGTCCGGACATCATCAACTGCTTTTCTGAGCCGAAGGGAGAATGCTCATAAGGCACCAGCAAGGTATATCTCCACCAACGCGCAACGACACAGGCACTTTCGTACCCGCATCGATACGACATAAGCAATAAGCACCTGCAGCCTCACCTTACTACCTGAAACACGATTCTCCCCACCCGTGACCCTCCCCCTCCGATGGTAAAAGAAAATGCGCAAGCATCACCGCCATGCGCAATTCATCCCCGTTCGCTTAACCGGGCGCTACTTTTCAGTTCCGGCCAGCACCTCGTACCAGATGCCCCGCTTGCTGTACAAGGTCTCGCGGACATGCCTCCAGCCGCCCATGTCTTCGATGCCGAACAATCCCGCCGGCTCGGGATAGCGGTCCGCCGTCTCCGCTCGCACGGTCGGAGCGACAGGACGGAACCCGGCCTCCGCCAACAGACGCTGGGCCTTCGGCTCCCGCAAGTAGTCCACGAACGCTTGGGCGAGGTCTGTCGTGCCATGCTTTTCCGCATAACGCTCGACGACGACGACAGGGTTGTCGATGTGAATCGTCCGCTCCGGCCGAACCAGCTCGTACGGTACGCCCGCCTGCATACGGGACAGAATTTCGTTCTCGTAGGTGACGATGACATCGCCTACGCCGTATTCGAAGGCGGCCATCGACGCCCGGCCGCTTTTGTCCATCGAGATGACATTCCGGTGAACGCTCATCAGCAGTTCCTTCGCCCGGCGCGGACCGTCCTCTCCCCGCTCCTTCGCCTCCAGAAGGCCCGCTCCGTAGATCGCGTTAATATCCCATTGGGCGCCGCCCGATGTCTTCGGATTCGGGTAGAGGACTTGAACGCCCGGCTTGGTCAGATCGCTCCAGTCGCGAATCCGATGCGGGTTCCCTTCCCGCGTTCCGAGCACGACGATGGAGCCGGTGACCATGCCTCCATAAGCGTCCCGCGCTTGCCAATCGGACGGCACAAGTCCGGCCTGTACGAGCTTATCGACATCGCCCTCCATCGAGAAGAGCGCGACATCCGCCTCCAGGCCGCCGGCAATCGATCGCGCTTGCGTCCCCGAGGCCTCGTAGGATTCCTGGAACACGACTTGCTGCCCGGTCTTCGCCTTCCAATCGGCCGCGAATTCAGGCAGTATCCGCTGCATCACGTCCTTCACGACGGAATAGGCGCCAATGACAAGCGTTACGCTATCTTGACCGGACGCCCCCGGCGAAGGAGAGACGGATGCCTCCCCGGAGGGGGACTGCCGAGGGACAGATACGGCCGTTGTTGTCTCGTCCTGCCTCCCCTCCTGCACAGAGGCATCCCGAACGCCTGGACTGCAGCCGAACAAGAGGATAAAGATGATAACTGTCGCAATAAAGCCGGATAGGCCGCGTGATTCGTCCCTGTCCATCTTGCCCCTCCTCCGTTCAGCCCGTAATGTGAACAGGCATCGGCTCCGTTTTCAATCGGTTTTCGACCACCCAGCTCTCGTCTCCCTCGAACATATAGATGCGATGGATCAGAACCTGGACCTGCTCGCCTGCCTGAAGCTGCGGTCTTTCCAGGGAACGGTACGTCTTCATCACCAGATCGCCCACCTGTACCTCTACCATCCATTCGCTGCCCCGGAAATGGACCGCCTTGACCCGTCCGGACTCGCTCGCGGACGCCAGCCTTACCTCGCCTTCCCTCCCGACCTCGATATATTCCGGCCGAATGAGGGCTCTCATCTCTTCCCCGACATCCAGCATCTCAAATCCTTTCAAGGCATAAATATCGTGCAAAATGGTCGATTCCCCAATGAATTCCGCTACAAAAGGCGTCTCCGGCATTTTGTAAATTTCCCATGGCGTCCCTTTTTGCTCGACGCGGCCTTGGTTGATGATCATAATCTCGTCCGCCACCTCAATCGCCTCATCCTGGTCATGCGTCACGAAGATCGAGGTAATGCCTACGCGCTCGATTAACTCCCGCAGCCAGCTTCGCAGCTCCTGGCGAATCTTCGCGTCAATGGCCGCGAACGGCTCGTCGAGGAGCAGCAGTTGCGGCTCCGGGGCCAGGGCCCGGGCGAACGCCACCCGCTGCCGCTGCCCGCCGGACAACTGATGCGGATACCTCCGTTCCACGCCGGACAGTCCGGTCAGCTCCAAAAGCTCGGCTACGCGTTCGCGAATCCGCGGCTTCGGCCATTTCTGAATATGCAGACCGAATGCGATGTTGTCATAGACATTCATATGCTTGAATAGCGCATAGTTCTGGAACACGAAGCCGATGCCCCGCTGCTGGGGCGGCACATCATTGACGACGGTGCCCCGGAACAATATCTCGCCTTGGTCCGGATGTTCCAGCCCGGCCAGCATCCGCAGCACCGATGTTTTCCCGCCGCCGCTCGGCCCGAGCAGGCCGATGAGCTGGCCGGCTTCGACGGAGAAGCTAACATCCCGCACGGCGTGATAGCCGCCGAACCATTTATTTAACTGGCGAACCTCGATATGCATGTCAATCGACTCCTTTGTGCCCTTTATGCTTTTTCGCCCATTCCATAAGCAAAAGCAGTACGACCGATACGCATGCCAACACCAGCGCGAGGCTGCCGGCCGAACCGATATTGAAATTCTCCACATCCTGATAGACCAGTGTCGTCGCCGTCTGGGTCTTATTCATGATATTGCCGGATACGACCAGGACGGCCCCGAATTCGCCGAGCGAACGGGCGACCGTAAGCACGACCCCGTACGTGACCGCCCACTGGATGGACGGCCAAGTGACCTTCCAGAAAATCGTCCAATCGTACGCGCCCAGTGTCGAAGCCGCCTCTTCCTGCTGTGTGCCGAGTTCCTGCAGCACGGGGGCCACTTCCCTGACCATCATCGGGAACGTCACGAACAAGGTCGCGAGCACCATGCCGGGGAAAGCATAGACGACAGGCATGCCCAACCCGGCAAACAGGGCGCCAAGCACGGTGTTCGGCCCGAGCAGCAGCACGATCATGAAGCCGCCGATGACCGGCGATACGGCGAACGGAAGATCGACGATGCTGTTCAACAGCCGCTGGGCCCGCTTGCCCAGCCAGCGCCCGCGAACGAGAAGCAGGGCGAACAGAACGCCGAATATCGTGTTGAGTATCGTCACGACGATGACGACGGCTCCGGTCATGCCCAGCGCGTGCAGCGCCTCCGGCCGGGTGAGGGAGGCAGCGAAGGAGGAGAACCCGCCGCGGAACGCTTCGGCTCCGATCTGGGCCAATGGAGCCAGCAGCAGGAGCACAAAGACGGCATACGTCATCCCGATGAAGGCGGCTCGCGTTTTGGACGACCTCGCCGTTCTCGAATGCCGGGAAGATACGGTGAGGGATGCGGATTGCTCTGTCATGACGGTACCCTCCGCGACTGCAGCATGCCGACCAGCCAGAGAATCAGGAACGAGATCGTGAGCAGCAGCACCGAGACGACGGCGGCTCCTTGGGGATTGTCGCTCTCGATCTCCCCGAAAATGTACACCGACGCAACGAGCGTTTTGCCCGGGATATTCCCTGCGACGAGCACGACAGCCCCGAATTCGGCCATCGCCCGGGAGAAGGCGAGCATCGAGCCGCTGAGGATCCCCGGAAGCATCTGCGGCAGCAGTACGCGCAGGAAGGTCCGCAGCCGGGACGCGCCGAGCGTGTAGGACGCTTCCTCCTCGGAGCGATCCGCCTCTTCGAGCAGCGGCTGCACCGCCCGGATAACGAAAGGGAAAGTGACAAAGACCATCGAGACGACAATCGCCGGCTCGGCAAGCACAAGGCGCCAGCCGACGGCTTCGGCCGCCTGGCCCGCCAGGCTCCCGGGACCGAGCAGAAGCAGAATCATCAGCCCGCCCACCGCGGTCGGCAGCGCAAACGGAAGATCAACGAGGCTGTTCAACCATGCTCTTCCGGCAAACCGGTACCGATGAAGCACCCAGGCTGTCATCGTGCCGATGATCATATTGATTGCGGTGGCGATTAGCGCCAGCCGGAACGTCAATGCAACGGCATGCCAGGCAAGCGGCTCGGCGATGCTTTCCCGGAATGCCTGCCAGCCTCCGCTGAACGATTGCACGTAGATTCCGCCGATCGGCAGCACAATGAGCAGAACAACATATAACAGCAATGTCGAGCGGAAACCCCAGATTGCGCCTTTGTGCCGCAGAACACCATTCACCCCAGACTCCTCCTATCTGCAACAAATATAACATTAATCCTACTTGTTTACTTGGTGTTTATTGTGATTACAATACCAAAAACTAGAACAAAACGTCAATACCTAACTGATTCTTATGCAACTTATTCGAAATGCTTATGATAGGTGATTACCCAGTGCTTGGATTTTTGCGAAGGGTGGTAATCTTGGGGCGAATGCTTCGGGCAGGAAGGGAAAGAGCGGAAACGTGCTTCGAAGGCGAAGGCAGCAGAATCGGAGGGGAAGACATAAGATTTCGAAGGGAAATGACGGGCCATGGAAAGCCGCGTTTATCCCGTGTTTGGATGGAAGCGGAGCGCAAGCGCATGCGGGCGCAGATCAAAACAGGGCAGCCGCGGCAAGATGACGGGCTGCCCTGCCTGTCGGATGAGCAGGGTATATCCGGGGAAAGGCAGGAACTACGCCGATTGCGCCGCATCCAATACCCTTCGGTATAAAAAACGGATATGGGCCAGGGCAGCCGGTTTGATCTCTTCATAGGTGACTTGATCTTGAATATAGAAGGAGATGAACCCGTGCATTGCCAAAAATAAACTAAGCGGAATATGATGACGCTCTTGCTCCGAATGGGCATTGCCTGACATGGACTGCCTGACGATGGTCGAGAACATCTCCAGGCAGCGGCCCTGCTCTGTGCGAGCATAGGCGAGCAATTCCTCATCCCGCGTCATGAACATAATCTCGTAATGGTGGGGATGTTCCAGACCGAACCGGACGAACTCCAGCATGACTTGCTCCATCTTGGACAATCCTTCGGAAGGAGCCTGGTTGAGAACACGTTCGAACAGCCGTTCGAGCCGATTGAAATCTTCCCGGACAAGCGCATAGAACAGTTCGGCTTTATCTTTGAAATGATAGTAGAGCGAACCGTGGCTGTACCCCAGATGCTGGCCGATGCTTCGCATGGAGATAGCCCGGTACCCTTTGGTTACGAACAAGTGGCGCGCCACTTCCAAGATTCGCTCTCGCGACAATTCTTGATCCACTGCTTTTCTCGGCATAGCGGTTGTTCTCCTTATTCCCCTTCAATGTAATAAGCAGGATCTCCCTTCCGAATCACGGCCTGCCCTTGCGTCAGATCCGTGATCCATGCGACAAACCGGTCGGCGTCCGACGCCACGGGCAAGCACGTCAAGGTCACCTTGTCGGTAAATTGCGTCTCTCCCATCCTTGTCTCTCTATTGCGCAATTCATTTTCCAACTTGCCTAGCCATGTGTAATCAATGTCAACGAACACTTCTTGATGCAGCACTTTCTCAATGGCCTCCGCCGCTTCGATAGCGGCTACGGCCCCATCGGTGTAGGCCCGAATGAGCCCCCCGGCTCCGAGCAGAATTCCGCCGAAATACCGGGTTACGACAATCGCCGTATTTTTCAGCCCTTGGTTGCGAATGACCTCCAGAATCGGCTTGCCGGCCGTTCCGCTGGGTTCGCCGTCATCCGACGCCTTCTGAATCTCGTCGCGCTCGCCTATCATATAGGCCGAGCAGTTGTGCGTGGCATTCCAATGTTTACGCTTAATTTCCTCTATAAATGCAATTGCCTCTTCCTCGGTCTCGACCGGGCGGCCGTAACCGATAAAGCGGGACTTTTTGATGACAATCTCCTTGCTCCCGAATTGACGCACCGTCTTGAAACGTTCTAACAGGGGTATCACCTCTCCATGCATGTTCAACAAGGCCCGGTATCCGCCCCTGTCAAACACCCTCTTCCATGAGTGCCAAGAAAGCAGTTCTCCCGTACGGAGAACTGCTTCCCGGCTTATCGCTTATCTTCGATGTATGGGCGGCCGACCCGATTAGCGGGACAGTCTCGCCTCCAGTTCAGCCTTCTCAGCCTCATAGCCTGGTTTTCCCAGCAAGGCGAACATATTTTTCTTATAGGCTTCCACGCCCGGCTGATCGAAAGGATTGACGCCGAGCAGGTAGCCGCTGATCCCGCATGCCTTTTCAAAGAAGTATACCAAATAGCCGAAGGAGTAAGGGGTCATGTCCGGAATCGTGACAATCAGATTCGGCACATTGCCATCCGTATGCGCAAGCATCGTTCCTTCGAACGCTTTTTTGTTGACGAAATCCATCGTCTTGCCGGCCAGGAAGTTCAGCCCGTCCAGATCGTCCGGATCTTCCTGAATCGTCACTTGATGCGGCACTTCCGCCACTTGAATAATCGTCTCGAACAGGTTGCGCGTTCCTTCTTGAATGAACTGGCCCATCGAGTGAAGATCAGTCGAGAAGTCGACCGCCGCCGGGTAGATGCCTTTATTGTCTTTGCCCTCGCTCTCTCCGTACAACTGCTTCCACCATTCCGATACATAGTGCAGAGACGGCTCATAGTTCACGAGAATCTCGATCGCCTTGCCTTTCCGGTACAGCGCGTTGCGGACAGCCGCATACTGATAGCTCTCGTTCTGCGCCACATCGGGATTGCTGTACGCTTCCGCCGCGGCTTGCGCCCCTTGCATCATCTCGTCGATATTGATGCCGGCCACCGCGATTGGCAGCAAGCCTACCGCCGTCAACACCGAATATCTTCCGCCCACGTCGTCCGGAATGACGAACGTCTCGTAGCCTTCCTCGGTCGCCAGCTTTTTCAGCGCGCCCTTCTCGCGGTCCGTCGTCGCAAAGATGCGCTTCTTCGCTTCTTCCTTGCCGTATTTTTTCTCCAGCGCCTCGCGGAAAATGCGGAACGCAATCGCCGGCTCCGTCGTGGTGCCGGATTTGGAGATGACATTGACGGAGAAATCCTTGCCCTCGATCAGTTCCATGAGATGGGCGATATACGTCGAGCTGATGTTGTTCCCCGCAAAATAAATCTCCGGCGTCTTGCGCTTGTCCTTCGGCAGCATGTTGTAGAAGGAATGTCCCAGCATCTCGATGGCTGCGCGCGCTCCCAGATAAGAGCCCCCGATGCCGATGACGATCAGCACGTCGGAGTTGGATTGAATCCGGGCCGCCGCTTCCTTGATGCGCGCGAATTCTTCCTTGTCATATTGGGAAGGGAGATCGATCCAGCCCAGGTAATCCGAACCGGCTCCGCTTTTATTATGTAGCTGCTCATGCGCCAGGCGAATGGGTTCTTTGAAGTAATCAATTTCATGCTGACTTACGAACGTCAACGCCTTGCTGTAATCAAAGTGCACTTTTTTGGTCATCGTACACCCTCCTCGAGTATTGGTTGACTTTGCCACTTTAACCCGTGAAAATCAATATAGTCCTAGGATACTGGATTTCTCCTTGAAACACAAGGGAACGCCAGGAAATGAAAATGTTTACATGATAAAATTAATTACTATTATACCATGAAACGGGCGGCAACATACAGAAACGGGCGCGGACAAGAAGGTTGCTTTTCTATGTTACAATTGAGTCGAAGGACAAGACAACGTGAGAGGTGACGATGCGAATGAAAGTAGCCGTATTGGGTTTAGGAACGATGGGAGCGCCGATGGCCGCCAATCTGATTCGCCAAGGCTTCGAGGTGACCGTATATAACCGTTCCGCCGGCAAAGCGGACGAGCTGGTGGCGATGGGCGCCCGTGCAGCGCAATCGCCGCGGGAAGCGGCCCTCGATCAGGATATCGTCTTGACGATGGTAAGCGACGACCATTCGATTGAAGCGGTTTATTATGGCGAGCAGGGCCTGCTTGAAAGCGTTCGCGAAGGCATGGTCGTGATTGATTCAAGCACCATCTCGCCTTCTCTGGTCAAGCGGGTGGCCGCGGATGTGGAAGCTCGCGGGGGAGCATTCCTCGACGCTCCGGTGACGGGAAGCAAGCCGGCCGCCATCGAGGGCACGCTCGTGTTCATGGTCGGCGGGCCGCAGGAGGCGCTCCACAAGGCGATGCCGGCATTCGAAGCGATGGGAAGCCGAATCGTCCATATGGGGCCGAATGGCAGCGGATCCATTACGAAGCTGGCGCATAACGCTATCGTCGGCATCAACAATGCGGCGCTCGCCGAAGGCTTCTCGATGGTGGCGCGCGCGGGCGTCGACCCGGCGGGATTTCTCGAAGTGGTGCGCAACGGCAGCGCCGGCAGCAAGGCGGCCGAGCTGAAGGGAGAGAAAATTATCGAAGGCAACTTCGACAATCAATTCTCCTTGAAGCTGATGCTGAAGGATCTGAAGCTCGCATCCCGTCTCACCGAAGATATGCAATCCCCTTCCCCGATGCTGGATGCGGCCAAGAGCCTGTTCCAGATGGGGCAGACGGCCGGCTATGGCGAAGAGGATCTGTGCGCCGTCGTGAAAATGTACGAGCAGTGGATCGGGCATCCGATCGGGAAAAACAAATAAACGCCGAAAAATGACTAAGGGAGTGGGCGCATTTGCGCCGCACTCCCTTCGTGCATTTCTCCCCATGATGGCCACAGCATCGGTCTGCCGCTGGCCGGCTCGCATCCTGTGGCAGCAGCTCGCCTAGGCCTCCAGCTTGCGCGCGTCAGGCTTGGGCTCGCTTATTCTTCGCGCGAGCATGCCTCTTGACCGGGACCAAGAAAAAATAATGAGCGCGATCCAGATCAAGGCGAACGCGAGCAACTGCGACGCGTCGAACGGTTCATGGAACACGAACAATCCCAAGAGCAGCATGATCGTCGGCGCGATATATTGAAGAAAGCCGACCAGCGTAAAGGAGATGCGCTTCGTTCCGGCCGCGAATAAAAGCAGCGGAACCGCCGTCACCACGCCGGCGCCCATTAACAGCAGCACGGTCGATAAATGCTCTTCCGCCAGCGGAACCGCGCCTGAATTGAAAAAGAACAAGAAGATAAGAGCAAACGGCGCCATGATGAAGGTTTCCAAGGTCAGCCCCGTCCAGGCGCCAACCGGAATCTTCTTTTTGATGAGCCCGTACAAGCCGAAGGTCGCCGCCAGCGTCAGCGCCGCCCAAGGAAAGGTGCCGAAATATACCGTCAGCCACAGCACGCCGGCCGCCGCGATAGCTACCGACAGCCATTCGGCCTTGCTCAAGCGCTCCTTCAGGAAGAAGGTCGCCAGAAATACATTGAACAGCGGGTTGATGTAATAGCCCAGACTTGCCTCGACGACATGATTGCTTTCGACCGCAAAAATATAGACGAGCCAATTAATGCTGATGAGCACGGAGGCGATGATGACGCCGGCCGCCTGCTTTTTGTGGCGGCAGATCGCTTTGATCTCGGCTGCGACAAGCTTCCACTTCCCCAGCAGGAGCAGGAGAAGGAGCATGAACACGAGCGACCATAGGATGCGATGCGCCAGCACCTCTCCGGCGGGAACCGTGCCCACCGCCTTCCAGTACAGAGGCAGAAAGCCCCAAATCAGATAAGACAGCCCGGCTGCCAGCACCCCCATCACATATTGGCTTTGCTTCTGTTCCACCCTAAATCCACCTTTCTGTCTGCAACAAAGACCGCTGGCAAGGGACTGAGTCTGATGCTCAAATCCGTCCGCCAGCGGCCTGTAAGCTATTGTCATCCGGACAATGGCGCCGGATCACGGTTTATGTTATTGCCTAAAGCTTGATCTTACAGCAATGCCTTCACGCGGCTGACGACATTCTCCACCGTGAAGCCGTATTCGGCCATGACACGGTCGCCAGGCGCGGAAGCGCCGAACGTCGAGATGCCCAAGATGTCGCCTTGATCGCCGACATAGCGTTCCCATCCGAATGGATGAGCCATTTCCACTGCCAGGCGGGCTTTGACATTCGGCAGCAGGACGGAATCCTTGTATTCCTGCGGCTGCTTGTCGAACAGATCCCAGCTCGGCATGCTGATGACGCGAACGTGGATGCCTTCTTCAGCCAGCGCTTGCTGCGCGCGCACAGCAAGCTGCACCTCGGAGCCCGTCGCGATAATTTGCGCCTGCGGTTGGCCGTTCGCCGCCTCGCTGGCGACATACGCGCCGCGGGCCACGCCTTCGCGAGCGCGTTCCGCCGACGTCTCCAGAATCGGCAGGTTCTGGCGCGTCAGGACGAGCACGATCGGATTCGAACGGTTCTCCATCGCATACGCCCAAGCAGCCGATGTCTCGTTGCCGTCAGCCGGACGGATTACCGTCAAGCCCGGAATGATGCGAACGGAAGCCAACTGTTCGATCGGCTCATGCGTAGGTCCGTCTTCGCCGACCGCGATGCTGTCATGCGTCAGCACGTAAGTGACCGGAAGCTGCATCAAGGCCGACAGGCGAACCGCCGGACGAAGGTAATCCGTGAACACGAAGAAGGTGCCGCCGAATACCTTCACGCCGCCGTGGAGCGCCATGCCGTTCATGGCCGCCGCCATCGCGAACTCGCGGACGCCGAAGTAAATGTTGCGGCCGTCATATTGGCCCGGACGGTATATCGGCAAGCCTTTGAGATGCGTCATCGTGGAGCTCTCCAGATCCGCCGATCCGCCCATCAGGTGCGGCACGTTGCCCGCCAAGCCGTTCAGCGCGTTGCCGGAAGCGACGCGTGTCGATACCGGCTTGTCCTCTGCCGTATAGGCCGGCAGGTTCGCATCCCAATTCGAAGGAAGCTCGCCCTTCACCGCCGTCTCGAACTGGGCTGCCAATTCCGGATACGCCTGCTTGTACTGCTGGAACATCCGATCCCAAGCTTCGTTCGCCTGGATTCCCTTCTTCTTCACATTCTCTTCGAAATGCTTGTATACTTCTTCCGGCACGAAGAAATCTTCATGCTCCCATTGGTAGAACTGCTTCGTCAGCTTCGCTTCCTCCGCTCCGAGCGGGGAACCGTGGGTGCCGCCATGACCGCCCTTGCCTTGCTTGTTCGGGCTGCCGTAGCCGATCACCGTTTTCACTTCGATGAGCGTCGGCTTATCCGACACTTGCTTCGCCTGCTCCACCGCGCGCGCGATCGCGTCGAGATCGTTGCCGTCCTCGACCAGCAGGGTCTGCCAGCCGTACGCTTCATAGCGCTGACGCACATTCTCGCTGAAGGACAAGTCCGCTTCCCCGTCCAGCGTAATATTATTGGAATCGTACAGAACGATTAATTTGCCCAATTTCAGGTGGCCGGCCAGAGAGGCCGCCTCGCTTGCCACGCCTTCCATCATGTCCCCGTCGCCGCAGATGACGAAGGTATGATGGTCAATGACTGAATAACCGTCACGATTGTAAGTGGCTCCCATTTGCGCCTCGGCCATTGCCATGCCGACAGCCATGGCGATGCCCTGGCCCAGCGGACCGGTCGTCGCGTCTACCCCTGCTGTATGGCCGAACTCGGGATGCCCAGGCGTCTTGCTGCCCCATTGGCGGAACTGCTTGATTTCATCCATCGGAAGATCATAGCCGCTCAGATGAAGCAATCCGTAGAGCAGCATCGATCCGTGGCCCGCGGACAATACAAAGCGGTCACGGTTAATCCATGTCGGATTGGCAGGGTTATGCGTCATCTCTTTCGCGAACAGATGATAACCCATCGGTGCAGCCCCCATCGGCATTCCCGGATGTCCCGACTTCGCTTTTTCGATCGCATCGATAGCCAAAGTTCGGATGGCCGCTACAGAGAGCGTGTCCAATTGCGCTTGGTTGACAGTCATTGCTGATTTCCTCCTCATATCCTTCTCTGTCCAAGCGAACGAGCGGCACGGCCATTCGCCCGCCCTCGCTCAACTTGTCCTTTTATGCATTTGATTTATTGTACCATTACTATTCCTTCGACGCCACTTTTTGCAGGGCAAACCCCCGCCTGGAGCCGGCTTGAAATCATTCCCATGAGGAACGGATGCCACTTCTATTATGGTTCGATTTCCGGCTCGGCATTCGCGCTGCCCCGGCGGCAGGGCGGGTCCAAATGCCGCAACGCCCTTCTGCGGCGAAGGGCGTTGCCGTTGACTCTAACATGTTAAGTGATGTTCACAAAGGCCGGTTTTCAGCACCGGGAAGGTCTGTCTTTTTGAACTGCCACTTTAGCTGAATACAACCGTCTTGTTCTGGTGCACCAGAATCCGGTCTTCGATATGCCAATGGACGGCCCGCGCGAGGACGACGCGCTCAATCGTGCGCCCCATCCGCTTCAGCTCGTTCACGTCGGCGCGATGCGTGACCCGTTCCACGTCCTGCTCGATAATCGGCCCGCCGTCCAGCTCCTCCGTCACATAATGCGCCGTCGCGCCGATCAGCTTGACGCCGCGCACGTAGGCCTGCTGATAAGGCTTGCCTCCGATAAAGGCAGGCAGGAAGGAGTGGTGGATATTGATAATCCGGTTCGGATACCGTTCGATGAACTCCGGAGCGATAATCTGCATGTAGCGGGCCAATATAATAAGGTCCGCCTTCCCTTCCACCGCTTCCAGCTGCCGGCGGGCCGCTTCCGGCTTATTGTCCGGGGTGACCGGAATATGCACGTACGGAATGCCGAAGGATTCCACGTAGTCCCGCATATCCGGATGATTGCTTACGACCATCGCGATGTCGGCGTCCAGATCGCCGGCCTGCCACTGCCAGAGCAGCTCGACGAGGCAATGATCCTCCTTCGATACAAAGATCGCCAACCTCTTCTTCCGGCTGACCTGCGAAAAGCGCCACTCCATCCTGAATTCTTCCGCAATGACGCGGAAATCCTCTTCCATCTGCGGCAGGCGCTGCTCCAATCCCGCCATGTCGAACTCAATCCGCATGAAAAACATGCCGCCCTCCGGATCCAATGTATACTGATCCGATTGAACGATATTCGCTTCATGCTCGTACAGGAAACGCGATACCGCCGCGACGATGCCGGCCCGATCCGGGCAGGAGATAAGCATGCGCGCGCGGTTCCGCGTGTTCTCGCCGGCCTGCTCCCGGGCGTGAACCATCGTATGCTGGTGCTTCATTAGCCTATGTCCTCCACTGCTCCAATATTTGGTCTAGCCTTCTCTCTATCCGCATTCGATATCGGGCCATTGCCATTGGCCATCGCGGCCGCGGGACCCGAAAGCGCTATTCCGCGGCTTGTCCGGTATACCATGCGGTAATGCGCTGATTAATCTCTTCTTCCGTCCGATCCGGCAGCAGTTCCGCATCGACGATCATATCGTACAGCCGCTCCATCGGCTCGCGCGGATCGGCCTTCTTCGCCTTGGCGTCGTTTTTGAGCACATTCCATGTCTCCAGCACGAAATCGCGGCAGTGAACATCCTGCTTCTCGAAGAAGTGGCGCATCCGCTCGACGTCCTCCCAGAACTCCTCGCCGAAGCGTTCCTTGGCGTCGCCGCGCAGGAGCGCGATCTCCGCCTCGTACATCGGGCGCTGCTGCTTCGGATCTTTGCCGATCCACGGCGTCTCCAGGATGAACGGTCTGCCGAGCAGCGCTTCATGCCGCACGACATTGCGGATCGTATCAAAGCCGAGATAGCCCGCTCCGATAGGCGCGTGGCGGTCCTTGGCCGCTCCGGTTGGATTTTTGCTGTCATTGATATGAACGACGGCGATGCGGCCGAGGCCGATGACGCGGTCGAACTCCTCCAGCACGCCGTCCAGATCGTTGACGATATCGTAGCCGGCGTCATGGATGTGGCAGGTGTCCAGACACACGGTCAGGCGGCCGTTGTCCTCGACCTTGTCGATAATCGCCGCGATCTCCTCGAAGCTCCGGCCGACCTCGGTCCCTTTGCCCGCCATGGTCTCCAGCGCGATGTTCACGTTCGTTTCCTTCGTGTTCCGCAGCACTTCATTCAAGCCTTCCGCAATGCGGTTAATCCCGTATTCGGCATCCTTGTCCGTATAGGCGCCCGGATGAAGCACGATATTATTGACGCCGATGCAATCCGTGCGGTGAATCTCATCCTGCAGGAACGACACGGCCAATTCGAACGTCGCGGGCTTGTACGATCCAAGGTTGATAATATAAGGCGCGTGCACCACGATTTCGTCGATGCCGTGCTTGTTCATCAGCTCCTTGCCTTCCTCGATGAACAGCTTGTCAATCGGTTTGCGCCGCGTATTTTGGGGCGCTCCGGTATATATCATGAACGAGCTGGATCCATAGCTTACCGCTTCCTTCGTCGCGGTCAACAGCCCTTTTTCGGAAAAGGATACATGAGAACCAATCTTCAGCATACGTTCTCTCCTCTCAAATCATTTCCCTTATTCTACAAGGATTATCGAAATAAATCTAGGAATGCGGTATAATTTCTATAGCTTATCATTTATGTTCATATAAGGCCGATTTCGGTATAAAACTTCGGAAAATTACGCGCATAAAGCGAATACTTGATCATCCCGTGAGGTGAAATGGCGTGCGTTCTTTCTTCTATTTACCATTCATGGCCGACGGGCCCAACAAGTGGTTCATGAATTCGATCGCGTTCTGGACTTTCGTTCTTCTTGGACTAATGGCGATCGGCGGATTTTTCATGTTCCGGAAGTTTCTCAAAGTGCTGCCGAAGAGCGACGGCATGTCCAAGCTCGACTGGCAAAATTACTGGGTGGAACGAAGCCGGGAGATGTGGACCGAGGATACGAAGGCGTTCCTGGACATGCTGGTCGCCCCGGTTCCGAAGCCGTTCCGCGATATCGCGCGCCACTCCATCGCCGCCAAGATCGGCGAGGTCGCTATTGAGAGCGGCGCTGCGGAAGTAACCCGCGAGCACTGCATCAAGGGTTATATCATGGCGACGCCCAAGCGGGACTACCGCAGCCTTGTCCGCTACCTGGACAAAAACAACATCGACTATAGTCCATACCAGCATCTGTTGAACAAATAGCTGGCCGCTGCCAGGGCAGCGTTCGAGGGGGGATTGGATTGAAAATCATGATTAGCGGCGGTACCGGACTGATCGGGAAAGCGCTGTACAAAGCATGCCTGGAGCAAGGGCATGAGATCATTATTTTGTCGCGCTCCGGCACGAAGCTGCGGGCGAAGGAGACGCCCCCGCATGTTCATGCAGTCACCTGGCCCGAGCTGGAGAATCATCCCCCAAGCTGCATCGGCGTCGACGTGGTGGTCAATCTGGCCGGAGAGACGATCAGCCAGCGGTGGACCGTGACGGCGAAGAACCGGATCGTCGCTTCGCGCATCGTGCCCGCCCGCAGGCTGGCGGAGTGGGCGGAGCGGCAGCCGCGCAAGCTCCCTTTGCTCATCAACGCCTCCGGCAGCTCGGGCTACGGTTCGTCCGAGACGGCGGTCTTCGATGAAAACAGCCCGCTTGCGGGGCAAGGTTTTTTATCTGATGTCATCCGGCAATGGGAGGCCGCGGCTGACGCGATTCCCGCGGAACGGCGGGTCAAGCTCCGCATCGCCCCCGTGCTCTCCAATGACGGCGGCGTCTTTCCTCTCATGAGATTGCCTTACAAGCTCGGCTTCGGCGGCAGAGTCGGCAGCGGCCGTCAGCCCTTCTCCTGGATTCATATCGACGATATGGTGCGGCTTATCGATTTTGCCGTGCAGGAACCGTCTCTGTCCGGTCCCGTCAATGCAAGCGCTCCGGATGCGGTGACGAACGATGAATTCGGCCGGAAGCTGGGGGCCGTCTATCGCCGCCCGCATTGGTTCCCTGCTCCCGCCTGGGCGCTCAAGCTGGCGCTCGGCGAGATGTCGATGCTGATACTGGAAGGGCAGCGCGTCCATCCCGCCGCCGCCTTGAACGCCGGCTTCACCTTCCGTTACGGGAAGCTGGATGAAGCGCTGCGTGCGCTGCGGGACGAGTAAGCGCAGTCCCTTCGTTTTTGCATCATGGGTTCTTCGATACGGTGCCTGTCCTTAAGACAGACGCCGTTTTTTGCGTTTGCAGCTTCTCTGCTTCCTCCTGGACCATAGATTCTTTTACCCAAAATGAAATCAACTTTTAATGTTGACTTATCCGATCGGATTAATTAAACTTTGGCTTACATTTCAATGATTTTCCATCTCATCGTTCAGGAGGTAATTCATTCATGGCCAAATTGATCCGCACGCTCGTCCTGCTGTCCCTGATCGGAGGCTTGCTCGCCGGCTGCGGGGACCAGCCCTCTGCCGCTTCCGGCAAGGATTCTGCCGCCGCTGACGTCAGCACAAGCGTTCAACATTTGGGCACCGGTATCATCCCCGCTTCGGATATCAGCAAGCTGCCGGAAGCAGCCAAGAAGCGAAGCGATACCTTTGTCGCCGGCTTGATCGAGCCAAGCGGGGCGTTCACGCCGCATTTCCATCAGAGCGGCTATGACGGCAATGTCGCCTCCGTCCTGTTCGCTCCGCTGGTTACCGTCGACAAGACGGGACTCCCTATTCCGCTGCTGGCAGAGAAGTGGGAAATATCTCCCGACCAGCTTACGTATACCTACAAGCTGCGCAAAGGCTTGAAGTTCAGCGACGGTTCGCCGCTGACGGCAGACGATGTCGCCTTTACGCTGACGATTTTGCACGACAAAGCCTATGACGGGGGCACGGATATTTTCCAGACTCATATCCAAGGCGGGCAGGCCTATAAGGATGGCAAAACTGACAAAATTGAAGGCATTCGGGTCATCGATCCGCTGACGATCGAGATTACGACGGAGCAGGTGAACGCGACCGCTCTGCTGACCCTTGGCGGCATGGTGCTGTCGAAGGCCTACTATGGCAAAGACTACGTGCCTGGCCATCTCGACTACATCCGCGAGCTTCATGCGAAGCCGGTGGGCGCCGGCCCCTACAAGCTGGAGAAGCATCTGCCGGGGCAGGAAATCCGGTTTATCGCGAACGAGCACTACTTTGCCGGGAAGCCGCGGGTCGAGCGCTTCATTTATAAGACGACCGAGGGCGACACATTCCAGTTCCTGGAGACGGGAGAGCAGGACTTCGCTTCCTTCGCGGCGACACAGGACAATCTGGAGAAGCTGCAGCGGCTCGGCTTCGTCAATCTGCAATTGAATACTTCGAGCGCTTACGGCTATATCGCGTTCAACCA
This sequence comes from Paenibacillus dendritiformis, assembly GCF_015845845.1. Lineage (GTDB taxonomy): Bacteria > Bacillota > Bacilli > Paenibacillales > Paenibacillaceae > Paenibacillus_B > Paenibacillus_B dendritiformis_C. Next base: position 42,364 of record NZ_LDIG01000247.1, read on the forward strand.
CCACAAACCGTATCTGAAGGACAAAAAGGTTCGCCAGGCGCTCATCTATGGATTGGATCGCAAGACGATCGTCGAAGGCGTGTCGCAGGGCTCCGCTCAAGTCGCCAATGTGCCTGTCTCTCCTACCTCCTGGGGGTACACGGAAGAAGGCATCAATCCGTATGATTATGATCCGGACAAAGCGAAGCATCTGCTGGAGGAAGCGGGCTGGAAAGCCGAGGCGCAAGGCATTCGGGAAAAAGACGGGCAAAAGCTGGTCATCCGATATCTGTCCTCCAAGAGCAAAAACAGCGACGCCTTCATTGCCATCGCCAAAGAAAATTACGAAGCAATCGGCATCCAATTCGAGCCGGAGCAGTTCGCCGACTTCAACGCGCTGCGGGCCAAGGTTGAAGGCGGAGATTACGATCTCGCCAGCTTCTCGACGCCGATGATCATCGATCCGGCATACGGCGTGGCCGATTTCGCCACGGAGGAGGCGGAAGGCTACTCCAATCCGGCCGTCGACAAGCTCATTCAGGAAGGGCTGGGAACATTGGACACCGAGAAGCGGAAGGAAATCTACAAAAAGCTGTATCAGGAGCTGAACGAGGATCCGCCGTACATTTTTTACAGCTATTCGAAGCTGCTCTATGCCTGCAACGCCCGGGTACAGGGACTCGAGCCGAATCCGTACCGGGGGATCGCCACGAGTCTGCCGTCGATCCGCATCGAATAGGACTTCCTCCCGCCTGATGCCATGGAGGCGCCGAAGCAGGCGGGCGGGATGCATCTTTACGCAAAGGGGGCGCATTAATTGGGCACGTATTTGCTGAGAAGAACGCTGTACATGCTGCTTACGCTGCTGGGCGCATCCGTCCTTATTTTTTCGCTGTACGCGCTGACGCCGGGCGATTTCGTCGACAACGACATGAATCTGACCCAAGCCCGCAAGCTGGAATTGAAAGAAATGTACGGTCTGAACAAGCCGATTATCGAACGTTATCTGATCTGGATGGGCAACGTGCTGAAAGGGGATTTCGGTTACTCCCTCCAGCACCAGCAGCCGATCACGACCTTGTTCCGCCAATATATTTGGAACTCCTTCCCGCTCGCGGCCGCTTCTACATTCCTGACCTGGTTCATCGCCGTCATTATCGGCGTCCTGAGCGCCTATAAGCAATATTCATGGTTCGATCGAATCGTAACGATCGGCATCTTCGCCGCGATGTCCGTCCCGGTGTTCTTCATCGGGCTGTTCCTCATCAAGCTGCTGGCGGTCGATGCCAAGCTGCTTCCGCCGGGAGGCATGATTACGACCGGGAGCAATGCAACCGGGCTCGCTTATATTGCGGAGGTCGCGCATCATATGTTCCTGCCCGTCATGGTGATGACGCTCCTCGGGACCGGCGGGCTGACCCGATATTTCCGAACTCATATGCTCGAAGCGATGAAACAGGACTACGTGCGCACCGCGCGGGCCAAAGGAATGAAGGAGCGGGTGATTTTGTACCGCCACGCCTTGCGGAATGCGATGCTGCCGGCCATTACGCTCATCGGCTTCGAGCTGCCGGGTCTGTTCGGCGGTTCGCTGATCTTGGAGAAAATCTTCAACTGGCCGGGAATCGGGCAGTTATACATGCAGTCGTTCACCATGCGGGACTATCCCTTGCTCATGGGATTCACGATGCTGATCGCGATCCTGACCGTGATCGGGACCTTGCTGTCTGACCTGCTGTATCGTGTCGCCGATCCGCGCGTTCGGCTGTAGGAAGGAGGAATCGCTTATGACCCAATTATCGATGACAGGGAAATTATCGCGGCGGCGTTCCGCCGCTCAGCCTGCGGCGAGGCCTTCGCTCTGGAGCCAGTCGCTCCAGCGGCTTCGGCGCAACAAGCTGGCGCTAAGCGGGTTGGCGGTCATCGCCTTCATGTTCGCGGCCTGCTTCATCGGTCCCCTCTTCTCGCCCTATGCGGCAGGCAAAGTGAATCTGGCCGTCATGAATCAGGCGCCCAGCTCGGCGCACTGGCTCGGGACCGATCATTTGGGCCGCGATGTGCTCACCCGCCTGCTGCAGGCCGGACGCATCTCATTGACGGTCGGGCTGGCCTCGATGGTGCTGTCGGTCCTCATCGGCACCGTCCTTGGCGCGATAGCGGGCTATTACCGCGGCGTGGTCGATCAGTTGATCATGCGGACCGCGGATCTGCTGATGACCATTCCCGGCCTGCCGCTGCTGTTCATTATCGGCGCCATTCTGTCCGAATGGAAGGTGCCGACCGAGTATCGGCTCTACATCGTCATGCTGATGCTCAGCCTCGTCGGATGGCCAGGGCTTGCCCGGCTCGTGCGCGGAGAGCTGCTCAGCCTGCGGGAACGGGACTTCATGCAGGCAGCGGAAGCGCTCGGCCTGAACGACCGCCGCAAGCTGTTCCACCATCTCCTGCCGAACCTGTTCCCCCTGCTGATCGTCGTGGCGACGCTTAGCACGGGCGGGGCCATTCTGAGCGAATCGGTGCTCAGCTACTTCGGCCTGGGCGTCATGCCGCCCACCCCGACGTGGGGCAATATGATCGATGCCGCGAATTCGATCATCGATTTCGAGAAGCGGCCTTGGCTCTGGATCCCGCCGGGATTGGCCATCTTCGTTACGGTCATGTCCATCAATATCATTGGAGACGGCTTGCGGGACGCGCTCGATCCGAAGCAAAAGAGATAAGCGGAGGGTAGCTCATGAATGCACTGCTCGACATCCGAAATTTAAGCACTCATTTCTACACGGGGGAAGGCATCGTCAAAGCCGTCGATGATGTCAGCCTGCGCATCAAGGAAGGAGAGACGGTCTGCGTCGTCGGGGAATCGGGCTGCGGCAAAAGCGTAACCGCGATGTCGGTCATGGGACTTCTTCCCGAGCCTTCGGGGCGCATCGTCTCCGGCGAAATCCGATTCGACGGCCAGGACATCAGGCAGTAGAGCAAGGAGCAGCTCCGGCGGCTGCGCGGCAGCGAGATCGCGATCGTATTCCAGGAGCCGATGTCGGCCATGAATCCGGTGCTCACCATCGGCAAGCAGATGATCGAACTGCTGCGGGAGCATCTTCATCTGAAGGAACCCGCTGCCAGGACCAGGGCGGTTGAACTGCTCAATCTGGTCGGCATTCCCCGGCCTGAAGCCCTTTTGAATGCCTGCCCGCATGAGCTGAGCGGCGGAATGCTGCATCGCGTCATGATCGCGACAGCCCTGGCATGCCAGCCTCGCCTGCTCATTGCCGACGAACCGACGACGGCCCTCGATGTCGCCATCCAGGCGCAAATTCTCGATATTTTGCATCAGGTGAAGGATGAGATGCAGACGGCCATCCTGCTGATTACGCATGATCTCGGCATCGTGGCCGAGATGGCGGACTATGTCATCGTTATGTACGCCGGCAAAATCGTGGAGGAAGCCCCGGTCGAGGAGCTGTTCGATCGCCCTCAGCATCCGTACACCCAAGGGCTGCTCCGCTCCAGGCCGGTGCTGCATCAGCGGCGGAAGATGCTCTATTCCATACCGGGCCAGGTGCCCAATCCGCTGGAGCTGGGCTCGTCCTGCTATTTCTATGACCGCTGCGATCAGCGGATGGAAGCTTGCCGGAGAGCCCCTCCCGAATTGCGCCGCACAGCGCCGGATCATCAGGTCGCCTGCTGGCTGTACGGGGAAGGAGAGGAACGCCATGAGCGAAGCGCTGATTGAAGTTCACCGCCTGAAAAAATATTATCCCGTTCGCGCAGGCTTGTTCAACCGCACTGTCAACCACGTCAAGGCGGTCGATGATATCAGCTTCTCGATCTACCCGGGCGAGACATTCGGCCTCGTCGGCGAATCCGGCAGCGGCAAGAGCACGGCCGGGCGGGCGATCCTGCGGCTGACCGACAAGACCGCCGGCGACGTCCGCTATCAAGGGACCGACATCCATCAGTTGTCCCGCACGGATATGCGCCGGCTGCGCCCCGAGCTGCAGTTCATCTTCCAGGATCCATACAGCTCGCTGAATCCGCGGATGCGCATCGGCGATGCTATCGGCGAGGCGCTGCTGCAGCACGGGCTGGCCGCCAAGGAAGAGATCCGGGATCGGGTGGAGGACATCCTGTCCGTCTGCGGGATGGCGGCCTATCATTATGACCGGTACCCCCATGAATTTTCCGGGGGGCAGCGCCAGCGAATCGGCATCGCCCGGTCCATCATTCTCCAGCCCCGCTTCATTGTCGCTGACGAACCGGTATCCGCGCTGGACGTATCCATTCAGGCGCAGATTATCAATCTGTTCCGCCAGCTGCAGGAAGAGAGAGGGCTGAACTATCTGTTCATCTCGCATGATCTGAGCGTTGTCGAGCATTTATGCTCCCGGATCGGCGTCATGTATTTGGGCTCGCTTGTCGAACTTGCGCCGCGGAACGAACTGTTCCGCCAGCCCCTCCATCCGTATACCCAGGCGCTGCTCTCCGCCATCCCGATCCCCGATCCGAAGCGCAAGCGCTCGCGGATCGTGCTCCGCGGCGACATTCCGAGCCCGGTCAGTCCCCCGTCCGGCTGCAAATTCCACACCCGCTGCCCGGTAGCCAAGGACATTTGCCGTCAGGAGGCCCCCCTCTTCCGGGAAGTGGGCAGCCGGCATTATGCTTCATGCCACCTTATCTGAGGAGACGGAGGGAAAGGGGAGGGATTCTCCTCCCCTCTGTTGTCCTCTAATTGTGGAAGACCGGGAAGAATGTCTTTCAAATAGTGGACACTCTTTCAAGAGAGAGACCTATTCTAGTTTAGCGCCATACCACTATATATGTAGTTACCATTTGTTCTAACCACTATATATGGACACCCCTCGGTGCGATACAGTATCCCCCTCCTTGTCCACTTTTGTATAGACAAATTCGCCATTTGTCCACTATGGGTGAACAAAGAAATCATCTAACCTTCCGTCATATCACAATAAGTTCATCAGCCCTTATGTTCATTGCTCACTCCGATCTTATTGACGAAGCCGCGCCTAATCAGATTGATGAGTTCGATCCGTTCAGTTTATCTCAGACCGTACAGTATTCCTAACAAACTTTTTATAATGATCTCACCTGCGCTCTTCAAGAATGCTCTCATCTGCACCAACGATTATCCGCATTGCACCTTATCAAGTTCAGCAATGAAACTGAAACACCGTGCCAGCCACCGAAAAGCGATCCCCGTTCTGCAATGGGTACAGGTTATAGGGAATAATGGGCTCCCCCTCCAGCTCGGTTCCGTTGCGCGAGCCGAGATCGCGAATCGCCACTGCGCCGTCGTCGCCTTGAACCAGCTCGCAGTGATGCTTCGATACGCCCGCGCCGGCTTCACGCCACTGCACCCCTTGTTCCGAACGGCCAATCACGAAGGGGAAAGCCAGAGGAATTCGTTCAACGGCGGCCGCCGCTTCCTTCGGAATGCCCATCCCTTCGGCTCCCGTGCTGCCGCCCAGCCCGCCCAACCGCCGCAAATAAGGCGCGCACCGCCCCCCTTCTCGGAAGTCCGTATCGGTACCGGGCCTTTGTCCAAGGACGACCGTCGCTTCGGATCCGGAACTGTCAAGCATGGACGTATACAGAGGCAGTTCAGCGTAGAAGGAGTCCATCCGCGGCCCGTCAGGCGTTGAAGGTTCGTTCCCCAATCCCTGCGGGAAGCCGGCATATTCCCTTGAGTGGCTGTCTCGTCCCGCTGACGGGCGAATGGCATCCGCCGCAGCTAGGTGAACGCCTTGCGCCCCGGCCAGACGAATGGCATCCGCCGCAGCCGCTTCGCCCCCTGACTGGAGCTCCTGCTTCAGCCATTCCGGCCGCAGCAGCTCCCGCCCCAGCCCGGGGACGGAAGCTTCCGGTCCTGCCGCCGCAGGTGAAGCGGCACTCCCCCGGCGGGCAAGCATCCCCGGTATGCGGGCCAGCATTCCCGATATCCAGGCTGCCCCCAAGGCAACGGCCCCGACGCTGATTCCAACCGAAATTAGCAGCGTGTTCAAGGCCGGATTATCCAGATAGATATATCTCCAGGCGAGCGCGGCCGTTACGATGGCCGCCCCTCCCGCCGCATAATAGTTTTTGCCTGAAGGCGTTCCCTTGGCATCCGGAACGGTACCCTCGTTCTCTCCCCGGAGCGTATTGGCTTCTCCCGGGACCGGGCCGCCTTCACCAGTTGTCAAAGGTCCGGGGGCGGCAGATCCATGAAGAGAGCCGATCAATAGATTATCGCCCTCCGGCTTCTTCGGCCAATCGTGGCCTGCTTCCGGCGGAGACAAGCTTCGCATCCCCTCGCTCCCCTTGGGAAGCCATTGGCTGACCGGCCGTTCTGCTCCTGCCGCGCTGGTTCCGGCAATAAGGGCTTGAAGCAGCTTCCGCACGTCGGCAAGGGAATGATCCTCCTGGGACAAGCATTGAACCAGCCGCTGGAATCCGTCTCCGTTCCACTGGGCAACATGGGTGGACAGCAAAATGCCCAGTCTGCGCAGACCGTCCATTCCGGCACGCGGCTGCAGCGGTTCCAGCAACGGCAAGTAGGCGACATGCAATCCCCCATCCGCGGCTTGTTCGTCGACAAAGACGCATTCCTCATGCAGAAGAACATGATCCGGGTGAAGCATATAGGCCCGGCAATTTTCCAGAATGCGGACCAACTGCAGAATCCACTCGAAATATTGGCTCGAAGTCATTCTCATGCTTCTTAGAGCCTGCTTAAGCATTCGTTTGCCGCTGATATCGTAGATAAAGGAGAGCTCCAGATCGACTTCCCGGATATCGAGGCGAAGAAAATGCGGCACCCGGTTATAGGCCAGCATCTTGGCTTGATGGTGATCAAGCGCTTCGGATGGAACGGGATTGTCGCGGGTCAGCATCATGCCCATTTTTTCTTCCTGAATAAATTGAACCCGGTAACCGTAAATGAAACTCACGCTCCTTCCTGTTCGGACGGCTCATCATGAGGGCGATGCCACGGTCAAGTAAGCGGTCAGCGCTCCCGGCAGCACGGCCCACATGAAAGGAAAGGCGGCTTTCTTTCCCGCTTCCGCCTGAACGGGCGCCAAGGAGCGCAGCAGCCAGCCGCTCAGCAGCGTTGACCACCAGCCGCGAATTCTCCCGCTGCGGCCGCCCGCCATAATGCATGCCGCAATGAACCCTCCATACAAAATCGAAAAGATAAAGATATGCCAAGTCAAATACATTCCCGTCAACGCGCCAATGGCGGCAAACAGCTTCACGTCCCCGCCCCCGACGGCCTTTATGATGTACAGAAGCAGCATGATTCCGAACCCGCATCCCGCTCCGAGACCGCTAAAAGCAAGTCCTTGCCATCCATTCGCGGCACCGTGAATCATAAATCCGGCGGCAGCGGCAAGCATCGTCAGCCGATTCGGTATTTTATGCGTCCTCACATCGGCGGCAAACGCGGCGATCAGGAGCGCCCCGCATGTCCATATCGCACCGTTCATCGCTTTCTCCCTCCTATCATCCGTTCAGTCCGTTTCAGGCCGGGACCCGTTATTTTACCTCAAACGTCCGTTCAGCGCTTCGCCCGTCCTCCGTCTTCACGGCCAGCCGCCATGTCCCGGAGGTCGTATTGCCCGAGACATGCCATTCCCACGCAACGACGCCATCCGCATCGGCGGTTGCCCAGCCGACATGCTTCGCCTGACTCTTGCCGCTCTTGTAATAGACAACCAACTCCACCCGTTCATGCGGTTCCGCCTTGGCGATAAGCCTCGCTTTTCTGCCGGGAAGGAGCGGATCGGGCGTCAGTTCCACCAATGCCGGCGCCGGCTTGCCGGGCAAATCGCTTCCCGAATCAGACGGGTCCGGTCCGTCGCCGACCCAGACCCGCTCCACGGCCCGGGCAGACAACGTCAGCGTCGTGTTCAGGAACGGGACCCGCATCGGCAAATCATAAGCAACCTCTATGGCGAAGTAGGGATCGGTCTTCTTATCCAGATCCGGCAGCTTCACATGCGTAACCCGGATTCGGTCCTCTCTCAGCACGCCTTGAACGCCATACCGGACGAGCAATGGTTTGATAACCGTCTCGGCCAGCCGAGCCTGGCCCGCTTCCCCTGCCGCCTCCGCCTGCCGGGCAGCCCACTCCGTGCCATCCCGCAACCAATCGCTGACAGGCTTCGGCAGCTCGCTTCCGAATGAGCGGCCGAATTCCTGCACCGCTATCTTCATTCTCTGGGCCGGAGGCAGCCATTTGCCCGGCTTCCCCGAACGATCTCCATCCGTACCGGCGGACTGAACAACGAGCAGACTGACAGGATACAAATGAGCGGACACCTGCTTCACCGCATTCATGGCAGCTGACTGCAAAGACGTCGTGATGACGGCCGCCTGAATCATAAACACGAAGAACATGAATACGAGCAGCACCATCGGCAGGAGCAAAGCGGCTTCAACCGTGATGCTGCCGCCCCTGCCAATGGACAGGCTCCGAGGCGGGACCCGGCCCGCCCTTCCCCAAGATGCCGGGTCTCTTCCGCATTTAACCGGGTCAAGTCCGCATTTAATAGGAGAACACGGAACGCTTGACCGCGTAGTAACGTCCATTTTCGATCTCACCGTCCCAAAGCCCGGCATGTCCCAGCAGCTTCATCAATCCCGGCAGGAACCAAAGCGGCGTGCTGAGGCGGACTTCGGTCTCGCCATATGTCCCCCTGGCAGCCGGATCGATTCCGGTATTATAGTGAATCAGCGCCAGCATCCGCTTCAGCATTCCTTCCCGGCTCCCATGAGCCAGCATGAACAGGCGAAGGTGATCGGCATAAGTCAGCTTCACTGCCGGCAAATAACGCGATATCGGAATCTCATTCTTCGAAATGAGCAGCAGCATATCCTGGAGCGCTTGCTGAATGCCGTACAGAATCGCTGATGCCAGAATAAGCAACGGGTGTCCGAGCTTGCCGGATTCCACTAATCCTTCCATCGTCCGTATGGCGAGCCGCATCGTAAAAATCTCTCCATAGGCGGCCGCAATATTGCCGACCGGATTGTGAAAGCCGTAAAGAATATACTCCAGCTCCTGGTTGGCAATGCCCAGCGATTTCACGACCTCCTCTCCCGCATTCTCTGAATCCAGCAATGATTTCAATTGCCGCGGGTCATAGGAAGTGAAGTACATAAAGGCATATTCGTTCCGGTACAAACGATCGCGCATCGATAGTAACCCGTCTGCCGCCTGATCATACAGCGCGGTGACGGAAGCCATGGACAGCCTGCTCTCCTCGACGGCATCGTCGCTGACCTTTCGTTCCACAGGCGTCTCGGTTGAGGACTGGTTATGGGCATCAATCGCTTCCATCTTGCTGTAGACCTCATCGAAAGCAGCCTGATGCTCCTGCAGCTTGCTTTTCAGCTCAGACAGCGAAGAGAGCAAGTTTTTAGCTTTTTCCAATTCCTTGGCAGCTTCCTTCTCGACCCGTTTTCGCTCCTTGTCCTTTCCTTGATGATTGGTCATTGCTGCCTCTCTGCGTTCAATATAGCTGCCGACCGGGCGGATAAACTCGGAGGCATACGTTTCGTAAGCCTCCAACAGTTCTCTCGCCTTTTGCTTCAATGTATAAGCAGAGGTGGAGTAAGCGGATATGCTATCCGTCAAGTGTTGGAAGACGGAAGCGGCGTGATCGATCTTCGATATGACCGCTTGCTGGCGAGCGATTTCTCCGCTCCATTCCTCGAAGAAAGAGTCAGGCATAACCAATTGCTCGGCGGAAGCATTGATTCCTTTGATGAGATCTTCAACCTGCTTGCCGTTAGCCATCGCTCCCCGCTCCGGAATATCCGACTGGACTACTTGATCATAGCCGGCATAGTCTGGGCTGGAACGCACCTCTTGGATAACCCGCTTCATCTCTTCGTTAAAGTCCCTGGCTTCGTTCAGATGCGGTATGGCTTCGCGGAGCCAGCGCTCATGAATTCCGTTATGCCGGGTGACAGTCCGCCGCAATCTCCATGCATGCTCGCGCGAATCCTTCTCGTAACGGTCCGTAACGTCCCGATACCGCGGCTCCTCGTCTTCTTCCCTGCCTTCATCTTCGCGCTTTTTCTCCGCGTAATCGGCATATTGGGCCGCAATATCGGCCGCCGAGCGAATCGAGCCAACGGGACGCTCCTCCATCATTTCGTTCCTGTTACCCGCGATTCCCCTATCGATTCCCGAGCGGTCCAGCGCATCGCGGGATTTTTTCTGCAGCTTCAAGACAGCCAACATCTCCCTGTCCCTTCGATCAACCAGCTTCTGCAGCTTGGCGAGCAGTTCCGTCGTCTGGGACGCTTCCTTCAACGCTGCCGACATCGGTTTCAGCTTGCCAGACAGCTCGAACACAAATTGTACCGGCGCTTTATATTTCATCTCCTCCAAAACCTGGCGTTCCATCTCGTCATAGTCCGCAAGCGGTCGGGCGACCGATGTCGAATGACTATCCAACAGCAGAGGAACCCACGAAAATGCGCCTGTCGATCGCAACTGATTTTGATCCTGCATCACAATCTCCAAAATTTGCGCCGGATCGGTCGCCCCATATGCGAATAATTGGTATCTCTCCTGCAGGACGGGCTCATAAGCGGACATAACGGAGCGGATGCCGGCCCGGGCCAACGCCTCGATGCGCCACTCCGCCGCCGCGATGCGGGCATAATCAATGAACACCGATGTAAATAAAAAGATGGCAGCCACAATAAACACAAGCAGTATCGACACCGATCCGTCCTTTGCCATCAAAATCCGCTTCGCCCATCGGTTCAGCCGATTGCGATTCACAGGCAGCTCTCCCCTCTGATCGTCATGACGCTCCGGCAGTCTGTCCCGCCGCTTGCTTCAATATGCCTTCCGCTTCCGCTATCGGAACGCCTTGTTTTTTCCATTCCTTCAGCTTCGCTGCCATATACCGCGCGAATTCCACCGTACGGATGAACTCTGCCGGCTCCACGACAGCCGATACGGCCTGTCCCTCGTCCGAGCTCTCTCTTCCCGCTATGTTGCGGAACATCGCCTGATACAAGGGCTTATCCAGAGCCGCGGTAATTCTGCGGTCCAGCGGGCCATTCTCGTAGCTCATCTTCCCGTGAAAGGCATCAGGCACCAGTCTGGCGGCCCGCATCAGCTTCCGTTCGGGAAGAGAGCCGCCGGTAGCGGCGGCAGGCAGCTTCACCATATGGTTCTCTCCGCCAACTCCCCCGAACACCTTATCCAACAGCCGATCGTCGAGCAGGCGCCAATACATTCCGTCATGCTGCCCTGCGTCAAAGGCGCCGGTCACCGCCTCCTTGCGGCTGTTGTCCCAGAAGGCTGCTGCCCGTTCCGCGGCCAGCGCTGCGGCATGCGAGCTCAGCACCGTCTGATAGATGAGCATGGCGAAGAACAGGAGTGCCAGCGTACAGTAGAAAATGACGGGAAATATGAGCGAAGCTTCGACGATCATCGAGCCTTCTTCCTCCTGAACGGAACGCAGCCAGCCCCGCAGCTTTGTGCTCAAGCCAGATCCTCCTTTCACAAACATTGCAAACGGAACTCCTTCTATTTAAAAATCTTGTCTGTTTCCTTTGTCGCTCTAGAAATCAAATTTTCCAGGAACGTCGTAATTTGCTCTCGAAAGACAAGCGCCAACACCACGATCACCGCGATAATAATGACAGTCTCCACCATGCCGAGCCCGTCTTCCTCTTTCCACAGCCGTTTCAAAAACGGCAAGCTTGTGTCCATGTCCGTTTCCTTCTTTCCGATTGATTTTTTCTTTTTCATTATTTTCCTGATTATTTTCGCCGCTTCATCTCATCATTTCATCATGAGCAAAGCCGGAGCGCCCACGACGGCCAAAATAACCAGGAACATCAGCATCATCGGGAAGACCAGCTTCGTCGACGCTTCTTCCCCTCTCCGGCGGGCCACCGCCTTGCGCTTCTCCCACAATTGCCGGCCGACATCCTGCATGGCCAGCACGAATGAATCACCGCCCCGGCGCTGATTGATCAGCACCGTCGTGACGAACATCGATACCTCCGGCAGGGAGCATCGCTTCGCGAATTGCTCCATCGCCTGCGCAAACGAGTACCCGTTATGCACATCGTTCTGCATCCTGGCCAGCTCGGTGTATAGCGGATGGCTCCATTCCTCCCGCTTGCGTTCGATGCAGATGGCCAGCGCCCCAGGCACCGTCTCGCCCGCCTGCACGAGCAGGGTCAGCTTGCTGATCAGCTCCGGCAGCTCCAACTGCAGCTCCTGCTTCTTTCGCTCAGCCCGGTTCAGCGTGTCCTTCACCTTCGCCAGCGGCAGAACGACAGCAACCAGCAGGCCGCCAACCAGATTCGTCACGCTGCCGTCCGTCAGCCCCGGCAACAACAATGCCCCGCAGCAGCCTGCGTATAAGTATAACGCCAGCTCAGCCAGCAGCACCCGGTACATCGTATGGCTCTGGGCCGGGCCATAGATTTGCATCAACGCTTGGCGAAGCGGAGACAGAGCCGGATTCGTATCGAGGGCCGGCTGGACCCTCTCCAGCCAGCGCAGCGGCGCCGCAAGCCAGCGGACCGTCTTCGTCCGGGGGTTCAAGCCGCCCAGAAGCGTCCCGTAGCGGGGTTGATTCTTATGATTCAGCAGCAGGAACACCAGCATAAGAACGGAAGAGCCACAAACCCACATCCACGGCGGCATCACGGTTCCACATCACCTCATTTCCAAGAAAAATGATGCAGTTGGCGGCTAACGCTACACACGGATATCCATCAGCTTGTGAATCAACCACGCGCCGAGCAGCAAAAGCAGCAGCGCCACCGTGGCGATAACGCGGCCTGCGCCTTCATACAGCGCCGCCATGAAATCCGGGGAAGCCAGATTAAGAAAGGCCACAAACAGGAACGGAGCCGCCATCATCACTTTCATCTCCAGCCGCTTCTGGGCGACAAGAACGTCAATCTCCTGCTTAATATCCATCTTCTCGCCAATGACGGAAGACGTTCTCCGCACGACCTCGATCAAATCTCCTCCCGTCCGCTTGCAGGTGACCAGCACGTCGGCGAAATTCGAAATATCCTCCTGCGCGGCCCGGCGGCTCAAATCCATTACCGCCTGCTCGATCGGCTCCCCATTCTCCAGCCGCATCGCAATTATTCGCAGCTCCCGCTCCATCTCCACCTCGGTTCCCGGGTAGAGAAGCTTCAAATCGGCTATCGCCTCGCGGAACGCATTCTCCATGGAGCGCCCGGCTGACAGCGAGGAGGATAAGGAATATAGCGATTGCTTGAACTGCTGCGCGAGCCGGGTCCGCTTGCGCGCGAGCAGCGTATGCCGGCGAATGCGGGTATAGCGCAAACCAACGGCAGCCAGCAAAAGCATCCCCAGCCAATGGTGATAGAACAAGTATCCGACAGAGGCCATGACAGCGGCTCCGGAACTCAGGGCCGCCACCTTCTCCCTCCGGCTCAAAATATAATCGCTATATTGCGGCAGCCGCTGTTCAGCGGCCTCCGCCTGCTTCTCCATCGATATGCACCTCCTTGTCCTCCGGCAGCCGCAATCCTGCCATCGCCAGCTTGCGCCGGTCCCGAAGCATATGCTGCGGGGCAAGGCGCCCGGCCATTCGACCTTTATCGGTGCCGGACTCCTCGAACCGGAACAGCGGCGCGAGGCGAACCTCCCCGTCCTGCAGGCCGATAATCTCCGAAATCTCCATCACCTTGCGCGATCCGTCGCGAAGACGGGCCAGATGCACGATGATATCGATGGCTGAGGCGATCTGCCGCCGAACGACCTCGACGGGAAGATTCGCGCCGCTCAGCACCATCGTCTCCAGGCGGCTGATCATATCGGCGGGCCCGTTGCTGTGGCCGGTGGACAAGGATCCGTCATGGCCGGTATTCATCGCCTGAAGCATATCCAGCGCCTCTGCCCCCCGGACCTCCCCGACGACGATGCGGTCCGGCCGCATCCGCAACGAGGCCCGGATCAAATCCCGCATCGTGACGGCTCCCTTTCCCTCCGTGTTGGCATTGCGCGTCTCCAAGGACACCAGGTTCGGAATGGTGCGAATCTGGAGCTCGGCCGCATCCTCGATCGTAATGACCCGCTCCTGGGGAGGAATGTACTGCGACAATGCATTAAGAAATGTGGTCTTGCCCGAACCGGTCCCCCCGCTGATGAAGATATTGAACTTGGCGGCGACCAGCGTCTGCAGGAGCAGAGCGGCCTGCTCGCTCAACGCGCCCAACCGGATCAGAGCGTCCATCTTCATCGGTTCGGCCGGAAATTTGCGAATCGTAACCGTCGGCCCCTTGAGGGCGATCGGCGGCAGGACAACATGCACCCGCGAACCGTCCGGCAGCCGGGCATCGACGATGGGGGATGACTCGTTGACGACCCGGTTCACTTGGGACACGACCGCCTGGATGACATCCTCCAGCTTCTCCTCGGTCTCAAAGCCGACCTCCAGCCGTTCGACCCGCCCCTGGCGCTCGATGAAACACTCCTGATGGCTGTTGATCATAATCTCCGTAATGTCCGGATCGTCGACCAGCGGCTGGAGGGCGTCCAGGCCGCGGAACGAATAATAGACCCGCTTGACGATCTGCTCCAAGGCTTCCGACGTGAACTGCCCTGCTTGGGGGCTGGAGAACAGCGTCTGTTCAATTCTCCCCATGAGCGCTTCATCCGGAATCGGGTCCCCCCATTCGAGACTGTCCCGAACGCGCTGCCGGGTCCAGGCATACGCTTCTTCCATCGCTTCCGGAACGGAAGGAACTGCTGCGCAATCGTTCATGAGACTTCCCTTCCGGGCGGCAGCCTGTGCAGAAGCTCCCGGTCGGCCCATTCGGCGACGGCAGATTGATAGACGGCCGACTGCAGCCACTGATCGATGCGGTGCATCTGCTTCCAGCTCGGAATATACGGCAAATAGCCGGTAACCGGCGCATCGCGGTGCATCCACCGGTTCGCCATCATGCCCATATAGCGGTTCACGAGCAGCGCCAGTCTCCGAAGCCGGGTGCGGACCGCCTCATCGCCGGAGCGTTCCCATTGCCGGAACAGAAGCTCCGTCTTATGCACATGCGTCAGATCATCCTGCAGCAGCCAGACGATTCGATCCGCTTCTTCCCACAGGGCAGCGAACGCCGGCTGGCAGAACCCGCCCTCCGCGATAACGAGGTCGTACCGGCCGCTTCGTCGAAGAAGCCGGAGCAGCCGTCGCATGACCGGCCCATCGATGCCCTCCCATTCCTTCATCCAATCGGCCGGGGCGAATAGCTCCGCGCCTTCCAGATCGGGAACGCCGAGCAGATAAGATTCCAGCGGCAGGGGCTTTCCGGCTTGATCCTTGCGCAGGTAATACAGAAGCTGCGCCAACGGAGCAATCGCCGCAGGCTCGGGCCGAGCATGCAGAAGCGCATATTCCTGCACCGGGTCAACATTCAACAGCATGACGCGCTTCCCCTTGGCTGCCGCATGGCGGGCGAGATGAAGGGCTGCCGTCGTCTTGCCTGCGCCGCCTCCCAGCGAGCTGACGCCGAGCAGCATGCAGGACCGGCTATCCGCACGGAAGGCAGCGCCTTCGTATTCCGTCCGGCAGCGTTCAATCAAGGATTGGAACAACTGCGGGAGCGGCTGATACGGATTCTCTGTCGTGCAGGCGAGCGGCAATGCATCAAGCCGCTCCTCCGCTGACAAAGCCGTAATCAAAATTCCTTCCAGCTCCTCCCCGCTCATCTCACGCAGTACTTCCGGGTCGGCGACGACCATATGGATCCCCGGCTTCAATCCCAGGTAACGGCGCAGCGTGTCCGCCTGAGTGAACACCCGGAGGTGAAGCTGTTCGGCATAACCGGACTGCTTCCAATACTCCGTCCATGCATCGAGCAGTCGCTTGTGCGGATGAGCGACGACAATATCCCAAGTCTTCATTTTTCTTCCCCTCTCCTTCCGGCACGGATCCGCAAAACGCAAAAAAGCACCGCCATCAAGCAGGACATGCGCTGCATGTCCCGTCTGCTTGATGACGGTGCTTCCGTACCAACGTTCGTGTGAAGTTATTCCTAACATACCATAATTTTGATGCGGTTGCAACCGGCTTTTTTAGATGCCCGCATCCTGGCTGCAAGGATGCGGGCATGCTGCAGGTGCGCACGGCACCTGCCTGTCCACTTAGTATTTGAACTGGGACAGCGTATCCTTCAGGTTGGTGGATACCTCCTCCAACTGCTGGGACAGCTCGACCAAGCGGTTGGAAATGTTCAATTGCTCGGTGCTGAGCGACGCCACCTCTTCCGAAGTAGCCGAAGCTTCTTCGGCAACGGCGCTTACGTTGCTCATCGCTTCGACGAGAATCGACTGTGCCTCGTTCAGTCGATCGATCGAACCGGTGACATTGCCGAGATGCTCGATCATGCCGCCCATCTGCTGCTGAACCGTGCCAAAAATGGCATCCGTCTCCTGCACCGCTTCGGCTTGCTTCTGGAATATCGGGAACGCGGCGGACAGCGCCGCTACCGTCTCGGTAATCTCCGTCTCGATCCGCTCCGTGATCTGCCCGACGACGTCGATCGATTGCCGCGATTGATCGGCGAGGTTCCGAATCTCGTCGGCCACCACCATGAAGCCTTTGCCGGCGGCTCCCGCCCGCGCCGCTTCGATAGTCGCGTTCAGAGACAAAATATTCGTCTGCTTCGTCATGTTATGGATCATTTCCAACACTTTGCGAATCGACTGCGTGCTCTCGCTTAATTGCTTGATCCGCTCAGCCAGCGAGCGCATCATTTCTCCTGTCGATTCCGTTCTGGTCAAGAGCGAATTCATGTTGGATGCTCCCAATTCGCTGGACTGGGCAACCGCTTGAGCGGATGTATCCATCTGCACATTCGCATCGATGACATGCTTCATGTGTGAAGCCATATTATGGGTCAAGTCATGCCCGCGCTCGGCCTCGACAGCCAGCGAGGTCGCGCCCTTGGCGATCTCTTCGGTCGCCACGGCGATCTCTTTTGCCGAGATCGCGGTCGAACGGGAAGCTTCCGACAGGGATGCCGCCGTGTCCAATACGGAGCGCGCGCTCGCCTCGGTGCTCTGAACCAGCGATGTAATCTGCTCCATCATCGTGTTGAAGCCGGCAGACAACTGCCCGATTTCGTCTTTGGTCTTCACGGTGGCCCGAACGGCCAGATTGCCTTGCGCCCCTTCATTCATCAGAGCGAGCAGCCTTACCATCGGCGTCGCTACCCACTGAATGACCAATCCGCCGAGAATAATGGCCAGCAGGGCGGCCCCGCCCATGGACAGGAACGTAACCAGGAGAATCGTGCTGGCATCCTTGGTCAGCTCCGTCACCGGCACGGCTCCGACAAGCGTCCAGCCGTTCACCTTGATCTGATCATAGACGAGCATCATCTTGCCGTCCTGATCGGAATACACGATGGAGCTTCCGCTCAGCTTCTTCTGCCCTTCTTCCTTGACCGGCTGAAGCCAATCGGCAGCGGCCTGAGTCAGCAGCTTGTCGTCCGGAGCGTAAATATATTGCCCGTTCGGATTCAAAATTTGAATACTGGATCCGTCGCCGATATGAATGTCCCGCAACGAATTTTTCAGCGTGCGCTGCTTGATTTCCAAATAAATAATAAAGTTCGCCTCGCCCGAGTTCAGATCCCGCATCGGTCTCGCAATCCCGAATGTCGGCTCCGCGGCATCGCTCAACCCGCCCAGTTGCGTGCTGACCCATATCGATTGTCCGCTGCTGCTCTTCGCCTCCTGGAACCAGTCGGACTCCCACACTTTATCCAGAGCGCGGCGAACGCCCATGGCGGCGACCACCAGATCGGTCTTTTCCTTCGGAATCAAATATATGTTCTCGATCTGATCGTTGCTCATGCTATAGGTCTGCAGCGTCTTCGAGATGCTGTCGATCGCCTGGATCATATCATAAGTGCCGTCCTTGAGCCCTTTCAGCTTCGCCACCTGAGCCTTCAAGTTCGGATCGAACATAATCTGCATCGTCATATTGTTGAACTGCGTAAGCTGCATGTCCAGCTTCTGAGATGCTTGAATCATCGTCTGGTAGCTGGATTCCGCCGAGCGATCTTCGATCGCATTCTTCGCTACCGAGTAAGAGAACATCCCGACGGCGAAGACGAACACAATAATGCTGATGACGAAAACCAGGAACAGCTTCGCCCCGACCGATCGGGCCGGACTTTTGAACACGGAGGAAGAGACCATCTTCACCGTCTGTTTCACCGAGTTCACAAAAGCGCGCTCTTTCCGATGTTCCGCTTTTGCTTTGGGCGCTTTTTGCCCTGATGTCCTCTTTTTGTCTTTCTGTTGCTTCTCCTTCAATTGTTTCATCTCCTTGTCACAGTTGCGTTCTTAGCTGCGAATACGGCGATAGCGCTATCTCCGTTCGTGGCGATATTCAGATATTCATTCGAGACAAGCTCTGCGACTATGGTGCTTGCGAACCATAGGGCTATCGGCTGCCTGTTCATGCCGCATGCAGTTCCGCAGGTTGCCGTCCGGCTGCGCAAAGCACTGTCATGGTAAATAAGGGCACATAATATAAGTATCGGATCGTAGGTCCTATTTCACAATAGGAACAGGGAAAATTTCTCTGAGAATGTAGCACGCCCCTGAAATTTTCCCCAAAAAAAAGACCGCATACCTACGAGCTTGACGCAGATATCGGTCTATAGTTGTTTTTTTGTCGATGCATGACGTATATCATCTCGTACTATGGCACCTCTCCGTCCGCTTCCCGGTTCCGGCCGGAGCAGCATCCCTCCTTGACCGGCTCGGTGAACATGCTGCGCACCGTATCCAGATTTTTTTTGGCCACGAGCACATAAGCGACGTCGCCGGCCTGCAGGCGGGTATGCCCCCGGGGGGCCAGCATTTCTTCCCCGCGCACGATGGCGGTGATCAGCGTATCTTCCGGCAGCTCCAGTTGCTGAAGCGTGCAGTTCTCGACACAGGTTCCCGGTTCGATTGACTTTTTGACCATATCCAGATTCGTCTTGCCGACAGAGACCAATTCGAGCCCTTGCCATATTCCCGCAGATGGATCGCCCGCCCACCCCAGCCTCCTCGCCAGAGGCGAAATGGTCGCTCCCTGCACCAACGCCGAGGTCAGGACGATAAAGAAGATGACATTGAAGAACAATTGGCCCTGCTCCAGCCCCGCAATCATCGGGTAGGTGGCGAGAACAATGGGCACGGCGCCCTTCAATCCCGCCCAGGCAATCAGCGTCTGCTCGCGGAGCGAGAAGCGCCCGAACAGCAAGCTCGCCGCCACCCCTAGCGGACGGGCGATCAGCATCAAAATCAGCGACAGCAGGATGGCCTGCCACATCACTTCAACCAGTTCCCCGGGAAAGACGAGAAGCCCGAGCAGGATGAACATCAAAATTTGCATCATCCAGGCGAAGCCTTCATTGAAGCGGGTTATCGTGAAGCGGTATTGCAAATCGGCGTTGCCCAGCACCAGCGCCATGACGTAGACGGCGAGGAACCCGCTGCCGTGCAGCATCGCGGCTCCGCTGTACGTCACGATGGACAGTCCGATCGACAGCACCGGATACAGTCCGGAGGTGTCCAGATGGATGCGGTTGACGATCTGAATCGCCAGCCAGCCGACGCCCAGCCCGAACACGAGTCCGAACCCCATTTCCCACAGGAATGACAGAAACATGTAGAACAGATTCGCATTCGGCGTCTGGATCCACTCAATTAATGACACGGTGAGAAATACCGCCATCGGGTCGTTCGTGCCTGACTCCGCCTCCAATGTCGAGGACAGCTTGCGCTTCACCCGCTGGCTCCCCATGACCGCAAACACGGCCGCCGCGTCGGTGGAGCCGACAATCGCGCCGATGAGCAGGCCTTCCTTCCAGGAAATATCGAGAATGTAGGCCGCGCACAGGCCGAACACCAAGGCGGTTACGACAACGCCGAGCGTAGCAAGCGAGACGGCTGCGCCGACCACGGGCCGCATTTGCTTCCAGCTTGTCTGCATCCCGCCTTCGAACAGAATCACAATCAGCGCCAATATTCCGAATAACTGCGTCAGCTTCGTGTTGTCGAAGTAGATTAACCGGTTCATGATCATGCCGACGGCGATAAACAGCACGAGCGAAGGAACGTTAAAGCGATTCGAAAACTTGGCGCTGACGACTCCGGCCAGCAGCAAAATGCCAAGCAGAAAGATAATCGTGTCGGTCGTCCACAATATTGCTCACCTCCGCTGACACCATATTGTCTGATTACAATACTAGGATACCCAATTTGGAGGAAGCGCAAATAAGCCGGAGTCTGCTTATGCATCTCCGGCTCTTCGTCTTATTGACTCTATGATATGTGAAATTATCGCGTTCATCATATGGATAGGAATCGGATCATTGCGGATAGCTCTACGATCGGAGCAGGCGCAATCCGTTCAGGATGACGAGGATTGTGCTGCCTTCATGCCCGACGACGCCTAATGGAAGCGGTATTCCGAACAAGAAGTTGGCAGAGATGAGAGCCACGATTACGGCGCCGGCAAAAATAATATTTTGCTTGACGATGGTCTGGGTGCGTCTCCCGAGCGAAATGGCGTGCTCGATATTGCCCAGATCATCATTCATCAGCACCAAGTCGGCGGTCTCCAGCGCCGCATCGCTGCCGGCGGCCCCCATCGCAATGCCGACATTGGCCGCGGCAAGAGCGGGGGCGTCGTTGACGCCGTCCCCTACCATCGCTACCGCTCCATACTCCGACTTCAGCTTTTTGACGATCGTCAGTTTGTCCTCCGGCATCAACTCGGCAAAGACGAGGTCGATTCCCGCCTCGGCCGCAATGGCCTGCGCCGTCCGCTCCTGATCCCCCGTAAGCATCGCCACCTGAATGCCGCTATGCTTCAATTGGCGGACGATGGCCGGCGTCTCCGGGCGAATCCGATCCTGGAGCCCGATCAAGCCGACGACAGCGCCGTCCCGCTCGACCGCAATGACGGTCTTGCCTTCGCTCTGAAGCTCGGCTGTCCGGGCGAGAACTTCCGCATCGGCCTCGTTCAAAATAAAGGACGGCTTGCCGATGCGCCAGCGCGCGCCTTCCATCTCCGCTTCGATTCCAAGTCCCGACCGGGCTTGGAAATCGGTCGGCCGCGCCCAGGCGGCCTCTTTGCCGTCCGGCCGAGCGCGCTCGGATTCCAGGACGATCGCTTTGGCAATCGGGTGGGTCGACAGCGACTCCAGCGCCGCTGCCGCCTGAAGCAGCTCCGAAGCCTGCAGGCCGCCGCGCGGTTCCAGGTCGGTTACCGTCAATCGGCCCTGCGTCAACGTTCCGGTCTTGTCGAACGCGATCACCTGCACGCGCGAGATGTGATCGAGATAAGCGCCGCCCTTGAACAGCAAGCCTTTGCGGGCGCTATTCGATATAGCCGACAAGGTGGCCGGCATAATGGACGCGACGAGCGCGCAAGGGGATGCGACGACGAGGAACACCATCGACCGGTAGAACGCAGCCTCCCACGTCTCGCCGAGAAGAAGCGGCGGGATGAAGATCAGCAGCAGTGTGACCAGAATAATGACCCGCGCATAAATCCGCTCGAACTTCTCAATGAAGCGCTGTGATTTCGGCATCTCGCTCTGCGCTTCCTGGACAAGCCGAATAATTTTGGAAAACAGCGACGATTCGCTGGATTGAGTCACTTCCATATAGAGCGCGCCTTGGCCGTTCACCGTGCCTGCGAATACTTCGTCGCCGGGGCCTTTGTCAACCGGTACGCTCTCCCCGGTAATCGAAGCTTGATCGACGGCAGAGGTTCCTTCCTGCACGAGCCCGTCCGCCGGAATGCGCTCACCTGGCTTGACCAGAACCGTCTCGCCGACTTGCAGCCGCTCCACCGGAACGATAACTTCCTGCCCGTCTCGGAGCACGATGGCTTGCTCCGGCTTCAATTCCATCAGCGCCGAAATGTCGCGCGAGCTCCGGTTCATCGTGAACGTCTCCAGCGCCCCGCTCAAGGCGAAGATGAAGATGAGAATCGCGCCTTCCGACCAGTACCCGATGCTGGCGGCGCCCAAGGCCGCGGCGATCATTAGCAGATTGACATCCAGATCCTTGTCCCGGATGAGCGTAACCAGCCCATCCTTCAGCTTCAGCCAGCCTCCCATCACATAGGAGAGCGCAAAGAACGCGATTGCCAGCGTCTCCGAGACATAGCCTGCGATAAAGGCCAAGGCAATAAAGCAGGCGCTTCCCGCCGCAGCCAGCGCCTCGCCGTATTTATCCATCCATTCCGTGAATGATTGCTTGTGCTTGTTTTTCATTCGTAACACACCCTCTTCATTGATAATGACTATCGTTGTTATTCCCCTAAAAATGCGACATGCTGTTCCCTATCAGGGAACAGCATGGTATTGAGAATGAGATTAGTTTTCACTGGGGCTATTTTTTTTGAAGAGAGTAATTACTTCAATTTTTATTATAGTACTCTTTTGACAAAATGTGAATCCTAACCATCCGGAAAAATGCTGCCGTTGATACAATGCGGCCGGTCAGGGTAATAATATCCTATAATATGACGGGAAACAGGAAACCGCGCGGTCTCGCTGTGCAAAGGAAGACAGGAAGGAAAGAAGGGGGATCTGAGATGGGCAAGAGAACGAAATCCTCCGGCAGCGGCTGGCGCCATGAGCGAACGGAGCCAACGCTGGCCGAATCCTATAAATCGATGCCCGTGCCGGCGAAAGGATCCCGGTTCCGCAAATTTTTAGCGTTTGTCGGGCCCGGGTATATGGTCGCCGTCGGCTATATGGACCCTGGCAACTGGGCAACCGATATTGCGGGTGGCTCGCGCTTCAATTATACGCTGCTGTCCGTCGTGCTGCTCTCCAATCTAATGGCGGTGCTGCTGCAATCGCTGTCCGCCCGGCTCGGCATCGCGACCGGACGGGATTTGGCCCAGGCTTGCCATGATCATTACAGCAAGCCGGTGAATTTCGTCCTGTGGGTATTATGCGAGTTGGCCATAGCCGCCTGCGATCTGGCCGAAATCATCGGCTCCGCGATCGCGCTTGAGCTGCTGTTCGGCCTGCCGCTGTTGATCGGGGTCATCATTACCTCTCTCGATATATTTATTGTATTGATGCTGCAGCATAAAGGCTTCCGCTACATCGAATCCATCGTCGTTACGCTATTTCTGATTATTCTGGCCTGTTTCGGCGTCGAGCTGTTCCTGTCCCGGCCGGATATTCGGGAAGTCGCGCAGGGGTTCATTCCAAGCCCGGAAATTATCAGGAATCCGGAGATGCTATATATCGCCCTCGGCATATTGGGGGCGACCGTCATGCCGCATAATCTGTACCTGCATTCCTCGATCGTGCAGACGCGCAACTTCGAAGACTCGCTTGCCGGCAAGAAGCAGGCGATCCGCTTCGCTACGCTCGATTCGACTATCGCCTTGATGCTGGCTATGTTCGTCAACGCCGCGATTCTCATGCTGGCCGCTTCGACATTCTACCGAACCGGACATACCGAGATTGCGGAGATTGAAGATGCGTACCAAATGCTTGCGCCGCTCCTGGGCACGGGGATGGCGAGCATCCTGTTCGCTGTCGCCCTGCTCGCTTCCGGCCAGAATTCGACCTTGACGGGCACGCTTGCCGGACAGATCGTGATGGAGGGCTTCCTGAACATTCGCTTGAAGCCGTGGGTCCGGCGCCTCATCACGCGGCTGATCGCGATTATTCCCGCGGTAGCGGTCATCGCCATCTATGGGGAGAAGAGCACCGGCGAGCTGCTGATTCTCAGTCAGGTCATCTTGTCGCTGCAATTGTCGTTCGCCGTTTTTCCGCTCATTCGCTTTACCGGTGACCATCGCAAAATGGGCCCCTTCGCCAGTCCTCGCTGGATGCAGGCGCTTGCGTGGAGTGCCGGAACCATCATCGCCGTGCTCAATCTGTATCTGCTGGCCACGACGTTGGCATAGAATAAAGGCCGGTTCCTGCCCCGCAAGGGAAGAATCGGCCTTATCTATCAGACGAGATTATTATCTTAACGCGAACCACCGGCGCCGGCGGCAGCCGTTCATAATAATCTCCGCCGCGCGCAGCCTGACGTCGTCTCGTTCCGAATTCAGCAAGTCATTCAGAACATGGAAAGCTCTCTCCGTTAGTTCTTCACCGGTCAGGCTTCCCGCCGTAAAGGTACGCCACAAGCGGCTCTGCTCCGCCTCTCGCGCCGCTTCCCGCTGTACCTGATCGATTAGCTTGTACGAACTGAAATAATCCACTTTCTTCTCGTCCTCCTTCTTCTGATTCATATCGACGCTACGGAAATGGAACCTACCTTCGTCGCCAATTGAATTTTGGGACCGTTCTCTCCAAGCTGTCCGCGGAAACGGCTGGTTGGGGCATGCCCTTCCGGGAATTGAGGAAGACGGATCGACACCGTTCCAAGCACGGTGGACGCCTCCAGCTCCAGCTCCCGCATTTCGGAAGGGATCAGAAGACGTACATTCCCTGCCAAATTCTCGATTGCGGCTTGATTCGTTCCGGAAGCAAGCTCGCATTCGACTTCTCCGCTCTTGGCCAGAACGTTCAATGAACCACGGATATTCTTCGTTGAGATGCTGCCGGAAGCTACGTCAATGTGAACGTCGGCGGCGATGGACGCCAGCTTCAAATCGCCGGACGCGGCGGTAAATTTCCAGGTGTCGCCTCTGCCGTCAACGATATGCATATCGCCGGACAGCAGCTCGGCACGCAGCGCTTGAGCCTCCAACCGATGCAGTTCAATATCGCCGGACGCCGCCTTCAGCGCGAACTCGTCTGCCCGAAGATCAAAAATCGTCACATCGCCCGACAACGTATGCAGATCAGCCTTGCCGCATGTGCAATCGTGGAGCTCGGCATCGCCATATTTCATCCGTGCCGTTACATGCCCGCATGAGCTGTCAACAATCGTGAGATCGCCCGATTTCAGCTCCGCATCAAGGCGCTCTGCCCGAATCTCCCGTACCTCTGCGTCGCCGGATACGCAGGCCAGTTCCACCGTTCCCCCGAACGAAGCCGGGATTTGAACATGAAGATCTCCGCTTACCGGAGAAAAGAAGCGCTTCATTCCGCTGCGCCGAAGCTGGACGGTCAGTCGGTAAGCATCCCCTTCTCTCGTTTCCCGCACATCGAATTGCCCCGCGTCAAATGAATCAAAATGATAAGATATGTCTTGGCCGTCATGAGTGTCGAGATGAACATCGACAACATCCGTCTCCAGCCGGATAAGCCGAAGTGATGAATCGGTTCCGGAGCCGAACGGATCGGCAAAAGCGTTATGCACGGCAGCGCTGCGATCCGGATCGGCATTCGGTTCCGCTTCCTCTCGGGCAGCGGGCGGCTCCTGAACGCTCGGAAGATCCAATCCATATTGGGCCAGTATCTCGCCGGCAATCGCCTGCTCGCTTCCCAGCGAGCGGAATATCTCTTCCTCCGATCTCCCCGCCTCGTGGGCCTCCTGAAAATGCGACTCGAAATCGGACATAATCTCCCGGCGCTCCGCCTCGGGAACCGCTCCCAGCAATTGCTCCAGCCGGGTCAAAAACTGATGTTTACGCTCGCTCACCATTCATAACCTCCTTAATAATCTCATCTACGCCTTGCGAGAACAAAGTCCACTCCTTCACCATATCCCGCATATACGCCTCTCCCGTTTCGGTGAGCTTATAGTACTTGCGGGGCGGACCTTCCGACGATTCCTTCAAATACGTCGAGCAATGCCCTTCCTGAGTCAATCGGCGCAGCAAAGGATACATCGTGCCTTCCGCGACCTGGAATTTCTCCGAGATCCGGTTCACCAATTCATAGCCGTAACGATCCTTCTCATAAGTGAGAACGAGGACGCACAATTCGAGCACGCCTTTCTTGAATTGCGTATTCACGCTCCAGCCAACCTCCCTTCGACGTCAATATGGATTTCATCGAATTTAAGTACATCTTAAGTTGAGTACATCGTAACATACGCTACTGTATATTGCAAGGTACCTTTTGAAACAAAAATCTTGGTGATGCATAAAAAACGGAAGCCCAGGCTGAATGCCCAGACTTCCGTTGTTATGTTAGTCAGATGTTAGACGGAGGCCGCTTCTGTCCGTTCCCTCCGCCGTTCCAGCCGATCCGCCGCGGCGAAGCCGCCTGCCGCAATCGCCAGCACCGCTCCCATCACGAGGAACAGCGCTTTATTGCCCCATTGGCTGTATATATACGCCCCGATAATGCTGCCCGTCATCGTCGCGCCAATGCTGAGCGCCACCTGCATCATTGCCTGCCCGCTGGCCCGGAACCGATCCGGTATCAGGTCCATCATGTACTCGGCAAGATAGATGAAGAAGAGCGCAATGCCGATTCCCTGAAACGCCTGCATGAACAGAATCAGAGGCAGCCAATCGGTCACATAGATGACGAGTGCCCGAATGCCGAGAATGACGGCGGACCAGGCCAGCATCGTCAACGGTCGGAATTGTCTGCCCGCGCGGCCCAAATACAGGAAGATAATGACTTCCGTAGCCGCCGGCAGCATCCAGCCTGAAGATTAAAGTCATATTGTACGTAATGAGCACCGCAATGAACAAGAGGAAGCGCCGGGTGAACACGTATTTCCAAAATTGGGACATGTCCGCCGCTTCCGTTCGCGAAGGCCCTTCGCTCTTCCGCTGTGCTTCCGGGCCGTCCGCCTCCGGGCGCCGGGGATCGCGGATCATCAGGAGCACCCCGCCGGTTGCGGCAAGCAGAGACATCATAATCCATCCCATGGCGGCATGCCCCGGCAGCCGGCCGAGCAGCCAGCCGATAACAAGCGCGGACACCGCGAACCCGGCCGCCCCGAAACCGCGAATGACCGCATAGGAATCTCCAAGTCTTCGGGAGGCCAGCATCCGGCGTAAATATCATAAACATGTACAGATACATGCGGCGGATTTGCGACTGGCGCACATTCGTTGCGTCTTGGATGGTCCGGGTTGTCATCGTCCCGCCGCCTTCGCCGCCGCGAAATTGGAAAGCGATGCAATACAGCATCGATGGAATCGGCTCTCGTAAAGTCTCTTCATGATGATAGGATCCCTTCTGCGATCAAATTGGCACCCATCATTGTATCACAAACAGGAGATGATTACGGTCATCTTTTTTATATCCTTCTTTTGGCTTGTATCCATCTGTTCTATAATAGATTGAGAGTGGAATGAAAGATAGAAATCGAAGCCATAGAAGCAGAAGAAAGAAGGCAAATTCAATGCATAAGGAAACACCCGTTCAAGCGTTCGCGGATAGAAAAAAAGCTCTGGAGGGCGGATTAAGCGAAGAGGCTCGCCAATTGTTCGACGAGATGCTGCTCAGGATGGAGGCATTGACCCGCGAGAATGAACGGCTCCGCAAGTCTGCACTCGCTGCGGCCCGCAGCCGATCGGGCATGTCCACGAAGCTGAAGGACGCCCTGTATGAATAACGATGATCATTGATCCCGTATTTTGAAAAGCCCGTCCCTGATTTATAATGGGAAAGAATTGAATTATCCCTGGATGACAATATCGCTCCGCCCGCAGCTCAGGGGAAATGGAGGAAATTTATGAATTCCAATGTACTTATTTTGCATGAGGCTCCCAGCCCGGAAGAGTATGTTGCGATCCGGACAGCGGCCGGTTTGAGTTCCAAAAGCTTGGAGGGAGCCGCCGTCGCGCTGCAAAATTCCGTTTTCACGGTAACGCTGCGGCAGAATGGCGAACTGATTGGCATGGGCCGGATCATCGGAGATGGCGGCTGCTTTTTTCAGGTGGTCGATATTTGCGTAAGGCCATCCCATCAGGGACAAGGGTGGGGAAAGACGATTATGGCGGAGATTTCCCGTTACCTGGACGAGAACGCCCCCAAGCAATCGTATGTCAGCTTAATTGCGGATCTGCCCGCCGATCAATTGTACGCGCAGTTCGGATTCGATTACACCTATCCCCGCTCGGTAGGAATGTACAAGCGATTCTAGGCGCGCATGGGAGAAGCCGGACTATTGCGTAAAGCGGCGGTAGTCCTGCAACAGCAAGCCCCCTTAGCCGAAAATGGCATAGGGGGCTTCGTTGCGTCAGCGGATAAGTCCGAGCCTCGCTCGGGGCGGCGAACCCGTCCGGCTCTTCCGCCTATCATTCAGCCCTTCTTGCTTGGGCTCGTTAATGCATAGCGGGCGGCATGGCTCATCAAGACGGGAAGCAGCGAAATATGGCCTTCGCCCGCGAATTCATAGAACGCGGTCCGCACCCCGGAGGGCGAGACGGCAGCCAGCCGTTCGGCCAGCTCCCTCGCATTCTCGGTCATGCGGCTGGGATGCCCTTGCTCCCGTTCCCCTACCGCAATCATGACCTGAATATCGGCAGGTTCCTGCTGCATGCGGGCCAGGAAGCGCTCTCCCGCTTCCCGGATGAACGGCCTGTTCCAATGAATCGACGGGCTGCCCGCGATATAGGTCTTGAATGCCTCGGGCCGGGTGAACAGCATTTGCAGCACGCACAGTCCGCCCAGCGAGTGGCCGATAATCGCCTGCCTGCCGCGATCGATGTTGAACTTGCGCTCGATGGCCGGCTTCAGCTCTTCTTCAATGAAGCGGCTGAATGCTTCGGCTCCGCCCATCTCCGGCCACGCGTCTCCATGCGGATGGGGCGGCAGCTCTTCCGCCGCAACCGGGAGCGTAAAATCATAGAACCGCGCCGGATCGAACGGGGCATCGGTCGGATAGCCGATGCCGACGACGACGGCGGGATCGACGCCGGTTTTGGCTTTGGCGCGGGACTGGGCGCGAACCGTTTCCGCTAACGTGCCGAACGTTGAATTCGCGTCCAGCACATAGATGACCGGATGGCCGGCCGGCGGCGCCTCCTCGGCTGGCACGGCCACAAAAATCCGGTATGGCCGGCCGCTGCCTCGGGAACAGACATCCCATTGCTCCGAACGCGGCACGGTGACTTCACGGCCCGCCTGATCCGGAAGCAGCGGTTCAAGCGGCGCCATATGGCTCTTAGACATCCATGTGCACTCCTCATCTGTCGTAAATAATTGTCTAGCCTCGCTTTTTTCTTCCCCGGTACAGCAGCATAATGAAATAGGGAACGCCGATGATGGCCGTTACGATGCCTGCGGGCAGCTCCGCCGGAGCGAACACGGTGCGGCCGATATAGTCGGATACGAGCACGAGCAGCGCGCCGACGATTCCGCACACCGGGAGAATGCGGCGATGCGCGGTTCCGACGAGCCGTCTTGCGATATGCGGCGCCATCAGCCCGATAAATCCGATGCCTCCGGATACGGATACGCAGGCGCTTACGATGCCGATGCTGCACAGCAAGAGCACGGCTTTCTCTTTTTCCGAAGAGACGCCCACGCTGATGACACTTTCCTCCCTCAATTGAAAAATATCCATAATATAGGACTTGCGAATAATGACCGGAAGCAGCAGCAGAAGCCAGGGAATAATGGAAACGATGTATTTCCAGTTCGCATTGTAAATGCTGCCGGAGCTCCATACCGCGGCCATTTCAAAATCATTCGGATTCATTTTCAGCGTCAAAAACAGCGATACCGCGCTCAGTCCCGATCCGGTCGCAATCCCCGTAAGCAGCAGCCGCTGCGGCTCCAGCCTGCCGTCCTTCCAGGCGAACAGGTAGATGAGGGCGGCCGCAAGCAGCCCGCCCAGCAGGCCGAACAGCGGCATCGCCATAATCGACAATAGCCCGGTCCCCTTAATCTGTCCTTGGAAAAAGAACATAAAAATAACCATCGCCGCGCCGGCTCCCGCATTGATTCCGAGAATGCCCGGATCCGCCAGCCCGTTGCGCGTGATGCTCTGAATAACCGCTCCGGCGATGCCAAGTCCCATCCCGACCAGAATGGCAATGACGATCCGCGGCAGCCGGAACTCGAAAATGACGAGATCATAGTCGGCTTGCGGCTGAATGCGCAGCAATGTATCGATAACATCCTTCACGCTCATATCAAATATGCCGTTGGTCAGGCTGACATAGGTGACGATCAATATCAGGGCAGCTCCGGCGAGCAGCACAGCCGCAAAGCGGGCGCCCGAGATGTTATTCATGCTTCGCGCCTCCTCTCGTCCGCACAAGATAGAGGAAGAACGGAACGCCAAGCAGCGAGGTGATGACGCCAATCGGCATCTCGAACGGATAATTCACGTAGCGGCTGAGCAGGTCGCAGAGCGCAAGGAACAAGGCTCCGAGCACCCCCGAGCACGGGATGATCCATTTATAATCGACCCCGACAAGCATCCGGACGATATGCGGAATAATAAGACCGACGAACCCGATTTTGCCGGCGATCGCGGCCGAAATCCCGGTCAGCAGGACGACGCTGAACATGGCGCCGAATTTGATCCATGTTGTTTTTTGGCCAAGTCCGACCGCTACCTCTTCGCCAAGAGACAGGACCGATATCGATCGGGACAGTCCGACCGCCAACGCGATTCCGATAACCGCGAACGGGATCGCCATCTTGATCAGCTCCGGATCCATCTGATGAAGCCGGGCGTTGTACCAGAAGCTGATATTTTGCGAGATTTGAAAATAGGATGCCAGCGCTGCCGAAATACTGCTCAGAAACGTGCCGATAATCGTGCCCAGAATGGCCAATCTCACCGGAGACAACCCGCCGGGCAGCAGCGACGCCATGCCGAATACGAGAACGATGCTGAGTGCCGAGCCGATAAATGAAAAAACGATCAATTCCAGCGACGAAGAGCCCGGCAGCCAAATCATGCATACCGTAACGGCAAATACGGAGCCGTCCAGCACCCCCATAATGGAAGGGGATGCAAGATCATTTCTTGTCATCCCCTGCATCAGCGCGCCCGAAATGGCCAGGAACGCGCCGATGAGCAAAGCCCCGATCACCCGCGGGATCCGGGAGTGCATAATGATTTGATGATTCACATTTCCCGGATCAAAGTGAAACACCGCTTCATAAATCGTGCCGGTATCGATGTTTTTGGCCCCGTATTGAACCGACAATAGGATGAGCAGCACGGCAAGCAGAGGCGAGCCCCACAGGATGATCGCTGTTGCGTATGACTTTAGCCGCATAGGAACCGGCTCACTTGGCTTGAACGAGCTTGCTGTTTTTTAGAGCTTCCAGGAAGGCGATTTTGCTGTAAGCCGTGCCTCCCTGGGCGGTCGGGTCGACCAGATTGACGAATAGATTGTCGTTCTTCACGGCATTGATGCTGCCCCAGATCGGATTTTTCTGCAGATCCTCCAACGCCTTCGGATTATCTTTGTTCTCCGCTTCCGCGAACTGGACGAACAGATAGTCCGGGTTCATCTGCGACAACTGCTCGATCGTAATCAACTGCTGCGCCTCCGCCTTCTTCACTTCCTCCGGAACGGAAGCTCCCAGATCGGCATAGACGGAAGGATTGAAGAACACATCTTCCGGATAAATGAACAAATTGCCTGCGCGCAGCCGGAGAATCAGCACATTTTTGTCCTTCAAAACGGGACCGATTTGCTCTTTCAAAGCTTGGACCTCGTCATTGTAATTCTGCAAGGCCTGCTTCGCTTGCTCCTGCTTGCCGGACAGCTCGGCCAGCAGATTCAGATTGTCCTGCCAGTCGGTCGCGATATGGGAGACAGGGATGGTGACCGCAATCTTGTTCAGCTTCTCAATGGCCTCCGCCGGGAACTTGGTGCTTGCCAGGATCACGTCCGGCTTCAGCTTCAAGATCGCTTCCAGATTCGGCTGGGACTTCTCTCCGATCGGTTCCGCCTGGTCCGTAATCTTGGCGAACATCGGCGCGAACTCGCCGCCGGTCGTCATCGCCCCTGCCGGGTGCACGTCCAGCACGAGCGCGTCTTCCAGCGATTCCACCGAACCCGTAATGACCAGCTTGGCCGGCTGCACAGGAACGGTATACTCCTGTCCTAGATATGTAATCGTTCTTGTCTCGCCGACCGTATTGTCTGTATTTGCAGCCGGAGCGCTCTCCGTCTGCGTCTCCTGCTGCTGCGGAGCCGATGCAGCGGGCTTATCCTTCGTTCCGCATGCCGCGACACTGAACATCATAGCTAAAGATAATAGTAGAACCCCTACTTTTTTATTCATGTTACTTCTCCTTCTCAATGAATTATATGTGAGAATTATTATCAACATAATGATAACGATTCTCAATCAAAATTATATACTTGCTCTTCCCCAAGCGAACATGGATAATCTCCGGAATTCACTTGGACAAAATCCAGATCGGGCTATCCTTCCATGTCAAGCTCGTGCGCAAGCTGCTTCATCAGATCGTCGATCATCCGCTCGCAAGCGTAGGCCGAATATTCACGCCACGGATCGGATGAAATAAGATAGACATGATTGCGGCGCACGGCCTTCATATCCGACCATAGGCGGGAAGCCTGGACAGATTGCCACGCTTGCAGCGATTCCGGCTCCTGGCATACATTCAGCAATATCCGATCGGGGTTGAGATGCGCCAGTTCTTCCAAGCTCATAGCTTGTCGGCCGGAATCTCCGACCGGATACGGCGCTCTGTTCAAGTGCAGCTCATCGTACAGCACTTCATTCATTCCGCGGCAGGCGCAAGGATAACAGCAGTCTTTGTGGATGCACATCATGAAAAACGCCTCGCCCGACAGCAGCTTCTGCAGACGCTTCCGGGCGGCAGCCGCTTTCTGTTCGTAAGCGGACAACCAGGATTCCGCTTCCGGCTCTGCGCCGATGTAGCGGGCCGTCAATCTGAATTGCTCCCGCCAGTCGTGGTCCCGGCCGGATATATATTTCACCTCGGCCGCGCTTTCCAGATTGCGCTTCTCCTCCGGCTGCAAATATTCCGAGTCGCAAATGACGAGCTCCGGCTTGGCGGCGCATAAGGCTTCGATATTGGTTTTCCAATCCTTATTGTAGCGATAGGCGCTCAGATGATGCGGAATATCAAAGCGGTATTTCTCATAATAATGAGCCGTCCATTTCGGATGAAGCGGCGCGGCATACGGGATTTGCCCGAGGGCAAGCATATGGCCGGCAATCCCCGGCGTATAGGCGACGATTTTGCGCCGCCGTTTTTTCATATAGACGGTCGGGGCGACGCCGATTTGCTGCTTGAACTTGCGGCTGAAATAAAATTCGTCGCTGTATCCGACCTGCTGGGCAATCTCCCGCAGGCGGGCATCCGCCTGCAGCATCATCCGCTTCGCATGGCGGATTCTTACTTCCGTGATATAGTCGATCGTGCTTTGACCGTATGTTTTTTTGAAAAGATCGACGTAGTATTTCGGACTGATATCGGCCATCCGCGCCAGCATCCCGATCGTCAGATTCTCGTTGAAATGATGGTCGATATACGCCTTCGTGCGCTCCAATGCCGCCCGCGGATCGTCCGGCAGCCGGCGAATATTGGCTGCCACTCCGCACAGCAGCTCGTGAAAGGCCGCTTGAGCGAGAAGCCGTTCCGTTCTCAGCTCGGATCGGCTCCTGCCATACAATATTTCGCAGAGCACGACGGTCGGCGCTTCCCGGTGCACAGGCACCTCCCCGCGCAGCGGGAACTCCGCCTCCGGCTCCGCATCCGAGCGGACATCGAAGCGAATCACGTACGCTTCCGCCTCCTGCCCCTCTTCCGCGGTCATGCCGATGGTCTGTCCGGGCGCGGCCACATGAACGGCTCCCTCCCCCAGCCGGTATTCGGCATAATCAATGACCAAGCGGCCTTCGCCATGCTTGGACAGGACGAGGACATACGTATTCAGCAGCTGCGGCTCCATACGTCCGAAGCGCGCAATATCAACGCCGCGCAGCTTGAACCAAAATTGCTCCAAGGAGCGGCAAATATGTTCGAAGTCTATCATCGTCGTTATCAATTCAAGCACCTCGGCTGTACTTTAATGTATGTGATAATGATTATCAGTATCGCTTTATTAAAGTAGCATAGCTGCCGAGTCCGGTCAATGCAAGGACGGAGTGCGCCGGAGGAGCGAGAGGGGCATTGGGGCCGGACGATGTCCAACCGGCAGCAGGTTGGAACAATCCCGTTTCGCCCTGAATCTTGGGGAGAGATATTTCTTGATTATGCCGGTCTACGCGTTAGGGCGGGCTGGCCGGGCATGCGCGCGGCGAAAGGCAAAGCCGCGAAAAAATGGCGTTATGATGATGGAATTGATTCGGGGAGCAGAATCCTGGTCGAGTAGGCGGGGCCTTTCCTTCCGAGGATTGAGCCCCTACCCCTCACAGATCCGTACGTGCGCAATTAACGCATACGGCTCTTCACATCAATCATTTACAACGTATGGTTTTTTTTCTTAGCCGTAGATATTGACATAGATGCGCGGCTTCGGCAGATTCCAGCGTTTGACGAGGTCATAGAATTTCTCTTTGCTGTAACTCTGCCGTTGGCTTCTACGGTTTAGCCATTTGAACATGGATTTCTGTACCAAGTATGCGTACGTTCTTATGCTCTTGAAGTTATCCGTTATTCCGTAGTAGCGGAAATGGCCTATTAATTTCGCACGAATCTTTGGTATAGTTAAGGTTAGTTCCTTATGTCTCGCTTGTTTCATCCATGCGTCAAACGCTTTTATTTTCTGCCTGAATTTCTTCTTGCTCGTTTTGCGTTTGACTCGAAAGCCCCCCGTTCGACTTTTCCCACAGTAATGGGTAAATCCCAGAAAGTCGAACGTGTCCGGCTTTCCCAGGCCGGCTTTCCTCCTTGCAGCCTCAGCGAAGCGGCCAAATCGTATAATCTTTGTTTTCTCTTCTGCCACTGTTAAATTGAATTTAGCCAAGCGCTTGAGCAGAGCATAATAAAATCGCTCGGCATCGTCTTTGAACTGAAACATGCACACGAAGTCATCTGCGAACCGCACCATTTCCGCTCGGCCCCTCAATTGCTTCTTCACGGCCGCATCGAACCATAGGTCCAGCACGTAATGCAGGTAAATATTCGCTAACAGCGGGGATACTGCAGAACCTTGAGGGGTTCCTTCTTCACTCGGTTCGAATACCCCGTTTTCCTGTATCCCTGCAATGAGCATTCTTCTCACAAGGCGGTGGATGTTTGGGTCCCCGATTCTTTTATCCAGAAATTTCATCAACCATTCATGGTTCACATGATTGAAGAAACCCGAGATATCCGCATCGACTACATACTCCATTTTCCCTCGTTCCATGTTGTATGTAACCCGTTTTAGCGCATCGTGCATGCTTCGCCCCGGCCGAAATCCGTAGGAATTTTCCAGAAAGTCCTGTTCATATATCGCCTCGAGCAGTCGTTTGAGTGCCATCTGCACCAGTTTGTCCTCGTAAGCGGGTATGCCAAGCGGCCTTCTGCTTTTCTCGTCCTTGGGGATATACGTCCTTCGTGCCGGCAGTGGCCGGTAGCTTTTCTTCTTCAGCCGGTCCACCAGATTCTTTACGTTGGCTTCCAATTCACGCTCGTACATCTCTTTCGTTATGCCATCTACTCCTGTAGCCTTCCCCGGTTTCATCTTCCTGTGGCAAGCTATAAGCGCTTCCTCATTGATGAGGTGTCCTATGGAAGTGAATCTTAGATTCGGGTCTGACTTGGCCATAGTTGCTATTCTTGCTAATTTGGTTTCCATATTGATTCTGCTGCCTCCGTTGTGCAGTATATGTTTCCTTAACAAGATCGATTGTTGTGTCGCCTGCCTTCCCTCTGCCAACATTACATCGGCTTCTTCGGTACTATGCGGCGATCCGACTCCCTGACTGCCGTTTGGCTTTCTTGCGTTTCATCGCTTGGCCGCCATACTCCCAAAGTCGTTCCTAAAGAGTACTTGTCTTCGGAAGAGCGTCAGGGTCTCCCAAGTTGCCGAGTGATTATTGGTATGCATGCCTGGCTCTTCGACCCCGGGGAAGCTCCGTCTAAACTCACCTTTTTTT
>NZ_LDIG01000248.1 GCF_015845845.1 Paenibacillus dendritiformis
TCATGGCCTCGTCTGCGCGGACGAAACCCATAGCTATGTTCGGAAAATGCAGGGTCAAACACCGGTGTCAATACTTGCGTTATTGCTTGTTGAATGAATCGGTCTGTCACGGTTGGTATGCCTAATAGCCGAACTCCCCCGTTCGGTTTCGGGATTTCGACCCGACGGACTGGACTTGGCTCATAGGTTCCCTCTTTCAAGCGGTGACGGATTTCTTGCCAGTTTTGCAGGATGTGGGCTCGTAACTCTTTTACGGCCATTCCGTCTACGCCGTGGCTTCCTTTGTTCTCCTCCACACGTTTCAGTGCAGTTAGCAAGTTTTCCCGTGACAACAGCAACTCCATCATTCGTGACATACTCCTCGCGTGAATTGTTCTTCTGTTCATGCCGCTGTAAGCTCAGCCCTTCTGGATACCCTTGCGTATTCACCGCTACTTCCCCAGATAGGTCTCCGAGAATAAAAACAGGAGATTGTCTGCCTTCATTGCTTACATTCGAAATCCAAGTTGTTCAATTCCTATAACATGTTCAGTCCTTCCGACCGTTGACGTCACAACCGTCGTACTATGACCTCTGCTGACTTCTGTATGTTCAGTCTGCCTTCACAGGCAGATTTACAGAGTTACTCTGCGTTCATACAGATCTCCCCAGGTAAGAGCGCTATCTTCCTCTCCATCTATCTGCTTCATTTACTTTCGCATGCCTTCGGCAGTAAGGACTTTGGTTTGTTTGGCAACCTCATCCAACATGCGCTAGCCTTATATGAAGTTCGTGTTCCTCAGACCGGAGATTTGCCGCCGACTTCCTTCAGATTCGACCTCACGGTCGACACCCTTGTCTTAAGCTACGGCTACTACTGCCTTCACCGTTCGGGACTTGAACCCTAGAGATAGCGCCCATGCTGGGCGCACCAAAACAAGCCGGAGACGTCACCCGTCTCCGGCTTTCTTTTCGAATCGAAAAATAATAGAAGTGCTATTGCAAAAATTGCTCCAATGTCGTTCCTTCGTTATATATCGCCTCAGCGGCATCCTTCCCGACATACCGGATATGCCATGGCTCGTACACGTAGCCGGTAATCGATTCGCCATCCTTCGGATAGCGGATGATGAAGCCATACTCATGGGCGTGCTCCGCAAGCCATTTTCCTTCTTCCGAATCGCCGAACACCTCTTCCAACACGTTGCCTACGCTTGGGCTGGATACGTCAATCGCCAACCCGGTCTGGTGCTCGCTCGTTCCCGGGACGGCACTGACGCGGGAAGCGTACTCTTTCCCTTGCGTCTCGACATAATGATTGAACAGCGATTGCTGACGCTGATACGAGCGGTAGCCCGAGACGGCGTTCAGCGTGATGCCATCCTGCTCCGCGCCGGCGAACAGCGCTTCCAGCGCTTCGGCCGCTTCCTTGCGCATGTGGCGCTTCTCATGCGGCTCATCGAATGAGAACTTGACATTCGGCTCTACCAAATCCGGAGGCTCGTATCCATCCGGCAAATACCGCTCCTTGTTGACGACAACCATAATCGATTCTTGATTCGTTACGACGGCTCGTCCGTCCACTTCCTGCACCGTATTCGCCAAGGCGAATTCCGACTTCATCTGCGCAATAGCGTCGATGGCTCCTTCCTTGTCCGTATCGATCCCGGATTCCGCTGAAGGTTCAGGATCGGGGGATGGCGTCAGGGCCGGATCAACCTCGGTCTGACCCGATTGCGGCGCTCCCGATTGCGGCGCTCCCGCCTGTCCGCTGCTCGATGCCTGACAACCGCTAAGCAAGAGGGCTGCACCCAATGCTGCGATTAGACACCGGACTGCCATACGGTTCTGGTTCATTCGAGTATCCCCTCTCTCAATCTTGACTCGCAGCTTGCTGCTAGATTGAGAGTCTATTATATCGCATTCTATCAGCGATTTCGAATAGTAAGAGATTTACCGCTTTCCCTGAATAGACTGTCACACTTCTCCGGTTCAGGCGATATGCTGTAGTACGATCGCAACGGAAGGAGCCGCCATGCAATCAACTTGGACAGCCCGCCCATGGGCTGTACCTGCAGCGGAATCAGCTGTGCCGCATTGAACCGCAGTCACAATCCCGGCCGCCGCTATCTCGGCCAAGGAGGTGATATCAGATGAAGCAGAGACATCCGGTAATTGGAATTTTCACATACCGCAAGGGCACCCGGTTCATGGAATCCTTCGTATTCCGCCAATGGGTGGAGATCGGCAGGAAGCTGGGGGCTAATGTGTATGTATTCAATGAATCAGACATCCGCCTCCGCCAAAAGCAGATTCGCGGGTTCAAGTTCACCCGTTCCGGCTGGACTGCCGCAATGGAGCCTTGGCCCGACATCGTCATCGACCGAAGACGCTGCAATTGGAACGCCGCCTTCCGCATTATGCGGAACCGCTCGCTTTTCCCCTATGCCAACGATAAATTCGTGCTGAAGTCCAAAGCGTTGGAAATGTTCTCCGAGGATGAAAGAACCGCCCGCTGGCTTCCGAAGACATTGCCTTATTCCGAACGGAATCTGAGAAGCATGCTGGCCCAATACCCGCTTATCTATGCGAAGCCCAACAATGGAACCGGAGGAATGGGCGTCGTCCGCATCCAGGCGAAGCAGGGCAGGTATGAAGTCTGGGGACGGGAACGAAGCTTCGGATTGCGCAATGTCCGGCTGCGCCATCGGGGCGAGGTCGTTCGCTGGCTCGCGCATTGGACCCGGTCGCAGCGCATTCGCAACGGCTCATTCGTCCTTCAGCAGGGCATAGATACAGAGCTTCTCCCCGAAAGAACCGCCGATGCCCGCGTCCTTCATCAAAAAAACGGAGAGGGCGAATGGGTAACGACAGGAATGGCTATCCGCGTCGGCACGCCGCGCAGTCCGAATTCCAATCTGGCGGGTCAACGGGGCAGTGCAGCGCTGCCGTTCCTTCC
Source organism: Paenibacillus dendritiformis (assembly GCF_015845845.1). Classification (GTDB taxonomy): domain Bacteria; phylum Bacillota; class Bacilli; order Paenibacillales; family Paenibacillaceae; genus Paenibacillus_B; species Paenibacillus_B dendritiformis_C. The sequence goes on from NZ_LDIG01000248.1 coordinate 2,939, forward strand.
ATTCATGGAGAAGCATTTCGGGACCGAGCAGGCGAAGGCCATTGAAGAGGAATGCCGTTGTCTGGCGCAGCGCCTGACCGAAGTGATCGAAGAAAAGATTGGCTCCCTGTTCGAGATCGGGATCGACCTGGCCGTAGATAAGTCCGGCAAGATATGGCTGCTGGAGGTCAATCCGAAGCCGAGCCGGGATCTGTTCCGCAAGATCGGCGATAAGGAAGCGTACCGGAATGCATTGACGTACCCGATCGCTTATGCGATGTATTTGGCGCGGAAGCGATATGGGAAGGCCGGGCACAAGATTGTCCAAATTCATGATCAGCACAAGGAAGAGAAAGCCGTCCCGGAACAGGAAGAAAAACAAGAACAGCAAGTTCTACAAGTAGAACAAGCGCAACAAATACAGCAAGTGCAACATGTTCAACGAGCCCAATATACGCAATATGCTGAACAATTGCAGCAGGGGCAACAAAAGGTACAAGATGCGCGACAGGTACAGGAAATACAAAAAGTACAAGAAACTCAACAGGTAGAACTGATACAAGAAGTTCAAGCAGTTCAACAGACAGAACAAATACAAGAAGTTCAAACAATTGAACAGATAGAAAAAATACAAGAAGCACAAGGAGAAATAAAAGTTCAACAAGGCGAACCGCAATCAAAGCAACAAGAGCCACAACGGCAGCAAGTGCAACCTCAGCAGGAACCGGTGCAGGAGCAAAAGAAAACGCTGATGCATGAGGAAGAGCAGGAGCGCCTCGTGCGGGTCAACGGACACAACCCGAATTCGGAACGCGAAGAGGCTCGCCCATCCCGCCCATTCTCGCATCGCTCTGCCGATGCCCCGGCCTCCTGATTCAGTATAAGAACCCGCCAGGCCGATCCGGCTTGGCGGGTTCTTCGTCGGGGCCTTATAGCCTTAGAGCAATTCACTGACGCTTCCTCTGCAAAAGCTCAATCGTTGTTGTTTTCTGCAATGCGGGGTTACACGGATACGCTCCCTTGGCTTGGCGCCGATTCTGTGTTGAAGTCGATCTCCCCGTCCGGCTCGCGATGGAACGCCTCGCGGTCGAATTCGCCCTCGCTGCTGGCGACAAGCAGGGAGGCGACGGTCGTTCCGGTCGCATTCACCGCGGTGCGGGCCATATCGACGATCGCATCGATACCGAGCACAAGCGCGAAGCCTTCGAGCGGAAGACCGGCCTGCACCAACACGACCGTCGTCGAGATCGAGGCCGGGCCGGGCACGCCGGCAACGCCGACGGAAGCTAACGTCGCGGCGCCAATGATGAGGAGGTAATCGGCGATATTGAGATCAATGCCGTAGACCCGGGCGATGAACACGGCGACGATAGCCGGGTAAATCCCGCCGCAGCCGTTCATGTTGATCGTCGCCCCGAGCGGCGCCACGAAGCTGGCTATCCGATCCGAGACCTTCATCCGCTTCGTAATTACTTCCAGGTTGACGGGCAGCGTCGCGTAGCTGCTCCGCGTCGTGAAAGCGACCGCCATCGTCGGGTACGCCTTCTTGAAAAACCGGATCGGATTGACGCGGGCGCCGAATGCGACAAGCGATCCGAACGTAATTATCATATGGATGAGGCACGCCGCATAGACAGCAATAATGAACCAGGCCAATTCCTTCAGGGTAGACAGTCCGTATTTCGCGGACATCGATGTCATGAGCCCAAGCACTCCGTAAGGCGTCAGCCGGATAACGAATTTGGTGACGCGGAACATAATATGAGAGAACGACTGGAAGAACGAGCGAACCGGCTGCACCCGCTCCGGGTTCCGCGTCCCTTCGTATATGATGGCGACGGCGATGAAGGCGGCGAATACAATGACCGGCACCACTTTGCCTTCAGCCATCTCGTTAATCGGATTCGACGGAACGAGGTCAAGCACCACCTGGCGGAAGCTCGGAATCTCGCGCGCCTGAAAATCTTGCTCCCCTTCGCCGTTCTGGGCGATGCCGGAACCGGGATCGATAACAAGCGCCGTTCCCAGGCCGATAACCGCCGCGATCGCGGTCGTAGCCAGGAAGAGCGCAATGGTCTTCGTCCCGAGCTTTTTCAAGACAGCCGGATCTTTAACGGACGTGATGCTTGTAATGATTGCGGCGAAGACGAGCGGCATGACCACCATTTTGATGAGGCTGACATACAGCGAGCCCAGAATGCTAATGTCCGAAGCCGCCGGACCGAACAGCGCCCCCAGCGTCAGCCCGAGCGCCATCGCCAGCAGCACGCGCAGGCCGAAGCCGACCTTGTTCTTCGCCAGCCACCACAGCAGAATGACGAGCAGCAGGGCAACGCCCCAGCTTGCGTAGACATTCCAGTCCCGCAATGTAATCCAAGATTGTTCGTTCATGATCCGCCCTCCTGATAACTTATAATTCCAACGTGTTTAATCGGTATTATAAGAATAGGAAGGATGATCGTCAATTGTTTTTTGCCCGGAGCCGACTGGCACCTGCTTCGCGTAACGTTCGGGAATGCCGCCCCAGGCAGACCAATATGCGCCGACATAATACGGGGTCGTCTCCTTTGAATGGCGTCCCCGGCCCGGCTCTCAGCCACGCGATGAGCCTGAAAAAAGGATTGAGCAGAAGGGAATGGGGATTGGCTATCGGGCGTTGGTGGATGATGATGTAGATTCGGATTGATGATTCGTGTTGGAGAGGCGGCGGCACAGGGCCGGAGCGCTGATTTGTGTTCGTGGTTGGCGGAATGAGTCGAAGTACTGAACCTTGTTAGCGGTTGGCGGGAATGACTAGTACTGAATGACTCGGTTGTCGGTGGCGGTAAAGAGTCGCAAGGCTGATTTTCGCAATTTACTAGCCTTATCGGCGATCGCTTTCCAAAAATGCTGCAAATGTGCAGGTTTCCGCCCCAAACCGATTGGCGATAAATGGAATGCTGCAAATATGCATCAATTTGGAGCAATTCGGCCTCAAATTTCGAGTTAGAAGGGAAAATGCTGCTCTTTTGCAGGAATTTGGCGGAAATGTGCTTCTTAATCGAGGAAAAACTGTATTTTTGCATCAATTTTCCGGAGAGCCGCTTCAGTAGCGGATCAGAGACACCTCAGAGACACCTCAGAGCTACCTAGAGCTACCTAGAGCTACCACAGAGCTACCTTAGAGGTACCTGAGAGCTACCTAAGAGAAGGTACCTATCGATCGGCGCAATGGGACGGTGCAAGCCGCTTCATCAACCTAGGCCTCCACGTGCCATGAACAAAGGGCCGCTCCCTTCACGGGAACAGCCCCTGATGCGATATATCCGGTTGGCGGCGCAGATTATTTTTTCAGATTGTCCCAAGCCTTTTGGAATTCATCGAACATTTTATCCTTGTCGGACTTGCCCGCGACATAGGCCTGGATCGAGTTCCCGAATTCCTGCGTGGCGCCGTCCGGGTATTTGAACCAGTTCCAGCTCAGGACGCGATTGTCCTGGCTGTACTTCATCACATCGGCCGCGATGTCGCCCAGATCCTCCGCCGTCGCGTCGATCGTCGACATCGCCGGAATGAACTTGAACTCCTTGGCAATATACTGCTTGCCGATATCGGAGGTAACCATCCAGTTCAGGAACGTCTTCGCTTCTTCCTTCACCTTGGAATTCTTGTTGACGACCCAGTTGTTCGGCACGCCGACGAGCAGCTTGTCATTTTTGGCCGCATCATTGTCTATCGGCATCGGAAGGACGCCGAGATTCAAGTTCGGATCGATGCCGTCGATCTGAACCTGGGTCCAGTTGCCCTGCTGCATCATGGCGGCTTCGCCCTTCGCGAACAGCGTCACCTGCGTGTTGTAGTCGGTCGTCAGCGGGTTTTTGTTGCCGTACTTCACCGTCAGGTCCAGCAGGTTCACCCAATTCTCGAACTCCGGGTTGCCCTTGAATTTCGCGCTGCCGTCGCTCAGCCCCTCAATAAAGGCATTTGTATCCGGCTGCTGCGCGAAGGCGACATTCAAGTTATGAATCCCAAGAATCCACCATTCCTGATAACCGTTGGCGAATGGCGTAATCCCGGCGGCCTGCAGCTTCTTCGCGGCTTCTTCCAGCTCGGCCAGCGTCTTCGGCAGTTCGGTAATACCCGCCTTGGCGAACAGATCCTTGTTATAAATGAAGCCGTACCCCTCCAGGTTCATCGGCATGCCGTACAGCTTGCCGTCCTTAGTCATCGGCTCCTTCGCCAGCGGGAGCACATCCTTCACCCATGGCTGATCCGACAGATCCTCCAGATGCTCGAACCAGGTCGTCAGCTCCTGAAAGCCGCCGTTATTGAAGATGTCGGGCGCGTCATTGCCCGCGAATTTGGCCTTCAGCGCGGCGCCGTAATCGGCTCCGCCGCCGACCGTCTGAATATCGAGCTTAATATTCGGATGCTCCTTCTCGAATTCCCCCTTCAGCCGGTTTAGCGCCTCCGCGATTTCAACCTTGAATTGGAAAATCTTCACCGTTTTCACGTCCTGCTTGGCGCCCTCCGCCCCGGATGCGGAGGAAGCATCTCCGCCCGCATCCTTTGCTCCGCAGCCCGCGAGCATCACGGATACCGCCAGAAGCATGACCAGCGACCATTGTGCCATTCGTCTCATTTTGCCAGACCTCCCCTTATGTGTATACCTGATTTTGTTGCTGTTGTGCAGCTTATCTGTCTGATAAAGGTAGTGAAAACCGGCGGTCCGCCGCCTGCGGCGGGACAGCCGCTTGATTCCTCTCCAGTATAGGCCCTTTTTGCAAACGGTTACACCGAGAGAATTGACCGAACAGGTGCAATTCATTGACCATTGAATACAGGGTCCTCAGGGCCAGAGGTTCCCTGGAGCCGATGGATCATGATCTGCCGATTGAGGCATACCGCTTACCCTTTGACCGATCCGGCCGTAATCCCTTCGATAATATATCGCTGCATCGCCAGGAAGAAGACGACGATCGGCGTAATGCCCAGCACGAGCGCCGGCAGCGCCAAATCCCATTGCTTCGTGTACTGCCCGAAGAACGCATAGGTCGCCAGCGGAATGGTGCGCAGCTCCGCGCTCTGCAGCATAAGGGACGGAAGCAGATAGTCGTTCCAGATCCACAAGCTGTTCAAAATCGCCACCGTCACGAACATCGGCTTCAGCAGCGGCAGCACGATCCGCCAGAATACCGCATACGGGGAACAGCCGTCGACGACCGCCGCCTCTTCAATTTCCGCCGGAACCGACTTGACGAAGCCGTGGAACAGGAAGATCGAGAGCGGCGCCCCGAAGCCGAGATAACAGATAAGCAGTCCCCAGATGCTGTCCATCAGATGCAAACTTCCCGTTACCTTCACCAGCGGGATCATGATGGACTGGAACGGAATGACCATCGCCGCCACGAACACCATGAACAGGAACCGGTTGAACCTGGAATTATGCCGCACCATCCGGTAAGCGGCCATGGCGCTGAAGAGGCCGATAAGCAGAATGCCGGCGACCGTCACAAGCAGCGAATTGCCGAACGCCTGCGGGAACTGCGTGATCTCCCACGCCTTGCGGTAGTTCTCCCATTCGAAGGAGACGGGCCAGCTTGCGGCATTGCTCAGCAGATCGCCGAACGATTTGACGGAGTTCACCAGCAAAAAATAAAACGGAACGAGAAAGACTAGTCCGGCCAGCACCATCAGTCCTTCGGTCAGGAGCAGGCGGACGCCGTATTTGCGCGCGGATTCCATCAGCTCTCCACCTCCTTGCTCTTGGTGATTTTCACCTGAATCAGGGTAATGACGGCGACGATAACGAAGAACAGGAGCGCTTTGGCCGTCCCGAGACCGTAGCGGTTATTTTGGAACGCCTCCAGATAAATGTTCAGCGCGACCGATTCCGTCGATTTGAACGGGCCGCCTTTCGTGAGCGACAGGTTCAGGTCGAACATTTTGAACGACCAGGAGATGGCGAGGAACAAGCAGACCGTCACCGCCGGCATGACGAGCGGCACGATGACGTGGCGCAGCACCTGCCCGCGGGAAGCGCCGTCAATCTCGGCCGCTTCGAGCACATCCTTCGGAATGTTCGTCATCGCCGCGATGTAGATCACCATCAAGTAACCGGCTGTCTGCCAGACAAAGACGATAATAATGCCCCAGAATGCCGTCGTCTCGTCGCCGAGCCACGGCAGATTGAAGAAGCCGATGCCCGTCAGCTCGCCGATCGCGGCGAAGCCCTTGACGAAGATGAACTGCCAGATGAAGCCGAGCAGCAGGCCGCCGATAACGTTCGGCATGAAGAAAACGGTGCGCAGCGCATTGCGCAGCTTGAGCGGCTTTGTCAGCACGTAAGCGAGCAGGAAGCCGATCAGGTTCGTCAATACGATACCTGCCACCGTGAATCGCAGCGTGAACCAGAAGGCCGGAAAAAAATCCGAATCCTTCGCGAAAATTTGTCTGAAATTATCGAGTCCCACCCAGGTTACCGACCCCGACACCCCATTCCAGTCGGTAAAGGAATAGTACATGCCGAGCAGGAACGGAAAGACGACGATAACGGTAAAAAAGAATGCCGCCGGGCCGATGAAAAAAAACTGTTGTCCGACTTGGGACCATGTTTTGCGCGACATTCGCCTCTCCCCTTTTCATGTCATGAGTTTCATTCGTGTTCAGGAATACCTCTAGTATGACGCCCCATGAAAGCGGTTGCCACCGTTGCTGGTGAACGAAAAGGTGCAATATATTGACCGCCCCGGGCCGAACGGTTACACTGTGACCGGAGGAGTTGAACATCCATGCGCTGGAACAGCATCCGCACCAAGCTTATTCTCTTCATGCTGATTGCGACGATCGTGCCGACGGTCGCGACGATGGTCGTGTCCTACAGCTATACGACCGACTCATTGAAGCGGCGGGCCATCGAAGAGAACCGTCAGCTTATGTTTCAGGGGAAGACCAATCTCGGCAATTTGCTGGACAATCTGAACCGGACCTCGCTGGCGGTCTATACGGATCATGAATTTTTCCGGCAGCTCGAATTGGGCTATGACGACTACACCGCGGAAGCGAATACCTATGTCTCCTTGCAAAATATCGCCGCCGCGATGGGCGACATCTGGCAGGTCTATTTATACCGCAACAAGCAGCAGCGGGCGACGCTCGTCATCCAAAGCCTGCCGCGGCGCATGCATGACGTCGCCCTCGACGAGGACGTCCGGCGCTATGCGGAGGATGGGATAAGCATGCAGCCGACCCATCTAAGCGGAATGTACGGCTTCAACGCGTCGCCTTATTATTTCCCGAGCGTTCAAGTGTTCACGCTCCATCGTCCCATCTACCGCATGCCGTCAAGCGAGAGGATCGGCTACCTGTCCATCGACGTCAAGTTGGAAGCGCTGTCTCGGATTGCGGAGCAGCTTTACGCCCGGGACAAGGAGCAGTTCTATTTGATCGATGACGAAGGCATCATCTTCTATTCGGGAGATCGGGAGGCGATCGGGCGCCCGTTCCAGGAAACCGGACACGATCTTGCCCCGTTCCTGGCATCGCCTAGCGGCAGCAACGAAGCGGACGGCTCTCTCTTCGTTCATGAGCGGGTCGAGACGCCGCTGGTCAATATGACGCTGATCAAAATCATTCCGAAGCATGTGCTGCTGGAGGAAGCGAACCGGGCCGCCGTCGTCAACATGCTGCTAATCGCGCTCTCGCTCGTCGTCATCATTATCGCGACGATTATCGTGTCGTTCCGGATTACCCGGCCGATCCGCCAGCTCGTTCGTTATATTAGCCAGGTGCAGACCGGCAATCTGCACGTCGATATCCAGCCTGCCGGCAATGACGAGATCGGCGTCGTATCCAAGCGCTTCCGCAATATGGTGGACAGGCTCAACAATCTCATCGTGCGCGAGTACCAATTGGAGATCGCGAACAAGACCAATCAGCTGAAAGCGCTGCAGGCCCAGATCAATCCGCATTTCATGAATAATGCGCTGCAATCGATCGGCACGCTGGCGCTGCAGCACAAGGCGCCCCAGATTTATAAGCTCGTCACGGCGCTTGCCCGCATGATGCGCTACAGCATGTATACGGAGGAGAGTATCGTGACGCTGCGGGAGGAGATCGAGCATGCCAAAGCCTACCTGCAATTGCAGGCGCAGCGGTTCGAGAACGCCTTCGACGCGCGCTTCGAGCTCGATCCGGCCACGCTGGATCTGTCCGTGCCGAAGATGACGCTCCAGCCGCTGATCGAGAATTATTTCAAGCACGGGCTGGAGCAGGAGCGCTCCGGCGGCTGGCTGCGGATTGGAAGCCGGATCGTCAGTCGGGAGGCCGATGGCGAAGAGGCGGGAATGATCGAGATTACCGTCGAGGACAACGGCCGCGGCATGCCGATGCAGCGGCGAATCGAGCTGAATGAACGGCTGGATGAGGTCCATCCGGAGCGGCTCGGCATCCGCACGAGCCACGATCTGTGGCGGGACGCGGCAGCCGACGAGACCTCGTCCGGCATCGGTCTCGTCAATGTGCTGACCCGGCTGCAGTTGTTCAGCAACGGGCAGGCGAAGCTGCGGATCGAGGCCGTCGAGCCGCACGGCACCCGCATCATGATACTCATCAAGGGGGAGCTAGATTCGAATGGAAGCGTTAATCATTGACGATGAAAAGCATGTCCGCAAGGCGATCCGGCTGCTGGTGGACTGGGAGCATCACGGGATCACGGCGATCCACGAGGCGCAGGACGGCATGCAGGCAATCGAGCTGATGGCCGCCCGCAAGCCCCAGATCGTCATGACGGACATGATGATGCCCCGGCTCGACGGAACCGGGGTGATGGAGTGGATCAGCCGCCATGCCCCCGCCTGCAAGGTGATCGCCGTCAGCGGCCACGACGACTTCGCGCTCGTGCGCCATACGCTGCAGCATGGCGGCATCGATTATATTCTGAAGCCGATCGATCCGGAGGCGATCAATGAAGCAGTCGCCAAGGCCGTGGCGGCGTGGCGGCACGAGGAGGCGGAACGGCAGGCCAGCCATATGCAGCGCATGCAGGTGAACGAGTTCAAGCCTCTCGTCTCGGAGAAGCTATGGTCCAGCCTGCTGGATGATCCGGCGGTGTACGAAGCCAACGTCCGCCGGCTGGCGTCGGAATTCGGCCTCCCGGCCGGCATCTCCCGCATCCGGCTCGCGATCGCCTGCGTGCCGGCGGGAAGCCGCGAATTCCGCGGCAAATTCGGCGATGATGTCCAGCTTCTGTTCTACACGCTGGTCAACATCGCCGCCGATTTTTTGAACCCGCCCGGGCGCGTGCGGGGCGCGGCGTTCCGCTACTGGAGCGCCGGAAGCGAGCTGGCGATCGTCCTCTGGGAGGACGCCGCCGAGCTGGAGGCCTTGCTCCAGCGCATCAATGCCGGCTTGGCGCAGACCGTGCAGCGGAAGCTGCACTTCGGGACAAGCGGCAGCCAGCCCTTCCCCGCCGGCCTGAACGCGGCCTACGCGCAGGCCAAGGAAGCCCTGGCGCGGCGCAATCTGATGGAGGCCGGCATCGAGGTGCATCCGTTCCGGAACGGAACGGAGCCAGTTGAAGCGTCTGCGGCGCCCATCCGGCTGGCCGCCGCCGCGGACGATTGGGCGCTGGCGGCGCAGAGCGGCCAGGCCGATCAGCTCGCGGCCGCCGTCCGGCGCTGGAGCGAGCCGCTGCGCAGCCGCGGCGCGCTGACCCCTGCGATGATGGCGCAGTGCCTGAAGGAATGGGAGGCGCTTCGCACCCGCCTCGTGCAGGAGGCCGTCCCGGACAGCGCGACGGCCTCCGGCCTGCTGGAGCGGCTGGAAGCCGAGGATCCGGTCCGTCAATTGGCGGAGCGGGATTGGTTGACCTGGGAGGAATGGGAGCGGCACTGGCTGGAGGCGCTGCAGCGGGTTGCGGATGCCCTGTCCGTTCACCAGGGCCGGGAGCAGCACATTATTTTCGATATCGCCCGCTATGTGGAGCAGCATTATAACGAGGATCTGTCGCTGCAGGATATGGCCCAGCGCTTTTATGTCAGCCGCGAATATATTTCCCGCAAGTTCAAGCAGCAGTTCGGCATTAATCTGTCCGACTATTGGACAGGCATACGGATCGAGAAGGCGAAGCGGCTTCTGCTGAACCCTCGTCTGCGCATCGCCCAAGTCGGAGAGATGGTCGGCTATCAGGACGAGAAATATTTCAGCAAAGTGTTCAAAAAAGTGGAGGGCGTCTCGCCCAACCTGTACCGCAAGCAGCATGGCGGAGCGTAACAGATAGAACAAGACCCTGAATCTGTGCCGGCAGGCAGAGAATTCAGGGTCTTGTCGGTTTATCCGGACGCCCCGGCACGGGCCTTCGGGCGCGAGCGCATCATTCGCAGCATGCGCGGACGATAACGGCGCACCAGATAGCGGAACAGAAAAAAACCCGCTGCGGTGAAGATGATGCAATTCACGACGGAACCGACGGCAAAATCAAGGCCGACCTCGCTCCACGAGTGAACGGCATCGGCGGCTTCGGCGTACAAGCCTTCGCCGGAACGGGAGTCCGGCAGCTCCACATGGCGGCCGCGCGACATCAGCAGCGATCCGACCGCATAATTCATATAGAACAGCAGCGGCCAGGCGAATGAGCCGACCCCAGCCGCGATCAGCGCGCCGGTCAGGCTTCCTCCAACCAGCTTAGTCAATCCGATTGACATCGCCGGGCCGGCGCCGAAGGTCGGGAACCAGCACGGAACGAAGCCGAACACCAGGCCTGACGCGATTTTGGATGCCCCTTGCCTGGAACGGAGCAGTTGAATCAACGCGCAGCGGAATCGACGAATCCATTTCATGGTCTCTCCTCTTTCACGTTCCGATAGAATGGCCGGCCACCCCCGGCCCTTCGTTCTATACGTTCCGGCGGGAGCGCCGTTTCCCTTTTCGGGCCTGGCTGACAAAATTGAAAGATTGCGGGACAGCACCGTTATTTTCGGGCGGCTTCGGTTATATTCTGTAATAGTACCTATGTTCAACCCCCACTATAACGTGTATTAGGAGGGAGCGCCATGTCCCGTTACCAATGGTGGAACATCATCGCGTTGGCCGCGATGATCGCCGTCAACGCTCTGGCCGAGTTCGCGCCGCTGAACGGCAAGACGACCGGCGGCATTTCCGATATGTTCCCTACGCTTATCACGCCTGCCGGCTATGCCTTCGGCATCTGGGCGCTTATCTATGCGCTCCTGATCGGGTATGCCGTCTATCAGGCGCGGCCCGCCAACCAGTCCAAGCCCATCCTGCAAGCCATCGGGCCGCTTTTCGTCATCAGTTGCTTGTTCAATATCGCCTGGATTCTGGTGTGGCACTATATGTATGACCGCATCTGGCTTTCTCTCCTGGCCATGGCCGGCCTATTCCTCAGCCTGCTGTTCCTCTACGTCCACACCCGGCGGCATAGAGCTGTGCCGGCAGCGGAGCGGCTGTGGGTGCGGCTGCCGTTCAGCATCTATTTCGGCTGGGTAAGCGCCGCCTTGCTCGGAAATACGGCCGTCGTCTTGACCGCTGCGGGATGGGACGGCTTCGGGCGCGGGAACGAGACTGCGGCGCTTCTGCTGCTGGCCGCCGGGGCGCTGTTCGCCTGGATCGTCGGAGGCCCGAACCGCGATCCGCTCTTCGTGCTCGTGTTCGTCTGGGCGTACGCCGCCATCGCCGTGAAGCATCAGTCAGCGCCGTCTATTTTCTATACCTCTCTCGGACTGGCCGTGCTGCTCGCCCTGCTTGCCTTATCGCTCGCCTTTACCCGCCGCGGTCCTTCGCCCTACTCCGTACCATAGCGGCACCGCTGTTGCCGGCTGACCTCTCATGAGCCCCCTTGAGTCAGCCCTCCCTTGAAATTCCGGCTTCGCTCCAAAAACCGGCAAGGGAGGGCGCGAAGTCACCGTCATTCGCAGATAATGCCTGCTCCGGCTCCGTTTAAGGGCATTCACCTGCCTTTGGCACCGGGTGCCGCGGCACCGCGATCCGGCTGCGGCTTCGGTCCGTTCCCGCCGCTCCGTCCCTCGCGCTTGCCCTTCCCCTTCTGCCTCAACCAGGCCAGAGCGAGCAGCAGCGCAGGATAGACAACCTGCACCGTGGCCGAGAGGAGTGGCTCGGTCGTCATGAACAAGTCGATCATATCCGGCATATTATCCGTAATCCAAAAGGTCATGATCACCATGAGCAGGCCGATCGGGAACACGATCGGGCGGTAGTCTTCCAGCTTAAACCACTGCGCAGTGCCGATGACCAGGATATAGTACCACGTAATCACCTGCACGAAGCCGCTCAGCACCCACAGCACCATAATGATAGCTTCCATATGCTCGAAAAAATCGCCCAGGCTGATGTAGCGGGAAGCGGCAAAGATAGGAAACGTGAACATGGAGGTTAGCGTGCCGAAAAACCAGAGACAGGTCAAATTGGTTACGACCATCGTGAACAGCATCAGCGCCACGGCCGACATGCCCCATTTCCACTTGCTCCGGTTCCCTTTGACGAAGGGGAGAATCAGGCCGGCCAGCGCGAACTCCATGAACCAGGTCAGCGGCAGAACCGAGCCTTTCCAGACCGGCTTCCACCCATGCTCCAGAACGGGGAACGTCTGCATCACATCCAGGTTCGGAATCAGCATAAGAGGGACGACGACGATAAATCCGAGGAACACCGGCGCAATCAGCATGGAGAACCGGCCGATCACCTCGATGCCGCCTCGAATCGCCACCGCGCAAATAAAGATGAAGCAGAAGACAACGACCGGCTGGGGCGTGCGGATCAAGACCGAACCGACGATGAACTCCCCGTATTCGCGCGTAATCAAGCCGGTGCCATGCCAGATGAAAAGCAGGACGATGAAGTTGGCCGCTCCGCCAAGCCACCGTCCGAGCAGAAGCTCTGCCTGCTGCACCAGCGTCAGATCCGGATAATAGGAATGCAGCTTCAGCACAACCGCCAAGGTAAGGAAGCCGGTCAACGATCCGATGAACGGGGAGATCCACATATCGTGCTTCGCGAACTGCGCGGATAAGGTAGGCAGCACCAGCACCGAAGTCGCTCCGACCATCAAATACAACAGCATGCTTAATTGCGGCCATGTAATCCTGCCCCGTTCCATCCCTTCATCCTCCCCCCTTCATCCACAACAAGATCGGCAAATAGATCCAATCGATAACCTGCCGCGGCAGATTCTGCTTGGAAATGAAAGAAATCGTCAGGCCGCACCCCCATGCGAACGCGGTCAAGGCGAGGAACGCCTTTTGCTCCCTCTTGCCGGTATGTTTGCGCCGCAGCCATTCGAACGCCAGCATCACCAAAACGATCAGGCTGATTCCCGCAAAAAACTTCATTCCCATTCAGTCTTCCCCCACCTTTTTCTTCATTGGGCTTGTCGCGCTTCCTGAGCGGGCGATATTCATGGATACGCTCGTATCCAGCACCATCTCGCTGTAAATGCGGCTCCACTCCTTTTCCATGAAGGCATTCCATTCCTTCGGATATTTGCGGTGGACCTTCTCGGCGAAATCGAAAATATCGGTCTGCCACTTCTCCTGCGTCGCGCGAACGGCGTGCTGAACCGTCTTGATAATCTGCCTCTCCATCTCTTTTTCCGCCTTCTCATTCTGCAGCATGTCCGTAATGTCGAAGCGGGAATTGTTCTGGACGACGTCCGCTTTCGCGCTTATCCGAATCCGCATCGTCAGCTTTTTGCCGTCCCAATACGGCGACGTATCAACGAGATTGCGCCTTACCCGAAGAGACAAGCATTCCTTGGGCGCGTCGCAATAGGAGATGTAGAGACGTTTATTTTCTCCCCGAAGCCACATCAGGCCCTCGGTCTCATTCTCGGACAGTCTGCCGACATAACGATCCTTGGAAATGATGCCCATGCCTACGACGGAAGGAACCCTGCCGCCCAAATGATTCGCGGTCCAGGAAACAAGCGGCGCATAGGCCGCCTTCGATTCGCCGTACAGCCGCTGCGCCGCCTCCAGCATGGAGACGCCAAGCGCTCTCCGCGATCGGGCCAAATCCTTGAACATGGCGGCTACATTCTCATGGAGCATCGTCTTGAACTGCAAAAAGTCGCTGGCCTTCCCCTCCGTCAGGAAAACGAAGGCATGCAGCCGCGGCGTCTGGAAGCGAAGCAGAAAGTCGATATGCTCAAGCAGCCCTTCTCTGGCCAATTCCTGGCTGATGAAGTAAATCTCTGCATGCCCCCAGAAAATATAGCGGGGCACATTGTTCTGAAGATTGTACAGCGCTTCGCCGACGGTCGATCCGCTCGCGGAGAAATGCGTCGTATCTCCCCCCTTCTCGCCGCCGGAACTGGAAGGATCTTGACTTTCTCCGCCTCCGCTCTTCGGGACAAAGACCTCCAGGCTGACTTGAACGCCGCCTTGCTCGGCCTTGTCGAAGGCCGCGGACAAGATGATCGTCAAATCTTCAATCTCGGTCCGATCCCAGCAGCCGGCAAGCAGCGCTCCCATCAGGACGACCAGCGCGCCAAGGAAGACATGGCGGACGGCGCGCAGGAGGTTCGGCATCTTCTTCGGCATGACATGCCTCCTTTCTCCAGATCATGCGAACCGCTTCAAGGGTGCGGATCGTTTTCCTCCCTCCGGTTCGGCTGCTGTCTGGACGCGGCGCCCTCCATCGGCAGGTCCTCTACCCATACCGGAAGCCGCAGCAAGGTATCCTTCAATTGCCGCAGGCGGATCGGGGAGAAGCCGGTCAAGTAAGGCGTCCCGAACGACTTGAGCGTCAATAAATGCGTCATCAGCAAAATGACGCCCATCATGAGGCCGAGCAAGCCGAGGAAGCCCGACAGCAGCATGATCGGGAAGCGAAGCAGGCGGATGGCGATCCCCATCGTATAATGAGGAACGAGGAAGGAAGAAATGCCCGTGATGGCCACGACCATGACCATCGGCGCCGACACGAGTCCGGCCAAGATCGCCGCTTGGCCGATGACGAGCGCGCCGACAATGCTGACCGCCGAACCAATCTGCTTCGGCAGGCGTGCCCCGGCTTCGCGCAGCGCTTCGAACATGACCTCCATCAACAGCGCCTCGATCAAGGCGGGAAAAGGAACATGCGCGCGGGCCTTGGCCATCGTCAGCAGCAGATTGGTCGGAATCATTTCCTGGTGAAAGGTAATGACCGATACGTACAGGGACGGTCCAAGCAAAGCGACGAACAGAGAGACGTAGCGCAGAAGGCGAAGCGCGGTCCCGAAGATGGCCCGTTCGTAGAAATCCTCGGACGCTTGCACGAAGGAGGCGAACAAGGCCGGCACGATGAGCACGACCGGAGAGCCTTGAACCAGGATGACGACCCGGCCCTCCAGCAGGTGCGAGGCAGCGACATCCGGCCGCTCGGTGGTGACCGCCTGCGGGAACGGGGAGTACGGATTGTCTTCAATGCTCTGCTCGACATAGCCGCTATCGATCACGCTGTTGAGGGAAATGCTGTTCAAGCGCCGCCTCACCTCTTCGATAAGCTGCTCGTTCGTCACGCCCTCGATATAGGCGAACGTGATTGCGGTCTTCGTCATCTGCCCTTTTTTCAGCGTCTCCATCTTGAGGCTCGGCGTACGGATGCGAAGGCGAAGCAGCGACGTGTTCGTCTGCAGATTTTCCACGAATCCTTCGCGCGGCCCCCGCACGACCGATTCCGCATCCGGTTCCTGTATGTCCCGCTTGTCCCATTGCATCGCTTCGATCGCGATGACGAACGAGGTCTGATGTGTAATGAGCAGCGTATAGGCGTTCAGCAGCAGCTCCAGCGCTTCATTCATCGATTCGACGGCTTCCGCCTTCGAGGTGAAGAGGGTATCGATGACGTCGCCGGGCCGGGGAGGCCGTCCTTCCGGCTCCCGGTATCTGGTGACGAGCGGCTGGACGACATGCTCATCGAGGCTCTTGTCGTCGATCAGCCCGTCGATGTACACGAGCGTGGCTTCCTCCCCGTTCTGGAACGCGATTGGCGAAAAGACGACGTCCGAACAACGTTCGAACAGTTGCTTCAATATTTGAATATTTTCCGTGCCTTCATCGGACCATTGGACCTTCTTGGCGTGTCCTGTCAACTGTTCCAAGGCGGTTCCCCCCTGTACCGGACAATCTTTCCTTACCCGTTAGATTGTGAAGGGTCTGGCCGTTTTATGCGTTGACATGTGCGGTGTGGCATGATATTATTCATCTCGAATTCAAGATATTAATGGATATTATCGTTATCTGCGTGAATCTGTTACTATAGTGGAGAATGACATTCATTTTGGAGGAAAGGAACGATTCGAAGTGAGCGAAAAGGAAAGCCGCGGACGCGGCGGAGCGGCGACTGTCGATCAGTCCTTGAAATTATTCGTCGTCCTGTCCCGGGCGTCGAAATCGCTGATGGATTTCGCGCAGCAGGACATGAAGCGCTATCAATTGAACCCTTCCGAATTTGCGGTTCTGGAGCTCCTTCATCATAAAGGCCCTACCCCGATTCAGCAGATTGGCGGCAGAGTGCTGCTCGCCAGCGGCACGATGACCTATGTCGTCGATAAGCTGGAGAAGAAGGGCTATTTAAAGCGGTGCCCGTGCGAGCAGGATCGGCGCGTCATTTATGCCGAGCTGACGGAGCAGGGAGCCGCCTTGATGCAGGAAATTTTCCCCAAGCACGCCCAGGCGCTCCACCAGCTCATGGAGGTTCTCCCTGCGGAGGAACAGGAGCAGCTAACCTCGCTCTTGAAGAAGCTGGGGCGGCATATCGCCCAAGTGAATACGAATCACTAGCCCTCGGACCTTATCCGGGGTCTGCTTTGCTTGCACGCTTCTGAACCGGATGCGCTCCGCAGCGATTGGACTGCGCGGCGGCCGGTTTTTTGTCTTGTCCCGTTTTTTTCACATGCAGAACGCGGTTGAATCCAGTACAATAGATCAATGCGGCATCCATGGTTAATGCCCCTGCCGGTGTCTTTGCCGTCTTGCGGCTGCCGCATCATCCAGACACATCTTATCCCGATAATCATTGTCTTCAACAAATATAGGGTATTGAAGGAGGATATGAACGCAATGACTATGAACGCGATGGCCCAAGAACGGTATGAAGCCTGGCTGAATGACGCGTCGATCGATGCGTCGACCAAGGCGGAGCTCGCCGGAATTGCGGGCAATGAACAGGAGATTACCGATCGCTTCTACAAGGAATTGGAATTCGGAACCGGAGGTCTGCGCGGCGTCATTGGCGCAGGCAGCAACCGGATGAACATATATACGGTAGGCAAAGCGACTCAGGGGCTGGCCCAATACTTGAAGGGCTCTTCCTCCTCTCCATCGGTGGCGATCGCGTATGATTCCCGCCACTTCTCCCCGGAATTCGCGCTGGAGGCCGCCCTCGTCCTCGCGGGCAACGGGATCAAGGCCTATATCTTCCCGGAGCTGCGCCCGACGCCGGAGCTCTCCTTCGCCGTGCGCCATCTGCAAGCGAGCGCCGGCATCGTCATTACCGCGAGCCATAACCCGCCGGAATACAACGGGTACAAAGTCTACGGCAGCGACGGCGGTCAGATTACGAAGGACACGGCGGGCCGCGTCATCGCCGAGATCCGCGGCATTCACAGCTTCGCCGACATCCGCAAGGCGGATCGGGCGGAAGCGGAAGCGGCCGGGCTGATCGTCTGGCTCGACTCGGCCATGGACGACGCCTACATATCAGCCGTCACCGCCGTCAGCCGGAATCCGGAGACGATTCGCCAGACGAGCGATCAATTCCGCGTGCTGTACACCCCGCTGCACGGGACGGGCAACAAGCCCGTGCGCGCCGTGCTGGATCGCCTCGGCTTCCAGCAAGTTCGCGTCGTTCCGGAGCAGGAGCTGCCGGATCCGAATTTCTCCACGGTCAAATCGCCGAACCCGGAGGAACGGGACGCTTTCTCCATCGCGATCGCGCAAGCGCAGGAATGGGATGCGGACATCATTATGGGAACGGACCCGGATGCGGATCGGATGGGAGCCGTCGTGAAGAACGCGCAGGGCGAATATGTCGTCCTGACCGGCAACCAGTCCGGCGCGCTGATGGTCCACTATTTGCTGGACGCCATGAAGACGCAAGGCGCGCTGCCGGCCAACGGCGCGGTCATCAAGACGATCGTGACGAGCGAGCTGGGGGCGGCCATCGCCAAAGCGTACGGCATGACGGTCTTCAATACGCTGACCGGATTCAAATATATCGGCGAGAAAATGACCGAGTTCGACCGGACGGGAGAGCACACATTCCTGTTCGGGTATGAAGAGAGCTATGGCTATCTCGCAGGCAATTATGCGCGCGACAAGGACGCCGTCATCGCCGCGATGCTGATCTGCGAAGCGGGCGCCTACTACAAGGCGCAGGGCAAGACCTTGTACGAAGTGCTGCAAGGCCTGTACGAGCAGCACGGCTATTATTTGGAGGCGCTGGAGACGCGCACGCTCAAGGGAGTCGAGGGCGTGGCCATCATCGGCGGCATCATGGACGAATGGCGGGCCGCGGCGCCGTCCTCCGCGGGCGGAACCGCCGTGGCCCGCACGGAAGACTATGCCGAAGGCCTGTATGGCTTGCCGAAGGAGAACGTGCTCAAGTTCCATCTGGCGGACGGCAGCTGGTTCTGCCTGCGTCCTTCCGGGACGGAGCCGAAGATCAAGATGTACTTCGCCGTCCAGGGCACGTCGGCCGCCGATGCGGAGCAGCGTCTGACGGCGCTTCGCCAGGACGTGATGGCGCGGATCGACGCCTTCATCGCCTCGAAGCAAGCCTAGCCGGGCTGGCCCGCAGCCGAACCGGCCATCGCTGCGGTCTCTCCCGTTCGCGGCTTCAAACAAGCGCCTAGGCCATCGTGGACGGCATCTCCCCGATGGCGCCCTGACAGGCCCGCTGCCTTCCGCTGCGATGTGGAAGGCGGCTTTTTTTTGAAGATCGAGGTTGCAACGGGACGCCAACCCGTCCATACTGAGGATTAGGCAGAATCCACCGAAATCGATGCAGGCTCTAGTCAGGCCTGGAAGGAAGGAGCTCGTAATCATGCAGCAAGAAACATTAGACTTATTCCGTACCTTGACCGAATTCCCGTCTGCCCCCGGCTTTGAACGGGAGCTTCGCGCCCTGGTGAAGCAAGAATTGTCCAAATATACGGATGAATTTGTCCACGATGCCCTCGGCAGCGTATTCGGGGTTATGCGCGGGGACGAGCAAGGCCCGCGCGTCATGGTCGCCGGCCACCTGGATGAGGTCGGCTTCATTACGACCCAGATTACGGCGAACGGGATGATCAAGTTCCAGCCGCTCGGCGGATGGTGGGGCCAAGTCGTCCTCGCCCAGCAAGTCGAGGTCATTACGCCGAACGGGCGAATCCCTGGCGTCGTCGGATCGATTCCAAAGCATCTGTTGGATGAAGCGACGGCCAATAAGCCGGTCGACGTGAAGCATATGTATATCGACGTTGGCGCCGACAGCCGCGAGGAAGCCGAGAAGGCGGGCATCCGTCCGGGACTTCAGATCGTGCCGGTCTGTCCGTTCACGCCGCTGCTCAATCCAAAGAAAATTATGGCCAAGGCTTGGGATAACCGCTATGGCGTCGGGCTGGCCATCGAGCTGATGAAGGAGCTGCACCGCGAGCGATTCGCCCTGCCGAACATCCTCTACTGCGGAGCGACCGTGCAGGAAGAGGTCGGTCTTCGCGGCGCGCGCACCGCGGCGAACCTCATTCAGCCGGATATTTTCTATGCGCTCGACTGCAGCGCCGCCAACGATATGACCGGCGACCCGAATTCGTTCGGCCAGCTTGGCAAAGGCGCGCTGCTCCGCATCTATGACCCGACAATGATTACGCATCGCGGCCTGCTTGAATTCGTACAGGATATCGCGGATACTCACCGCATCCCGTACCAGTACTTCGTGTCTCCGGGCGGCACCGATGCCGGACAGGTTCACCTGAGCGGCAAAGGCGTGCCGGCGACCGTCATCGGCGTGTGCGGACGCTACATTCATACGCCGGCTTCGATCGTTCATACCGACGATATCGATGCGGCGAAAGAACTGCTTGTCCAGCTTGTGAAGCATACCGACCGCACCACCTATAATACGATCGTCGAACGCTCCTAGCGTTCGCGCCGACAATAGAAGAGCGTGCTCCCGGCCCGGCCGGACGAGCACGCTCTTTTGTTCGTTCCGGCGGCCGCTATAGGCCGGCCCACGCTCAACGCTAAGGCTCCGGGGGTCGGCGGCGCGCGACCTCGGGCCTGCCATCGCCGCCGTCCTGCTCTTGTTCGCCGTCATGACCTATGTCAGCACCGACATTTATACCGTGCATGGACCGCAATGGATCGCCTTGCCGCTCTGGCCGGGGCAGCGCTCTTCATGGCAGGCCGGTTCATCAAGCGGCAGTGCGACGGCTGGGCATTCGTCATGACGGGAGCCGTCATTATTTTGTCCATGAGCAGCGTGTTCATCGGCTTGTTCCCGCGGGTGATGATCAGCTCGATCAGTCCCGACTATCATCTCACGGTATTCAATGCCGCTTCCGGCGCGTATTCCCTGCAGGTGATGACGTATGTCTCCCTTACGATTCTTCCGTTCGTATTGGGGTATCAGATCTGGAGCTATTATGTATTCCGCAAACGAATCGACGACAAGGAGCATCTGGAATATTGACGGGGAGCCGGGTTCTCCCTCATCCCCCCCTTGGCAGCCTGTCCGCTTCAGGTTACACTGTGAACAGAAGACGCGGAATGGCCGGGGCGATGGCGCCGTCTCATGCTTAGCCCAACCATCTGCTACTCTGTAAAAAAAGGGGAAACGACATGTCAACATACGCTTCAGACGCCTCTGCCTGCCAACAGGGTACGCCGCGCCAGGACGGGCTCCAACTGGCCACATTCGCCGGCGGCTGCTTCTGGTGCATGGTGAAGCCCTTCGATCAATGGGATGGCGTGCATGCCGTCGTGTCCGGCTATACCGGCGGCCATGTTCCGCATCCGACCTATGAGCAGGTCAAATCCCAAACGACCGGTCATCTCGAGGCCGTCCAGATCACATTCGATCCGGCTATTATTCCGTACAGCCAGTTGCTCGAGCTGTATTGGGCGCAGATCGATCCGACCGATGACGGCGGGCAGTTCCAGGACCGCGGCGAATCGTATACGACCGCCATCTTCGTCCATACCGAAGAGCAGCGCCGTCTGGCCGAGGCTTCCCGTGCGGAACTCGCGGCGAGCGGACGGTTCGACCGGCCTGTCGTCACGCCTATTCGCGATGCCGGCCCCTTCTATCCGGCCGAGGACTATCACCAGGACTATTATCGCAAAGAGCCTGAGCATTACGCGGCCGACCGCGCCCAATCCGGCCGCGATCAATTTCTGAAGAAGCATTGGGATAAGTGAACGGCATAGGGTGAGGCGCCTTTCTCGGCTCTTTTTTGGGGCAGGAGACGGGCGTCTTTCTTGTTGACGCCTTATGGCCTGTATCCCATCCTGTCAGGTTGCCAGGCCTCTGCTTCGCTATCCCAATCTTTCAGGTGACAAAGCCTATTGTTCGCTCCCCCATCGGTTAGGCAGACAAGCCTCTTTTATCGGTATCCCCTTCTGTAAGGTGGGCAGAGCCCTTTTTCGCTATCCCGCTCCGTCAGGTGGGTAGGCAGAGCCCTTTTTCCACTATCCCGCTCCGTCAGGTGGGCATAGCCTTTTTACACTATCCCGTTCTCCAGGTATTCAGCGTCTTTTGGTCGTTATCCCATCCACTCAGAGGAGACGAGCCACAGAGGCCTGCATAGGCTGATATGAGAACACACGGAATATGCATTAAAGCGGGAAACTTCACTGGCACAGTAAACAGGGGACATGACAGGAAGCGGATTGACGCCCTGAGTGGAGGGGAGATTGAGCATAAGGGCTTGAAAGGGGCTGAGTACCGATACGACAAAAAACGCAAGCCGCAGCGGGCTTGCGTTGATGTCCATCGAGAATGGCGCCGATGTTACAGCATTTCCTTGCGGAGCTGTTCAGGCGATTTCGGCGACAGAAGGCCGAATGGAATGTCGAATACGGTGCGTGCGCCGGCTTCTCCGCGTGCCGCCAGCTTGTGTACCGCCCGCGCATAGGCGACGAGCACGCTCGCCGTGAACTCCGGATTGCTGCCCAGCTTCAGGCTGAATTCCATCAATTGGGTCGTCCCTTCTCCGGTCACGCCGCTGCGGAGCACGTAACCGCCGTGAGGCATTGCCGAGTGATTTGCCTTCAGTTCCTCTTCGCTAATGAAGTTCACAATCGTCTCATAGTCGGAGAAGTAGTTCGGCATGTTTTTGATTTCCGCTTCGATGCGGGCCTTGTCCGCGCCTTCCTCGGCGACGACGAAGCACTCGCGCAAATGCTTGTCTCGCGTCGACAGCTTCGGCTGTTCCCCATTGCGTACGGCAGCTACCGCTTCCTCGGAAGGAATGGTGTACTGCACGCCGTTTTTGACGCCTTCTACGCGGCGAATCGCATCCGAATGGCCTTGGCTTACGCCGCGGCCCCAGAAAGTATATTCCGCGCCTTGCGGCAGCACGGATTCGAACAGCAGGCGGTTCAGGGAGAACAACCCCGGATCCCATCCCGTGGAGATGACGGCTACATGTCCCGACGCTTGTGCCGCGCCGTTCACGGCTTCGAAGTATTCCGGAATGCGCGCGTGCGTGTCGAAGCTGTCCACCGTATGGAACAAGCGTGCCAATTCAGGTCCCTGCTCCGGCAAATCCGTAGCCGAGCCGCCGCACAAAATCATGACATCGACTTTGTCTGTATAGGACTCCACTTCCTGTAACGATACGACCGGAACGCTCGCTTGCACCGAGCCCGGATCTCTGCGGGTAAATACAGCGACAAGCTCCATGTCCGGATTTTGCTGAATCGACTTCTCGACCCCTCTTCCAAGGTTGCCGTAACCTACAATACCGATACGTATAGCTGACATCGTATGTTCATCTCCTTCAACTTTTCTAACATAAGTATAATATGGACAAATGATTACCGACATAGATTATTCGGAGAACATATTGCACTTCATGTGCACTCTCAGCGTACGCCCGGCTCAGCTTCTATTATTCTGCCCGTCCGCCTGGACGCCATGCCGCGTCTTGGAACGCCAGCAAAAAAGGAAATGCCGCATGGGCATTTCCTTCGTGAAGACGATATGCACTTTATTTCTTTTGCACGGTAATGGTCCAGGACGCATCATCGATCTGCTCGAACCGGGTGACGCGGTGGCCGGCCTCGGCAGCCCAGCGGGGTATGCTCTCGGTTGCCTGGGTGCAGTCGAATTCGATGACCAGCTCGTCGCCGCTGTCTATCGTCTCGATCGCTTCCTTGGCCTCAATCAAAGGAAACGGACATACCATGCCTAGTACGGACAGTTTTTTCCCCATATCGTTATTCCTCCTTACGCTATCGGCTTACGCCGTCGTTGTCTGATAAGCTACAGCCTGATTTTTGCGCGCCTTCGCACGCGGGCGAACATAGACGAAGTAAGATGCGGTCCACGTTCCCAGCAGGATAAAGAGAAGCGAAACCCATCCTTGCCAGGTCATCATGGCGGTCATGACCAGACCGTTCCCGATCGAGCACCCCCCGGCCCAGCTCGCTCCGAATCCCATCAGCAGGCCGCCGCCGAAGCTGGACAGCGCCGTCTTGGCGTCTGGCGCCCGGAAGCGGAATTCACGGCTCGCCTTCGCGGCGAGGAAGGAGCCTGCCAGGATGCCAAGCACCAAGAAGACGCCCCAGTTTACATATTTTTCGCTGTCTCCCGTCACCAAATATTGAAGCAAGTTCGCGGAAGGGGTCGTAATGCCAAGACCGGACATTCTTCCCGTCGCCTCGCTGAGCGGCCAGGCCAGAATCGCAATCAGGCCGACGAGCACCGCCGTAACGAAGGGATGCCACCGCTTCTCGAACAACATATGGTTCATCCCTGTGCGCTTCGCCGGCAGGGACGGAATCGCCACGGCAGGCTTGCGAAGCTGCCTGACGACCAGCCATAGCGTCAATAGCGCCAGGATGAGGATAAAAGGCCACACCGACAGGCCGAATGTGTCAGGAATGGAGTTTGTCGGCGCATGGTATGCTTTTAGACTGTTATTGACAGGCAGCAGCGCGCCCGACTTCATAACCGCGCTCATCGCCATATATCCGAACAGGGCGATCCAGCTTCCAATCAGGCCCTCTCCGGCCCGATACCACGTCCCGGTGGCACAGCCCCCGGCCAAAATAATCCCGATACCGAACAAAAACGAGCCGACCACCGTCGCCAGCCAATGGAACGAACCGGCTGAAAACTCGACCAAGCCCAGTTGAATCAGCGCAAACACGCCTATGCTCTGCACCGTGATGGCAATGAGCAGCGCGTAGAACATCCGGTTGTCCTTCGTCAGGTACATATCCCGGAAACCGCCGGTCAGGCAAAATCGTCCGCGCTGCATGACGAACCCCAGCAGCGCCCCGCATAGCAACCCCGTAATCAACATGAGTTCAATGACGCCTCCTCCCGGATTTAAACCGAGTAATTCAATGAGATTTATAAGTGATACTGATTTTATCATATCTTCGGAATGTGTCAATATACAGCATCATCCAGGCTGTAAAAAAGAGAGGGGCTTTCCCCTCTCTGTCATTAGCAAAACATATGCGAAGCGGCTTGCTCCTTATACCTGTACTTCATCTTACACTTCTCCCCAAAATACTTCGGTCTCGTATTCAAAGGATACGATCCCATTCTGTTCGTTCCGTGCAAATATGCGCTCCAATTCAGCCATCATCGGCTCATAGTTCGGATGTCCCGCCTGTGGCGCATACGAAGAGGACTGGAGCCGCCCGGCTTCAATATGCGGCGAAATTCCAGCCGCGCGGCGTCGCGATCGAACCAATGGAATGATTGCGCACAGACGATATGATTAACGGAGCTGTCCGGCAGCCCTGTCGCCTCCGCGGCGCCGGATACCGCGCGATATAGCGAATGATGGCCAAGCTCTTGGACTGCCGCTTCCCGCATCGCTTGATTCGGTTCAACGGCAATGACGCGGCTCCCGCGAGCCAGCAGCAGCTTGGAAAAGATGCCCGTCCCCGCCCCAATATCGGCAATCTCGTTCTCCGTACGAAAACCTACCGTGTCATACAAATACGAGATTGCTTCCGGCGGATAACTGGGCCGGTACTTCACATAGGCGTCGACTCGGCTTGAAAATCGCTCCTTACTGTTCATTCCATTCACTCTCCTTCGGCAAATTAATAAAGAAGTCAGATCCAAACAACTACCACCATGTTCCATTCAATGAAATCCGGTTTCATTATTTCCATATGTATATTATAGTACATCAGGCGACCGTATTCACCTGGGCAGAGGGAGCTGCGTATAATAAAAAAAGCACCATGAGGTGCTTTCTCAAGAAATATTCGATGTCTTTTCTCTACTGTGATATGACCTGCAGGAAGGAAGGAGCTTGATTATTAAGCGGCTTGCTTCACTTCCTTCTGCTTTTTCAGTCTGCCCATCACCAGCACGCCGGCAATGATTACAATCATGAGTCCCCACTTCAATACCGGATTTTCCGTGAAAAAGCCCTTCACTAACGGCTCATCCGTGATCATTTTAGCCGCTGTCCAAGCCAGCACCCCGGATCCAATATAGATAATGACGGGGAATCGCTCCACCCATTTCAAAATCAAAGTGCTTCCCCATACGACAATCGGCACGCTAACCAGCAGCCCCATCACGACCAGAATGAAATCGCCATGGGCGGCGCCGGCCACGGCGAGCACATTATCGAGACCCATGACCGTGTCCGCGATAATAATCGTCTTGATGGCCGCCCATATGCTGGCTGCCGATGCCACGTCATGCTTCTTCTCCTCTATAAGCAGCTTATACGCAATCCAGATCAGCATCGCCCCGCCGAGCAGCAGCAATCCCGGAATTTTCAACAACCATACTACGGCAAGCGTAAGCAGCGAACGAATGGCAATGGCGCCGAACGTTCCCCAAAAAATCACCTTTTTCTGTTGTTCCTTCGGCAAGTTCCTCGCCGACAGCCCAATCACAATGGCATTGTCTCCCGCCAGCACCAGATCGATAATGACGATCGCCAGAAGCGCAGACCAGAAATCTGCTGTCAAGAAATCCATCGTACCCTCTCCTATCTCGAATGTCGTATATATCCTTTCTTCAATGGCTCACATTTATGAACACGTCCGGGCAACACCCCTTAAAAACAAAAATGGCCTCTACCGATCACGGTAAAGGCCATAAATAAAGACCTTTACCGTAATGGTAAAGGTCTCGCCAGCAATCATCGTTGCCAACAAAGCCGGAGGCGTTATCCTCGTAATGACGACTTTATTGAACAGCTACTCCCCTTTATGTTTTCTATGTTAATTGATAAGGATACATAGGGTCAAGATAAAAATATCCTGCTTAATCAAATTGGTTACAGACTTGCCCATTGATCCTCGTAGACAAGGACAATTCCGTTATCGTCCACTTCGAGCCGCGCCGTGTAGCCGCTTGCGATCGATCGGTATAAATACGCATTGTCTTCCAAGCGTTCATAGGATTGCTTCAAGGGCTGGACCGTTAGCTGAGGAAAACAGATCCATACGGCCGATACGTCCATATTATACCACATTTATGAATCGCGTCTGGAGCAACTCCTTTGCAACCGTCTTCCTGTATTCTGACCGTGATGCGCCGCGAGGCGCTCATGACCAACACGCTGCGTGAATGCAGCTCACGAAAGGGAGGATGTCATGACGAAACGATGGATGTCTGCCATGATCATCATGGCGCTGTTAGTCTGTACCATCCTGGCAACCGCCGAATCCGCCCAAGCGGGCGAAGCCGCAGAAACCAGTCTCATACTGGAGCAAACGTACGCCGATGTCGCCAATGGATGGAGCAAAGCGGAACGCTGGAAAGACAACAACCCGATGTTCGCTTCAGAACATTACCCCCCGGATGGACAGGGAGATCAGATTGGCCAGCGCCTTCTCTTCTTCGGCGGCGTGAAGCAGCCGCATTCCAGCCGATTTCTCCTCTACTATGCGCCGCAGTATCAGACCAATCCTTTTCCAACCCCGGTTCTGCTTGTTCATGGAGCCAATGATAATGCCGATCGGGCCTGGGCCAATCCGAACGAGTTCGGTCCGGATACATGCGGGGCTTCCTCCTGCCCGAACACGGGACTGATGCAGTTCCTCGTTAGCCAAGGATATAAAGTATTCGCCATTAATTTCGCACATAAGCACGGGGACAATTATTATGCCGCCGAGCTAATTCACGATGCCATCCGGATCATTCGAAATGTTACCGGCGAGAGCAAGGTCGATGTCATCGGCTGGAGCAAAGGCGCGTTCGCTTCCCGCATGTACGCGTCATCTATCCACAAGCCAGGCGGCACGCCCTATGCGGGAGATATCCGCAAGCTGATTCTGATCGCCAATCCAAATAAGGGCACCGATCTTATATTTCGGCACGGGTGGACATTCAATTACGGCATAATCCCCGAATGCGGCGGGAGCATGAACGCCCCTTCGCCTCATACGCGCATGATGTGCTACGGCGTATGGCGCCATCACCCCGAGCTATCCATTTATCGAACAGCGGCGGGCGATTTCTTCCCCGGACAGAAGCAAATGCTGGCCAAATGGGATAACGTCCATCCGCTGCCTGCCAACGAACAGGATTGGTATACGACCTACTATGGGGGGCAAGGTTTCTTTACTGCAGGAGACGGGATCGATGCCGCCATGCAGCAAGGATCGTTGGTCGATGCCATCTTGGGGGCCGGCATTCCAGCCAGCATCTCAACGTATCTGTTATCCGGCAATCAGAACGATATCCCGAACATGCATAACGAGCATACGGGACCAAGCGATGGCGTCGTATTCGTGCAAAGCGCGGCAGCCGTACAAGGGATTGGCCGCGTCACGGGCAATGTCACGCTGCCGCTCAATCACTTGGAACTAGCATGGGCAAGTCAAGCTCGCAGCCAGATCGATCAGTGGCTGAAGCAGTAAAGCCGGCGTATGCCATATAAATAAGTAAATTTTTTGAATATTTTTCCACATCGCCTATATACTATCCTTGAAAGTATACTTTACATGCTAGGAGGGATTGTAATGAAAAAGGTTGTGCTTGCCATTCTCGTGCTCGTGCTGATCGTACCTGCAACGGTTGGCGCCCGCGGGAAGGACGGCGATGTCCTGGAGCGTATTCTGGATGTGTATCCGCATGTCACCAAGGACCAGCTCGTATCTGAAATTGAATACGCTTCCCAAGTCACCAAGCTTTCGCGCGACGTCATCGCCAGCCAAATGTACGAGGAACTGCGCGCGAAGAAGCCCGCACTGCAGAACAAAATAACAGTGCTTGGCGGCAAAGGCAACGGCGCCTATCAGCTTGCTTCCAGCAGCAAAGGCAATGTCTTCTTCGAAACGGCCTCCACAGCCGGGATCCCGCACGGACATGTCGGCATCTATTACACCCCCGACTACATCGTGGAATCCGTGCCCGGCTCAGGCGTGCGCAAGGTGAAGCTCATCGACAAACGCGTCGATGCAGGCTCCAAAATTTTGACTCCAAAGCCGCAATATGCAAGCGCTTCCGCAAGAGAACAAGCCGCCGACTGGGCGCACGGACGCATCGGCGAGAGCTACTCCTACAATTTCGCCACGAATCGCGCAACTTCGTGCATCGGGGATAAGAACTGCTCCAAGCTCGTATGGTGCGCCTTCAAAGAAAAAGCGAAGATCGATATCGATAAGGATGGCGGCCTCGGCGTCTATCCGGTCGATATCCGGGATTCCCCGATGTTTCTCACTTTGAAAAGCTATTGAATAAGCCTAATCCACGATGATGCCCAATCCTACGAAGCCGCCTGGAGCCGTTAAGCGGATGACTCTGCTTCTCTGCCTGCTCATCCTCTCAAGTACCTTGCTCTCATGCAGCCACCCAGCTTCTCTTCCTTCATCTTCGATCGATATGCGGCTCGACGACACCGTCGCCCTTGTCTATTATTCCACCTCACTGCCGAAGGAGTATTACAATAGAGGGACATCCTATCTTGTTCGCATGAATCGGGAAGGCGCCATCCAGACCCTCCCTGGAGACGGTTTGGAATGGGGCTCTCCGGTCAAGCTTCCCGATCAAAGCAGTCTGGTTATCCAGCGCAAAGACGGGATCGAGGTGCACACGAACGAAGCGAAGTCCGCTTCTTATGCCTCCCCCTGTGCGGTGAGCGCCGGATATCGGCAAATGTCAGGCTATCTGACCGGCAGCAAGCAATATTATTCCTTGTTCAATCAAGGCGTCGCTCCGAATGATGACTACGTATCTATCCTGCGCTGGGGAGACACCCATCATCACTATTGCCGGGAGATGCGCGAATTCGTCGAAGCCCAGGGGAGCGACGGGCACACGGTATACGCCTTAACCTCCGATCACGCCTCGCTTCAAGGCCTGAGCCTGGTCGTCGTGGAGCCTGGCCGCGACAAGCTGATATCTGACAAATACCCTCTGCTGGACATGGATACCGGGTCTCTGATCGTACAGACGGACATCGTACCCGTTCAAGGGAAGCTGTATACCGTCTTCTCCACGCGCGGCCCGGACAATCGCGTCAAGCTGCAGCTGATGGAGATAGACACCGCTTCGCATACGGCCAACGTCTATCCGCTGCATACGTATGGAGAAGAGTTGGATAATCGCTATTTCTCGCTCAGCGCGAATAGCCTCGGCATGGCAGAGGGAAAGTTGTACTACGTGGATGGCTATGGAACCGTCTTCCCCTTCGCGCTGGACACGCGCACGGCCGGACAGACGTATTCCCTCTCCGGCTTCGAACCGACTTTTGATCGGAACCAGGAGATGGGGTATGCGCGGGGGAATCATTACTACCTGTTCCGCTATGATGCCGCTCTTCAAGCACATAAGGTGGAGCAGTACCGCTTGACGGACGGTTCCTTGCAGCAGGAGCTGCGCATTCCGAAGGTGAAGGATGCCATCTCGCCGGAAGTGTATTTATATGATTTTCAGGTATTGAGTGATTTGTAGGCACCAGTTGTCCGCCTGGACCCAGTTAGACCCTGACAAGAGCATAGGGGCGCCTTCTGCGGCGCCCCCTCTTCGGCCAATCTTATGTCGTTGACCGGAACCCTTGCTTTGTTCGTGTTCCGAAACTCTCTCTATTATTTCTTGACTTTGCGCTCGATGCGAATGAGCTCGCCGGCTTGATTGATTTTGGCAACGATCGTCTCTTTGCCTTTGCTGCTGAACTTATAATCTCCCCAGTCTTTATCGATCTTCAATGTATAAGAGGATAAGTCTGCGTCGAACAACTTTTTCGCCACTGGCTTCACCAGCTTGATGTTTCCTCCTTGGTCAGCGTCTTCGTCTTCTTGTCAGCTTCGTTCGACGGGATCGTTACAGACACTGGCTTTCCTGTCTTTGCTTCAATAATGACCCACTCTTTTACGACGAACGCTCTGCCTTGCCCATCGGTCATGAATGATTTCTTTTTGCTCTTATCGCCGTTCACGTCGACGGTCCGCTTCAGCTCCCAGACTTCACCGGCCGCATCGCCGTCTACTTGGCGATGCTCAATCTCGGTAAATGGCTGGACCTTGGCCACTCCCATGCTCTTGACCGCCTGTTCGGCCGCTGCGATGATGTTGGAATCCCACGTCAGCCGCTTTATGTTTCAAAATATAATTCCCCGGCTTGCCTGTGTTCTTATCGATGGCGATGAACTGCCCGTCTTCCGTCTGGAAGGAGAGCGTTTCGCTTTCTTTCCCTTTTTCAGTGTTCTTAAAGAAATTTGCGCGCACAAAGGAAAGCTCTCCCATGCCATTCAATTGCTTGACAGCCGCCTGCGCCGACTTCAGCTTCGCCTCGTAATCTCCCGTTAACTCATCCATATCATAAGTAAGCGACAACGTCAGCACTTCGCCGGACACCGCATCAAGCGATACCACGGCGCTCCGATCCTTGGCCGAGATATACCATACCCCTCTTTTTGTGTTCTCGTCTACAAATTGTTCGCCCTTTAACGCTTCTTCGAGTTGAAAGGCTTTTCCGTTGCCGTAGTGCTCGATGGCTTTTTCCGCCGCTTCGGCAAGTTTGCGATCCATATCCGCGAACTGAACCGTCTGCGGTCCTTCGTTGTTCACAGCGGCTTGCGCAGCGAAGACAGGGGTTGCTGCGAACAGACTGCATGCCAGTGTTACCGCGAGCAATTTATTCATTTTCATGGAAAAAGTCCTCCTTTATCTTATAACCATCATTATTGTTGATTTCCCTCTTCTGGGATCCGCTCCAGCTTCCAGAACTCGCCCTTGGCATTCACGGTCCCTCTCACTGTCGTGGCGCCATGGCGCGTGAACGTATATTCGTTCAACCGGACGCCCACTTCATATCCTTCCAGATCGATGCCGAACACTTCCTTCGCGGCCGAACTTGCCTTCGTTATGGCTTGCTCTTCTGTATAGTGCGGTTCGGCCGCTTTGTCATCGCCAGGATGGTCATTTTTGAAGCTCTGTTCGACCGACCGCACCTGGTTCGTCTTCACGTCGACGGTCGCCAATAGGCTCATAACCCGGTAGAACTCCCAGACATGCTTCGTCGGCGTCACTCTCTGAACCATATGAGTCATTTCCAATGCTCTGCCTTGCGCAAAAGAAGAGTACGCTTTGTCCGCAACGGCCTTCGCCTCGGCATCGAATCTCCCTGGCTCATAGCTTAGCGAAGCTTCCATCAGCTTGCCCGTTAGCGCATCGATGATGATGTCGGCGTGCTCGTTGTGAAGCACCCAACGGTCATTCACCTCGGACTTCTCTCTCGCCGCTTCCTCAAACACGATCGGCTGATCCGGGCTGAGCTGGCGCAAGGTGTCTTCCACAGTCTTCCTCAGCTTCTCGTCCAGTTCGCCATAGGCAATGGCGCGTTGTACAGCGATCGGCTCCATCGTCGCCTTCTCCACAATCACGACGCTTCTGCTGTTATCCTTCGCATAGAGGAACCAACGATCCGAATATTCCGTGACGCCGTACAGCTCCGCCGTCCTGCCCGGAGCGAGCTCCCGCAGCGCCTGCTCCGCTTTTTGCACCATGTCAGGCTTCAATTCGTCAACGGTCATCTCGTATATCGGAACGTCGTCCAGCGGCGGAAGCTTCTCTGGCGATGGAACGAGCGGAATGCTCCAGTTCACGGGGATCTTCTTCGTCCATCTGTCCACATGCAGGGTGATGCGGTCAGGCACCGGCGTCTGGCCCTCGAAGAAGAACATCGTACGGTTGCGGTAATTCCCCTGCTCGTCTTGCTCCATCTCGATCACGCTTTGTGCCTGTACCGGCTTCCCTTGCCCGTCCTCCATGCGCCATTGCAGATCAAGGGTATCCGAACCGAGCTGTTGATCAGCCTCCAATATCCATCCCTTGCCTGCAAAGACGCTGCGTCCATCCTTCATCTGTTCCGGAGCTTCATCCTCCTTGGCCCGCATTTTGAACGTAACTTTCTTCCCTTTCACCTCCTTCACAAGCAGCTCCTTCCGCAGTGCCTCCGGTTCAAGCCCGACATTCAGCTCCTTGTCCGCCCGTTCCTCCATATAGATCGCGGTCAATTCGAGCGTCAAATCCTTCGCATCATGGAAAGGAAGGAAGGCATGCCGATAGTTCATATGCCCGGTGGTGCCCTGGGCATTCAGGAAGCGCTTGAGCACATTCCTGCTCCCCAAGTCCAGCTCTCCGCGCCGCAGCCCGTCCATGGCCGCGACGATATTCCCGTCGCCATCCTTAATCTCATACCGGAACATCGGATCGCTCTTCTTCGCGCTTCTCCAGGCCTGCGTCTCATCGACCTGAAGCAGCAATTCCGACTTGCTTGGACTATGCCGCAGCTGCTTGAAGTCGATGCTGAAGCCAAGCGGCGAGCTATAGCGCTGGTTGAGCGGAACGAGAGCGGACGACGCCTTCGCCGCGGACAGATCGATCGGCACCTCGAGATGCCATTTCCCGCGGGTCTTGTCGATTTGATTAATATCGAAGCGGACCGTAATCCGATCGGGCAGATCAGACAGGGACTGAACTTCATGTCCGGGAACGAGGTCGTCCAGCCCCAGCGTCAATATCCGGTCATTCCCGGATTTAAGCAGCTGCAGAGACAGCGGCAGCTCCTTCCCCTCGGCATCGACAATCACATACCGGTTCACGTACGGATCGTCATCGGTGCCGTCCGGAATGAACGTCTCGAACAGCAGATCGGAGTTCAGCGGCCTGCCGTCCTGTTCAAGCCCGAACAGAATCGAGATGCGAAAGACATCGTGAATCGCCTCCTTCACCCGAAGCGTAATCCCTTGATCGGTGACTTGCTTATTCACCGTTTCGGCATAGCCGTCGTCGGCCGCTTGCTTCAAGCCGCCGTCCGTCTTTTGCAGCGAAAACCAGGACTTCAACACCTCCGCAAATGTAGGCGACGTCGCCGCGCCGACCGCTGCGGCTAACAGCAGGGCGGCAACGGTGGCAGCCGCCGCCTTTACCCCTTTACGGGTGCGGCTCTCGCAAGCTCCCAATCGATTAAAAGGACTGATAGGCCGTCTCGTGAACGACATCGAGCGCGTCCTGCTTGTTCTTCAAATACATATAGGCGGTCCGGTAAATCTCTGCCTCATGCTGCTGCATATAGAAGGGCGTTTGGCTTTCCTTTTTGGAAATTGCAAAAAAATTTATGGATAAAACGCGAAAAACCCCGGAGACTCCGAGGTTTATTACGTATATATTTTACTTCATTACTTATTTAGGACATAAAAAATTTTATCCAAACACGCCCTTAAATCGGCCGACAAGGCGGCCTACCGCAACCAGCAGATTATCGATATAATTGCCGATATATCCTTCATCGGGACAAAATGGAGGCGCTTCACCTGCTTCGCCAGCCATCGATTATATCGAGGAGCATCTGACCGACACGCTGGAGATCGAGGATATCGCGCAGGCGGCGTTGTCCTCCCGCTATCATTTTCAGCGCATGTTCCATGTCCTGACCGGCTTCCCCGCAGAGGTTGAGGCTCCTTCTGAATTCGACCTTCTTCACGTTCCCGCCCGTACGTACGCGGTATTCGAGAGCCGGGAGACGCTGACAGAGGAATCCGACAGCGGCCTGGAAATTCAGAATGTATGGCGGCGCATCTATTCCGAATGATTCCCTTCGACGAACTTCGAACAAGTGGAAGAACCGTGCATCGAAAAATACTACTGGGTGAACCAACAGATGACCGAGTATATCTGCGAAGTATGGATTCCGGTAAGAAGAAAAGCGGAGCATGCTGCCAGATAGCATGAAGCCGCACGGAATATAGACGGGAGACGGGGCTGGACAATCCAGCCCCTGTTCGTCGTCGAACGAGTGACATGCTTGAGAACGGCTTGATGTGGAGTGGGTACCAGCCGCCTTTTGATCGCTCTCCCGTTCGCTCAGGGTATTCACAATTCCGCGCAACAAATAATGCAGCCCCGTTAACCGGAAGCTGCGCTGTTATCGGCATGGAAGTTCTCAGGAAAAATATAGTATAATAGATAGGCAATAAAATGGCTTTATGGGCGGTCGGCTAATCTCCCGGAAGGGAGGTGATGCCTGTGAGCGTATATGAAGCACTATCCACCATGTTCCAATTTGGGCTGTGGATATTTGCGTTATTGACGTTTGTGGTGACGCTGCTGATATACCTGCACACAAAGAAATAGACCGCCCTCGGCAAAGGTAGCGATCTATTTCTGGACCTTTGAACTAGCCACCGCCTTTGAAGCGGCTATTGCACTGGAGTCGTGTTCCCGCACGGCTCCTCTTCTATTTATATCTTAGCATGCGTGAATTTATACGTCCAGTTGTTCCACGCCCACAGTAAGTCAGATCACGGAATGCTTTTTTTCTCTAAACGCTTCTGTACTCATCTTACTCTCGCAGGGATGATATGATTAGATATATCTTAATCCTTCGATGAGAAAATGATCGGAAAGAGGAGAGCACCATGAGAAAAGCATACGTATCGATAGCGCTCGTGTTTTCACTGCTTTGCGCACTATTTTCCCCTGCCCTGCTGGCGCATCCCGGCAAGACCGATGCGAACGGGGGCCACACTTGCCGCACGAACTGCGCGCGATGGGGCTTGAAAGACGGGGAGTACCATTATCATAACAAGGATGGTAGCATAAGAAAGGCCGATAAGCAGAAATCGACTCAAAAAGAAGCCGGCACGTCACAGATTCTCCCTCAAAAGCAAAAGGCCGGCACGCTGCAAGTCTACTATTTGGATGTCGGACAGGGAGATTCCACATACATAAGAACGCCGCAAGGGCAGCATATCCTGATTGACGGCGGGGACAATGATAAGGGACAGGATGTCGTGGCATACCTCAAGCACCTTGGCGTCAAGCAGCTTGATGTGGTCATTGCGACACATTCGGATGCCGATCATATCGGCGGTCTGGACGATGTGATCAACGCCTTCAAGGTCAATGCCGTCTACGCCCCGAAAGTGTCCCATACCACGCAAACCTTCGAGGATTTCTTGAAAGCCGTCAAAAAGCAAAAACTGGGAATCAAGACGGCCAAGAGCGGAGTCACCATCCCGCTTGAAGGCGTTACGGCTGAATTTATAGCTCCCGTTAAGGAATATGGCAAGGATTTAAACGAATGGAGCGCCGTGTTACACTTAAAGTATAAGGTAGGCCATCACGGCTCGGACACATCGACGTCACAGAAGTTTCTGTCCGCCGTACAACCAACCTACGCAGTGATTAGCGCGGGAATGGACAATAAGTATGGCCATCCCAAGAAAACAACGTTGGATAGGCTCAAGAAGGCAAAGGTGAAAACATTCCGGACTGACACGCAAGGAACCATAACCGCTATCAGCGACGGCAAAAAAATAAAGTTCGAGACAGTGAGGTAATCCATATGATTAAAGGGATAATCGACAGATTCGAATGCGATCTGGCCGTGATTGAAGTGGATGGCCATACCGTTGAGTATCCGAAATATTTGCTGCCGGCCGAAGCCGAAGCAGGAGACGTCGTGATCATTAACGGCAATCAGTTCACCCTAGATAAAGAAGAGACCAAGAAACGAAAACAAGAAATCGATGAGCTGATGAATGACCTGTTCGAGGATTGAAACGCAAGCTGCCGGGCAGAAACTTACCTGCTCTCTGTTTTTATCTTGCCCGGCAATCAGTGCCGTATGCAATCTAAATCATTACAATGTCTTTGTTACAAAGAACCGTGGAATATTATCCTCCACGGCTCGTTTGGGTTGAATTAAAAATAGTTACTCAATAAGCTCTAACGGCAGAATTAAATCCATAATCCCATCCGCCTGAGCCATCGTCTGAAATAATTCTTATGGTATAGGTTCCCTCTTTCGTCGGTTTTGTTTCAAGCAGAACCCGATAGTTGTTGCTGGATGAAGTACGGCCCTTGACATATTCTTTATTGTCCGGATCATATACTACGATTTGCATGCCTCTTTTATCTTCGTCTTCCAGCCAAAACCTCATGTTTTTTGGAAAAACAAATAGCGCGGCCCCCGGAAGCCCGGAACCCGCGCCGTTATCGACATGTGAAGGGAATTGAACCCCGACCTACGCATTACGAGTGCGTTACCTACCGGTACGGAAAGATTTTATATCGACCCATTCGCTGAATTGTGAACCTTTATATAAAAATATGGTTCCGGTAGGTTTCGCACGGTTCTGTGTTGTTAGAAGCATTGGATAGGAAGTAGCCTCGGGACTACTCCCGGAGCATAATTAAATACTCCTTACTTAAGAGTTACTGCCATATGTCTGTCATAAAGAGCGATTCTCTGTGCATACCCATCGTCGTCAAACATAAAATCAACGGCCATTTGATCGTAAAGTTCTTCGGTCTATTAATTTTGTTGTGTTTCTTTACGATAATATAAAAGACTCAACTTTTGCAAAAGTGGCGCTCCTTTGACGTATTTGACTCATAAGGGCTGCTACAACACTCCATCGCGAAAAAAGTAAATGATTAGCTATTCAAGTGCTTCTTTAAAATCTTATGGTATGACTGCTCTCCATCCTTTGCTGTGGCAAACTTGAGGTTGAGTGTGGTTAGAGCAAGGAGAACTGGAATCCCCCTGAATTGTAACCGCTTACTTTATTGTCTCAAATATTATCATTTAAGGAAGGGAGTTATCTTGTATGAAGAAAACATCAATGTTGTTAATCTTGTCGACAGTTTTAATTTTTTCTTTAATGGGCGGCTCAATTATTACAGCTAGTCCTTCTACTTCTTTCGTAAACGAGTTAACTGAAGCTCATAAAGCTCCTGTAATGATGGCATACTATAGAACATGGCGCGACGTAACCATGCCTCATGATGCAAATTCAACCCTGCCATACCCTAATGTGACAGCTATGACAGACATTCCTGAAGAAATCGATATCGTTTCCGTCTTCCACTATGTAAAACCAGGTACAGATGAACAACTATTTTGGGACACGCTTCGTGATACGTATGTGCCTGTCTTGCACGAACGTCAAACCAAAGTGATACGCACTATAGATATAAGGGAGCTATATAACGTACCTAGTATTGGTACAATGCCCACATCCAAAGAATATGATCCCAGATTTCGAAAGCCCGTAATGGAGGCGAGTTAGTAACCTACTAGGGCGGGTAGCAACTGTAATAAACAAGAAAATATCCAGTCCCATGAGCGCTAATTCGAAAAGAAGGGCATATTTTCCCCCTCCCCATCCCACAGAGGCATTGCATTTCCATGTTTATTTTTGGAAGCGGTCATTCCAGCGCAGCAACTTTTGTCGCGATCCGTAGCCAAGTGTAGCGGTTCGGGAAATCTCTCGCCAACTTGAGAATCACCTGCCGACTATGCTGGATGATGGTCGCGGCACAGAGGAAAAACTCCTGACGAAACCGGGCAATCGTATACCCGTGATGAACCGGTTCACAGCAGTCGCGTTTAAACCGTTCGTAGAGGTTGTATGCTAACAGCTTGATTAGCAAGTCGATTTCATTCGCGGTGAAGCGGCTTGTCGAAATGCGGTTGATGGAAAAGCCACGCTTGGCTTCCTTGATGTGGTTTTCCATGCAGCAACGCTGGTTGTAGAAATGCCACAGGTCAATCGGCTCCCACTCAAGGCTTGTGACGATCGCTTCATACTGCCAATCTGTATCAAGAAGAAGCCGAGATTGATCCCCATCGTACACCTGTGCTTTGCGGATGACGGCAACACGGCGTGCTTTCTTCCAGGAGGTGGCTTTGTAGACCAGTACAATGCCCTCGATGATCCACTCCTCATCGACAAATCGCTTCCAAACGGAGCAGCGTTGCACTTCCGCTTGAAGTCGCTGGGTCCATTTCAATTTTCCTACATACCCGATTCCTTTGGATTCCCATAAGCCGTAAAAGTCCTCACCGCCAAATCCTTTGTCAAATCGGGCATACTTCACCGGACGATCACCAAGCAATTCGAACGTCTGGCGGAGGAAGTCAGCGGCATTCGTGGATGAATGCGTATTTCCAGCACGAAGAACAGCGTTTAAACACAAACGAGATTGGCCTTCATAAGCCAACAGCGGATGGTAGCTTTTACGTCCCGGTTTGTGGGGATTCGTGCCAACGGCCGCGCCTTTTTGGTGACCAAAAACGGTTTCCACGGTGGAATCCAGATCCATGATGAGTTCATCGGGCAAACCAGGCGCGATGACCTGCTGATTCAACTTTCTCAAGTCGAGTGTGAAAGTTGGTTGCTTACCAAACCGATTCAATTCTTTATACAGCAAGGTGTGGTGTGGACAGCGTCCACCGAGGAAACGTTGCACAAGTGCATCCTGTTGCAACGCTCGAAAATGAAAAAGGCGTTCACAACCGAGTGTCCAGCCGATTATGAGGTAGAGCAGGATGCGAAAAACAGGGAACAGGGAGTGCCTGTGTTTGATGTTGCTCAAGTTCTGCAATGCTTTGTCCAGTTCGATTTTTTCGAGATACTCCAGGAATACTTTGCTTCCACCAACGCTGGAAGCGTGACGCAAGGAAAATTCAGTCTTGATTTTGCTGACGGGTGTGGTAGACTTCACCTAAAAGGTGCTCCTCTCTTTGGGTGATGTTGTTTTCGCAAACACTATTCTACCAAAGATTTGGGCCCTTTTTTCATTTTTCAGGCACAGTTACTTTCGAAATTCAGG
>NZ_LDIG01000249.1 GCF_015845845.1 Paenibacillus dendritiformis
TCATGGCCTCGTCTGCGCGGACGAAACCCATAGCTATGTTCGGAAAATGCAGGGTCAAACACCGGTGTCAATACTTGCGTTATTGCTTGTTGAATGAATCGGTCTGTCACGGTTGGTATGCCTAATAGCCGAACTCCCCCGTTCGGTTTCGGGATTTCGACCCGACGGACTGGACTTGGCTCATAGGTTCCCTCTTTCAAGCGGTGACGGATTTCTTGCCAGTTTTGCAGGATGTGGGCTCGTAACTCTTTTACGGCCATTCCGTCTACGCCGTGGCTTCCTTTGTTCTCCTCCACACGTTTCAGTGCAGTTAGCAAGTTTTCCCGTGACAACAGCAACTCCATCATTCGTGACATACTCCTCGCGTGAATTGTTCTTCTGTTCATGCCGCTGTAAGCTCAGCCCTTCTGGATACCCTTGCGTATTCACCGCTACTTCCCCAGATAGGTCTCCGAGAATAAAAACAGGAGATTGTCTGCCTTCATTGCTTACATTCGAAATCCAAGTTGTTCAATTCCTATAACATGTTCAGTCCTTCCGACCGTTGACGTCACAACCGTCGTACTATGACCTCTGCTGACTTCTGTATGTTCAGTCTGCCTTCACAGGCAGATTTACAGAGTTACTCTGCGTTCATACAGATCTCCCCAGGTAAGAGCGCTATCTTCCTCTCCATCTATCTGCTTCATTTACTTTCGCATGCCTTCGGCAGTAAGGACTTTGGTTTGTTTGGCAACCTCATCCAACATGCGCTAGCCTTATATGAAGTTCGTGTTCCTCAGACCGGAGATTTGCCGCCGACTTCCTTCAGATTCGACCTCACGGTCGACACCCTTGTCTTAAGCTACGGCTACTACTGCCTTCACCGTTCGGGACTTGAACCCTAGAGATAGCGCCCATGCTGGGCGCACCAAAAAACCCCCTGTCGCTTGACAGGGGGCGAACGAAACCAGATGCGCTCACGAAGCGGTAACCTGTGCACGCCTCCGCAAAATTTCGCCGCTCAATCCATTGGACTGAGTTTGGTTGCTGAAGCCGAACGTTTCTGCACGATCATTGTAATGAGGAATACGGACAATGTCAATCCTTTTGGAGCCGATCCGAGAGCTTTCTTCCATCCCCTTCTGCTATAATGAGGCTTTGCTAGGCGAATAGAAACGGCTATGCCGGCCAACCGCCGTGTTGAACCGGAACGACGAAGGACACAATCAGAGCCGCTCCGATCAGCGTGCAGACTGCATTGCATTCATGCCATTATATGGTTTCTTGGGCTTCACCTACAACGCCGACCTGCTGGAGCGATTGAATATTCCCGTCCCGTCCACATTCGACGAGCTGATGACGGCCGCCGACAAGATCGTGAAGGAGACGAAAGGCGAGACGGTGCCTTTCCACTTCTCCGGCATCGACGATTGGACGATCGACCAGTACTTCGATCTGATGGCGACCCCGCTCCTCATCAGCCCGGAGCAGAATGAAAAGGAGGCGCTCCTGAACGGAACCTTCGACTGGACGAAATGGACGCCGCTCCCGAAAAAATTCCGGGAGATGCACAAGAAGGGCTATATCAATAAAGACGTCATTACGGGGAAATACAGCGATGCATCCCGCCAGTTCGCGGAAGGCAAAGTCGCCTTCGTCATGGTCAATCCGAGCTTTGCCGAAGA
The DNA here is from genome assembly GCF_015845845.1 of Paenibacillus dendritiformis. Taxonomy (GTDB): domain Bacteria; phylum Bacillota; class Bacilli; order Paenibacillales; family Paenibacillaceae; genus Paenibacillus_B; species Paenibacillus_B dendritiformis_C. Next base: position 1,668 of record NZ_LDIG01000249.1, read on the forward strand.
AGTGCGCAAAATGAACCAAGAGATGAAGATCGGCTATATGCCTGTGCCTGCGCTGGTTGCCGGCGACGAACCGAGCTTCTCGGGCGGCGAGCGCTTTACGATGGGCGTATGGAAAGACACAAAGAATATGGAAGAAGCGAAAAAATTGCTTGCCTTCTTCGCCAAGCCGGAGAACATGAGCAAAATCGCGAATGTCACCATGCTTCCTCCGGGCCTCAAGGGCGTTGATGCGAAGCACGAATTCTCGCCTTATTATGAGCAGTACAAGGATGTACGCGTATTCCCTTACTTCGACCGCGTTTACTTGCCGAGCGGAATGTGGGACGTCTTGTGCAAGCAGGGCACGGAGCTTCTGGCCGATCGCATCACGCCGGAGCAATATTCCGAAGTGATGAAGCAGGAAGTAGAGCGATTGCGCAACAGATAGATAGACGACTCGCGCAGCAGAAGAGGGCCTTGTTCATTCGAGCAAGCCCTCTCTCTATGAGAGGTCAGGAGTGAGAACACGATGAATACGAACAGAAAACGGTCGTCCGGCAGCGTGCTGAATCTCTTTTATATTCCCGCCTTGGCGCTGTTTGCCGCCTTTGTCTTTTATCCTTTTATGAAGGGAATTCAGATATCGTTTACGAACTGGGACGGCTACTCCCAAGATTTCCGCTGGATTGGCTTTGAGAACTATCGCCGCATGTTCTCCGATCCGCAGATTGTCAACGTGATGAAAAACACGATCATTTACGGCGTCGGCAGCACGGTGCTGCAAAATATACTCGGCCTGCTGTACGCTTTATATTTGAACCGCTCGATACGGGCCAAAGGGCTCATCCGGACCATCGTTTATTTACCGGTCATTATCAGCCCGCTAATCATGGGCTACATTTGGTATTTTGTGTTCCAATATGACGGAGGCGCCTTGAACGATATTATTTTATGGTTCCGGGACGAGCCGATCAATTTATTAGCGAATGCGGATATTAACGTATGGATTATTACCTTTGTCAATACGTTCCAATACATGGGGATTGCCATGGTCATCTATTTAGCCGGCCTGCAGTCGATCTCGAAGGAGTACTACGAAGCGGCGCAGATCGACGGCGCCTCCTCGCTCAAGCAGTTCCGCAACATTACGCTGCCGCTGCTTGCACCGTCGATCACGATCAACGTCGTGCTCAATCTCATCGGCGGGCTGAAGCTGTTCGATGTCATTATCGCCATGACGAACGGCGGACCGGGCTATGCATCCTCCTCGCTTTCCACCTTGATGTATCACCTGTATTTCTCCAGACAAGATGCGGGATATGCGGCTTCGCTCGGCAACCTGATGTTCGTCATCATCTCCGTCATCAGCATGTCTGCGCTGTACTTCCTGCGAAGAAAGGAGATGCAGCAATAATGAAATCATATAAAAAATGGCTGATCGCCATTGGTTCGATCATTGTCATTGCGCTCCATACCATTCCGTTTTATATTTTATTGACCAGTTCCTTCAAGGCGGCCGACGATCTGTCTTCCAAATGGGCCTTTCCGGGGTATGTCTATCTCGACAACTTCGTGAACGCCTGGAATGAAGCGAATCTTGGGAGAGCGTTCATCAATAATATCCTGATCACCGGCATCGCTGTCGTGCTCGTCGTCGCGATCGGCTCGCTGGCCGCCTATCCGCTGGCCCGGCATCAGACGAAGTGGAACAAGTTCATGTACATGCTGTTCATCTCGGTGCTTATCGTGCCGCCGCTGGCCATTTTGGTCCCCTTGTACCGCTTCTATGTCGATATTCATGCCTTGAATACGTACTGGGGAATTATTTTGATTCACGTGACATTCAACCTGCCGATCACGATCTTTTTATTTACCGGGTTCATTGGCACCATCCCGAAGGATCTGGATGAGGCGGGCATGATCGACGGCTCCAGCCGGGTCGGGCTGTTTTTCCGGCTGATCATGCCGCTGCTGAAGCCGGTTACAGCCACCGTCATTATTTTGGCGGGCGTCGCGATTTGGAATGACTATCAGTTCTCGGTCTTTTTTCTGGAAAAAACAGAAGTGCGAACCATCACCGTGTCGTTGGCGAAATTTTTCGGACAATACAATAGCAATATCGGTTGGGTCGCCGCCGGATCGCTGATGGGAGCGCTGCCGATTACATTGGTCTACTTGGCGCTGCAGAAGCAGTTCATACACGGCCTGTCTTCAGGCGCCGTCAAAGGATAAACAGAGTTACCGGTTCGCATCCGCACCGCAATTGGGGAGGGCATCATGATTTCGCAGAAATTGCATTCGCTTCGGTCGAAGCTGCTTGTGCTGTATTTCATCATCCTGATGATTCCGATGCTTGTCATCGTGTATGTGATGCCCTCCTATTTCTATAACGTCATTACCGAGCGAACCTCGAAGCAGACAGAGACCATTTTGGAGTCGCTGTCGAAAAATATGGAAACCTATCTCGATGATCTGGTGCGGCTGACCATTACCCCCTACTTGAGCGACGAAGTGATGAACGCCTTGAAATTAAAAGCGAGCTCCCGCTATAGCACCGTGGACGATTATACGAAGCTGCTGTCGGAGCGCGCGCTGCGCAGCGGCTTGCCGAACTTGATGCGCAATCTGCGCAGCGACATTCTTGGCATCGTGCTGCTGCCGTTGGACGGTTCGACCTATATGCTCCCCTCCTCGCAAGGAGGACAGATTACCGAAAATTATTCCTTCCGGAATCAACCCTGGTACCAAAAGGCGGTCGAAGCCGACGGCAAGACCGTCTTCATTAGTCCGCATCCGCGCTATTACGTGACGAACCCGGCCGTATCGCATGCGTTCTCCGTCGCCCGGCTGATCCAGGATCCGGATTCGCGGCAGCCGTTGGCCGTGCTGATGGCGGACGCGGATCTGTCCATTATCAATCATCTGGTCAAGGATATCGAATTCGACGTGTCTTCGATTGTCAGCATCTATGACCAGGACAATCAATTGATCTTCTCCAATCATCCGCTGTCGGAGAAGATCCAGCTTCAAGCGGTGCAGCCGGGCGACATGGTCGAGGGCGAGCGCGACTCCTATGTCAAGATCGCCAAGCAGATGAGCAGCTCGGGTTGGAGCATCGTCGTGCTGCTGTCCAAGACGGAATTAATGAACAACATCCGCTGGTTCTATATCGTCGGCGGCTTGTTCGCCATTGCCGGAATCGCGGCAACGTTCCTGCTGTTCAAGCTGCTGTCTCGCTGGATTATCAACCCGTACCACAAGCTGCTCGCCGCGATGAACCGCTTCCGGCGCGGAGACTGGCAGTCGCGCATCGAGGTGAGGAACGGGACGGGCGAAATCCATGAGCTGTCGCTCGCCTATAACACGATGGCTGATCAAATCAGCGACATGGTCAAGCGCGAATATATCGCCAAGCTGCAATTGAAGGAAGCGGAATATCGCGCGCTCCAGTCGCAGATTCAGCCGCATTTTCTCTACAATACGTTAAATGGATTTATCGGCCTCAACCGGATGAACAAGCGGGATGTGCTGGAAGAAGCCATCGTATCGCTCAGCCGGATGCTGCGGTATACGCTGGAGGACCGGCCCAAAAGCACGCTTCGGGAGGAGTTCGATTTTTTGCAGCGCTATTGCGAGCTGCAGAAGTTGCGCTTCGGGAACAAGTTCACGTTCCGCATCGAACATGACGAGGCCGTCGGAGATGCCATGATTCCGAAGCTGCTGCTGCAGCCGCTCGTTGAGAACGCCATCATTCATGGCATCGAGCCGCTCAGGCGCCCGGCCTTCCTGCAAGTGCAGGCCATGGAGGTATCGGTCGATGGGGAGCCATGGCTCTCGATTGCGATGAAGGATACCGGGAAGGGCTTCGATGAAGCGGCCGTCCGGCCGAATGCGGTCGGGCTGGCCAATACGAAGGAACGATTGCGCCTCCTCTATCCGTCGGCAGCCTTTGCCGTTCATAGCGCGGTGGACGAGGGCACGAGCATTACGATTCAAATCCGCAAGGAAGAAGTGAGTCCATGAAAATTCTCATTGCCGATGATGAATATTTGGTACGCATGACGCTGGTGAGCATGATTCAGGAGATGCCGCACCCGTTCGATATATGCGGGGAAGCGGAGAGCGGAGAGGATCTGCTTGAACTGCTGCCGGACTGCAGGCCCGACATCGTGCTGCTCGATTTGAGAATGCCGGAAATGGGCGGAATGGAAGCGATGCGCCTCGGGAAACCTCTTTCTCCATTGACGCAGTGGATTATTTTGACCGGATTCTCGGACTTCGACAGCGCCCGGGAATCGGTCAAGCTGGGAGCGGCCGATTATTTGCTGAAGCCGTCCAGCGCCAAGGAATTGGAACAGGCGCTGCTGCGGGTCGCCGGGATCGTCCGGGAGCAGCGCAGCCTGCTGTATAAGCAGTTCGAGAGCAACTTGAACGCGGCCTTCTCGGTCTGGGTCGATCCTCACTTGTCATGCCACGATCCGTTTATCGAGCAGGCGCAGTATATGGGCATCTCGTTCGCGATCGACAGCGGCCTGAAGGAACAGGAGAAAGCATTCCATCAGCAGTACTTTTCCCGGCTGCGCCTGAAGATGGAAGCGCTCGTGTCTGAATCCTTCTATCCGGCGCTGTTCCTGCTCCCCCATGGCCATATGGCTCTTATCGGCGCCTGGCTGCCGGAGCGGGAGCAGGAAGGAAGCCGCGCGATGCGCAGGCTGCTGCGCGATCTGGAGAATGAGGCGCAGACGCCAAGCGGCGCGCAGGCTGCCGTCACCGTGACGCTGTTCTCTACGGGAATATGCGCCTCGCTCCAGGAGCTGCGGCACGAGTTGAACGAATGTGCCCGCTTCGCTCCCTTGCGCGTCACAAGAGGGATAGGCAGGCACTGGAGCAAGGAACTGCTGATCGGATCGCAGGCCGGGAATCTGGCAGAAGTCAGCCGGCTGTGGCTCGATCTGAGCGCGGCCTATAAGGGCCGTCACTACTTGTCCTATATGAAGACCGCCGATCGGCTGTGGCAGTTGTTCCAGGCGGAGTGCTTGTCCGCCTGCTCCCCCTCCGCCGCGCATTCGATTGAGGCGTATGCATCCGTCACGATGAACCTGCGGATTGACATATGCAGCGAGAACTGGATAGAGGCGCTTCACGAGGCCGGAGACAGCTTGCTGCAGCACCAGGCTTCCAAGGATTGCGGCTCCACGATGATTGAACAGGTCATCGCCTATCTGGAGCAGCATTATGCGAGCGAGATTACGTTGACGGAGCTGGCGCGGGATTTTCATGTCACGCCCAACTATTTGAGCACGTTATTCCATCAGACAACGGGGACGACGTTCGTGAAATATGTGATGCGGCTGCGGATGATGCGGGCAAAGGAACTGCTTGCCGACCCGTCGCTGCAGGTGCAGCAGGTTGCCGAGCAGGTCGGCTATTTCAGCACAAGACATTTTACGAAGTGCTTTTTCGAATTCGAGGGATGCTCTCCCTCCGAATATAAGAAAAAACGGAAACGGCAAAATATGCCGTAGCCGCTATTTACGTCACGGGAGGAATCACGTTGAAGATTGACTATAACGAGGCGGAGCAGCTCTTTCACCTGCAGACGCCGAAGACAAGCTATATCATGCAGGTGGTGAAGGGCGGCTATCTCGCCCATATCTATTGGGGGCGCAAGCTGAGAGGAATTCATGCCCTGGAGCGAATCCCTTATGTGGAGCGGTGCTCGTTCCATCCGAATCCGGATCCGCGAGACCGCTCGTTCTCGCCCGATACGCTTCCTCAAGAGCTGCCGGGGTATGGATGCGGCGATTTCCGGCATCCCGCCTATGAAGCGCGGCAGGCCCATGGGGGAACGGCGTCCGAGCTGATGTACCGCCGCCACGCGATTGTCAGCGGGAAGCCCGCTCTGGAAGGGCTGCCCGCGACCTATGCCGAAGCCGATGAAGAAGCGATGACGCTGGAGAACGAGCTGGAGGATGCGGTCACGGGCCTGCAGGCGATACTGCGGTATACCGTATTCGCGGAGCATGACGCCATTGCGCGTTCCGTCTGCTACCGGAATGCCGGCAGCCGGGCCATAAGGCTCCAGCGGGCGCTTACCATGAGCGTCGATTTCCCGCATGCGGAATTCGACCTGCTCCGCCTGCCGGGCGCCTGGGCGCGCGAGCGCCATATCGAGCGGCACCCGCTGGCGGCCGGCACGCAATCGGTCGAGAGCCGCCGCGGCTCAAGCAGCCATCAGCACAATCCGTTCATTGCGCTGCTGTCGCGGGGAGCGGATGAAGAGCAAGGCGAAGTGTACGGCTTCAGCCTCGTCTACAGCGGAAGCTTCCTGGCCCAGGCGGAAGTCGATCAATTCCGTTCGACGCGCGTCTCAATGGGGTTGAATCCGTTCGACTTCGAATGGCTGCTGGAGCCGGGCGAATCATTCCAGACGCCGGAAGCGGTCATGGTCTATTCAGCCGCCGGGCTGGGCGGGATGTCCCGAACCTATCACCGGCTGTACCGCGCCCATCCGGATTGGTGCCTGCATGTCCCGGAGCGGAGACGGACGCAGGCCCGCTCGCAGCTTGTTCTGGATTTCTCCCGGGAGGACGTGTGCCGGGCGGTTGCGGACATGCTCACCGGTATTTTGTCGAGCGCCCCGATCGCCTATGTCAAATGGGATATGAACCGCAACATGACGGAGATCGGTCGGCCGCCCTGCCGCCCGAGCGGCAGCGGGAGACGGCGCACCGCTACATGCTGGGCGTGTACCGCGTCATGGAGCAGGTGACCTCCGCCTTCCCGGAGGTGCTGTTCGAGAGCTGCTCCGGCGGCGGCGGCCGCTTCGACCCGGGGATGCTCTTCTACATGCCGCAGACATGGACAAGCGACAACACCGATGCCGTCGAGCGCCTGAAGATTCAATATGGCACCAGTCTCGTCTACCCGGTCAGCGTCATGGGGGCGCATGTGTCGGCCGTCCCCAATCATCAGATCGGGCGCGTCACGAGCCTGGAGATGAGAGGACATGTGGCGATGTCGGGAAATCTTGGCTATGAGCTCGACCTGACGACATTCACGGAGGCGGAGAAGAACGATGTCAAGGAGCAGGTGGCATTCTATAAATCGGTGCGCGCTCTCGTGCAGCATGGGGACATGTACCGCCTCTCCAGTCCGTTCACCAGCGCCGTGACGGCATGGATGTTCGTCTCCGCGGATCGCAAGGAGGCGCTGCTCGGCCATTTCCGCGTGCTCGCCGTGCCGAACCCGGCGATCGGCCGCATCAAGCTGCGAGGTTTGTGCCCGGATACCATGTACCGCCTGGAACAGACCGGCCGCATTTATGGCGGCGATGAACTCATGTATGCAGGGATTCATATGCCGCAGATGGAGCATGATTTCTGCAGCATCCTTTACCGTTTTACCGCTGTACAAGTGATAGACCGCCGTCTTTGCCCTTCCACGGCAAAGGCGGCGGTTCCATTTGGCGCTCCTTTCGTTTGGGCCGCTTCTTTCCGTTTGTCCAGCCTATCCAAGTAGTTCCTTCCAACCTGTCTTGTCTTTTATGGTAAAATACAGAGAGACTAAACGAACAGAACAGGAGTAAGCCCATGTTAGCCATCATCTATGACCTGGAAATGACCGTAAAGCGGAAAAAAGGGGAATTCGCGGAGATTATCGAGATCGGCGCGGTAAAAGTAGCGGAGCAGGACGGCAAGGCCGCCATCGTCGACACATTCCAGGCCTTCGTCAAGCCGACGCTCTCCCCCAAGCTGTCCCAGGATACGGTCAATTTCACGGGCATCCGCCAGGAAGACGTCAACGCTTCTCCCGTCCTGCAGGATGTGCTGGATCAATTCGTCGCCTGGATTGATACGGAGGATTACGCGCTCTGCTCCTGGGGACCGGACGACAAAGCCCAATTCCTGAAGGAATGCCGCATGAAGCGCATCCCGCTCCACTGGCTGCGCAACCACAACAATTTGCAGAAGCCGGTGTCCCATGTCATGAACCGGGGGAGCCACCAGCAGGTCGGACTGAAGACCGCGCTTGACACGCTGCAGGTTCCGTTCGTCGGCACGCAGCACCGGGCGCTCGATGACGCATACAATACGGCGCTCATCTACATCCATATGATCGATCATATCCAGCTTCAGCGAAATGAAGTCCAGGAGCATCCAAACTATGAGAGCGCCGTCGTCTATCGGGACGAGCCGGAAGACGATGCGGATGCGAATCCGTTCGCGGCGCTCGCCCGGCTGCAGCTGCCGAAGGAGTGAGCCGGGGCAAAGCGCGGGACAGCGGGCGGCTGAACCAACCGGATCGTTCCGTCCCAGCCCTGGCTATCTGCTCCTTGTACGCCGCTTGTCGCTGATCCAGGCGAACGGAATACCCAGCAGGAGCAGCCAGCAGGAGATGACGAAGGTGCGGCTGAAGGCACGGGTGGCCGCTGCCCGATAATCATCCTCCACCTGTCCCAGCAGCCGCTTCACTTCCTGCACCTGGCCGTCCAGATGCTTCGCGAAGACCTCCCGCTGCTCCGGCGGAAGCTCGGCGGCGGCATGGGCCCCCCGCTCCCTAATCCCGGCAAGCGCCGTCTCGGCGGACAGCTTCGGCGATGCCAGGCTCACGGCCGGAGCGGGAGCGGCCAGCTTCTCCGACAACTGCTCCTTGAGCGCGTCATCGAGCACCTTGTTCGCTCGCAGCGTGTCTGCCGCGAGCATGCGCGCCTCCTCCAGTTCCTGCGTCATATTGGACTGCAACATCGTGACGATAAGAGCGACGCCGAGCGCACTGCCCAGCGCCTTGGTCATATTGACGACCCCGGACGATATGCCGACCTTCTCCTCCGGCACATTGCGAACAGAGGAGGCCATGACCGGCACGATCGTCATGCCCATCCCGAATCCCGCCAGCGCCAGCCGGGCCACGACGTCCATGACGGTCGAGCGGGGCTCCAGACTGCCAAGCCAATAGGCGGCTGCGCCCATCATCGCAAGCCCCGCCACCGCGAACAAACGGCTGCCGAAGCGATTGGACAGCGGTCCGACGACTGCGGAGGAGAGCATCGAGCCCAAGGCGACGACCGACAGCAAGAGGCCGGCCCGCAGCTCGGACATCTCCATCATTCGCGTCAGGAAGAAGGACGTCAAGAAGAAAATCACCATCAACCCGGCGCCGACGACAAGCATCGTAATCGCCGCCCCGTTGAACGCTCTGATCTTGAGCATGCTAAGCGGCAGCATCGGTTCCTTCCCCTTCCACTCCGCGATGAAAAAAAGCGCCAGCAATAGCCCTCCCCCGCCGAGCAACAGCATAATCTGCAGAGAATCCCAACCGTATTCATTCGCTTGAATCAGACCGTACGTCAGACAGAACATCGCGGCGGTAATGGCCAGCGTCCCGGCATAGTCGATGCGCCGGCCTGAAGTCGGATCATACGACTCCTGTATGAAGACGAGCGTCAACAGCATACAGATGATGCCCAGCGGCACATTGACATAGAAAATCCACTGCCAATTCAGCTTCTCCGTCAGAACTCCGCCAAGCGCCGGGCCGCTGGCCGCAGCCAGGCCCGAGATCGCTCCCCAGATGCCGATGATCGTTCCATGCATCTCCTTCGGGAACAGATTCGTCGCCATCGGCACCGTCACCGGCACGATAATGGCTCCCGCCAAGCCTTGAACGACCCGCATCGCAATCAGCGTTCCCGCGTTCGGCGCAAGGCCGGCGAACAGCGAGGCCAGCGTGAACAGCAGCACCCCCGCCAGAAATATCTTCTTCCTTCCGAACTGGTCCGCCAAACGGGCCGCCGTCATTATAAAGACGGCGAACGCAAGGTTATACCCGTTTACCACCCACGAAATTTGCCCGACCGACCCGCCGAAATGCCGCGTCATCTCCGGCAGCGCCACATTGACGATAGTCGTGTCTAGCAAGGCGATAAAAAACCCGAGAATAATTGCGGTAAAAGAAACTGTTCTTCGCAGCGCAAGGTTCATACGCCTTCCACTCCTTTGCCTTATAAATATGAACTATAGTTCACTTTTTTGAATTATATGAACTTTAGTTCATGTTTGTCAACTATAAATTTGAACTAGAGTTCATATTTCATTGACAGAGCGAAACAGTTCCTCTACAATCAACTACAATCGTTACCATTAAGGGAGGGAGCGGCTTCGTGAGCAAGGGGAAGCAGACAACCCGCACACCGAGCCAAGATCGGAGCATACGAACGAGAGAAGCGATTTTGCAGGCATCGATGCGCCTCTTCTCCGAGAGAGGCTTTCATCAGACGAATACGAAGCAGATTGCCGCGGCGGCCGGCGTCTCGACCGGAAGCTTTTACGCTTACTTTTCCGACAAACGGGAAGTGTTCGTGGAGGCGCTGAAGCGGTATAATCAACATTTTATGGACACGTTCAATGCCTCATTGGAGGAAGTTGATTTGCAGAACAGCGGTGTGCGGCCGGGGATTGCCCATGTCGTGGACAGCCTGATTCGGAGCCACGATGTCTATACCGAATTCCACAATGAACTGGAAGTCATGTATCAATCCGATGCGGAGATTAAGCAGTTGATGGATGAGCAATACGAGATAGGCCGGAGGATTACATTGGAGTATTTGAACCTGACACGGGACCAGCTGCGCGTCACGGACATCGAAGCTGCGTCGTTTGTCGTATTCGAGACGCTGGATAGGCTCGTGGACACGATCGTGTTCTCCGCGCTGCCCGTCTCATCCGAGCGAATCAAGGCGGAGACCATCGATATGATTGCCGCTTATTTGCTCGGCGTGAAGGAGTAGGGCGCCTGTCCCCGATTCACCGTTCTCCGGGAACAAGCAAGAACCGCCCGGCATCTGCCGGACGGTTCCCCGCCTGCGGGACGAATGTCCCTTATATATCAGCTATCTTAAGCGTTATTGAACTCGTCCGGATTCGGACCGACGCGCTTGTCCTGGTTCAACCCGTTGATATCGGCCATTTCTTCTTCCGTGAGCTCGAAGTCGAATACATCGAAGTTTTCCCGGATGCGGGATGGCGTGACCGATTTCGGAATGACGATGTTGCCCTTCTGCAAATGCCAGCGAATCACCGTCTGCGCAGGCGTCTTCCCATGCCGGCCCGCAATGGCCCCAATCGTCTCGTTCGTCAAAATATCGCCGCCCTGCATCAGCGGGCTCCAAGCCTCCAGCACAATCTCGTTGCGCTTGCAGAATTCACGCAGCTCGTTCTGAGCCAGGCGCGGATGGCATTCCACTTGGTTGACGGCCGGCTTCACGCTGCACTCCTGCAAAATTCGCTCCAGATGCGGGATATGGAAGTTCGATACGCCTATCGCCCGCACGCGGCCGTCAGCGTACAATTTTTCCAATGCTTTGTATGTATCGACATACTTATCGTTCGCAGGCACCGGCCAATGGATCAGATACAGGTCGACATAATCGGTACCCAGCTTTTGCAGACTGGTCTCGAACGCCCGCAGCGTCTCGTCGTAGCCTTGATCGGAATTCCATACTTTGGTCGTCAGGAAAATATCTTCGCGCTTCACGCCGGACTCGCGCATTCCCTCGCCTACGCCTGCTTCATTCTGATAGATCGCTGCCGTATCAATGAGGCGGTATCCAATCTCCAGCGCCGTCTTGACCGATTCTTTGACTTGCTGCCCTTCTTCTACGCGCCATACCCCCAGGCCAAGCTGCGGCATGCGCACACCATTATTCAAAGTAACGATCACATTCATAACCTCCTCATAAGTAAAAAAGTGATTCCATACAGATACTGCGCGATGGCGCCCCTCTATCTAGTATAGCCCCATTCCGCGCCCCAAATCAAACCCTGTCCTATATTACCCGATCGGCGCCGCATCCAATCTGTCCGCCTTGCCGCCTGCCGGGACAAGCCCGCGCCAGAAGAATAGCCGCATCCATCGGAAGCGGCCTGGACTCACGATTACGCCTCGTCCTGCAGGCGCGGCGTCACGCCTGGATATTGATAGTTCAACGGCTCATCGAAGGTCGCATAATCAAAATTGACCATCAGCATAACGATGCGCTGCCCTGTATTCGGATCGCTGATGATAATATGATCGCGACCCGCTGCCTCCAGGACACCGCGGAACACCTTCGCGTTCCATTGGGAGTTGTTCTCGTAGGTCATGTAGAAGGTGCCGATTTTGCCCAGGTTGAGCCGGAAAATGTTCTCGATGTAGGACTGCTCAAACAGTTGCGGCGGCGTGGCCATGACAGTTCCGCTCGGCATCATTGGGCTGCCGCTTGGCACCGACGGCGGAACGGCAGCGCCCTGAACCTGCTGCGGCACCATGTAACCGGACGTCGTCGGGGCGCCCATATATGGGGTCGGTGTCGGGGCTCCCATGTACGGGGATATACATTTCGACCCGCCCCAAGGTTGCGGCTGATACGCCGGCGGATTGGAGTATCCATACGTGGAATAGCTGTAACTCATCTTGCACTCTCTCCTTCTTAGCCTTTGCGGCTTTTTTATTTGTTGTGTCACAAGCGATGGTCATGCTTCATAACCACAGTAGGATGGAGACTTACCGGTACACATCCGGACAATCGTCGCCAGACGGGGAAAAGAAGCAATGGGCCTTAAACCGCCCGGAATTCGGCTGATTATACCAGGTTGCCGGACATTCTCCCACCGGACGGAAGAACCACAGCGCGTAAGTAGCGGGCCAGGTACGCTCCCCATTGATGGCACGTCTGGCCAGACGGATTTCGGATTCACGCGGCCTTTGATAGAAATAGCTTTTCTGTGTCGACTCAAAGCCCCCTGGACTCTGAAAGACCATATCCCTCATATTCCGCACGTCTACAAAATCAAGACAGTCCACTAAAATTCGATTCACTCCAACATTCCCAACCATCAGCATGCCGAGTTCTCCTTCGCCTTCCGCTTCGGCCCGCAGCAGTTGAGCCAGCAGCCTCACGTCTTCGGAGTTTGCTTTGATGACCGCCATCTTCGTCCGCTCCCCTCCTTTCTTTCGATATCCTCATCATATGTGCAGGCGCCTATTTGGTGACAACGGACAAGGGCGGCGAAGCAGAATCGAGTAGGCCCATACGTAATCGCATGGGCCTCTCACAGATCCGGACATGCGGGTCATCGCATCCGGCTCCTCCAGCGCTATCCCCTTTGGGGATGCAGTTCATTGTAAAGCATAACAAGAGAACACAGACCTATCTCGTGGAACCACTCATTCGGCATCACATATTGAATATGGAAGCTGCGGGAATTTCTCCACGCTGTCATTCTTAGCTGCGGGAGCTCCCCTTCGAAGTTTCTCCGACGCAATTCTCGGTGCAGTTTGCGGATTTTCTTCCAGCTTCTCATCTGTACGGCTCGCAGTCTTCTGCGTATCCAGCCGTCCATCTGCTTGAAGAACTTTACGCCCTGTCCTCGTCCGAAGTAATTTCCCCACCCTCGCAAGTACGGGTTCAACTTCTTCTTTATCAGTTTCTGGACGTTCACTGTCTGGTTTCGGCGCGTTAGCTCCTTCACCCGTTCCTTGAACTTCTTTTTGGCCTTCTCCGAGGGATACATCCGGTTTTGCCGTAGTTCGTATCCCAGAAACAGTAATGCCTCTGTCCGGTTATCCACAATCTTCGTCTTCTCCGGATGCACCTTCAGCCCAAGTTCTTGTTCCAGAAAGCGGGCAACCGACTTCCTTACCCGTTCTGCTCCTTTCTGCGACTTGCAGCAGATGACGAAATCATCCGCATATCTTGTTATCCGGTGACCTCTCTCCGTCATCAGCTTGTCGAGCGGATGCAGGTATATGTTCGCCAGCAGCGGACTTATTACTCCTCCTTGCGGGGTGCCTTGCTCGTTTAGATAAAAACTTCCGTTCTCCAGGACTCCTGCCCTCAAAAAGCGTCGAATCAACTCCAATACGCTGCCATCCACCACTTCCTCACGTACCGCATCAATTAATTTCTCATGCGGGATCGTGTCAAAGTAGCCCTTCAGGTCAGCGTCTATCACATACACATATCCATCCATCAAGTCTTTGCGAATTTTCTCCAGCGCCATATGTGCGCTTCTTCCCGGGCGGAAGCCGAAGCTGCAGTCCAGAAACAGCTCCTCAAAAATCGGCTCCAGTATTCGCCTTGCTGCTGCTTGTGCCACTCGGTCTCCTACCGTCGGGATGCCCAGGGGCCGCTCTGTCCCGTCCGCCTTCGGTATGTACACTCGCTTCACCGGCTTCGGACGGTACGTTTTGGTTCGCAGTGCGTGGTGAAGGGCTTGTACATTGCCCTCCAACTCAGACTCGTATGCCTTAATGGTCACTCCGTCTACGCCTGCGCCTCCCCTGTTGCGTTTCACCTCTAGATAGGCTTCTTTCAGATTTGTCTCCGCCCATATCTTGTCGATAAGGCTGTACCATCTGCGTTTCTTGCCATTCTTTACTCCCTCACGGAAATCCCTGACGCTTGGCGTCTTATCGTCCATGCCCCGATTCCTTCCCCTCAAGACCCGGTTTGTTAGCCTGTACGGCAATAGGCCGGGTTACTGGATGGTACTTCGCCCCAGACGGTCTACCCGTATGTTCGACCTCGGTTCTATGCTCTTCATGGCTCCCCGACTGCTGTCTGGCACATGGCGAGTTTCTTTTTTTCAGTACTTCCCTTACGCTGGTTTCGGGCTTCGCGTCAAGTCCCTTCCTTTTGGGTTAGGGCTTGCACCGGCGACTATGCGCCGATTCACTTGCCATTGCGGCTTTTCCGACAAGTTTGTTCACTACTATCCCTACGTCTGACTACTCACCATTCGTAGCCTCACCTTGACCGTTGCGGCCTTGTGTGCGGGTTACCGTGTTTTTTTCGGAAACGATGAGTTCTCCTTGGGTCACGTCATCGACTTTCCCTCGAATCCAGTCCTCCTAACTTTCGAAGCCTCCGGTGGTATGGGACATCCCCTTCTTTTGCAGGGTCATCCGGCTTCGACAGCCAACATGGTTCATGCCGCCTGTTCCGAGGTTTGCCTTCCAATCCTCCGCACTCTGCCTCGCGGCCAGAGCACTATTGGTTCAGCTATGCGCTTCCGCCACCTCGCGGTGCGCTCGGGACTCTCACCCGTTAGTACGATGCGCTGCCAAGCGCA
>NZ_LDIG01000250.1 GCF_015845845.1 Paenibacillus dendritiformis
TCATGGCCTCGTCTGCGCGGACGAAACCCATAGCTATGTTCGGAAAATGCAGGGTCAAACACCGGTGTCAATACTTGCGTTATTGCTTGTTGAATGAATCGGTCTGTCACGGTTGGTATGCCTAATAGCCGAACTCCCCCGTTCGGTTTCGGGATTTCGACCCGACGGACTGGACTTGGCTCATAGGTTCCCTCTTTCAAGCGGTGACGGATTTCTTGCCAGTTTTGCAGGATGTGGGCTCGTAACTCTTTTACGGCCATTCCGTCTACGCCGTGGCTTCCTTTGTTCTCCTCCACACGTTTCAGTGCAGTTAGCAAGTTTTCCCGTGACAACAGCAACTCCATCATTCGTGACATACTCCTCGCGTGAATTGTTCTTCTGTTCATGCCGCTGTAAGCTCAGCCCTTCTGGATACCCTTGCGTATTCACCGCTACTTCCCCAGATAGGTCTCCGAGAATAAAAACAGGAGATTGTCTGCCTTCATTGCTTACATTCGAAATCCAAGTTGTTCAATTCCTATAACATGTTCAGTCCTTCCGACCGTTGACGTCACAACCGTCGTACTATGACCTCTGCTGACTTCTGTATGTTCAGTCTGCCTTCACAGGCAGATTTACAGAGTTACTCTGCGTTCATACAGATCTCCCCAGGTAAGAGCGCTATCTTCCTCTCCATCTATCTGCTTCATTTACTTTCGCATGCCTTCGGCAGTAAGGACTTTGGTTTGTTTGGCAACCTCATCCAACATGCGCTAGCCTTATATGAAGTTCGTGTTCCTCAGACCGGAGATTTGCCGCCGACTTCCTTCAGATTCGACCTCACGGTCGACACCCTTGTCTTAAGCTACGGCTACTACTGCCTTCACCGTTCGGGACTTGAACCCTAGAGATAGCGCCCATGCTGGGCGCACCAATAAAGTCCCCGCCTGCGTCAGGCGAGGACGGGATGATTATTACAGGGTGAGGCCGCCATCGATGGCTACAATGGAGCCGGTCATGTAGCTCGCTCCCTCGGATGCGAGGAATGCGACCACGTTGGCGATTTCCTCCGGGTCGGCCATGCGGCCGATGCGAGGGAAGGCGATTTCCGGAACGTTGCCGGTCGTCTTGATCGTCTCCTGGAAGCTTGCCACCAGGTTCGTGTTGACGCCGCCTGGGCAAATGGCGTTGATGCGGATACCTTTTTGGGCATATTCCAGCGCAGCCGATTTGGTCAAGCTGACGACGGCGAGCTTTGTCGCCGAATAGGCCGCCACGCTGCGCTCCTGCTTCAAGCCGGCGGTCGACGCCGTGTTGATAATCGTGCCGAAGCCCTGCTCCTCCATCACCTTCAGCACATATTTCATGCCGAGGAAGACGCCCTTGAAGTTGACTGCCACGACACGGTCGAATTCTTCTTCGGAAATGTCCGCGAACAGGAACGGCTTCTGAATGACGCCCGCGTTATTAAAGAATACGTCGATGCGGCCGTATCGGTCCATCGCTTGCTTCACGTAGGCTTGTGCCTGGCCCGCCTTGCTGACGTCCGCTTGAACGGCGATGCCATCCCCGCCTTGCTCACGAATGAGGGAAAGGGTTTCTTCCGCCCCGTTCAGATTGTAATCCACAAGCACGACATTCATGCCCGTCTCCGCCAGCTTCAAGCTGGATGCTCGCCCCATTCCGCTGCCTGCACCGGTTATTACGGCTACTTTGGTGTCTTGAGTCATGTTGATCGTCTCCTTATGTGAAGTGAGGTACGACTTACTTGACGTTTCCTTCTTGCAAATCGAGATTCGCGACCATTCTGGCATAATACGCTTGCAGATTGGCGAGTTCCTCTTCACTGAAATCCTTCCAGAGCGATTCGGCCAGCCGGCCATATTTCGCGTTCACCGCTTCCAGCAGTTCCTCCCCTTCCGGAGTCAGCTCGAGCAGAATGACGCGGCGATCGTGTTCGGGAATGCGGCGCTCAATACAGGACTTGGCAGCCAGCTTGTTCGCCAGATTCGTAATCGCCGGCAAAGTGACCTGAAGCGCTTCCGCCAATTCAGAGCTTCGCTTCGGACCTTCGCGCTGCAAAATTTCCATCATCATGATCTGCGCCCCCGAGACATCGCTGTCTAGGATTCGGTTGTACGCGATGACGAACTTGTGCATCATGACGGACAGCAGCTGGGACAGCTCTTCCCTTATCGTTTCCAACGATCCGCCTCCCTCCATTTGACTACTTAAGTATTTGAATAGTTAAAACTTTTAACTTTATGATTTTAGTATATTCCGTTCGCCTGATCGTGTCTATTCCAAGGCACGCGGTGCTTATTTTTCCCAAATCCGTCTCGCACATTCGACAAAACGAGTGCATCCTTCGCACAACCAGCCAAGGAACACAAAAAACGCTTGCCATCCTTCGGTGACCTTTGGTATGATATTCCTCGCTCTCTCAAAACGCATTTCGCTCCCATCGTTGTGTAGGCACGCCGCTAATCATGAAGATGCCGGAGGTGTTAAATGCTTTTTTGGACGCTAGCACGTAAAATGTACCTCAGCAATTTGCAGTACCGGAGTGCGCATCTTGTGCACAACATCGCCAGCGCTCTGTTCGGTCTCATCTATGTGTCCGTATGGACAGGGATTGCAGAAGGCCGATCGCTGGGCGAATATGGATTGAACGGCATCATCAGCTATGTCGCGTTCAATCAGGCGAGCTTGTGGGTCGCCGCTTTTCTCAACAACGGACTCGGCATGGAGCAGTCCGTGCGAACCGGGCAGATTGCCCTCGATCTCGTCAAACCCGTTCATCTGTTCTATCATCTGATGAGCAAGGAATGGGGGCAGATCGCTTATCAGTTCGTGTATAAGTTTCTTCCGATTTACGCGCTTTATTTCTTCGTATTACCGCTTCACGTCCCCTCATCCGTGACTACGTACTTGTGGACCGCTGTTGCTTTGACGCTTGCCGCGTACATTTCCATTTGCCTGAACTACCTGATCGGAGCTCTGGCGCTCTGGACGACCGAATCGCGTTGGCTCTACTGGGTGAACTATGCCTTCAGCATGCTGCTGTCCGGCTTCCTCATCCCGATTGAGTGGCTGCCTTCTTGGCTTGCCGCCATCAGCGAGGCATCGTTCTATCCGTTCCTGCACTATGTGCCGACGCGAATCTACCTCGGAATGGAAGCGCCCGCCGCGTTGACAGGCTCCGTCATCTGGTGCGCTCTATTTACCGCTCTATGTCTCGCCGTTACCGGGATCATGAGACGGAAGGTGGAGGTGCAAGGCGGATGACATGGATTCGCATGTACGCGCTGCTCGTGCGCGCGAGCATCCGCAGCCGGATGCAGTACAAGTTCAACTTTTGGTTCTCAACGCTTATGGCTGCCATCATCAGCGTAGTCGAATTTCTTATGCTCGCGGTCATTCTGCTCCGATTCGGCCATATCAAGGGCTGGACCTTGGCAGAAGCCGGCTATTTGTATGCCGTCCTCTCCTTGTCCAAAGCCATCTACCGAATGTTCGCCTCCGATGTGCACCACCTGGAGAAATATTTGGTCACCGGCACGCTCGACGGCTTGCTGCTCCGCCCGATACCGATCCTGCTGGCGCTGATGTCCCAGAACTTCTCGATCCGCCTGGGCGAAGTGGTTCAAGGCACGGCCATTCTCTCCATATGCATCGGCACGCTGATGCAGCAGGGGCAGATTACATGGACGGCGGTGCCGCTTACGCTGATCGTCATCCTGTCGGGTGCGGTGCTGCTCTTCGCCATCGGCCTGCTGACGGCGTCCTTCGGGTTCTGGATTACGCGCATCGAGGAGCTGCAAAACATTACCGAGGATGCCGCCCGCACCGCGGCGCAATACCCGATGAGCATTTATCCGTCATGGCTCCAGGGGCTGCTGCTCAGCATCATTCCTGTCGGCTTCGCCAACTATGTTCCGTCCTTGTATATTTTGCGGAACAGCTATGGCATCTGGCTGATCGGACTGTCGGTGCTGATCGCGGCCGGCCTGTTCGCTCTCGCCTTGCGGGTATGGAGAATCGGCCTGGCCCGGTATCAGAGCACGGGAAGTTAGCGTTAGGCAGAGTCAAGCATAGAAGGATGATAAGGGGGTTCAACCGTGATTACCGTGACTGATTTACACAAGCAATTCCGCCGTTCCGCTCCGAAGGAAGGGCGGTTCAAAGGCTTGCGGACGCTTCTCTCTCGCGACTACGTCGTGAAGGAAGCCGTCCGCGGCATCAGCTTCCATATTGAGAGCGGCGAGTTCGTCGGCTATATCGGCCCGAACGGAGCCGGCAAATCGACGACCATCAAGATGCTCTCCGGCATTCTTCATCCGACCTCGGGAGAAGTGAGCATATTCGGGCGCAATCCGCACCGGGAACGAAGGCGGGTGACCCGCAGGCTGGGCGTACTGTTCGGACAGCGAACCCAGCTATGGTGGGATTTGCCCACAGCGGATTCATTCGATATTTTGGCCGCGATGTACGGCATGGACACGGATGCGGCGCAGCGGAGGCTCGGGATGCTCCGCGAGCTGCTCGGGCTGGACGAATTCCTGAAGACGCCGGTCCGGCAGCTGTCGCTCGGCCAGCGGATGCGGGCCGATATCGCGGCCGCCCTGCTGCATGACCCGGACATTCTGTTCCTGGACGAGCCGACGATTGGGCTCGATGTCATCGCGAAGCGGAGCATCCGCCAGTTCCTGCGAACGATTAACCGCGAGCTGGGCAAGACGATTCTGCTCACGACGCACGACATGGATGATATCGAGCAGCTGTGCGAGCGCGTCATCGTCATCAATCATGGCCAGATCGGCTTCGACGGCTCGCTGGATCAATTGCGCAAGCGAATCGGCTTGCCTACCCTCATTCGCGTGACGTACCGCGAGGGCGCGGCTTTATCCGAGGAGGTGCCGTCCCCGCTGCGCTGCCGTTCGCTTGCCGGCGACACGTTGACGGTGGAATGCAACCGCGAGGAACTGAGCGCGATGGAGGCGCTGCGCCTGCTCGAACGGTTCGGCGAGATGGAGGACGTTCATATGGAGGAGCCGGATTTCGAGGATATTATCCATCGGGTGTATTAGATAGATTGCCAGTGAGCAAGTGGCCAGCAGAAGCTTGACGATTCTGGTGGCTATTCTCGTTTCTCCAATTGTCCCAGAAAATGCTACAATGGACTGGAAAAGTTAACCTTCCGCATTGGATGTTGACGCCTGACTGCAATGGGATGGGAGTGATCGGGGATCTCAAGCTTTCAACTATATAAGACCGTATATCTATCTCGCATAAAACAGATGGCAAAGCGCGATATCGTGCTGCTGCTGGTGATTCTGGCTTTGCTCCCCCGCGGGGCGTCTCAACTGACTGCCATGCTGGCATCCAATCCATTCCCTTCCGTCTATTTCGGACTCGGAACCTGGCTGATCGGTTTCATAACGGGCATCAGCTTGTTTGCCGCCAGCTTCCATGTGGCAGAGGCTCGATTCCTCTGGTCGACGGGACGGGGCTGTTCCTTTTTGACCGCCTATACGCTTTGGAAAAAAACGCCCTTTCTGCTTCTGCTCGCGTGGATCATCATCGGCCAGCTCATGTGGGCCCCGCCTCATGCTGACATGTGGCTCTGGCTCATGCTGATGCTGCTTGGATTCTCTTGCGCGGAAGTGAGCGGCTATTCCTACCGTTCGGGACACATTCCTTCTCAATGCCTGTCTCTGGCGTGGCTGGCCGTTAACCTGGCGGGGGCAATGCTTCCCCTTGCTCTTGCGGCACGGATGCTTGGCGCGGCAATCATCATAGCGCTCCAATTCCTGTGCGCGTTCCGGGCGGCGGAATACGCCTGGCCGCAAGTGATGCGCTCGACGCTTCCTGCTGAGACTGGCGCCAAGACACGCATGCTGTCCCATTATCCGCTGTTCCGCAAGGAGCTTTACTTGGTGACCCGCTTCAAAGACGTTGTTCCCTTTCTCTTCTGCATCTTCGCTTTGGAGCTGTTCTGCTTCTATGCTGCCGCTGACAGTCACGCGGTCATCCCAATAGGCGCTGGCCTGCTCATCTGGCTGGCTAATGAGATTTGGACGGTGAGAGGCTTCGCGAATGAAGGCAGAGGGCTGTCCTTATATACGGTTACCTTGGATGCATGGCGTACGATGTTGTCTGCGAAATGGCTTTTTTATTGGACAATGGGCGCAAGCATCGCCGCTATTCATTACCTTGGATGGCAGTTCGGAATAGAGCGGTCCTGGACCAATTCAATGATACTCTTCCTCAAGAGCGCCTTTCTTGCTTCTACACTTGCCTCTTTTGGTCTGTTGGCAGGGTACTTCTTTACGTCTTCCGGCCGCGTCACTTTGGTTGGACAGCTATGGATTACCCCAAGCATGATTCTGCTCCTGTATTTGCATCAATTGCATTTTGTTCTCTTTATTTTATCCACCGCAGTCATTCAGATTGGTTTTATCCGGTTATACCGCACCATTCCTGACAAAATTCCTGCAAATGGTTAAGGAGGGATGCAAGCGATGGGCAAGACAGAGCCTCTCTCGCTGCAATTACATCGCATCGGCTATGCCTACGGTAACACCCCCATCCTGCAAGAGATAGATTGGACCCTGCAATCGGGAGAAATAACGGTACTACTCGGCCCGAACGGTGCGGGCAAGACGACGCTGCTGCATCTCATTGCCGGAATGAACCAACCGCAGCAAGGAAGCATTACGCTGAATGGCCAGGTTCTGAACTGGCAGGATCAGCAGTACAAGCAGCGCGTCGGATATATGATGGAGTTTCCTTTTCAGTATCCATTTCTGAGCGTCATGGAAATGATGAGATTAATCGGCCAACTGCGCAATGTCCCAAAGCATCTGCTGGAAGAGCGCATGCAGCACTGGCTTAAGCAATTCGGGCTGCAAGCGTACAGCGGCTACCCGATGGGAGCCCTCTCTCAGGGCACGGCAAAGAGAGTGGCGTTGGCGTCAACGCTGCTTCACGAACCGGATATTCTCCTCCTGGACGAGCCTACCAACGGTCTGGATCCGGATCAAGTCATTACGGTGCGGGATACGTTACAGGCGTACTGTGCCAAGGGCGCCCTGATTCTGCTCTCGACTCATATCATCGGCCTGGCTGAGAAAGTCGCGCATCAAGCCGCGATTTTGCGGAAGGGGCGAATTGTATATGCCGGCAAAGCGAAGGAGGATCTGGAAAGCTTATATGTATCGCATACCTAACCCTTGCTGCGGCGGCGCATCCGCCGTTCTCGCAGCAGTTCTCTCTACTTTGTGATTTTATTCACATAAATATCCTTAGATTTCCATTACCCTTAGGAATATGTGAACATAAATTCGTTACAGATGAGTAGGGGGCAAATTGATGAAGAAATGGTTTCTATCTTGCATGGCATTGATTCTGGTCCTGTCACTTGCCGCGTGCGGCGAGAAAAAAGAGGCGGCTGACATCGTCATTATCGGTGCGGGCGGCGCGGGTATGACGGCTGCCATTGAAGCCCACAATCAAGGAGCCAAAGTCGTTCTGCTTGAGAAACTGGCTTTTGTCGGAGGCAATACCGCTCGTGCGGAAGGCGGCTTGAACGCTGCGGGAACCGAATACCAACAGGCAGCCGGCATTGAAGACAGCGCTGAGCTCTTCTTCGAAGATACAATGAAAGGCGGCAAAGAAAAGAACAATCCGGAGCTCGTCAAAACATTGACGGAAAACGCGAAGGATTCCGTCACCTTCCTGGCAGAGAACGGAGCGGAACTGTCTGAAGTCGGCCGCGCCGGCGGAGCCAGCGTTGACCGCATTCACCGTCCGCAAGGCGGCGAGGCGGCCGGCAACTTCATCGTCGTCGCGTTGAAGAAGCGCATCACCGACCTGGGCATCGATCTTCGCCTGAATACGTCCGCCACGGAAATCATCAAAAATGACAAGGGCGAAATAACCGGTGTCAAAGCGAAGGACAAAGAAGGCAAGGAATTCACCATCGACGCAAAAAAAGTCATGATCACGTCCGGCGGCTTCGGCGCCAACTTCGACATGATCAAGCAATATGATCCGAAGCTCGCGGACTTCAAAACGACCAATGCGCCTGGCGCGTTGGGCGAAGGGATTCTCATGGCCGAAAAGGCCGGCGCGGCCCTGGTTGATATGGAGTACATACAGATTCACCCGACGACCATTCCTGGTCAAGGAGTGTTGATTACGGAAGGCGTGCGCGGCGACGGGGCGATCCTCGTCAATGAAGACGGTCAGCGCTTCACCAATGAATTGCTGACTCGCGATGTGGTATCCCAAAATATTTTGGCGCAAAACGGCAAGCATGCGTACTTGATTTTTACCGATAAGCTCGTGGAGAACAACCATGCGACCGAAGCTTATTTCAAGCAGAATCTGGTGAAGGAAGGCAGCACCATCGAAGAGCTGGCAGGCCAAATCAATGTCGATCCGGCGAATCTGGCCGAGACCGTGAAGCAGTACAACGGATATGTCAAGGACAACAAAGACGAACAATTCGGCCGCGAGAGCATGAAGCTGTCCTTCGAGGAAGGAAAATACTATGCCATTGAAGTTACGCCTGGCATTCACCATACGATGGGCGGCATTGTGATCAATACGAAATCCCAGGTGCTGGACAAAGACGGCAACGTGATTCCGAACCTGTTCGCTGCCGGCGAAGTGACCGGGGGCGTCCATGGCGCCAACCGTCTCGGCGGCAACGCGCTGGCGGATATTGCGACATTCGGCCGCATCGGCGCGGATGAAGCGGTCAAAGAAATCAACAACAAGTAAGAAAGGCGGTTCCCGATATGAAAAAAACATTAACATCCCTCACCGCATTGGCGCTTGCGATGCTGCTTGTCGCCGGGTGTTCCTCTTCCGGGCAGTACAAGGATGGCGAATATGAAGGCAGCACGCAGGGCAACGAGGGCGAAGTCGTCGTATCCGTTCTCGTCAAAAGCGGCAAAATCGATAAAATCGACATTGTCAAGCAATCCGAAACGCAAAGCTTGATGGACGGCGTCATTGAAAATACGATTCCCGAAATCATCGAAAAGCAAACGACAGAAGGCGTTGACGTTCTGACCGGCGCCTCCAAGTCAAGCAAAGCCGTTATCGATGCCGTAACCCAAGCGTTGGAATCCGCGAAAAAAGAATAACCTGAACTCCCCCTTGGACTCATCGCCGGCATGCCGCAGCGCATCCGATGATGTCCAAGGGGGCTGCTTTCTTCGAAGCCTGCACCGGCTCCCATGCAAAAAGCGGCTCCATGTCCTCCCGGACCTTGGGCCGCCTTTTGTGCATGACATTCGCTTATCCTAGCTCGCGCACAGCCTCAAGCACTTCTTCCGCGTGCCCTTTCACCTTCACCTTGCGCCATTCCTTCGCCAGCTTCCCCTCCTCGTCGATCAGGAAGGTCGAACGAACGATGCCGTAATACTCCTTGCCGTACATTTTCTTCAACTGCCAGACGCCGAACAGCTCGGCCACTTCATGCTCCGTGTCGGCCAGCAGCGGGAACGGCAGGCCATGCTTATCAATGAACTTCTCATGAGACTTCACGTTATCGGGGCTAATACCCAAGACGACCGCATTGTATTTCCCGAAGTCGCCGTGATAATCGCGGAAATCGCAGGCCTCCTGCGTGCAGCCTGGCGTCATATCTTTCGGATAGAAATAGAGCACGACCTTCTTGCCCGCATAATCGCGCAGCGATATATTGGTCCCCGTCGAGGACGGAAGCGTAAAGTCCGGCACGGCTTGTCCGACCTGGACTTGATCGGATGGTGTCATTTGCAGCACTCCTTCCCGGCAGCCAAGACTGCCGTTGCATGATGCCTCTAGCTTACCATCGAACGCTTCTTTTTTCAAAAAACAACCAATCCCCGATAGCGCCAGTTCCGCCCTAAGCATCTGTTAAAAATAAATCGTCTCCGCGGCTGGCTCCACCGGCTTCGGAATGACCTTCGCGACTTCCCGCTTGAACTTCACCACGTTCAGCCAGTCGATGAATTGCTCCGCGCCAAATACATTCACATATCCGCGAAATGCCACTTGCCCGTTCTCGATGATTTCGTGGTACTGCCGGAACGGATGGTTACCCTCCAAGTTCCGCAAGAAATCATCAAATTCTCCTTGAAGGGCACGGATGTTGGCGCCGACCTCGTCCGGGCAATCGATATAAGTGAATTGTTCGCGATACACGATAATTTCGATAATAATGGCACTCTGCTCCTTCCGCCTGTCCTGTTCTGATCCAAAGCAATCATCTCCAGAGAAGGGTTAAAGCCCTAGTATATGGATCCCTTCGCACAAATCCAGCCCTGCGCTCCAACGTTCAAAATATCGAATCTCTTGTTCCTTCGTATGGTACACCAAATATTGATGGTAGTTCGCCAGCAGTTCCTCGGGAGTCGAGCGGATCTCGATCTCGAACATCGATTTCCGATACGCCGGCCCCTCCCCTTCGTCCGTAAAACGGTGGCCTCTCTCCGAAATACCGATGTCGGCCACCGCGCGGATGATTAACAGGTCTTCTCTGCTCATGCTTTCCAGCAGGGCCGCATATTCCCGCTTCAACCGCGCCAGCTCCTCCGGGTTCCCCTCGGGTCCGTCCTCCTGCCTCGCTTCCAGGCTATCAATGCTGCCGCTATACTCGATAATCCGCTTCATCAGCGGCAATAATTCCTTCGCCTTCGTTAACATATCGTCCCTCGCCCAGTAGTGAATGCAGTCGCCTTTCTATAGCGATGCTTCTTCATGTTTATGCTTGTAATTTTTCCAATCCGTTCCTTCCGGATCGGACATACCTACTTGGATGATATCTCCCTTTTCGTTCTTTTTGTAGTCATAGGTAATATCGGGCTCATTGGCAAAGACCACCTCCGCCGTATAGAAGGAAAGGAATTTGACTTTCGTATCGATGCGGAGAATGTCGCTGTCTGCATAGCCTAACCGGTCAATCAGATGCTCATAGGTTGCTTTTTCGAGGGAAGCGAGCTGATATTGAATGTAGGCGAACACCAAGATAGGGATAAGAACAATCATTGCGGCGATAATGCCGTACACCTTGGCTGCTTTTTCAAGCGGTCGGCTCCTTTCTATACGGCCTGCACCCTATGTTCCGAATCATTGCGGGCCGATAACCCCTTCCGTAAAAAAGACTGGTTACTCCTTCGACCTCACCTCTATGATTTCCTTTTATATGTATGCAAATGGCTCTCAAGTTCGTCCCGGGCGCCGCAAAATTAAAACCGCCGACCCTAGCATGACAGCCAGAATCGACGGCATTGTTTTAATCGATATTATATCTCCCCAAAACCTACGAGCCCGCCCCGCGGTACCGCTTGATGCCGACGTTCCACAGCGTCAGGCCGAGCACGAAGAAGGCGATGCCCATGAGCGGCGTCAGCAAGGCCATCTGCTGCATGCCCTTGCCCTCCACGAAATAAGAGGCCGGGACGATGCCGACGAAGGCGAACGGCAGCACCCAGGTCAACAGCACCTGGAGGAAGCGGTTGTAGATCGTGAGCGGATAGCGCCCGTAGCTCTGAATATTGAAGACGAGCGGCAGGATGCCGGTCGGGGCATCCGTGTAGAACGAGAGCGACGTCAGTGCCGCATAGACGCCGAAGTAGACCATGACCGAGCCGGCCAGCATGACGAGCAGCATCAGCAGCTCGATCAGACCAAAATCGAGTCCGAGCCGGGCCCAGCAGACGCCCATCATGACGGCCCCGACGAGGGAACCGATCAGCGCGGGCGGATCGACATTTTCCAGCAGAATCTGGAACAGATTATGGGCCGGCCGGGTCAGAATGCGGTCCATCTCGCCTTTGACGATATAGCGCTCGCTGAAGTTCCACAGATTGAAAAAGCAGCTAAACACGCCATACGGAATCATGAAGTAGCCGTAGACGAAGATCATCTCGTCCCGCGTCCAGCCCGCCAGCGTCGGCGTATGCATGAAGATGACGAAGATGAAGATGAGGTTCGTCGCCTGGAAGAGCAGATCCGATACCACTTCGACCCAGAAGTCCGCCCGGTACGTTAGACGGGTTTTCAAGTAATTTTTCAAATATTCTCCCACGAGACCGAAATAGTACATGCCCTACCCTCCTTGCACGAACAGGCGCTGCCGCGCGGCCCGCCACATCAGCAGGTTGGGCACGATCAGCACGGCGAACCAGACGATCTGTATCCCGATCACCGACAGGATCTGGGCGTCCTCGATGCGGCCGGTGAACACCGAGCTCGGCAGGAACGTAATCGCCTGGAACGGCAGCCATTCGTTCAGCGTAATAAGCCAGGCCGGGAAGAACGAGATCGGCACGATCACGCCGGAGAACAGATCGACGACGACCCGCTTCATCCGGATCATGCCCTCATTATTTTCCACGAAAAAGGCAGTCAGGCCCGTAAGAATATTCAACTGCGAATTGATCAGGAAGCTGAAAAAGAGCATCAAGGCGAAGACGAGCCAGCGCTTCGGATCCGACGGCAGCTCCACCGGGAACAGCAGGCAGGCAATAATCATGCCCGGCGTCATGAACAACAGCAGGCGGAAGATGCCTTCGCCGAAGGCCTGCATCATTTTGACAATCAAATAATTATAAGGACGGATGAACTGAATCGCCACGCTGCCGTCCCGAATCTCGTTCGCAATCTCGCGGTCCATATTGTTGAAATAGAAGGCTCGCGCCATCCACGATACCGCGATGTAGGTCGTCATCTGCCCGGCGGTAAAGCCCGCCAAGGAGCCTTGACCCCCATAGATCGCCTGCCACGTGAAATAATAAACGCCGATGCTGAGCGTATAAATGAGGATGCCGGAATAATAATTGACCCGGTAAGCCAGCATCGTCAAGAACCGGATCCGGATTAAATCGAGATAAGCGCTAGCCATGAAGCACCGCATCCTTCTCCCGCTCGGCGTCCGCATCGGTTCCGGCCGTGCCGCCGTTTCCATCCCGGGCCGCCCCGCTTGCGTGCTCCGGAAGCTCCGCGTTGCCGGTCTTGTAGATTTCGCGGACGATGTCATCCGTGTTCGTCTCTACAATCTTCAGGTCAGAGATGGAAGCTCCCCCGACCACGCGCCCGATGACATCGGAAATATTCGTTTCCAGCGGCACATGAATGCTCGCTTCGTATGACGAGTGCACTGTCCAGGTTCCTTCGAGCCCGGAGGTAAGCGCCTCGGCATCGCCCGCGCGCATCGGCTTCGCGAACTGGAAGCGGACCTCTCGTCCTTTGCCCCAGGTGGACTTGAGCATGTCCAGGCTTCCGTCATAGATAATGCGCCCGTCATCAAGCATTATGACGCGGGTGCAGAGCGCCTCGATGTCCTGCAGATCATGCGTCGTCAGCAGAATCGTCGTGCCATGCTCGCGGTTCAGCGTCAGGAGAAAATCGCGAATCTCCGTCTTCACGACGATATCGAGTCCGATGGTCGGCTCGTCAAGGAACAGGACCGACGGCTGATGCAGCAGGGAGGCCACCAGTTCGCAGCGCATGCGCTGGCCCAGGCTCAGCTTCCTTACCGGCCGGTTCAGCAGCTCCTGAAGCTGAAGCCGCTCGACCAGTTCGTCCAGCCGCCGCTTGAAATCCGCCTCCGGCACCCGGTACACCTTACGCAGCAGGCGGAACGATTCGATGACGCCGATATCCCACCAGAGCTGGCTGCGCTGCCCGAACACGACGCCGATCCCCTGGACGAACCGCTCCCGCTCCGCGTGCGGGATGAAGCCGTTCACCCGAATGTCGCCCGC
This sequence comes from Paenibacillus dendritiformis, assembly GCF_015845845.1. Lineage (GTDB taxonomy): Bacteria > Bacillota > Bacilli > Paenibacillales > Paenibacillaceae > Paenibacillus_B > Paenibacillus_B dendritiformis_C. The sequence continues at coordinate 13,746 of NZ_LDIG01000250.1, forward strand.
CGTCGGCACGAGGATGCCGGTCAGCATTTTAATGGTGGTCGATTTGCCGGCGCCGTTCTCGCCGATATACCCGCATATTTCCCCCTGCGGTATCGTGAAGGAAATGTCCTTCACGGCCATAACTTCATTGTATTCGCGCTTGAACAAATCGAGTAAGGCGCCGCTCAATCCTTCCCGATTTTTCTGCACGCGGAACGTCTTGCGCAGATCCCGTACTTCAATCGCATTCATCGTTGTCAGCCTCACCCTTTCCGATTGGTTGTCCGGTTGCTTGTCCGCCGCGGAGCGGACGATGCCTCTATGCTTGAGTCTCCCCGGACGGACGAGCCCGGGGGTCCGAATTGATTTTGGAAGCGTAAAGATTTTATAATGAATAGACAAGATGCGGGGATAACATCCATACCTTTTAATATAGCATGTATATCGACTTGAATGAATGCACCGGAGACGACTCCATCATTTTACTGCTCCGCCGGATGCGGAAAGGACCTATCGATGATCAAAAAGTATTGGAAGCACGCACTCGTTGTATTACTCGTACTGCTCATTGGCAGCGTCGGTTACTACATCTGGGCGATGTACAATAGTCTGAACAGCCTCCAGAAGCCGCCGGAACAATCCCGTTTCGCGCCTGTCGTGAACAAGCTCCCCGAACCGAAGGAGGTCGAGCCTCCGAAATGGGAAGGCTCGGAGCGCGTCAATATATTGCTGCTTGGCGGCGACTCGCGGGGACTGAAGGCGGAGGAGGTGCCTCGCTCCGATTCGCTGCTGCTCGCATCCTTCGATCCCGCCACGAACAAGGCGCATCTGTTCTCCATTCTGCGGGATACGTACGTCGATATTCCCGGATTCGGCAAGGATCGCATTAATGCCGCTCTCGCTTACGGCGGGCCGGAGCTCGCCATGAAGACGGTCGGCAATCTGACCGGATTGGATGTCCAGTATTACGTGTATACCGATTTTCAAGGCTTCATTAAACTGATCGATGCGATTGGCGGGGTGGAATTCGAGGTCGAGAAGGATATGAAATACACCAGCAAGGCGGACAACCATGAATTCGATATTGATCTGAAAAAAGGAAAGCAGCTCTTGAACGGAGAGACCGCGCTCATGTACGTCCGGTTCCGGTATGACGCCATGTCCGACTTCGCCCGCACGAAGCGGCAGCGGGAGCTGCTGACGGCGGTGGCCGACAAGCTCAAGTCCGCCTGGTCGATCATCCAGCTTCCGACGCTCATCAATAAGGTCTCCCCTTATGTGGAGACCAATCTGACCGCCGATGATCTCATTAAGCTCGCCGCGCTCGGTTATGACAGCACGATCGGTCCGAGCCATCAGCTTCCGCCGATGGACAATGTGGCCGACCTGATGGTCAATCAGTCCGCCGTGCTCCAAGTCCTGGACCATGACCGGCTGAAGCAGTACATTCAAGATGCTCTGAACGACAAAATCAAGGACTCCGCATCGGGAGAAAACAACGACAATAAAGGAGATTCATCCCCATGACTACGAACCGACAACGTTCCGCCCAATTGTATGAAGAATCGCTGCAGCACATCGTCGGAGGCGTGAACAGTCCGTCCCGCTCCTTCAAAGCCGTCGGCGGCGGCGCTCCGGTCTTCATGGAGCGCGCGCAGGGCGCTTACTTCTGGGATGTGGACGGGAACCGGTACATTGATTATTTGGCCGCTTACGGCCCGATTATTACGGGGCATGCCCATCCTCACGTGACGGAGGCGATCGTGCGGGCTGCCCAGAACGGCACGCTCTACGGCACGCCGACCGAGCTGGAGATCAAGCTGGCCCGCATGCTGAAGGAAGCGGTCCCTTCCATGGATAAGGTCCGCTTCGTCAACTCCGGCACCGAGGCCGTCATGACGACGATCCGGGTGGCCCGCGCCTACACCAAGCGCGAGAAGGTCATCAAGTTCGCTGGCTGCTATCACGGCCACTCCGATCTCGTGCTCGTGGCCGCCGGCTCAGGCCCGTCCACGCTCGGTGTGCCGGACAGCGCCGGCATTCCGGCCAGCATCGCCCAAGAGGTCATTACCGTGCCGTTCAATGACCTGGACAGCCTGCAGGCGGCGCTTGAGCGCTGGGGCGGCGATGTGGCCGCCGTCATGGTCGAGCCCATCGTGGGCAACTTCGGCATGGTCATGCCGAAGCCCGGCTTCCTGGAAGGGCTCTGCCGGTTGGCGCGCGCCAACGGCTCCCTCGTCATCTACGACGAGGTCATCAGCGCGTTCCGCTTCCATTACGGCTCGGCGCAGACGTACGCCGCCTTCCCGGATCATGCGGCCATCGAGCCGGATCTGACCGCGATGGGCAAGATTATCGGCGGCGGGCTGCCGATCGGCGCCTACGGCGGACGGAAACATGTCATGGAGCAGGTCGCGCCGCTCGGTCCTGCCTACCAGGCAGGCACGATGGCAGGCAACCCTGCCTCGATCTCGGCAGGCATCGCGTGCCTGGAGGTGCTCTCCGAACCCGGCGTCTATGAGCGCATGGAGGAGCTGACCGTCCGCCTGACGGAAGGCCTTCAGGAAGGAGCTGATCGTTATGGCATTCCGCTCACGATCAACCGGATTCGCGGATCGTTCTCGACGCATTTCTGCGATCATCCGGTGACGAACTACGAGGAAGCCCAGGATACGGACAGCGAAGCCTTCGCCGCCTTCTTCCGCCATATGCTCGACCGGGGCATCTGCCTCGCCCCTTCGAAATATGAGGCCTGGTTCCTGACGACGGCCCATACCGGCGAGGACATCGACCGGACGATCGAAGCGGCGCATGAAGCGTTCCGCCGCATGAAGCTCTGATTCATAGGCATGAAGACTTTAAAAACCTAACGTTTTTAAAGTAGAATGGAATTAGATACTAAAAAGGGAAGCAGCCGCTTCAAAGGCGGTGGCTGCAGGAAGTGGAAATAGACCGATCCTTGACCCGGGCGGTCTATTTCTTATTGTTTTGGAAAAGCGCGATGATCATCACAATCAATCCCATAGGCTGATCATGCAGCGGCGAGGGCCCCCTCAGGGGGCAATGTCATTAAGATAAGGCGCGGAAACCATAATCAAGCACAAGAGCAGGTTATCAAAAAGATAGCCCGCTCTTTTTTTTGTTTCAAAAGAAAATCAAGACTTAACAGGTAGATGGATATGTGTGGCGAAGCCCCTTGAAAAAACGAGGAGGTTACGCCAATGAATGAGTACGCGAATTCGCTAAAAGAAACGCTGACATCCCTCATACGAGAAATGGCAGCCGCACCAGCACCTTATGTCAAAAACCCTGAAAAAGATTTTACCCGAAAGAAAAAGCTATCCTTTGAAACGGTGATGCAACTCCTGATCTCCATGGGGGGCAACAGCATATATAAGGAACTCCTGGAATCCCAAGGTTATAACGTAAACACCGCAACCACTTCCGCTTTTGTCCAACAGAGGAATAAAATCCTGCCGTCTGCTGTGGAATTCTTGTTTCACGCATTTACGCAATCGTATACGGATATCAAGGACTACCGAGGGTATCGATTACTTGCCGTTGACGGTTCGGATTTACATATCGCAACTGACTCTGCGGACACGGACACCTATTTTCAAAGTCAACCGAACACGAAAGGCTATAGCCTTCTGCATTTGAACGCTGCCTATGACTTGTGCAACAGACTGTACGTGGATGCCATTGTTCAACCACGAAGGTTGTGCAACGAGGGAAGGGCGCTGGCTGCTATGGTTGACCGTTCTCCCATCAAGGGCAAAACCATTGTTATTGCCGATAGAGGTTATGAAAGTTACAACAATTTCGCGCACCTTGAACGCAAAGGGTGGAACTATGTCATACGGGTAAAGGATTTGGATTCCAATGGTATTCTTTCGGGCTTGCGTTTGCCCTCTAGCGGAGAGTTTGATAGGGACGTTCATCTGACACTCACCAAAAAACAAACCAAAGAGGTCAAGGCTAATCCCGAGATGTACAAGTTCGTTCCTTCCACGTCTACATTTGATTTTTTGGATTTGCATGAGAACTTGTTTTACCCGATTACCTTTCGGGTTGTTCGTTTCGTCCTGCCTCATGGCGCTTATGAGACCGTCATTACGAATCTTTCTGCCGCTGATTTCCCACCCGATGAAATCAAGTCTATGTATAACAGGCGATGGGGCATTGAAACCTCTTTCAGGGCATTAAAGTACACTGTCGGTCTGACGAATTTTCACGCAAAGAGACGAGAGTCCATCACCCAAGAGATTTTCGCAAGAATGATCATGTACAATTTCGCTGAAATGATGACCTCACACGTCGTCATTTCCCAAATGGATAAACGGCACTCATACCAAGTCAACTTCACGGTTGCCGTTCACGTTTCTAGACATTTCCTGCGCTCACGGCACGATGAACCCCCGCCCGATGTTGAAGCACTGATCCGCAAAAACATTTTGCCGATTCGCCCCGTTCGCCCAGGGCAGCAGAATACGCGCAAAATACGCTACAAATCAGTTGTTAGCTTCGTCTATAGAGTAGCATAATTCGTTTCATATGAACATTTTTTAAGCGGATCTTCCGTCCGCTTTGTTTGCTGTACGCTTTTTCCTTGCTTGCACCAAAAACAAACGGCACAGGGCTTTTTCCCATGCCGTTTCGGATTCCATTTTTATTTCCGCTCTTGTCTTTGAGCTTAACTTAATGACATTG
>NZ_LDIG01000251.1 GCF_015845845.1 Paenibacillus dendritiformis
TCATGGCCTCGTCTGCGCGGACGAAACCCATAGCTATGTTCGGAAAATGCAGGGTCAAACACCGGTGTCAATACTTGCGTTATTGCTTGTTGAATGAATCGGTCTGTCACGGTTGGTATGCCTAATAGCCGAACTCCCCCGTTCGGTTTCGGGATTTCGACCCGACGGACTGGACTTGGCTCATAGGTTCCCTCTTTCAAGCGGTGACGGATTTCTTGCCAGTTTTGCAGGATGTGGGCTCGTAACTCTTTTACGGCCATTCCGTCTACGCCGTGGCTTCCTTTGTTCTCCTCCACACGTTTCAGTGCAGTTAGCAAGTTTTCCCGTGACAACAGCAACTCCATCATTCGTGACATACTCCTCGCGTGAATTGTTCTTCTGTTCATGCCGCTGTAAGCTCAGCCCTTCTGGATACCCTTGCGTATTCACCGCTACTTCCCCAGATAGGTCTCCGAGAATAAAAACAGGAGATTGTCTGCCTTCATTGCTTACATTCGAAATCCAAGTTGTTCAATTCCTATAACATGTTCAGTCCTTCCGACCGTTGACGTCACAACCGTCGTACTATGACCTCTGCTGACTTCTGTATGTTCAGTCTGCCTTCACAGGCAGATTTACAGAGTTACTCTGCGTTCATACAGATCTCCCCAGGTAAGAGCGCTATCTTCCTCTCCATCTATCTGCTTCATTTACTTTCGCATGCCTTCGGCAGTAAGGACTTTGGTTTGTTTGGCAACCTCATCCAACATGCGCTAGCCTTATATGAAGTTCGTGTTCCTCAGACCGGAGATTTGCCGCCGACTTCCTTCAGATTCGACCTCACGGTCGACACCCTTGTCTTAAGCTACGGCTACTACTGCCTTCACCGTTCGGGACTTGAACCCTAGAGATAGCGCCCATGCTGGGCGCACCAAAAAAAGCGATGTCTCTATCGAGACATCGCTTCAGATTGAAGACAAACTCCCGCGAAATACTGCAATCGCGGGAGTTCTTTACGTTTTTAATCCCTATTTACAAATACGAAAGAGAACTTAGGAGAGGTGCGACCGGTCTTCCAGTGCCAGGTCGCCAATTTTTTGAGGTTCATGGCAGCATAGCCGCTCCGAAATACATCTCCATATCATCTTCCATCGTTCCCGGCCAAAATGTCTGCAGCTCCGGTCATCCACTCCCCTAAAGCTGCAGTATCTCCCGCCACTCTAGTCATCTGCTCCGCCAATACTGCAAGAATGCAGCAATTTCATTGACACGAGGTTGCGAAAATACGATTACTGCAAAAATACAGCAATTACCGTGCGGCGAGGCATAATTAGCGTTTAAAATGGCGAAATAATGTAATTTTGCAGGATTTTCTCGGAATTTAGCCTATTGAGGTTAAAAATGCTGCGCCTGTGCAGCAATTTCATGCGGGGAACAGCTTGCTTCATGCGCGGACCAGCTTGCCCTAACCTAACCTGTTCTGCCTTCCCCGGCCCCGCCCTTCCTAAGAAAAAAGACTGTCGACAGGACTTTGTCGACAGTCTGAAGCGATAAATATCGTGTTCGGTAAAAGGCGACAACACTATGATGACGCGCTCGCGGCTTCCTCGCTCTTGACCACCGTGCTAATCGCATTGCGGTCAAATGTCATCTTCGTAACATCATTGACACGCAGTACGACAATGTCGTCGGTAATCTCCATAATCGTGCCATGAAGGCCGCCAATCGTCACGATTTTGTCCCCTTTTTTCAACTCGCTCAGCATCGCATTGCGCTGCTTCTGCTTCTTCTGCTGCGGGCGGATCAACAGGAAATAGAATACCGCAAACATCGCAACGAATGGCAGCAGCATCGTTAACAACCCGCCGCCAGCGCCCGGATCGGCTGCTCCGGCTAAAAACATGGACAATCCCCCTTTCTCCAAATGGTTAACCTATGTATGGACTCCTCCTGCCAATGCCCTTGTCTATCTGCGCACTCAGCCATCGGCGGTCCATTAAAAGCCGCTCTCGTTGCGATCCATTCCGTAAGCTTCAAAAAATTCATCCCGGAAGTCACGCAAACGATCTTCGCGAATGGCTTCACGAACTTGACGCATCAGATTCATCAGGAAGTACAAATTGTGATACGTCGTCAGGCGCAAGCCAAACGTCTCATCCGCCTTAATCAAATGGCGGAGATACGCCCGCGAATAATTGCGGCACGTATAACAATCGCAGTTCGGATCAAGCGGTCCGAAATCCCTTGTGAACTTGGCATTCCGCACGACGAGACGGCCTTGGCTCGTCATCGTTGTCCCGTTGCGCGCAATACGGGTAGGCAGGACGCAATCGAACATATCGATTCCGCGCATCGATCCTTCCACCAATGCGTCCGGCGATCCGACGCCCATCAAGTATCGCGGCTTGCTGTCAGGCAAGAGGGGCACCGTCGTCTCCAATACCTCATACATCAACGGCTTCGGCTCGCCCACACTGAGTCCTCCAATAGCATACCCCGGGAAATCCATCGAAGTCAAATCCTTGGCGCTCTGTATGCGCAGATCTTCATACATTCCGCCCTGCACGATAGCGAACAGCGCCTGATCATGCGGTCTCGCATGACTGTTCAGGCATCGTTCCGCCCAGCGGGTCGTCCGCTCCAGCGAATGCTTGACGTAGCTGTGCTCGGCAGGATAAGGAGCGCATTCGTCGAATGCCATCATTATGTCGGAACCGAGCGCGTTCTGAATCTCCATCGCTTTCTCCGGGGAGATGAACAGCTTGTCGCCGTTCAGGTGGGAACGGAAATGAACGCCTTCCTCTTCAATATTCCGCATATCGCTTAAGCTGAAAACCTGGAATCCGCCGCTGTCGGTCAAGATCGCGCGGTCCCAGTTCATAAATTTATGCAAGCCGCCCGCTTCCCGTACGATCTCATGTCCCGGGCGCAGAAAAAGATGATACGTATTGCTCAAAATAATCTTCGCGTTCATCTCCTTCAATTCTTCCGGGCTCATCGTCTTGACCGTCGCCTGGGTCCCGACCGGCATGAAGGTTGGCGTTTCGAACGAACCGTGCGGCGTATGGACGATGCCCAGGCGCGCGCCGGTCTGCTTGCATGTTTTAATTAATTCATAGGTTACTGCTGCTGCCATCGAATCATCATCCTTGTCGTAAGTAGGTTAGTCGTCCGTGAAGATAAACATCGCATCGCCGAAGCTGAAGAACCGGTATTCTTGTTCTATCGCTTCCCGGTAAGCCGCCATAATATGCTCCCGGCCGGCAAAGGCGCTGACGAGCATTACCAGGGTCGACTTCGGCAGATGGAAGTTCGTCAGCAGGGAGTCGACAAGCCGGAATTCGTATCCCGGGTAGATAAAAATATCCGTCCAGCCCGAACACGCCGCCACGGGCGATGAACCGTACCGGCCGGCAACCGTCTCCAGCGTGCGGCATGAAGTGGTGCCGACCGCGATAATCCGGCCGCCCGAGCTTCTCGTCTCGTTAATGAGCGCCGCCGTCTCCTCGGACACCTCATAATATTCGGCGTGCATCACATGCTCCTCGACCACGTCCGCCGACATCGGCCGGAACGTGCCCAGACCGACATGAAGCGTGATCATGGCGATGCGCACCCCTTTGGCCCGAATCTGCTCCAGGATGCGGTCCGTAAAATGTAGACCCGCTGTCGGAGCCGCAGCCGAGCCTTCGCGCTTCGCGTATACCGTCTGATAACGCTCCCGGTCTTCCAACTGTTCCTTAATGTATGGAGGAAGCGGCATCTGCCCCAACCGATCGAGAATCTCATTGAAGATGCCCGCATACTCGAAGCGGATGAGCCGCCCGCCCATGTCGCGCTCCTCGATGACGGTGCCCGTCAGCTCGTCCCCGAAGCGGACGGTCGCTCCCTTCTTCAACCGCTTGGCCGGCTTCGCGAGCACTTCCCATACATCATCCTGCTCCTGCTTCAGCAGCAGCACCTCGACATGCCCGCCCGTATCCGGCTTGACGCCGAACAGGCGGGCCGGAATGACCCTCGTGTCGTTCAGAACCAGCAGATCGCCCGGCTTCAAGTATTCAATAATATCGGGAAAAGTCCGGTGCTGCACTTCTCCGGTCCGCCGGTTCAATGCCAACAGGCGCGATGCCGTTCGATCCGGCAGCGGCGTCTGAGCGATGAGGCGTTCCGGCAAATGAAAATCAAATAAATTTACATCCATGTTGTTTATGCCCTACCGTTTCACTAAATCTACGTTTTTATAGTAGTATTTCAAGATTGCTTCGTAGTCATACCCTTGATCGGCCAGACCCTTCGCGCCCCATTGCGACATGCCGACGCCATGGCCGTTGCCGCGTCCGACGAACAGGAAGGACGGTTCCTTCGACATCACTTCGGCCTTGCCCTTGGCGTCAACAGCCGCCGAGTCCGCCGGCAAAGACGATCCGTTGGCGTCCCCGGAGCCTTGGGCCGCCGAGCCGGCCAGCTTCGTATCCTTCGCCTTGCCGTCCGCGCCGAGCACGGCGGCGGTTCCGGCCGGCACGATGTCGAACAGCGTGCTCGGCAAGCCGCCGAACGCGCTGCGGAAATTGTCCGGATAGCTTACCCCGACAGGAACGCCGTTCGCTTCGATCTTGGTTACGCGCCCCGAAGGTCCGCGCTCGGTAATCTTCAAGCTCGTTACCGGTCCGTTCAGCTCCGTCTTGGTCCGCTCCTTGAGCCAGGCGGTAATCTGGGCAGAAGTATATGGCCCGCGGATCCAATTCATCTCGGTTGATTCCGGCACCGTATCGATGACCGTCATCTCCGTCCCTTTGTTCACCTTCGCCACGGGCGCGACGTTCGATTGAATCGCGGGGATCGGTCTTACGTTCGTTCCGTCCTCGATCGCGGTCACCTGCTCGAACCCGGCTTCATTGTTGCGGTTCACCGGACGAACAACATCTTCCCTTACATATCCGTTCTTCCCGTCCGGCAGGATCACCTGGAACCATGATTTTTTGCCCTCCAGCACTCCTTCGTCCGGACTGTCAACCACTTGGAAATAGCCATAGTCTCCGCCCCAGATCTCGCTCGGATCGGCGGTCTTCCCTCCGGCATTGGAGTGGAAGATGGCTTCGATCAGCTTCCCGTCCTGCATGAGCACTTCCCCTGCCGTCGCTTCGACGGCTTTGCGGATATTGGCATGCTCCTTCTCTACGCCGAAGTACGCCTGGCTTAACGTCGTATCCACCACGTTGGCAATCTCGAACTTGTCATTCTGGTAGAGCGCGAACGTCCGGGCCGCGACCGCCTGAGCCTTCAGGGCTTCCAGCGGCCATTCGGCATATACCTCCCCGCCTACGACAGATACCAAATATTCCTCCAACGGAACTTCATTGACGAGCGCCAGCTTATCCTTGTGCAGACTGACCTCCATATCGCCCCGGTAGGCCCGGCCGTAGCGCTCTGTTACTTGAATCGTGCTCGGCGTGCTCGTTGACACCATCCATTTGGCGTCGCCGTTCACGCGATAATGCGTTATCGGCTTGCCTTCCCCGGCTTCCGTCGTATGTATAAGCGCGCCTTCTGCCTCCGGAGTTGCGGGCGTCAGGGAGACGCGGGCCATTTTCTGCTTGGCGGCAGCCAGATCGGCTGCGGAGGCCGCTTGTCCGGCCCATACCGCTGTCCGGTTCTTGCCGTTATCCGGTATCGTCACGAGGTAGGCATCGATATCGGCATCCAGCAGTGTCTTCAACGCCGATGCCGCCTCTTTCTCAGACGAATAGGTTCCTGCCTCCAAATAATTCGGACCGGCTAATCTGGGCTTGTAGTCCTGCACCAGTTCCATCAAGTCTTGATCGTCCTTTATGCGGTCAAGCGCCTGGCCGGCCGCCTTCTCGGTCGGGTAGCTGCCCGCATAGACCGCATAGAATAGGGCCCCGCGGCGGCTGAATTCAATCATGACGGCCGTGTTGTTCGCATCCGCTTGCTTCAGCACGGCCAGAGCGGCCGCCTTGTTCTTCGATTCATACAGCTTGATTTTATAATCATCCGCACTGAAGCGGATCGTTCCTTCCGCCGTCAAGGCTCCCGACGGGCCGGCTCCCCGGGCTCCGATCTGAAGCCCGACGGTGGCATTCAGGGTCACCTGAGGCGTCTGGCCCGGTGAGCGGCTGCCCAAATCGGCGAATAATGCGACACGAATCGGTTCGGATACGATCTGCTCCGTTGACTTGGCTCCGGCCTTGGCTGCTTGTCCGTTATCCGCAAAAGCAACGGCCGGCGCCGCAGGGAAGCCCCCTGCAGGCAGCATCACGGCTCCCCCGAGCAGCAGCGTGCCCGCTACGGCGCCGGTGACGGTTCTTCGAATCACATTCCGGTAGGTGGTTGTCATACTCTTCTGTTCCCCTTCCTGCTCGTCGTGTCTAGTCGATGTCGATGTCTTTCCAAAGGTCCGTTGGGACAAATAATTATAATCGATAGCGGATGAATTTATTTCTCTGGAATGGGCAATCCTAGATGGTGGTAAGCCTGATGCGTAACCATGCGCCCTCGGGGCGTCCGCTGCAAAAATCCGATCTGCAGCAGATAAGGTTCATATACATCTTCGATTGTCTGGCTCTCCTCCCCGATCGTCGCGGCAATCGTATCCAGTCCGACCGGACCGCCGCGGAAATGGGAGATCATCGCATGAAGCATCTTGTGATCGATCGCGTCAAGGCCGAGCGCATCGACCTGGATCAAGCGCAGCGCTTCCCCCGCCAATGCCGGCGTGATAATCCCGTCGCCGCGCACTTGAGCGAAGTCGCGCACGCGCTTCAGCAGCCGGTTCGCAATCCGCGGCGTGCCCCGCGAGCGAATCGCGATCTCGTCGCTTGCCTCGCCTGTAATCTGGACGTCCAAAATATCGGCGGCTCGGCTCACGATGAAGCTAAGCTCATCCTTGCTGTAATACTCCAGCCGGCTCACGACGCCGAAGCGATCGCGAAGCGGGGCCGAGAGCAGGCCTGCCCGCGTCGTCGCTCCGATAAGAGTGAAGCGGGGCAGATCGAGGCGAACGGAGCGCGCGCTCGGGCCTTTGCCGATAATGATGTCGAGCGCGAAATCCTCCATCGCCGGATACAATACTTCCTCCACCGTCCGGTGAAGCCGGTGGATCTCATCGATGAACAAAACATCGCCTTCCTGCAGATTGGTCAGCAAGGCCGCCAAGTCTCCCGGCCGCTCGATGGCCGGACCCGAGGTCGTGCGGATATTCACGCCCATCTCGTTGGCGATAATGTTGGACAGCGTCGTTTTTCCCAATCCGGGCGGACCATACAGCAGCACGTGATCGAGCGCTTCCTTGCGCATTTTGGCCGCTTCGATGAATATTTTCAGATTGTCCTTCACCTGGTTCTGCCCTATGTATTCAGACAAATAACGCGGACGCAGGCTCAACTCGACCGTCTGATCCTCCATCATATAATTGGCTGAAATGATGCGTTCTTCCATCTGTACCGCCTCTCTTTACCCTGTGAACAGCAATTGCAGCGCCTTCTTCATGAGCGTGTCGACCGACTCGTCCGCATGGACGCGATGCTGCAGATCGTTCCAGACCCGATCCAGTTCCACATCCTTGTACCCAAGCGCCTTCAGCGCTTCGCGGGCTTCGTCCCACGCGCCGTCTTCCCGCTCCTCCGCGATCGTCTGCATCTCTGCGAACAGAGATCCAGGCTCCACATCCCAGACCATGCCGTCCAGCTTGTCCTTCAGATCAAGCACGATGCGTTGAGCCGTCTTCTTCCCGATTCCGGGCAGCTTCGTCAGGAACGAATAGTTCTCCTGCTGGATCGCCGCCACGACCGAATCCGGCTTCCCCGCGCTCAAAATGCCGAGCGCCACCTTCGGTCCGACGCCGCTCACTTCAATCAGGCGGCGGAACAGCTTCTGCTCCTGCCGCGACGCGAATCCGAACAGCAGAATCGCGTCTTCCCGCACATGATGATGCGTATATACCGTAACGGCCGCTTCCGACTTCGCAAACGCGTACGGGTTCGGGGTATAGATGCGGTATCCTATCCCTTGAACATCCAATACGACATAATCGGCTTCCCAATGGACCACTGGTCCGCGAACAAAATCAATCATGGACGCAATACTCCGTTCAATTTGTCATGTAATCCGCTGGAATGGGCGTGGCATAGCGCCACGGCCAAGGCATCCGCCACATCGTCCGGCTTCGGTATCGCCTTGAGCTTCAGCAGCAGCCGCACCATCTCCTGCACCTGTCTCTTCTCGGCGTTGCCGTAACCGACTACCGCCTGCTTCACCTGCATCGGGGTGTACTCCCCGATCGGAATGCCCCGCTTCGCGGCCGCGAGAATGACGACGCCGCGGGCTTGTCCTACGCTGAAGGCATTCGTTACGTTGCGGTTGAAGAACAACTTCTCGATCGCCATCGCGTCCGGCTTATAGCGGTCCAGCAATTCCTCCGCCGCTTCGAACACCTGCAGCAGCCGAATCTCCGGAGCGGTAGCCGAATCGGTCTGAATACAGCCATATTGCACGGGAATGACCTTGCTGCCGATTTTATCCACAAATCCGAAGCCGACAATGGCAATGCCCGGGTCAATTCCTAATATTCGCAAAAAAAATCTCTCCCTAACGATTCCGTGTGTGTCTGGCGAACATATGTGTTCACTCCATTATAACACAGATCGAAAGGAAGAGAATGAGTCTTTCCGCCGCAATTGGCAGGCTTGAACGGGGATGAATGGGCCGCGTCCGAAGCCTGGCAAAACGCCGGATGGCCGCGGCGGGTGGCATCAGGAACGGTTTCCGCCGTGGCGAAAAGCCAATTTGAGCATCGGCGGCGTGACGAGCGTCGTCACGATGATGACGATGACGAGGGGCGTGAACAGGGCGGCGTCGAACAGCGCCCCCTCCAAACCGGCGGTAGCGATGATGAGGGCGACCTCGCCGCGGGACACCATCCCCGACCCGATGCCGAATGCGCTCCGGCGGCCGAAGCCCGTCATTCGCGCCCCCAGCATGCAGCCGAACAGCTTGGTGGCAATCGCGATAACCGAAAATAGCAGCATAAATCCAACATGCTGGCCCAACCCTGCGAAGGTGACCTCCAGTCCGACGCTGACGAAGAAGACCGGCACGAAAATTCCGTAAGCGATCGGCTCCAGCCGATGTTCCACCTCCTGCTTGAAATCGGTCTGCGAGATGGCGATGCCGGCGGCAAACGCACCGATAATGCCGGCTACGCCCAATTGCTCCGCGGCATAAGAGAAGGCCAAGCAGATGACGAGCGCCGCGCTGATGACCGCTTCGCTTACCTTCAATGGAGCAAGCCATCTCATCAGGAGGGGCACGGCGTAGATGCCGGCGGCAATCGCCCCGGCGAAAAAAATGACCTTCTTGCCGACGATCCATCCAAGGGAAGCCTGCTCCGTCCCCGCTCCGAGAAGACTCAGCATGAAGGCCAGCAGGATGACGACGAGAACATCATCGACGACGGCGGCTCCGAGAATCGTCGTTCCTTCCCTGGAGCTGAGCTGTCCGAGATCCTTCAGCGTCTGAACCGAGATGCTGACGGAAGTGGCGCACAGCAGCAGCCCGATGAACATCGACTGTCCTTGATCCAAACCGAGAGCAGTCCCTCCGAGATACCCGCCGATGAAGGGGAAAATAATGCCGCCGAGCGCGACGGCCACCGACGCTTTCCAGTTCTGCTTCAACTGGTCCAGGTCGGTCTCCAGGCCCGCGATGAACATGAGCAAAATGACGCCGACCTCGGCCATGTCGCGAACGATCTCCCCGTTGGTCACCCAGCCCAAAACCGCAGGGCCGACAATGATGCCGACGATCAGCTTCCCCAGCACGGATGGCTGGCCCAGCCTGACCGTCAAATCTCCGGCCAGCTTGGTGGCCGTCAGCACAATGAGGAGCATCAGCACGATATCCATGCGCATCCTCCTTCCTTAGAGGCGTTTAACCCAATTTACTTCCGGTGTTGAGAACCGGCCATTTGCGGCATTGGAATCAGCCGATTCTTATCATTCCACCGGAGCGGACAAAAAATGAGGACGCCTAAAGGGACGTCCATATTCGTAATGCGGTCCGGCTGTCAATTGGCCTCCTCCGCCTGCTTCATCACTTTCTGCGAGGCTTCCACCGCATAATCGCTAAAGGTGGACAGCACGCTGTGATATTCATCGGTATCCGTAATCAGAATGCCGTCATACAGCTGCTGGAGCACATTGGGCGGGAGCGCGCTCTCCATCGATTCGACATCGATTTGGAAAAAGGTCCGAATCACTTTTTTCTGCTCGGGCGGGCCTTCGTACAGCGTCAGATTCCCGTCCTCGTCGAGACTGATGCGGGCATCCTTGCAGCGTTCGGATATTTCCTCGATCTGTTCCTCCATAATGACCCGGCCCGCGTCATCCATCGTGGCCCCCCAATCCGGATGATTCAGCATCAATTGAATGATAGCAGCCGAAGTATGCTTGCCCATCGTCTCTTCCCGCTGGCCGCAAATGAACTGCTGGCGATGAATAACTTCGCGCTTCCGGTCGTCCTGCTGAAGCAGCTGATTCAGGACAAGCCGCGAAGAATCATGCAGCTTGGCGAACTCATCGTCCTGCATCACCGCGAACGTTTCCATTGAGATGGGCGTCTCCCGCTCGTAAATGAGCTGGCGGATCTCCATCGACATCCGAATTCCTAAGGTCAGGGCACCAAAAAATAATACAATAGCGACGAGCCACCAGATCGGGCCTTTCATGCGGCGAATATCCTGTTTCCATTGCTTTACCCGATAAGAGAACCGGCAATGGGAACGATGTTCTCGAGTCATGACAATCCCCTCTTACTTTTTTATCCATAGTGTGGCCCAATAGAGGGGGATGTTATACCAACCGAACCGTTCCCCGAACGCGTCAACGGCCATCCGGGAGAAGGCTGTTCCGGTTCTGCAGCAGGATGGCGGCCCATCCCGCGCATCCGGCGCTTCATCTGTCCGGATGATTCCGATCGCGATTCTTCCGCCAAGGCTTCACGACGAACAGTAAGTAGCACAATAGGGGCGTCGGCGTGCCTGTAAAGCCCCAAATTCCCCAGAACCACGGATATTTTCCGCGCTTGCGGGCATCCAGGAACAGCCATGTCCCTTGCGCAACCAACACAATCGCGATAAGGGCCCAAGCCCACCACTCGACTTCGTTGAACGTATAATGCCGTTTCATTCCCGCTCACCTTCCTCCGCAGCGCGAATCGGCGACTTGAAGAGACAGAACACGATGCCGCCCGCCAGAGCCGCCGCCTGGAAGCCGGCAAAGGCGCGCCAATCTGTGGCGGCCAGCGTCAAGCCTCCGCCGACGAGAACGCAGGCCGCTCCCCAGAGCAGCAGCAGTTCCTTCCACAATCGGCTGCGCTTGCGCCGGGAACGGCTGTGCAGCATGCGCTGCAGTTGTTCTACATCCGGAATTTCCGCATTCCGCTCGCTGGCCTGATCCAGGCTGGCCCAAGCTTGGTGCAGCCTGCGCAGCGATTCGGGGTCGGCCTCCCATTCCGCAGGCGTCGTGTGCGGCTTGTTCCGCCCCGCCTCGGCAGTCACCGAGATATCCAGCTTCTTCTTATTGCGCTTGTTCATCCTTGCTCCACTCCTTCCGCAGCTTCTCCAATCCGTAATGAATTCGGGATTTGACGGTGCCTTCATTTACATTGAGCATGACCGCGATCTCGGGAATCGAGTAGCCGTAATAATGCTTGAGCACAATCGGGGCACGCTGTTCAGCCGACAATGCTCCCAGTTGTTCAAGCAGACAAGACCATTCGACATCGCTCGATTCCATATAATAGCGAAGCTGGCGCGCGGCCTGCTTCTCCTCCGCTTCCTGCCAACGCTGTTCGACCTTTCTCCTTCGCAGCATATCGATATACAGCCGCGAGCCGATCATGATGAGCCACGACGAAAACTTCATTTTCCCGTTATAGGTGTGTATTTTCTCAAGACAGCGCACCATCGTGTCCTGCACGACATCTTCAGCCACGCTCGGGTTCATCGTCAGCTTCAGCATATATTTGTGTAAAAAGGAATAGTGCCTGTGCAGTAAATCGGCCAACGCATCGGTATCTCCGCGAATGGCCCGCCGAATCCATTCCTGCTCCAGATCCACGTGTCCCCCGCCTCCTTTTCTCCTGCAGCAGGTAAAGTACTTATATTACGTTTCAGTCTGTCCGATCGTTCAATCGGAAATCACGAATCGATCACAAAATCATCCGCTGCATGCAAAAAACTCTTAAGAACCAGTGTAATCCGTTTCCTAAGAGTCTGCCGTTTTGTATCTTGTCCGTACGTTACTTGAGCCAATCCAAAATGGCCTTGATCGCCAACCCATGATTGCCGATTTGACAATGCTCGGCCCCGCCTTCCTTGTCGGTGAACATCTTGCCCGTTAACGTGCTGGCGTTGGTAAGCCGGTTCATCAATAAATGAAAATGAGTACTGGGAATATAATGATCGCGCTCTCCGGCAAGCAGCAGCACATCGCATTCGATCTTCGAAGTGATGCCGCGCAGCGTATGCCGCTTCAAATCCATGTAAAAATGATACGGACTGTCTGTGCCGGTAATATATTGCCCATGCGAGATCGCCCAGTCCAAAATAAGATTCTTTTTCATGGCCTGCCGCAGCACGAAGTTAATCAGGCTCTTGGCTCTCATCCGGAAGATCAGCTTGATGACCGTCTGCATCGCTGCGGGAAACGGGTTGATCATACAGTCAAACCCGTCATAAAGGACATCATAGGCAACCGTTTTCGCTATTCTCCGCTCAAAAGCCGCCGCGCGCAGCGCCAAATAGCCGCCCCACGACACGCCAATCAGGCACACATCCTCCAGCTTGAAATAATCCAAGAGGGCGCTCACCGGCTTTTCCCAATGCGGTTCGAAGGCGAGACCCTTTTTTAGCGACTCTCCTTGTCCCGGCCCCTGATCCATTACGCTGCGGAAGTTATGGATCGATTTCTCGTACATTTTCTGTTTTTCAGGCCCTTTTTTGAGAAAAAACTCGGCTAGGCGGTAATAATAGGCGGCATGGAGATTCCTGTTGTCGGCCTCTGCCTGTTCTCCGAGACGGAGCCAGGCCCGATACCAAGAGTCGAAAGTACCACCATCCTCGCTTGTTAATGCTTCATGATTGATGTAAAAGGTATTTTGATATCGCGCTCCAGGGGGGCCGAATAAGGTGAAGGTCACATGAAGGGTGCCCTGGTCGTTGATGTGGTGTTTATCGTCTGCCAATGCTCCATCGAATTGCAATAGGCTGTAAACTTGATTGTCAGCTTCGTCAATCGATTCCGCACCGGCGTCAACCACCAGTTCCTGCGTCAGCGAAGCAGCAGAGAGGCGCACATTGCTTATGTACTCATAGCGAGGGATAACGGAATGATCCAGAGTATCAGCGTCTTTGGCAAAAGCGACAGAACCAACCGCCTCCAGGATCGCATGATACCCGCCATAGGAGCTCGCCGCGGCCAAATCCGGGATGAATGCCGGGTTGTAGACACTGGCTATGCTAACCGGTATGGTATTTCCTTGCTTCCCCGTAACCGGGGTAAACAGAAATGCGAGCGGTGTCTCTTGGTCATCCTTCTCTAGATCGATAATGTGCATATATTGATAGGGCGCTTCCGGCGCATTCAATCGATAAGGCTGGGGCAATCCGTCCACGAAGAGAAGAAAGCCGACATTTTTCGCTTCCCCGGAGGCGCTCACGGAGTAATCGATTTTTAGTTCGCCCCCATCGTAACGCAGAGGAATCATTTCCCCGTTATTATCGTATTTCAGATTGGTGAATTGATGAGCGAGACTGCCCATGACGACCGTCGTGTTCTTATTTGCTTCAAGCTAATGAGGCTGTAATCTGGTGGTATTCGATGCTCTGTCATCCAGATTCGCATATGAACATCCTTCTAAAGGCAATATCATGACGACGAGGAAGGCCGCAAGCTTGAAGAGCCATAATTTAGGCATACTGCGCCCCCTTTCCGATTTCCGGTTCATGAACAAAAAACACGCAGCCAAGCAGGCAAAGCATGCTGGCTTTGCCTGCTTTGGCGCAAATCCTTCTCCAACGAAGTTTTTATCTCTTATTTGATATGAGTTACGGTATAAACCACCCCAGGCTTATGCTTGCTTCCGCCTTTAACGCCGTGCGCTCCGTAAATGGCGTATGCATTTGAAGGCAGGCCGCTCCAATAGCCGCTTAAAGAACGATCTCCCCGTCTGCTTTCGAGTTTCTTTTGTCCGATAAGCGTCTTTCCGTTCTTATCTTGAATCGTTCCTTCTATAGTCAAAATTGCGTTATCAGGATTATCAGTCACCGAGGTTTCATAATAACGCCCTTCTAACGTGCCTTTCAGTTGCCCATATCCCGTCAACTTTACTGATTTGGTGTCTGCAAACGCCGCCGTTGCCACTGACACGCAAGCCATAATCGCTACCATGCCGACAATCGTTTTACCGAACTTCATTTCCATTCATCTCCCTTTCTTTTTTTGAAAATTTCCCCGCTAGAACTTGATGTACCTCTTACCAAAAAATGTTCGGTTCTGTCGAAAATACACCTCCTCTCTGCAAGATAAGAGATGCCGTTTCGTGATGATTGCCTTTTCTACATGGTTACCACGACTTATACTTCCAAAATATGACGAAATATTTCGTTTATTTCATATTATAGTAGTTTTGCTCACATTTTCGACACTATTCAAATATGGATTCATATACGATATAAGCATATATTAGTATATATAGGAAATTAAATTGGATAATACTTGTATCCAACGATGTGGGGGGCATTATGGAACAGTGGTTATCTTTTTTGCGCTATGGTTTCCAACACTTAGATCGTCCATCTCAAAAACTTACTTTTCAATCCTACCGAAAATTCATCTACCATGATATTTACTTCCTGCTCCGAAATCATGATCTGACGGAGGACGTAATTCAGGACTCCTTCCTCAAAGTGATTGCCTCATCGCCTAAATCACAAAATCCCGTAAAGATAAAGGCATGGCTCAAACAAATTTCGAGGAACACCGCCTTTGATTACTTGAGAAAAAACAAAAAATATCAATCTCTATCCAACCTGGAGGGCATGGATGAAGAGGAACTCTTCGCTTCGGCGGCCGAGACGGCAGTAGCCGATCAAGTGGAGGAGCAAATACGGGATGAAATGCTTCATGAAGCGCTTAACCAGCTCAATGCGCGATACCGCAATGTACTGTTTCGCTACTATGTCGAAGATAAGTCACACCGGGAGCTGGCTCGGGAATTAGGAATCAGCGAGCAAGCTTCTGCGCAATTATTGGTTAGAGCGCGCAAAAAATTACGCTATTATTTTTGCAAAAAATGGGGCGTTCGCGAGGAAGGATGATGGATGCTGTTCCCGATGCTGGCGGAGGGCGGCGGCTGCCTCCCGGCACAACAAAATGAACAGCCGTTCCCCGGCTGCATCCCGGGAAGCGGCTGCCGCTTCAAAGCGATTTTTCCTGTCTGCCATATTTTTTCTCCACCGCATCAAGCAATAGAAATAAAATCGCGTTGGACGCATCCAACCGTTCTGTCTGGCCAACCATGCCCTCCGTACGCTGGATGAAGAGGCCCTGCCCAATGTCGTCGGGACAATGCCGAATTAATCTTCTGATGCTGGAATCCGTGGATTCCAAGTGGAACTGCAGCCCGATCGCGCAGTCCCCGTATTCGAAGGCCTGATTCTCGCAGCCTGGGCTTCGGGCGATATGCTTGGCTCCGGGAGGCAATGCGAAGGTGTCCCCATGCCAGTGGAAGGGCACGAATATGTCCGGCAGCTCCTTAAAGAACGAGGATTGTCGACTTTTCTCCGTCAAAGTGACGGGGAACCAGCCAATCTCTTTTTCTTTATTTTGGTACACTCTTCCCCCAAGCGCCTCCGCAAGCAGCTGCGCCCCAAGGCAAATGCCCAGCACCAGCTTGTTCCGCCGGACGGACTCCTGGATTAATTTCTTTTCCTGCGCCAGCCATGGAAAGCGCTCTTCTTCATATGCCCCCATCGGACCGCCGAGAATGACAAGCATATCGAATTCCGAAATAGACGGTAACCGCCCGTTCTCATACAATAAGCTACCCGTGAGCTGGTGGCCTTTTTGTTGTGCCCATGCAGACACTTGCTCAGGTCCTTCAAAAGGAACGTGCTGCAAATAATGAATGTTCATGTTCATGCCACTCCCGTCGGTCATCCCGCAACCAAACGCATCCCCGTTGCGGATAGCGCCATTCTTTCGCGCTAAATATAGTTGTTCAACGTTATTCGTCATGTTAGTATATCAATCATTGGAATGGACGAGTATGTCCAAAACGCGGATTTCTGACCAATCCATATTTTTTTATCTCGATTATGAGCCGGAGGTGCTTGAAATGTTGACCATCGATCGCAATGATGACAGGCCCATATGGCAGCAGTTGCTTGACCAGGCGATCCACAACATAACGGCCGGACATTGGCCCCCGGGACAATTGCTGCTTCCGTCGCGGGAGCTCGCCCAATTGCTTGGCGTCTCGCGTTCCACTATCCAGATCGTGTACGAGGAGCTGTTCAGCCGGGGATACACCGTCACCTCCCGGCGCGGCGGAACCCGCGTTAGCGAGTGGAAGCAAGCTGCCGGCCCGGCAACCGATGCGACAGCGGCGGGTCCTCCGCTGCCCGAGCTCCCCTATCTGGATGCGGCTGTTGATCATCTGCACCACTGGATGGGCGACAGCAGGCCATATCGGGTGGATATCAATTTTAGCCCCCATGAGCCGTTTTTGGATGAGCGCTTCCATCAGCTATGGCGCCAATCGTTCTTGCAGGCAGCAGCAGGCATTGACGCAAGCCGCTGGGCCTGCGGCGATCCGTACGGCTACCTCCCCTTGCGGGAGCAGATCCAGCGCTACTTGTCGCTGGAACGGGAGATTCATGTCCAGGTGAATCAGATTTTGCTGACCTCGGGCGCCCAGCACAGCCTGGACCTGATCGCGCAAGCTCTCTTGCGCGCAGGAGACACGGTCACGGTCGAGGATCCCGGCTTCCCTGCCGCCTGGATGGCGATGAAGTACCGGGGAATGAACGTTGTTCCCGCTCCCGTGGACGAATACGGCCTTCAGGTGGACCGCATCCATCCGCAATCCAAGCTCGTCTTCGTGACGCCTTCGCATCAGTGCGCGGTTGGCGTCATTATGTCGGAGCCGCGCAGGCAGGGGCTGCTGCATCTGGCCGCTTCGGCTCCGTGCTGGATTGTGGAGGATGATTACGACAGCGAATTCCGTTACCGCGGAGCTCCGCTTCCGACGCTGTTCAGCCAGCAGCCCCGCAACACCCTGTATATGATGAGCTTTTCCAAAATGATTGCCCCCGGCATTCGTCTGTCGGCCATTGTCGGATCGGCCGAAGCGATCAGCCGGCTGGCCCGGGTACAGCAATTGACTTACCGCCATCTGCCGATGATGGAGCAGCTGACGCTTGCCCGCTTTATCGCGCGCGGCCATTTTATGCGTCACATGAGAAGAGTCCGCAATGTGTACCGGCGCAGACACGAAGCGATGACCAAAGCGATTATGGCAAGCGGCCTGGGCGGCCGGTTCACGCTGTCCGGGGTGGAGACCGGTTCGCATATGCTGCTGGAAGCCGAGGACACGTATGATGAACAAACCGCGACCAGACGGGCTCTGGAACAGGGCATATACGTCTATCCCCTCAGCTCGTATTGTCTGGAGAGCAATCGCAAAGGCTGGGTGCTCGGCTTCCCGAACGTGGACGAAGCGGCCATCCAGCGGGGCAGTCACCGGCTTGCAGACATCCTGGTCTAGCATCGTCCCCATCGGGCCGCAGGCCCTCCGGCCTCTGCGGCTACGGGACGAAGCATGTCTTAATCAGGCGAACCCGCTTTTTCGTTCCAATAATAACTGTCCGGCAAATCGCGCTCGCCGAACATGGTCGTCCCTACCCGCACGATGGTGGCTCCTTCTTCAATGGCGACCTCGAAATCGCCGGACATCCCCATCGAGAGAAGGTTCATCTCGACCCCCGGGATGTTTTTGGCGCTAATCCGGTTCTGGATCTGCTTCAATAGCCGAAAACAATGCCGGGTCTCGTCGCTCGTGGCATTCAGCTTGCCGATGGTCATCAGCCCTTTCACGCGCAGCGTGTCGAATTGGGAGAGCTGTTCGACCAGTTCCAGCGCGTCTTCCGGCCGCGCGCCAAATTTGCTTTCCTCGTAGGAGGTATTAATTTGCACGAGAATATCCATCCTTTTATTCTCTTTCCGCAATTGCGTGTGCAAAGCCTACCCAATTTGAGCCGATCGACGGAGTGGATCATCGTGACATATTTGACGACGTCCTTCACTTTATTCGTCTGGAGATGTCCGATAAAATGCCATTCCACCTCCTTGTACTCCTGCATATCCGCATATTTGCCGCGAAGCTCCTGGACCTTGTTCTCCCCGAATAAGGCCTCTCCCGCCCGGATGGCGCTCCGCAATTTCTCTAGCGGCACCGTCTTGGTGGCCAGCAGCAGCTTGACCTCTTCCTTCTTCCGACCGGAGGCCTGACAAGCCGCTTCGATTCGATGACGCACCGCTTTCAGGTTTTCTTCGACTCTATCGCTCACGTTCTCCCCTCCTGCTTCCTTTCGTATGCAGCTATCATTTCATGTGTTCAGCATAATGGAATTTGGATGGGTTGAACACGTCCAAATTTGTCATTCTTCGAGGTCCATAACTTCTTGCCGCCGCTCCCCGGCCCCTTGTCATACGAAAAAAGCCTTTTAAGCTCCAGCTCCTTGCTGAATCTCAAAAGACTGCGGCTGCACATTTGCATGGCAGATGGCTATAAGTTGCTCATTTCCAGTTGAAAGGCTTCGTTCATTTCCTTGGTCGCCTCTTGAATCGGCGTCTTGCCGACAAAGCGGCCTCGGGTCAACACCCGCGCCTTGCCGCTGTCATCGCAGGTGATTAAGGTCAATAATCGTTCCGGGCCCTGATCCTCAATGACTTCGACCGCCGTGGCCTCGATCGTTTTTTGTTCCTCAATCTCGTATTCATAGATGTACTGCATATCGGTCAAATAAGCTGAGGCGCCCCTTTTGACTCGGAGCAGCGGGCTGAACAGCAGATCTTTGCGGTTCATGTGATGGCCCGCCAACGCATAATTGCCTTCCCCCATAACCTGATTACGCTTCATCGTCCCCGCGGTGAGCGCCAACGTATACGGAGATACGCCTTCTCCTATCGGCAAATTCATGTCAATGCTCGGAATGCTGATGCCGCCAATCACATGAATATCATCTTTGTTCAAATTCGCCATCAGGATCGTCTCGAAATCAAGCTCCGCCACCTCTTCAAAATTAAAAACGGGCTCTTGCTTCCGAATGTGGCTGTTGTCCCGCTTCTCCGGATCTGCCGCAGCCACCTTGTCAAGCCCCAATGAGGTCGTCCCTCTGGAGACGAACCAGCTCTGGATAGGCTCGTGCAGCAGCATGAACAGACCGGCCAGCAAAACGGTGGCACAGACGGCATTAAAGATCATCCTTGAAACGGTTCTCTTCTTTGCGGCCATTCCCGATCCTCCCGTGCGTTTTTCCGATTTTTATTATAGACGACTTCATCAAGCAGCGACACCTGAAAACTAGACAAAATCTGAACATGGATATATTAAACAATAAATATTTATCGATAAACAATAAATTTTTATTGACCAAGAGAAAGCCGCCGATTATGATAGTACCTATCGAGCCGCAATGGCGGTTCATTCAAGGTACCGCTGCGGAGGGGCGCAGCGTCCCGGCAGGCGGATTCCAACGCAGGAGGAACTTGTATGGCTTTCAAGCTGAAATCATTTGTCGAGTTCGGCTGGCAGCAGGCGCTGTCCTGCCTGTTCCCGGCCATTATTTTCGCGGCGCTTGCGCTCACGCGGGCGATCGACATCCCGTTCATGCCCGCTTACGACTTTATGCTCCTTGTCTGTATCACGGTTCAAATCATCATGATCCGTTCCGGTCTGGAAACGCTCGACGAGCTGAAGGTCATTTGCGTGTTCCATCTGATCGGGCTTGTGCTGGAAATTTACAAGGTTCACATGGGATCATGGACATACCCCCTCGACGGATGGACCAAAGTGTTCGGCGTGCCGCTCTACAGCGGATTTATGTATGCGAGTGTCGCCAGTTACTTATGCCAGGCGTGGCGCCGTCTGCAGGTGAAGCTCCGCCGGTATCCGAAGCCGTGGTGTACCGTCCCGCTCGGCGCGGCGATTTATCTCAATTTCATGACCCACCATTTCATATATGATTTGCGCTGGGTGTTGACCATTCTGCTGTTCGCCGTCTTCTTTCGGACGTATGTCGAGTATACGGTGCTGGGCGTGACGCGGCGGATGCCGCTCGTGCTGTCGTTTGCGTTGATCGGTTTCTTTATTTGGGTAGCGGAAAATATCGGAACCTTCCTGGGCGCTTGGCGCTATCCGCATCAAGCCAATGGTTGGCATCTCGTTCAGTGGGGAAAATTCAGCTCGTGGTTCTTGCTGGTCATCGTATCGTTCATGATCGTCGCCCAGTTGAAGCATGTGAAGGAAGGCCGCTCCCAGAGCAAAGAACGTACGCTTCCTATGCACTAATATTGAGGTTTACCAAGAAACATGAAAAACATATTGATAAACGATAAATGCAGTGATATGCTAATGCCATTCATTTTTATGCGAGGTGCTGTATGCTGCGAAGTAAAACTGCCTTCCTCAAGCTGGCGATCGCCATGATTGGGATTGCGGCTTTGATTCTGTCTCTATTCTGGCTGCCCGGATTCGTGACAAGCCATGCGGCGAAGAACCCCGATTATGTCCCTTTGAAATATCCGGCGCTCATCGTTGTATATACGACGGCAATACCGTTTTATATTGCTCTCTATCATTCGATGAAGCTGCTTCGCTATATTGAACGGAACCATGCGTTTTCCGAAAGCGCGGCAGCATCGTTGAAGCATATCAAGCATTGCGCCGTCGTGATCGCGATCTTCTATGTGTTAAGCGGGGTATTCCTTGGTATGCAGGGCGTCCTGTTTACTTCCATCGCCGTGATAGGGGGAGTCATCATTTTTGCCGCTTCCACGGTAGCGATTTTTGCGGCAGTGCTTCAAGAGCTGCTAACCCGCGCACTTGAAATCAAATCCGAAAATGATTTGACAGTCTGAGGTGTTCTAATGGCGATCATCATCAATCTCGATGTTATGTTGGCAAAACGAAAAATGAGCGTCACCGAGCTGTCGGAGAAGGTCGGAATTACGATGGCGAACCTGTCCATCCTGAAAAATGGCAAAGCAAAGGCGGTCCGCTTTTCCACCTTGGAGAAAATATGCGAAGTGCTGGACTGCCAGCCAGGCGATATATTGGAATATGTGAAAGAGGATCCGTCCTGAACGTGAACCCGCCCCGCGCTTCATCCAAGCCGGGGCGTTTTTTATTCTTCCCTATTGACCCGCCAGTTCCATCAAATTCTCTGCAGCTAAGCGGATAGCCAGGATGCTTCCCGTATTCAGGGAATTATCGAAAAAAAGAACATGATTGTTTTTGACTGATTTCAATGATTTCCACACGGCACGAGACTCCTTTTCCTGCTTTCCGTGTTCAACAAAAATAAGCTCAAAATTATTGCAACGCAGGAACAATACGTCGTTACAGGCACGCTGCAGGAATATTCGGACAAGCTTGCCTATCCTTTTTTGCTCATTCATCGATCCGTGATCGTAAATTTGGAGCATATTCGCAAGTTTTCCAGCGTGTCCGTACGGATGTCCAATCAGGAGGAATACCCGGTTGGACGATCACAGGCCAAAAAGATTCAAAATGCGTTTGCTCGATATACAATGGCCCATTTATAAGATCCGGGCACACGCACGAAAAAGGGCGCCCAACCGTCATCAAACATGACGGAGGACGCCCCTTTTCAATCAAAAGTAAAAAAGTTCTTTGGGACTTCACGCCAAAGAACGCTACATTTCCCAGATGATGACAAGGAAAAGCATCTCCCGCTCCTGCGAGAATGCGGATGAAACGGTGCTGTCGGCTGCCAAAGTCAAAAAAGTGGCTATCGGTAACCCGATGCTCGCTGAAAAGATGCACGTGGATAACGAAATTAGGTCAATTTTTCTCGTATAAAAAATGCGATTGAAAAAATCCCTTCTTTATTCCAGGAAGCTCTCCAAAAGAAAAAAGGATGAACGAGCAACTCATTGGAGCTCAAAACGAAGTGGGTAAACTGTTTGAATTCGATGAGAAATTGCAACAAATGGTAGCGCGGCAGTCCGAAATCAATTCGGCCCTGGAGTTTGAGGAATTGTAAGCGCAAGAAATCGTGATGGACGAGCCATAAAGAGACGAACGTTCTGTTCACGAAAAGCAGGAACACTCGGTGGAGCTTGATCAAGTGAACTAACCAATAGCAAATCTCTAAACAAAAAAGACCGCTCTGCGAACGGCCGTCAATTAAATCAATGAGATTTTTCCCGCAACTGATCGATCTTTTCGGGAGAGAAGCCAGTGGCAGCAACGATGGCCGAGGCTTCCAGTCCCAAGTCAATCATACGTTTGGCAACTTCTTCTTTGCCTTCAATTTTGCCTTCGTGTCTTTCTTCTCTTCTTATCTTTCTTAACGTTTGTTCCAAACCCATAATGGCTGCGCCCCCCTTCACGTTTTTCACAAGTTCTTCAATATGCGATTCGCCTTCTGGCAACTGTTGTTTCAATACATTCGCCATCCACGCCATAAACTTCTGTTGGCTGTCTTCCGGCAATTGCTGAATCGTATGCATCAGCTTGCCGAGTCGATCTAATAACTGTTCTTGGTCTTCCGTTTGATCGAGCAAAAAGACAGAACCAATAGTATTGGATAAAGAGAGCAACTCTTCTTCGGTATAACGGGCTACATCAATGAGCAAATATTCAAAATCCAAGAGTTCCGCTCCAAACATCTCTTCGTTTCCCAGCAGCTTTCGAAACTGGCGATGGGCCGTCCATTGTGGTTTCCCATTATACAACACAATCGGCACAATGGGCGGAAGCCGGAATGATTTTCTAGTGGTTCGGGTCTTCTTTTCGTCTTTTAACAAGTATCGCCAAATCTCCACTTGGTATAACAACAAGCGATATGGCATCTGGAAGTCCACTTTCGACTGCATTTCCAGCAGCAAATAAAACACGACTTCCTGCCCATTTAACTGTACTCGATAAACCAGATCCGCTTCCTTGCGCTTAAAATCTTGGAGAACAAACGAATGCGGAATTTCTTGAACATTGGTTTCGTCAATACTTGTACCCATCCTTTATTAACAAAAGAACGGAGCAATTCCACAAACAGTTTCTTGCTGGAAAGCAGGAAGCGATACGACGTATCGTGACGCTGGTGTATAGTTTCCTGGCGATCATCGGAATTCAATCGTATCCACTTTAATCGGTTCTTCCCTTATATTATATCGCTTATGGCAATGGATAACAACGAAATGGAGGCACAGGAATTGGTAAACAATTACCCTTACCAAAGATCAAATTTCCCAAACGAACAACATCAACCTAATCGAATTCGCTCCCTTCCCCTGACGGATTCGATTTCATGATCTGCGACATAGTTGCGTCAGCCTTCTTCTGGCCAATGGAGTAGGTAAGAAAGAAATTCAAGAATGGCTGGGACACAGATGACTTCTCAACAACAGCAAACATTTACAGGCATTTTGATTTCAGCACGAAAATTAGTCCCGTTCATGTAATGATCGAATGTTTACAGCTTTAAAAATAAAAAAAGGTCCTTTAGGTTTTTTGATCCCAAAGAACATTCTCCTAGATTGTGGTTTTCTGTTTTTTTCAGGGTTCAAAAGGTTTTGGGGATTTTCTCAAAAAAGATGAGATTTTAGAACGTTCGAGAGAACTCGGAGAGAACTAAGGAAGAACAAGCCCTGCTCCCTACCATTGACAATTATTCGGAGCTTGAGCTCCAGGGAGGGTGTTCTGTATGTACAAAACAACGGTAATCATTATTGCAAAACCAAAAAGCCGGAACCGGTAAAACCACGACCGCCTACAACCTGGCTTATGCCTTATCCAATGAAGGAAAAAAAGTACTGCTTGTCGATTTTGACCCGCAGGGAAATTTGACCATGTGCTTTGGTATCGAAAATCCGGATCAACTCAAGCTCTCGCTGTTCAATATCATGAACGCCATCATGAGCGACGAACCGGTTCCCGCTCCCGAAGAATATATTCATTCTCTCGGCAACATTGACCTCATTCCCAGCAATATCGAGCTATCGGTTGCCGAAATCAATCTGCGGGATGAAATGGGCGGAGAGAAAACGTTGGCTTCCCTTCTGGAACCAATGAAACATAAATACGATTACATCATTATCGATACGAATCCTTCCCTCGGCCTCCTTACAATCAACGCTCTGGCAGCCAGCGACAGCGTACTTATTCCGGTAAACCCGCAACTGTGGTCGGCCACTGGTTTGACCCAGTTACTCAAGATTATCGTCAAGGTGAAAAAACGCATCAATCCAAGGATTAATATTGAAGGCATCTTAATGACCATGTGCGACACTCGGACCAATTTATATAAAGAGGCCTTTCGGCTAGTGAAAGCACACTACCGGGAAACACTCCGTATCTTCGATGTACAAATCCCGCTTTCCGTTAAAGTCGCAGAAGCCAACTTTTATAGCCAAAGCATTATCCAGTTCCATCCAAAATCCAAAGTAGCCTTGGCTTACCAAAGTTTGGCGAAGGATTTGATGCAAAATGGCAAGTAAACGCCCTACGCCCAAGCTCTCCAGTATTGATGAACTGCTGCTGTTATCTGAAGAAACAAAAGCACCGGAAACCGTAACCGGAACAGGTGTAACCCAGCTACTTCTATCTGACTTGGTTCCGTTTCATAACCACCCTTTCAAATTATATGAAGGAAAAAAGCTGGATGAACTGATTGAGAGTGTCACGGAAAACGGTGTGTTGATTCCAATCATCGTCCGACCCAAGGAACCAAGTGGTTATGAAATCCTTTCCGGACATAATCGTGTGAATGCCGCAAAAGCTGCCGGTCTTATCTCAGTTCCTTCTATTATAATGGACAATCTTACAGAGGCCGAAGCGGTCATCATCGTGGTGGACACCAATTTCCATCAACGTTCTATCCAGGATATGCTGCCTAGCGAACTGGCTCGTGCCCTGCATATGCAGCTTGAAGCATGTAAGGAAGCTAGACAGAAACAAGGTAGAATAAACGAAATTGAAAATGCCGAAATCATCAGTAATGACGGAGAAAACGCCGAAGGTGTCCCAGTGGGACACCGCGGCAAAAGCGTCTTTGAGGTTTCCCATAAAAACGACATGAGTCCTACCAATATCAAGCGTTATTTATGATTCAGGAACAAGGCTACAAGGTGGATATGAAAAAATCGGAGTTGCTAAGAGGGAAGTCCGAAAACCGTAATTGCAATGAACAAACCATTAGAGCCGTTCTTTCTGGAGAAGTTACCCGGAGGCCGAAAAGCAAAACCCCCGCCCCTTTTAAGTTGAAACATAAAATTTACACCAAATACTTTTCGCCGGATAGCAAAGCGGCGGAAGTCGAAGAAATCATCGACAAAGCGCTGGCCTTATATTTCTCGCAACACCCCAAAGAAAACCACGATCCAGAACAGGAGGATTTCAATGATTTTTAAAGACCTTGCCCATGAACAGTTTTATGAAGGTAACGTGATCCGCACTCATCGTCAGCACGATCCTTACCGTAAGGCCCTCTTTTATCTCTTGGGCCTGACAGAAGACACCCGCAGAAATATCAACGATCTTTACAATTTCAAAGAGGATAGCATCCGACTAGAGGGATTGAACGAAGGTTGGCAGACCGGGACCACTTCCCGTCTTACGCGATTGGCATTCAATTTATATACCGGTTATACGGGAGAAAGCGAAGAGGATGCTCGTTATTATAGCCCCTACTATCTGTTTGACAACGGCCTACTGCCTTACTTTTTTGAAGCTGTTAAACTTCGCTATCCTTCCTACGCTTCTGACTTGTCGCAGAGTTGGGCAGGGTTCCAACCTTTCGCTGATAACGGCAGAGATACATGGAATGAACTGGAGCAATAAAATGACTTCGAACCATCGAGGAAGGAGGACAACCACATGGCGCGTGCGAAACAACTGAAATCGTTGTATGAATCAGGTGTATCCTACATCTCCAATTCGCCGAAAGCCTGGACGAACTATCTGACCTTTGCTTCCGGAATTTATAAATACTCTTTCGATAATGCCTTGCTCATCTATATGCAAAACCCCAATGCGACTATGCTGGCCTCCCTGCCTCTATGGAACAAATTGGGGCGTTATGTCAGCAAGGGAGAAAAAGCAATCGCTGTTTGCGATTATCGGGATACTCGTTTAACGCTTGATTATTTATTTGACGTAACCCAAACTTACGGTAAGGCCGCGCCAAAAACATGGCGTTTGGAGCATCTGGATATGGCCGAATTGGCAGGAAGACTTTCCTCCTACGATACCGATAATCTCAGCGAATGTATCGGCATGATGGTCAAACAGAGCATAACTTCTTTGGACTTGTCTATGCAGGATATGGAACTGGACATGGCTGACCATCTGTTTGTTTCGCTCCCCACCGGGGGCGTTGAGGATCAAATGCTGGAGTTGATTGAAGCGAGTAGCCGTTTTTTTATTCACCGGCGCTGCGGCATACCGAAACCCGTCCTCTCTCCAGCCTTTGATACGATCCCTCATTGGAATACCATGCCTCTCATGTCCCGGCTTGGCGGAATCGTCACCGAGTTATCCAAAGAAATCCTGCTGGACATCGGGAGACATGTCAAAATCATGGAACAGGAAAGGAGTATGACTCATGACCGAAATGAAGGCGAATCTGCATTATTCCGAACAGACGGACGGCCTGCTTTATCCTCAACTGCAAATCTCCAATCAAGCGGAGGCCGACCAGCAACCTCTGGGCAAATACGGGCGAATGGCACTGAACTATTTGCGGAATCATCATCCTCAGAGGTTCATGAGCTTGAAAATGCAAGGGAATCTGATGGAAAAAATGCACCAGGCAGATCGGGAGGCCAACGAGAAGATAGAGCAGCTCACGGAACAACTTCTCCGATTTCGTCCGATGCCGCAGACCGAAGACATTTTGGAGAGGACGCGCCACCTGAATCAGATCAAGTCCACAGCCGAGGAACTGGTATTGAACGACATCGTGTTGAAACCGAGATAACCGAATCGAGACCGAACCCGGAACCGCATGACAGCGGTTCTTTTTTTACGCATAAAAAGGAAAACGACAACAACAGGTTTTCTGCCGAAGATATGTTGGAATACCTGCTGCGCAGCACCGAGGCGGATTGGTGATCAAACCGCGTGTGTATCAATTTGTTACCGTGGAACCACAGCCCGTAAAACCAGCTAAACTTGCCGCATTGCTCAAGTCCCTATACGGAGTCGGCGGAGCAAGAGGAGAGTTCGGTAGCGGTCTTCGTGGATTCGACTACAATGGCAAAGGGATAGAATTGCAATGGACAGATGTGGATGGAGAACATCAAGCGGTATTCTCCTGGAATAAAGTCGCGGCCAAGATTCTACAACTAATTCGGGACGGCCGCTATGATGAAAGCTTTGCTCCCTTCCCTCCTGTCGAACAGGAATGGACATTGTTTGATTATGCCTTGCATTTGAAAAAACAGATATCAGTTGGCGATGAACAGGAGGCAAGTGAACAGACAACCATAAGGCTTGAAGAAGTGACCAATCAAGATAATTCTGATCTTGAAACGGGTTATGAAAATGACGAAAGTGCAGTCAAGACATCCAATACTCCTACTCTTTCACCCACTCGCAGCAACGCTGTCAATTTTCGCTTTAACCCGGAGACTTCCCCTTACGTTTCAGGCCCGAAAAGCAAATACAAACGGAATGTGCAGCGGCGCGGAATTCTACCATCACTGCTTTTTATACCGAGCCGTTCCTTATTGAACACATCCATGCCACGTTGCATCGTTTTGGTCTTACGGATGGAACGGGCCGTAAACTGCTAGAACCCTCCATGGGAACCGGAAATTTCTTCTCTGTATTGCTTCTGGATTGGCAGCGGGCCGAGCTTCACGGCGTGGAACTGGACAGCATTACAGGCAGAATCTCACGGCAGCTATATCTTCAAGCAACCATACATCTCGGAACCAAAAATTTCACCTACCTACTTCAGCAAGGACAAATTTACTACTGTGAAAACGGCTATTTGTTGCATCAAGACATCAAGGGCAAAAAAGCCGAACGAATCAAGGGATTATGCGAAATCAAGTCGGCGCTTTTGGATGTCATTCAAATCCAATCCCATGAATCGGGCTACGACGAAACAGAGCTAAAACAAGCCCAGCAGCGACTCAATCAGGTATACGACCACTTTGTCCAGCAACACGGTTTTATCAATGATCGAGCGAACTCGGCTGCTTTTGCTGATGACGATCAACTTCCGCTGTTGCGCTCCATCGAAGATCAGACTCCAGAGAAAACATGGATGAAGGCTGCCATCTTTTCCCGTCCGACGATTAAGATGAACCGTCTGCCAGACCATGCAGATAACGCTCTGGAAGCCTTGCAAATTTGTTTAAATCAACGGCTGCGGGTCGATTTGCCGTATATTGCCCACTTATGCGGCAAATCGGTCGCCGAAGTGCGGGAAGAACTGGGCGATCGCATCTTCCTCAATCCACAAAAAATATACCGGCGACGAAGAGGAAGGATGGGAGCTGGACGAGGAATATTTGTCCGGCAACATCAAAGATAAGTTGGCTTATGCCACATTGAAGGCGCAGGAACATCCCGACTTGTTTGAGCGTAATGTGGCGGCGTTAACCCGCGTTCAACCTGCTCCGCTGTTACCGGGCGATATCGATTTTCGTATTGGCAGCCCGTGGATTCCAGTACGCTATTACCGGGATTTTATGTATGAAACCTTTGGGACAACCCAAGCATTTCAAAGAACCCGTACCATCGATGTGGAATATTTGGAATATACCAATACGTGGCGAGTTTCGGGTAAATCGTTGGAGCGAAACTCCATCAAGGCAAACCAGACCTACGGTACCCATCGAGCCAACGCCTACGAGATTTTTGAAAGCAGTTTGAATTTGCAAAGTATTACGATTCGAGATCCGGTCACCTACTTGGACAGCAATGGCAAGGAGCAGGTCAAATACGTGGTTAACGCCAAAGAAACGATGATTGCCCGTGCCAAGCAGCAGCAAATGAAAGAAGCCTTTGGAGCCTGGTTGTTCCGGGACAAGGAACGGGCAGATACGTTGCTTTCTATTTACAACGACAAGTTTAACACGATCCGTCCTCGTACTTATGATGGCGATCATCTGGTGTTCCAAGGCATGAATGAGGAAATGGCGTTGCGGAAGCACCAAAAGGATGTCGCGGCCCTTTTGAATGAGCTCTTTAAGATGTGACTCACTTTCTGGGAACTGTTGTTTCAATAATTCATTCCAGCGCACCTGGATGAATTCCATCCCGGCAGTGACATTTTTAGGCACTTGCCCATTATTGCGCATTTTACATTCATTTAAATAGGCAACTGCATAGGATAAAAAGTAAATAAGTAATCATCAAAGGAGAATGGGTCAAGTCCAAAATTGTGTGTAAATTCCCTCAAGTAAAACTCGCGCGCCCCTTTAACTATCGCACAATTTTGGATTCGGTTTTTACGTTCGTTTTTCGCCACTCCAAATAATCCGTCATATCCAGATACTTTCGGCCATTGCTCCACTTTTCATCTATCTCCATTAGCAAGGCTCCAAGTAATCGATATGCAGAATCGCGGTTTGGAAAGATACGAATCACACGCTCACGACGTCGTACTTCCTCATTCAAACGCTCTTGGCTGTTCGTCGTACGCAGACGCTTGCGGTACTTCTCTGGAATCGACATTACCGCCGTAGCATCGTCGAAACCTTGCTCCAA
>NZ_LDIG01000252.1 GCF_015845845.1 Paenibacillus dendritiformis
GTTCCTCTGGTACGCCTGGAAGCTGCTCGACCCGCCCGACGAATTCTTCGCCATGCGGGTCTTCAACTACTCGGTCATCTACCTGATGGCCCTGTTCGCCTTCCTGCTGCTCGACCACTGGCTGCAGCCGTGGCTGATGGCGGCGCCGCTGATGGAGTTTGAGCGGATCGGGTGACCGTCGGGTGACCCTGCCTGGACAACGAGTGGGCGCCGCGCTTCATCCTCATATACGGTGTGCTGGCCTGGGGCCTCGGCACCGCCGCGCTGTTCACGGGCTTGATGTGGCTGTTCGGCGAAGTGGACCTTGCCCGCATCGCCCGGTTTTCCGTGATTGCCTTCCCCATTGGCGGCTTGGCCTGGGCCGGCATCATCTGGTGGCTGACAGAGCGCAGGTACCTGCGGACTGGCGGCGAGGGATGAAGGCAAAGCGCTGCATTCGTCTGAGTGCGGACCCGCCATGCAGCGTCGGCCAGAATGCGTCTCGGTTGTCCTTGGGCGTGCCCACTGCTAGTTTCGGCGTGGGGGCCGTATGACAAGCGCGTTATGCGGCAGAATTGAGGCGAAAGGCCGGGAAGGGGGGTGCCATGCGGCGGGAACGAGCCTGTTGCTCCGTTACACGGACTTCTTACACGGCGTTTACGCCGTCGAATAGGTGTTAGGCCAGTCTTGGAGACTGTCGATGGGTGAAATTATCAGGAACGTACTGCTCGCCAGCATCTTGCTTATGCTTGTTGCAATAGTCGCAAGCATCTACATCCCAGCGATCCGCATTGCCACATCCGGTCTCCCACCCCCAACACGACAAGATTTTGAGGACGCTAGAGCCATTCAAAATTCGGTCGAGCGACGCGAGGCAATACAAGCCTTGCGCTTGCGCACGCCTGTCGTGAGGATAGATGGCGGATCTGTTTCAGTGTCCGGATCTGTAGACGTTGACAATACAGTGACGGTGGAAGCCCTCGAGGATAAGGAGCGAAGGGAGATGCAAGATCGTGTGAGGCTTAATAGAGCTTTTGAGGCTTGGAGCAAACAATCTCCGGAGAACAAATAGTAACCACGCAATTCATGAAGGCCACTGATGACTGGGGTGAATTAACACGCGAAGTGCAACACCCGGAGTAGCTCGTCGAGTCGTTCGAACGGTGTTTTGTAGTCATAGCGTTTCCGGGGTCGGTGGTTGAGCTTGTGGGCGATGGTGTCGCAGTGCTCCTGCCGTACTTTGGCAAGGCTTCGTCGCTTGGGGAAGTACTGTCGCAGCAGGCCGTTGAGGTTCTCGTTGCTGCCGCGCTGCCACGGTCGATGTGGATAGGCGAAGTAGCAGCGTATGTCGGCGGCCCGCTCAAGCATCTTGTAGCCGTGGAACTCGGTGCCGTTGTCCCACGTGATTGTCTTGAACGGCAGGTCGCTGTCTGCGATCAGCTTGAGCGCGGCTCGATTGACCGCAGTGCTTGTGCGATGCGGCAACTTGGCAATCAGGGCAAGTCCAGTGCTACGTTCCACCAGGGTCAGGAGGCAGTCGCGCTCTGAAGCAGCGCCCATCACGGTGTCGCCCTCCCAATGTCCGACTTCGTCCCGGGCCTCGACTGTTTCGGGGCGGGTATCGATCATGGGCTTGCCTTGCAGGCGCCCCCGGTTCTCCGGGCCAAACGTGCGCTTCCGGCGGCGTTTGCCGCCATGGCGCAAGCATGACCACAGCGCACCGCCCTTCCTGGCGTCCTCCCGGATATGGCGATAGATGGTCATGTGGCTGATGCAGGCCACCGCGTTGTTGGCCGCCCAATGGGCGATCTGTTCGGGGCTCCACTGCTCATCCTGGAGCAGATCCTCAATCGCTTCATACACATAGGGGGCGTGCTGCTTCACCCGACGCGAGCGTCGGCGGCGACCGTTGGTCCGCTCCTGGGCCTTGCTGGGCCGGTAGGCGCCATCGGTGGCATGACAGGCATTGCGGCGTAGTTCGCGGCTGATCGTGCTGGGGCTACGGCCCATGATTCGGGCGATGGCCCGACCGGGCATGCCGTGTCGATTGAGGGCGCCCAAGGTGTATCGTTCGCTCTGGGTGAGCTGGCTGTACATGAGGGATCGTCTCTTGCCGGAGTGATCCCCTCCAGTCTGCCAGCTCACCTCTTCATTTCCGGGCGGCGTGGGTGTTGCACTTACTTTGTTAACTCGCGTGGCCTAACAATTCA
>NZ_LDIG01000253.1 GCF_015845845.1 Paenibacillus dendritiformis
GCTACTAACATATGTACATGATCTGGCATCATGTGACCTTCTAATATATCCACTCCCTTGTATTTACATAAACGTTTGAAGATTTCGTTCAAATCTTTCCTCACTTGATTACAGATCTCTTTCCGTCTATACTTCGGGGTGAATACAATGTGGTATTTGCACATCCACTTTGTGTGAGCTAGACTATAGTTCTTGTTTGCCATCTAAGACCATTCCTTTCATTGAGCCTGAACATCTCAATTTTATCGGGATGGTCTTGTTGGTCAAACCCTCGATCCCTCCACCCGCATAGCGGGTGGTTTTTTGTTTCGTGCGTTTCACGCACTCAACTGGCTAAAGCCCAAACGAAAAGGACCCGCCAGCCATGACGGGTCCTTCCCTATGTTATCGCGCTTCCCGGGGCCATCGTCCATCCCCCCCCCGGCACAGCTTATCCGTGCGGCAGCGGACGGAGGCTAACCCAGCCGTCCGGCGGAGGCGTCGACACGCTCCATATCCGCGATATAGGCGGCAATCTCCTGCTGCCGCAGGCGCAGCGTCTGCTGCCGGGCCGACAGCTCCTGGCGGAACGCCATGAACCGCTCCCGGAGCTCGTCGGCGGATTCGCCCTTCCAATCGGCAATCCGCTGCACCTGACCGTGAATATATTGTTCATTCTGGGCCAGACGCTGAATGAGCTGCTCCATCTCCCGGACAGAGCGGCGCAGGTCATTCAGCTCGGCCAATATGCGATGCTGCATCGATTAGCGCCTCCTTCGTCAGTCATCATGGCTACGCCAGGCCCATATCGGCCTGATGGAACTCCTGCGCCTTGCGCCCGATATATTCCGCCATATCGCGGGCCGCCGCGGCGTACCATTCCTTCGTGCTGCGCAGATCTTGGCTGGCCGCCTCCGTAATGGCCGCGAGGCGCCGGCTCTGGCTCGTATGCAGCAGCTGCGCAATCGTGCCCATCGCCGCCCCTGCTTCATGGTGGAACTGCTCGACATGGTCCAGCAGCGTGCGGGCGACCTGCATTAGCTCCTCCGGCCGGAGCTGCAGCAGCCCGCCTCCCGAGCCGCCGAGCAGGCCGGATGCCTGAAGGGAAGCGAAGAGCGGCTGGCCCGCCATCGCGCCCGCGAACAGGGCAGGCAGCCCATCCGGGGCAAGCCGGTCAATCAGCGGCAGGCGAGGCGAAGCATTGAGCCGCTCCCCTGTCAGCCGGTTCACCAGCTCGTTGCTGATATTGCCGTCCTCGTCGAACTTATAATGCTTCATGGAGTGGTGATTCACGCCGAAGGGCGTATCCTTCAGCCGCCGGGCCGCCCCGAGGCCCCCTTCATATTCCCGGTTGGCGGTATCGTAGTCATTGTTGATGTAGTAGGTGGAGCCGACATGCCGTTCGTATTCGCTGAGCGCTCCCGCCCCGATCGCATCCTTCGGATTGACGTAATTCGTAATCAGATCGTCGAATTTCCCTTGCTTGGCCTGCTTCGCCAAATCGTCCGGCAGCAGGTTCATGACCGACGGCGCGCTGTAGGTGACGGCTTCGACCTGGTGTTTGGCCGCCGCGTACTGGGCCAGGGCTCCGCCCAGCGAATGGCCGGTCAGGGAGATCTCCGCATTCGGATACTTCTCCTTTAGCGCCTCAACCAGTTGATCCGCCCGCCGGAATTGATTTGTGCTGTATTGAATATGCTCCGATCCTGCGTTTCTGAACGGGTTCAAGTATGCCATGGCCG
Source organism: Paenibacillus dendritiformis (assembly GCF_015845845.1). Classification (GTDB taxonomy): domain Bacteria; phylum Bacillota; class Bacilli; order Paenibacillales; family Paenibacillaceae; genus Paenibacillus_B; species Paenibacillus_B dendritiformis_C. The sequence goes on from NZ_LDIG01000253.1 coordinate 1,722, forward strand.
TCTTGACGGGAGAGCTGTACGTCTCCTCCAGCTCCTTGAAGCGCCCCTTGACGATATCGTGATAATCCGTCAGCACGTCGGGAACGGTGCGCGACAATCCGCCCTTCGGTTCCGTCCCGCGGAAGGCGACCACAATCTGATTCGTATCCTTGTTCCGGAAGACGGCCGCATCGAATCCGGAGTAGGAGTCATGAAGCTTGGCGTCCTTCGGCTCGATGACATTCCATGATCCTGCGGCTCCATCGTAGCGGCCTGGGGGAAGGTCATCATAGGCGGAGCCGGACATGCGTACATAATCCTTGTCAGAAATATGGTTTCCTTTCGCCATATACACTCCTTTTATTTCATAAAATTGGATGTTATAATATTTTATTATAGAAGATTTCCTGTAGGAGTGAAGCCATTGGTACGAAAAAATTTCCTCTTTACAGGTTTTTTGTTCCTGATGTTTGCATTTCTTATAGGATGTGGTGCGGAAATGAAGCAGCCTGCAGAGGAGCAGCGGCAAGCGGAGGTAGACAAGGCGATGGCCGTCGGGACGCAATATTTCAAGGATCGATACGGCCTGGAGGTCGACTGGACGAGGCATGAGTTCCAGCCTGAATATGTGTCCGACAATCTGGCTCTGTACGGGAATGTTCACGGCAAGCCGGATCAGGAAGTGTACGCGCAGGTGAATTATAAGACATTCGAAGTGATCAGCACGGTAAGACCGGAAGAATGAGGGCCTTGATGAGGGCCCTCATTGCCTTTTGCGGAGATAGAGCGACAAGCCTGCGCTCTCGAGAAGCGGCAGGCTTGCGGATGTTGAACGTGACGGATATTGGACAATGGCCGCCCGCTTATTGGATTTGATAGCGCTTTTCAACCTTCTTGCCAAGATACCACAGCAGGAACAATCCCGCCGCCGCCACGAGCAGGCGCCATGGATGAGAGATGAAGCCCTGCCAATCATGGCCGACGAAGGACATCATGAACACCATAACCCCTTTGCCCAGCACGACGGCGGCGATAAATATCCGCTTCGGCACATTGCTTACGCCCGACGCGATATTAACGAAGAAGGAGGGGGTGAACGGAAAGCAATACAACAGGAACAGCGGCGTAAAGCCTTTGCGTTCAATCCATGAGAAGAAATGCTCCGCCTTCGGGTATTTCGCCGACAAATAAGTGCTGAATCTCCCCCCGAACCGGCGCGCGGCCAGGAAGACAAGCAGCGCTCCCGCGACCGTTCCGAGCCACGAATAGATGAAGCCGAGCCACAAGCCGTAGGCGGATGCATTGCCCGCGACGATGATGAACAGCGGCAAGAAGGGCAGCAGCGCCTCCACCATCGGCAGGGCGATCCCCGGGATGGGGCCGAGCGAAGAATATTTCTCCAGCAGGGCTTGAATCTGCTCCATGTCAAGCTGCGACAAATAGTGATAGGTACGTTCCAACCAATCCAGCATGATGACTCCTTTGTCTTCTATGAGTACTTCCGCCTCTTATGACGCACTTTGGTCCGCAAATCGCCCCGATAGACGAGCTGCAGGGACGGAGAATGGCGGAAATCCTCCGGCGTCACCCATACCCAGCTCTTGTCCACAACGCACATTCCATGCTCCTGGAGCATGGAGGCAACGAATTGGGAGCAGAAATAAGCATTTTCCCGGCGGATATGTATATTAAAAATGATGCCGAACAGGCCAAGCAGATTATATTTGTACTGATCCGGATTCCGCTCCATCTGCTTCAGGCGCAGACGGATCCGTTCATAGATCTCCGGGCTTACGGTGCAGGAGTACAGCGCGCATTGCGTAGGACGATTCTCGGTCCGAACGAGGTAGCCCTGCACCCGCTCCTTGACGAAGCCGCCATGGAACGGATTGAGCGGATGCTTCCTGCCGAAGCTGTACACCTCCCGCAGCTCGGAATCGAGCGCGATCGACGCGTGATTAAGCGGAGCCTTCGTATAAAGCCGGATAAGTTTGGAAAAGATCGTGCCCGTGTCGGTAAGAAGGATATAAATCTTTCTCTCGTCCACCATGCTCACCAACCTGTGATTAATTTCAATAAAGAATGAATGAAGAGCTTATGCCGGCGGCTCGGCCCGCTGAATCATCCTTTTCTATTGTATTGGAGCGGCGGAAGCAGTAACACAATCCCGCGACCGGCTTCGACCTAGACCATTGTCGGGGACGAGCCGGAAGATAGTATGACAAGCATGCATTCACAGTTCCCTCTACATGCTTGCCGCAAACCCCGCTGCGGTCGGGCGGCATACGGGTCTAAGCCCGCCCGCGGCCCGCATTTCCGCTGCCGCATCCATTGTTTGCTGTGGAGATTATAACATTAATCACAGGCCCCTGCTATATATGTCATCTTTGCCATGCAGGCGAGATGCCGGCCTTAGCGGACGGCCGCACAGCTTTCCCGTATCATCAGCTCCGCCGGAATGATGACCTTCTTGCTGATGGCGCGCTTCGTCCGGATGCGCTCGAGCAGCAGCTCCAGCGCCGTGCGGCCCATGAATTCGCTATGGAGCTTCACGGTCGTCAAGGATGGCGTCATGAACTGGGCGACGGTAATATCATTGAAGCCGGCGACGCTGACATCGGCGGGCACCTTCAGCCCCGCAGGGCCCGCGCCGCCCCGATCGCCATCGAATCATTCGCCGCCAGCACCGCCGTGAAGCGAGTGCCCGCTTCGATCAGCTCGCGGGTCAACCGGTACCCGTCCTCTGCCGAGAAGCGCCCGATTCGAACCCGCTGCGGGTCATACCAACCCCTTTTCTGCATCCACCGCTCATACGCTTCTTCCCTTCGATCCGCGCCGTCATATCCGTCATCGTCCCGCCCGCCGATGTAAGCGATGTCCCGGTGGCCCAAGCTGTGCACATAGGCCAGCATCTGCTCCATCGCATCGTGAAGATCGGCGATGACGATATCGAAGCGGTTGTCCCACGGCACCGGCTCGACGAAAACGAGATTCGACGTTACCGACGCAAGCCGGCTCACCTGTTCCCGCTGCACCGGCCCGATGACGATATAGCCGTCCGCCGGGCCGCTGTCCAGCTCCAGCTCGTCCTGGAAGCCGGCGAACCATTGCACCTGATAATCCCTGGCCGCAGCCTCGATCGCCAGACGCATCGTCAAATAGTAAGGATCGTTCAATTCTTCGCTGCGCGGATACGTCATCAGCAGCCCGACGGTTGCAGCCTCGGCGGATTCCCCGGACGAAGCGGCGGATTCCTCCGTCCGCGCCCCCCGCTTGTGCTTCGTATATTCCAGCTCCTCCGCCACTTCGAAGATGCGGCGCCGGGTCTCCTCCGACACGGAGAGCGTCTCGTCGTAATTCAATACTCTGGATACCGTCGAGACGGATACCATCGCCTTTTCCGCGATATCCTTCAATGTTGACATCTTGTTCACTCCCTAATTTGCATGCCTGATATCCCTCATTGTACTCCGTTTTTTAGTAAATAGACAATTATTTTAGTAAATAAATAGCGGTTGCCACGACGTGGAAGCAGACAACCCGCTATCTAGAGGATAGCGGGTTGAACGGCTGCTTACAATATGATTTCCTTCCCTTTGCGGGCATCGGAAATGACTTTATTGGAATAGACGGACAGCTTCAGCTTCAGATGGAACGGCTCGAAGCCGCAGCGGTAGCGGGCGAGCTGGTTCTGTCCGCATGAATTGGAGCCGAGCCCGTTCTGCTTGTAGTCCAGGTTCAAGACGATATAATCGCGCTTCCGCAGATCGATGGTGTGCTTGGCAGCGTCCAGATCGCCGGCTTCATAATAGGAAGCGCTGAAATCCACGCTCGGATAACCAACCGCCATCAAGCCGATGCCGTACCGGTCCGCCAGCCGGACCCAGCGGGTCTCCGTATGATTGCCGTTCTCCTGCGGCGTCACGTACGGGGTGAACATGCCGTCCACCGTCTGTTCGTACACGCCGAACCGGTTCGCTTCCTTCGAGTCGGCGTACGATTCGCCGGGGCCGCGCCCGTACCATTTCGCGAACTCGCATTGCTTGTTGATCCGGAGCTTCACGCCGATGCGAGGCAGCATCTCCGGCGCATTGTGGAGATGGCCGCCGGGAACGCCCCGCACCTCGAACAGGACGTCGCCGTTCCCATAGATGCGGTACTCGTATACCGACTGGTAATGCCATGAAGCATTGGTCGGGGCGTTCATCGTATGCACCCGGACATGAATGCACTCTTCTTCGCACCTTTCGTAGGCGACTTCCTCCACGACTTCATGCATCAGATGCACGAAGGTTTTCTGCTTATAGTCAGGCACCAGGTACATGTCATTATCGATAGCCGCCCGCCAGAACTGCAGCCGGGGTCCGGCTTCGACTACCCGGCAGCCGTTGTAGGTCCAGGAGGAGATCCGCCCCTTGACGGTATCGAAGGTGATGGCGAAGTCCTCGCCCCGCACGATCAGCTCGCAATGACGCTCCTCCAGATCCAGCGCGCCCGCCGGCCGCACCGTCACCGCCTCCGCTGTCAGCGGCAGGAGGAATTGGGCATTGGCCACCTCATGTCCCCGGGACGCCCAGGCCGTATCCCGATTCAATACATAGGACAAGTTAAGATAATAATCGGCGCCCGCCTCCGGCTCTACATCGTCAAGCGAGTAATCAAGCGCAAGCTCCCGCGCCGTCCGGGCGGCAATGCCGGCCACCGAAGCCCGGCCCGTCCGGATCGCTTCTCCGTCCTTCACGATGCTGTAGAACAGATCAAGATGATCAAGGGAGGCGAAATCGTATTTATTCTCGCAGCGGATAATGCCCCGCGCCAGATCGACCTCGGCCGTTCGCACCGGCTCGATGACCTTCTTATACTCCAGCAGGCCGGGCGACGGCGTTCGATCCGGCATGACGAGGCCGTCGATGCAGAAGTTGCCGTTCGTCGGATCGTCGCCGAAGTCGCCGCCGTAGCGGTAATAGACCCGCCCGTCCTCCGCTGCGGTATGAATTCCGTGGTCGATCCACTCCCACACGAAGCCGCCCTGCAGCTTGTCATGCGCGTCGAACAAATCCTGATACTCGCGCAGATTGCCCGGACCGTTCCCCATCGCATGCGCGTATTCGCATAAAATATGCGGTTTGTCCGAGGTCTCGATAATATGCTGCATCGTTTTCCGATCCGGATGCTCCAGCCAGGTGTACATCGTCGAATAGACATCCGTCACTTCCGCCTCCCGATCCCCCTCGTAGTGAATGAGACGCGTCGGATCGAGCTCGCGCGCCCGCGCCGCCATCGCGCGGAAGTTGCAGCCGAAGCCGGATTCGTTGCCGAGCGACCACATGATAATGCTCGGATGGTTCTTGTCCCGCTGCACCATCCGCTCCAGCCGGTCGACATAGGACCGCTCCCAGGCCGGGTCGTCGGAGATCCGATTGTAGTCCCCCGTCAGTTCGAAGCCATGGCACTCCAAATCCGTCTCATCGATGACGTACAAGCCATACTCGTCGCACAAATCGTACAAATACGGGGAGTTCGGATAATGAGCCGTCCGGACCGCATTAATGTTATGCTGCTTCATCAGCTTGATGTCCTGCTCGATATCGTCCCGCGAGACGACGCGGCCGGTCAACGGATGGGCGTCATGGCGGTTAACGCCCCTGAACTTGATCGCTACGCCGTTGACGGTGAAGGTGGAGCCGCGCCGCTCAATCTGGCGGAAGCCGACCCGCTGCGGAACGACCTCGACAATGTCATTCCCCCGCTTGACGGTCAGCAGCAGCGTATACAGCTCCGGCGTCTCGGCGCTCCACAGCTTCGGCTGCGCCGCCTCCGCCTCGAACCGCACCTCCTCCGCTGCCGCCGGCACCTCGCCCTCCGCTACCGTCCGCCGCCGATCGTCCAGCAGCTCGTAGGCGAGCGCGAGTTCGGCGCCGGGATGGCGAAGCTTCGCCGTCACCTGCAAGACGCCTTGCGTATAGGCGCCGTCCAGCTTCGTGACTACGGCCACATCCTGGATGCCGCTCCGGGGCTGGACATACAGATCGACATCGCGGAAAATGCCGCTCAACCACCACATATCCTGATCCTCCAGATACGTTCCGTCCGACCATTGATACACTCGGACCGTCAGTTGATTCTCCCCCGCCCGCACGAAGCCGGTAACGTCGAACTCGGACTGCAGGCGCGCCCCCTTGCTGTACCCGACCTCCGCACCGTTCACCCAGAGATGGAAGGCCGAATCGACGCCATGGAAGCGCAGAATAACCTGCTGCCCGTCCTCCAGCCACTCCTGGCCAATCCGGAAGGAACGTTTATAAATGCCGGTCGGATTATCGGTCGGCACATACGGCGGATTGATCGGAAAGTTGTACCACAGATCCGAATAGTGCATGCGGCCATAGCCTTGCATCTGCCAGTTGCCCGGCACGCGGATATCGTTCCAGCCGGCTGTGTCATAGTCGGCGGCCTCGAAGCCGGGCGGCGAATATTCCGGCGCGGGCAGGAAGAGGAACTGCCAGATGCCATTCAAGCTTTTGAAATGATGCGTATACGCCGGCTCGCCCGTCAAGGCGCGATCCCGGCTTGGGTAAGAGTAGAAATGAGCTCTTGCCTCCATCCGGTTCCGGTGGACGATGCCGATGTCTTCCCATACTTTTCTGCGACGCATAAATGAACCCTCCCCATAAGATTGATCGGGCTGCGATCGATCGTAAACAGAAGCTTCTTATAAATCCCGCCTTCACAACGTAAAACGAAAACGAAAAACGTGATGTAAGCTCGCTCTTGTCATCGGATACACAGTAAATGTATCACCGAAGTAAAACAAAATCAATTTATTTTACTAAAATATTTACCCGAAAATCCGACGAACTTCTCCAGAATGCGTCAATTTATTTTACTAAATTTTTCTTGATATGAAGGGATATTTTCACTTAAATGAGGGGGAAGGCCGGGAAAAGACAAGGAAGAGAGGGGGAGAAAGCTTAAAAAAGGGAGGAGAAGCAGAAGCGCCGAATGACAAAATTCCGCAAAAAAGAGGAAGAAGCAAGGAGCGGTTTCTTCCGGATGGGTGTCCCGATTAGTGTCCGGCTCGTCCGAGCACGAAGCTGATGAGCAGAATCGCGAGCACGAGTGCCGTAATGCCCGCATACACCATGTCGCCCTCCTTCAGGAAGATCAGAATGGACACGGCGACGCGGAAGACCGGGGTTAGAATAAGCAGAAGCAGGCCGAGCGATATAAATGCATAGGGCTTGAAGCCGGCCACGCCTGCGGCGACTCCGGCCACCGTCGTCGGGAAGCTGGCGTCCGGATACCCGCTCTCGCCCGTAGCGAGGAAGAAAAGCAGCCCGAAGGCGATGAACAGCCCCGCTCCCACTACGCCGATCCGCAGCAGGCGGCTGACCGTCAGTTCAATATCCTCCGCCTTCGAAGTCATATCCAGCCCACCCCCTGCAGAATCATTTCAATGGCGACATAGCCCAGAATCGGTATAAACAACAGCCGGATCGTGCGGCTCTTCAGCTTCTGCATCAGGCGCGCTCCAAGCGTCGAGCCGGCCAGCACGCCGATAGCGACGGGAGCGGCGATGCTCGGGTCGATATCCCCGCGGAAGAAGTAAATCCCGGCGCTCGCCGCCGCAGTCACCCCCATCATGAAGTTGCTGGTGGCGCTGGAGACCTTGAGCGGAAGCTTCATAAATACGTCCATGGCCATCACCTTGAAGCTGCCGCTCCCGATGCCGAGCAGGCCGGAGATTACGCCGGCCGCGTACATGACGCCGAATCCGCCGTATACATTGGCCACCTGGTAATCGACCTGCCTCCCCAGCGCTTTATCGTAATACGAGCCGTTCATTCTCAGCTTAGCCGCGAGCGGATGCGTCTTCGTATGCTCCGGAAGCTCGGTGTTCACCTTCTTCACCATGCCATAAGCCGAATTCAACAGGAGCAGACCGAACAGAATGAACAGCACGTTCGGCGCGATCAGGCTCGCGACGAAGGCCCCCGTCACCGCCCCTATCGTCGTCGCCACCTCCAGGAACATGCCGACCCGCAAATTCGTCAGCCGGTCGCGCAAATACGCAATCGCCGCCCCGCTGGAGGTCGCAATGACCGAGATGATGCTGGCTCCGATCGCATACCGGATATCGACATCGAACAGGAGCGTGAGCGCAGGCGTAATAATAATGCCGCCTCCCAGGCCGAGAATGGCCCCGACGGTGCCCCCGACCAAGGAAATGAGCAGCAATTGTATCGTCATCATGATCATGTCATCCGATGCCCCTTTCGCTCCCCTGTCACCTTAAGATGTCCCATAAGATGCCAAGGAATGCGGACTCACCGCTCTTTTCCATGCCAAAAAAGCGCCGCGCCTGCCGGCCGCAAATCGGAGCAAGGGAGCATTTGGGTATCGGATGACGCCGATCAAAAACGAAAGCCGGCACGCCGAACGCGTCGGCTTGCCGGCTTCTTGATTTACGTTGCGTGTGCGGCGTTCAACGGTTCATTATCCGAGAACAGATCCGGGTTAGACCGGAGCATTCGCGTCAGGACTTCCGTCATCCGCACGGTATCGCAGATACGCACCTCCGCATCGCCGAACCGTCCGAGCGTCATCGCGCCTTCCCCCCGCAGCACGTCATCTACCTTCCAGAAATGCTCCGACCAGTTCAGTCCGCAATGTCTGCGCGACGGAACGGAGATGACTGTTCCATCGGGAAGCACCGTATAGAGCTGCTCGCGCTCCTCGGTCATTCTTCCCGGAATATCCAGCCATTCCTCGATGCCGTGAATGAACGTATTGCGGCGCAGATCGACGCCAATCAGCATAATCGCCGCCTGGCGATCGAACAGCTTCCCCCAAGCCGAACCGCGGGCGCACGGCGTGTCGAACCGTTCATCCCCGGCCGTGAACGCCTCGGCATCGCGGCCCAGCGCGGCGACCGAATGAGTCGGATGCCAGGAGCGAATGACGCCGGGGCGCTTGCGGAACCTCTCCGGCAGCAGGCCGATGCATACCGGAGTATTTTCGACGTCGAACCGCGGATTCTCCGCATTGATGTTGGCCCAGGTATGCGTCGGCAGCACCAGCAAGCCTTCCTCCATATACTTCGACAGCGCATCAAGGACCGTATCCGGGCCGCCCTCCACGCCGCCAATGCTTTTGTAAGAGGAATGCACCAGCAGCGTGCCCCGCCCATCAATCCCGATCCGCTCTAGATCTGACATCAAACTTTGTAACGTATGCATGCTCTGTCTCCTTCGGCTAAGTTATGCCTTCTGCTGCTCCTGCGGCCCGAGAGGAAGCCACTCCAGCACATCCTGGATGCGGGCGTCCCAATACTCCCATGTATGATCCCCCGGGCCCTCGCTGTAGGTATGATCGAAGCCGGTGCGCCGCACCGCCTCCCGGAAGCGGAGATTGTCTTCATAGAGAAAATCCTCCGTCCCGCAGCATTGGAACAGCTTCGGCTTCGGTCCCGGATGCCGGTCCGCTTGCTCCAGCAAGCGGAACAGATCGTTCGGCGTTCCGGCGATGTCGCCTTCGCCGTAGATCAACCGGGCATCCTCCCGAATGCGCTCCCGCAGCGCGGGAGCGGCGACATCCAGGCTGCCCGACAGGCTGGCCGCGGCCGCGAATCGGTCCGGATAGGAGAGCGCCCATTTCATGGCGCCATATCCGCCCATCGACAGGCCGGCCACATAATTGTCCTCCCGCTTCGCGGACAACGGGAAGAAGCTGCGGGCCTTGGCCGGCAGCTCCTCCGTCAGGAAGGTCCAATAGCGCAGCCCATGGGCCATATCGGTATAGAAGCTGCGATGGACCTGCGGCATGACGACCGCGATGCCCTTCAAGGCGGCATAACGCTCGATCGACGTGCGGCGAACCCAGATCGTATGATCGTCCGACAAGCCGTGCAGCAGGAACAGCGTCTTATGAACCTCCGTCGATTTGACGTTGTTCATCCCGTATTGTCCCGCCGTCGTCTCCGGCAGGATGACCGTCATCGCCGTGCTTAAACCCAGCACTTCCGAGAAATAATTGCAGGTAATTAGCGCCATTCCTTCCCCTCCTAATCTCTGCCTTTCATCATCAGCTATGTACAGTCCTTTGCTTTATCCCCATTATAGTCCGTTCCCCGGCAAAAGGTAAGCAAGCGTTTTCCAGCCGGAACCTGGGTGACGGGAACCTGCATTTTCGTTCATCGCCTATGGAAAACTGGTCGAGTAGGCGGGGCCTTTCCTTCCGAGGATTGAGCCCCTACCCCTCACAGATCCGTACGTGCGCAATTAACGCATACGGCTCTTCACATCAATCATTTACAACGTATGGTTTTTTTTCTTAGCCGTAGATATTGACATAGATGCGCGGCTTCGGCAGATTCCAGCGTTTGACGAGGTCATAGAATTTCTCTTTGCTGTAACTCTGCCGTTGGCTTCTACGGTTTAGCCATTTGAACATGGATTTCTGTACCAAGTATGCGTACGTTCTTATGCTCTTGAAGTTATCCGTTATTCCGTAGTAGCGGAAATGGCCTATTAATTTCGCACGAATCTTTGGTATAGTTAAGGTTAGTTCCTTATGTCTCGCTTGTTTCATCCATGCGTCAAACGCTTTTATTTTCTGCCTGAATTTCTTCTTGCTCGTTTTGCGTTTGACTCGAAAGCCCCCCGTTCGACTTTTCCCACAGTAATGGGTAAATCCCAGAAAGTCGAACGTGTCCGGCTTTCCCAGGCCGGCTTTCCTCCTTGCAGCCTCAGCGAAGCGGCCAAATCGTATAATCTTTGTTTTCTCTTCTGCCACTGTTAAATTGAATTTAGCCAAGCGCTTGAGCAGAGCATAATAAAATCGCTCGGCATCGTCTTTGAACTGAAACATGCACACGAAGTCATCTGCGAACCGCACCATTTCCGCTCGGCCCCTCAATTGCTTCTTCACGGCCGCATCGAACCATAGGTCCAGCACGTAATGCAGGTAAATATTCGCTAACAGCGGGGATACTGCAGAACCTTGAGGGGTTCCTTCTTCACTCGGTTCGAATACCCCGTTTTCCTGTATCCCTGCAATGAGCATTCTTCTCACAAGGCGGTGGATGTTTGGGTCCCCGATTCTTTTATCCAGAAATTTCATCAACCATTCATGGTTCACATGATTGAAGAAACCCGAGATATCCGCATCGACTACATACTCCATTTTCCCTCGTTCCATGTTGTATGTAACCCGTTTTAGCGCATCGTGCATGCTTCGCCCCGGCCGAAATCCGTAGGAATTTTCCAGAAAGTCCTGTTCATATATCGCCTCGAGCAGTCGTTTGAGTGCCATCTGCACCAGTTTGTCCTCGTAAGCGGGTATGCCAAGCGGCCTTCTGCTTTTCTCGTCCTTGGGGATATACGTCCTTCGTGCCGGCAGTGGCCGGTAGCTTTTCTTCTTCAGCCGGTCCACCAGATTCTTTACGTTGGCTTCCAATTCACGCTCGTACATCTCTTTCGTTATGCCATCTACTCCTGTAGCCTTCCCCGGTTTCATCTTCCTGTGGCAAGCTATAAGCGCTTCCTCATTGATGAGGTGTCCTATGGAAGTGAATCTTAGATTCGGGTCTGACTTGGCCATAGTTGCTATTCTTGCTAATTTGGTTTCCATATTGATTCTGCTGCCTCCGTTGTGCAGTATATGTTTCCTTAACAAGATCGATTGTTGTGTCGCCTGCCTTCCCTCTGCCAACATTACATCGGCTTCTTCGGTACTATGCGGCGATCCGACTCCCTGACTGCCGTTTGGCTTTCTTGCGTTTCATCGCTTGGCCGCCATACTCCCAAAGTCGTTCCTAAAGAGTACTTGTCTTCGGAAGAGCGTCAGGGTCTCCCAAGTTGCCGAGTGATTATTGGTATGCATGCCTGGCTCTTCGACCCCGGGGAAGCTCCGTCTAAACTCACCTTTTTTT
>NZ_LDIG01000254.1 GCF_015845845.1 Paenibacillus dendritiformis
CTGCTCGCGGTCGCCGGCGGCGTACCGCTCGGCGCGCTTATCTTCGCCGGGCTGGCCCTGCGGCTCGGCCTGGTGCGGCCGCAGGAGCTGGCCGCCCTGCCTCGCATCGGGCCGGCGCTCGTCCGGATCGCGGCCAAGATCGCGCCGCGGAACAGATAACGGACGGTTCTTCCCCGGGGAGAACCGCGACACGAAGGAGGCATTCCCATGTCAGGAACAATCACGGTCGTCGGGCTCGGCTCCGGCGACGCCGGACAGCTGTCGCTGGACGCATGGAACCGGCTCCGCCGGGCGGAGCGGCTGTATGTGCGCACGGAGCGCCATCCGGTGATGTCGCTGCTGCAGGACGAAGGGACGGCGTACCGTTCATTCGACGAGGTATACGAAGCGAAGGACGATTTCCCGGCGGTGTACGAGGAGATTACCCGGACGTTAATCGGGGCGGCGCAGGATGGCGGTTCGGTCGTCTACGCCGTGCCGGGCCATCCGATGGTGGCGGAGGCCACCGTGAAGCTGCTGGCCGAACGCTGCCCGGCCGAGGGCATCCGGCTGGAGATCCGGGGCGGCGAGAGCTTCCTCGATCAAGCCTTCATCCGGCTCGGCTTCGACCCGATCGAAGGATTCCAGCTGCTGGATGCGAGCGGACTGAAGCGATACATGCTCAATCCCCGGTTGCACACCGTTATCGGACAAGTGTATGATACGTTTACGGCTTCCGAAGTGAAGTTGGGCTTGATGGAAGTATACCCGGACGATTACGAGGTCATCGCCGCTCATGCGCTCGGCGTCGAGGGGCAGGAGGAGATCCGCCGCGTGCCGTTGTACGAGCTGGATCGGCTGGAGGGCTACGGGAACCTGTCGCTCATCTACGTGCCGCGCTCGGAGGCGGACGAGGTGCTGAACGGCACGTTCGACAAGCTGCACGAGATCGTGGCGACGCTGCGCAGTCCCGAAGGCTGTCCCTGGGATCGGGAACAGACGCATCAGTCGATTCGCAAAAACTTCATCGAAGAGACCTATGAGGTGCTGGAAACGATCGACGATGACGATCCCGTCGGCATGCAGGAGGAACTGGGCGACGTGCTGCTCCAGATTATGCTGCATGCCCAGATGGAGGAAGAGACGGGGACCTTCTCGGCATATGATGTCATTCGGGGCCTGAACGAGAAGCTCATCTTCCGCCATCCTCACGTGTTCGGGGACAAGGCGGCCGCCGATTCGGAATCGGCGCTCCGCAATTGGGAGCAGATGAAGGCCGAGGAGAAGCGGCGCAAGGGACGCGACGCGGAACGGAAGTCCGTCTTGGACGGGGTGCCGCGCGATTTGCCGGCGTTGATGAAGGCCCGGGAGCTGCAGCATAAAGCGGCGAAGGTCGGCTTCGACTGGGATCGGATCGAGGATGTACTTGACAAACTGGCCGAAGAATTGCAAGAATTGCGAGAGGCGATCAGATTGGCAGAGACGGCGAACGGCGGGGACAAGCACCGCGCGCATGCCGTAGAGGAGCTGGGAGACGTGCTGTTCGCGGCAGTAAATGCGGCAAGATTTCTGGGAGCCGACCCGGAAGAAGCGTTGACGGGGACGAACCGCAAATTTATTCGCCGTTTTCAATATATTGAGGAACAGCTTCGTATAAACGGCAAATCTTTTGACCAGACTGATTTACTAGAAATGGAGAAGTGGTGGCAGGAAGCGAAGCTGCTGAAGCCTTGACCGGAGCGGTCGGCGGCCTGATAACCCTATTTTTCGTCAAAATATGAAAAAGTGCCGTAACCGGGGAGGATTTTACTCGCAAAGCAAGAATACATACATGCGAGAATACAACATAGATTGTATTTTGCGACTCCGGCATCAGCCCGCGAGCCAACACACTCTATTGAATGACTAATAGGATTGGGAGGCCAATAAACATGAACAAAACAGATTTGATCAACAACATCTCGGAGAAAAGCGGATTGACCAAAAAAGACGTAGAAGCGGTATTGAACGGCTTCTTCGGCGAAGTTACAGACGCCTTGTCCAAAGGCGACAAAGTGCAACTGATTGGATTCGGCACATTCGAGACTCGCAAGCGCGCTGGCCGTACGGGCCGCAACCCGCAAACGGGCAACACCATCGAAATTCCGGAATCGACAGTTCCGGCATTCAAAGCGGGCAACAAGCTTAAAGAAGCTGTAAAATAATGCGTCTCGACAAGTTCCTGAAGGTTTCGCGGCTCATTAAGCGGCGCACCGTAGCCAAAGATGTGTCCGAACAGGGACGCGTCATGTTGAACGGCCGCGAGGCGAAGCCGAGCACGGCCGTCAAGGTGGGTGACGAGATTACGGTTCAGTTCGGGCAGAAGCTCGTCACCGTCCGTATCGAGCGTCTCCAGGAGACGACGAAGAAGGAAGAAGCAGCGGGCATGTACACGCTGCTGAAGGAAGAGCCTATTCCGCGATCGCAGGATCTGGAATGGTAATCGCCAAGAATCCATCAAGAACGGCCCTTTCCCGACAACGGGGGAGGGCCGTTCTTGTGCTTCCCGGGAGGCGAGCGCTGCCCCGCGGCAGGGGCATCAGGCGGGTTCGGGCGCGAATCGCAGAGGGAAAATAAGCCTTTGAATCTCTTCCCCCCGTTTCCTATAATAGACGTATAACCAAATACATTCCGCCGGATTCCCGGCGGGAGAGGTTCGCAATCTCCCTCTATAAAAAACTAAGGCTGACAGCATCCGCATGGGTATGGCTTTTCCTTGGTGTTGTCTTTTTTTGTGCTTATGGAGGCGGGGGAAAGCGGCGCAGGCCGGATCGCCCCTGCTTCGAATGGACCGATGCACATGCCTTCGTCTTGTTCTGTAGAGGAATAAGAAGGGATGGACACAGAATGAATGATGCAAAGAACCGTAAGGAAGCTGCCGCAGATCGGGCGGCGGGCGCAGACGTCATGGGCCAGCCGCAGGAGAAGGCGGTCGTCGTCTTCAGCGGCGGGCAGGACAGCACGACCTGCCTGTTCTGGGCCCTGGAGCGATTCGATGCCGTCGAGACGGTGACGTTCGACTACGGACAGCGCCACCGCAGCGAGCTGGAGCATGCGAAGCGGATCGCAGCCAAGCTGCAGGTGCCGAATCGCGTGCTCGACATGACGCTGCTCAATCAACTGGCGCCGAACGCGCTCACCCGGGCCGATATCGACATTGCCCAGGAGGAGGGCGGACTGCCCAACACGTTCGTCGAGGGGCGCAATCTGCTCTTCTTCTCGTTTGCCGCGATCTACGCGAAGCAGATCGGCGCCCGGCATATCGTGACGGGCGTCTGCGAGACCGACTTCAGCGGCTATCCCGATTGCCGGGACGTCTTTGTCAAATCGCTGAACGTCACGCTCAATCTGGCAATGGACTACGGCTTCGTCCTTCATACGCCGCTCATGTGGCTGAACAAGGCCGAGACTTGGCGTCTGGCAGACGAGCTGGGGGCATTCGACTTCGTGCGCGCGGAGACCGTGACCTGCTATAACGGGCTCCCGGGCGACGGCTGCGGCGAATGCCCGTCCTGCAAGCTGCGGCGGGCCGGGCTGGAGAGCTATCTCGCGGAGAGAGCGCAGAAGGCGGGGGCCGGAGCATGAACAGGCCGGGCCCGTTCCGCATCGTCGAGAAGCTGCAGCAATACGGAACCGATATAACCCGCGAGTCGCTGCGCTACCATAAGCGCCGCGTGCTCGTCAGCAAGGAATTCACCTTCGATGCGGCGCATCATCTGCACGCTTACGAAGGCAAATGCAAAAATTTGCACGGCCATACGTACAAGGCCGTGTTCGGCCTGAGCGGCTATCCGGACGACATTGGCATCGCGCTTGATTTCGGAGACATCAAGGAAATTTGGAAGGAGCGAATCGAGCCGTATCTCGATCACCGCTATTTGAATGAGACGCTCCCCCCGATGAACACGACTGCGGAGAATATGGTCGTCTGGCTGTATGAGCAGATGAGCGCCGCGTTGGCGGAGGAGCCGTACCGCTCCCGCTGCGAAGGCGGGCGGGTCGAGTTCGTCCGTCTCTACGAGACGCCGACAAGCTATGCCGAGGCGAGACGGGAGTGGATGGAGCGATGACAATACCGGTGCTCGAACTGTTCGGGCCGACCGTCCAGGGCGAAGGCATGCTGGTCGGCCGGAAGACGATGTTCGTCCGGACGGCCGGCTGCGACTACCGCTGCTCCTGGTGCGATTCCGCCTTCACGTGGGACGGATCGGCGAAGGAGGAGATTCGCAGCCTGACGGCGGAAGACATCCTGCGGGAGCTGAACGCGCTCGCCGCCGGCCGCTTCGATCATGTCACGATCTCGGGCGGCAATCCCGCCCTGATTCCCGGCATCGGCGAGCTTGTGCGCCTGCTGGGAGAGCACGGCATTCGCACCGCGGTGGAGACGCAGGGCTCGCGGTGGCAGGATTGGCTGCTGGACATCGATGACGTCACGCTCTCGCCGAAGCCGCCCAGCTCCGGCATGAACACCGATGAAGCGCGGCTCGATCAGATTGTGAGCCGGCTGCGGGATCGCGCGGACCGGAGGGGGCTGTGCTTGAAGATCGTCGTCTTCGACGAACGGGATCTTGCGTATGCTATTCACATGCATGAGCGTTACCCGGACATTCCGTTCGTCCTCCAGACGGGGAATGACGATGTGCGGAGCTCGGATGACCGCGAGCTGATCCGGAAGCTGCTCGGCCGGTATGAATGGCTGATCGATCAGGTCGCGGCCGATCCGCGCCTAAACCGGGTGTGGGTGCTGCCGCAGCTCCACACGCTCGTATGGGGCAACAAACGCGGCGTATAACAAACAGGCAGGCCTGTCGTCAGGCCGTTCGCTCAGTATTCGCCCCGGCGCCGAGCCGGGACGCTTATGAATGAGGCACGAATAACCGATAAAGAAGGGGAGGCAATCACATGGCAGGCAGGAACGAAGCCGAATTGCAGTTGAAGCATCTCGGAGGGAAGACGGAATACGCGACCGACTACGCGCCTCATGTACTGGAGGCGTTCGACAATAAGCATCCGAACCGCGATTATTTCGTCAAATTCAACTGTCCGGAGTTCACCAGTCTCTGTCCGATGACGGGGCAGCCGGACTTCGCGACGATGTATATCAGCTATATTCCGGACCGGAAGTGCGTCGAGAGCAAGTCGCTGAAGCTCTATATGTTCAGCTTCCGCAATCATGGCGACTTCCACGAGGATTGCGTCAATATCATTATGAATGATCTGATCGGGCTGCTCGATCCGAAATATATTGAAGTATGGGGCAAGTTCACGCCGCGCGGCGGCATTTCTATCGATCCGTACTGCAATTACGGCCGTCCCGGCACAAAATACGAAGAGATGGCGGCTTATCGCCTGATGAATCATGATTTGTACCCGGAAACGGTCGATAACCGGTAATAGAGGTTGATCAAAAAGTCTGTTTTGATCACGCACTGATAGAGAAATATTGGAAGAGTGGCCGCGTTGAAGTTCTATTCCGGCATTCCCTTCATAAGCTAGTGTTGAGAAGGAGGTACATGCCATGATGGAATTGAACAAGCCAACGGCCAAGCGCCAGGAGATTAAAATGGTCAACCGCAAGCTGCTGGAGATTAGCGGGGTAAGCAAAGTGGAAAGCTTCGACAGCGAGGAGTTCCTGCTTGATACCGAGTGCGGATTTCTGACCATACGCGGCCACAATCTTCATATCAAAAACTTGAGCCTTGAACAAGGACAAGTCGCCATTGAAGGCACGGTCAACTCCCTGACCTACCTGGATGCGAGCTCGCACGATAAATCCAAAGGCTTCTTCGGGAAGTTATTCAAGTGAGTCTATACGTACAATGGACGACCATGCTGCTCATGATGCTGAGCGGCTTGGCGCTGGGCATCGTATTTGACGGCTACCGCGTCGTAGCGGGACAATTCCGTTTCCCTCGGTGGACGGTTCCGCTGCTGGATTTGCTGTATTGGCTGGCTGCGACGCTGTTCGTGTTTCAGATGCTCGTGAAGGGCAATCAGGGAGAGCTTCGATTTTACGTCTTTCTTGGCCTGGCCGCCGGGGCGTGGTTGTATGTCATCCTTCTCAGCAAGGTCACGGTCGCGATCGTGACGTGGCTCGTGCGGGCCACATTGGCAATCTCCCGGTTCATCCGCCGGTGCCTGTATGTTGTGCTCGTGCTGCCAGTCAAGGGCTTATGGATCTTTACAAAAGGTCTAGGCGCGTTTTTGCTGTCGGCGTCTATGTTCATCGGAAAAATTGTGCTACAATGTGTTAAGCCGCTATGGTTGCTGGTCCGATGGATTTTCCGGCCGCTCGTCCTCCCGATTTGGGAACGGCTGGGCATGACGGAACGGCTTTGCCGGATCAAGGAGAAGGTATTTTCTGGTATGCGTCGAATGAATCAATGGGTGGCAGCGGGAAGAGCGAAGGCGGCTCGTCTGCTGCGCCTGTTTCATCATAAGAAGTAACGGGTAATACTTTATCTGACTCTATCGAAAATGGGGGTGTGCGTATGTCTGCGTCCCGGACACCGGACCGTACTCGTGAGAACAAAATGGCGGGAGCCAAGCGAAGATTGCGATTGTGGATGGGTTTTATGGTGGTGTTTGCGGGGTGGGGCTTGTATACGTACATCGACCAGGCTGCTACCATTGAAGGGCTCAAAGCCGATTACAAGGTTCAGGAGAAGAAGAAGCAGGATGCCGAACTGACGAGGAACGAGGTTCAGCAGGAAGTCGATCGTCTAAATACGACGGAATATATTCTCCAGATGGCGAGAAGTCAAGGGATGCTGCTTCCGGACGAAGTCCTTATCCGCAAGCACGAGGAATAGGCGCCATATCGGGACAACCGTCGGTTGACCACTTTGTGCGGTTACAGTATAATCACGACATAAGCATTGCTTTCGGTAACGAAGCGGTGTGCCGTTTAACATTTTAAGGGAGGAACATTTTATTCTATGACAATCGAAGTGGGCACCAAGTTACAAGGCAAGGTGACAGGCATTACGCATTTTGGGGCGTTCGTTGATCTGTCGGGAGGTGTCACGGGACTGGTTCACATCTCTGAAATTGCCGATAACTATGTCAAGGACGTGAATGACCATTTGAAGATTGACGATATCGTCACGGTCAAAGTAATTAACGTCGACAAGGACGGCAAGATTGGCTTGTCTATCAAGCAGACAGTGGATAAGCCAGCATCGGAGCAGAGACCGCCAAGAGGACCTCGTCAAGACCGTCCGAGAGACGGGGGAGGAAGAGGCGGCTTTGGTAACCGCGACCGGGGTGGCCGCAAGCCTAATTTCGCTTCTTTTGAGGATAAAATGTCGCGCTTCCTTAAAGACAGTGAAGAGCGCATCTCGTCTTTGAAAAAGAACACGGAATCCAAGCGCGGAGGCCGTGGCGCACGCCGCATGTAATAGATGACCAAGTTAACGAAGCCGCAGACCGGGAACCCGGTGTTGCGGCTTTTTTGCTTCTTGGCTTTGTTGGCTGCGGGTCGGTTTGTTCGGTTTAGGGTGTGCTGATGGGGGCAATCCTGCAAATCTGCAGCATTTCCCTTCGTTTCGTGGCCTGTAAGCTAGAATTGATGCAAATATACATCATTTTGCCCCTCTTGATGGGATCTAGGGCTGAAATGGAAGAAATTGATGCATTCTTGCAGGATTCCAATTTTCAACAATAGCCTTCAATCGGATTCCTGCAAATCTGCAGCAATTCGGACAGGCGGAACAGGTCACGGCCTCTTCCCGGCCAATCGGCCAGCGCGGAACGCTGATTCGGGCTGACTTCGACACCGGGCATCCGCACTGGCTGCAGACCTGCCGCCCGAACCCTCACATCAGCACCCGTACTGGCTGCAGTCCAACCGCCCGAACCCTCACATCAGCATCCGCACTGGCTGCAGTCCACCCCCCCGAATGCCGCGCCAGTTCCCACAATGGCTTCAAATCCTCCCGCTGGATCCGCACCCTTCACACCGGTTTCCGCGCCTCAATCCGCCCCCTCAGTCTCCACATTGTGACGGAATGGCAGATTCATCGCATTCATTTTTCCATCGCCACTATTTTTGTCAACCGTACGAAGGGTTACGACATGTTCTTACGCTATTCCGTATCCTTTCCCCCTATTTCCGAACGGCGGGCAAGTCCAGAACTGCAAAAAAATGACAACCGATTGCTTGACCTCATGCCGGCTTACACGGGACGAACCCTTGCGCGCACAGGCTTGTCCGTTTTCTCGCGCCCGGCTCAACTGGTGTCGGAAATTTTTTTGGACAGGACTCCTTTTTCTGACAAACTATTTCCAGATCGTTCTCTATAATGAGAGGCACACATTTCAGAGAATAGGTGGTGCTTGGCATGAGTAAGACAAAGGTGATTCCGTTTCCGAAGAAAGGCTGGCAGAGCGGGGGGCAAGGAGAGGGCGAATGGGGCCTCCCTCATAACAAATGGCGGCTGGAACGATTCAAGCGGGTGCTTGGCACGCGGAAATGGACCTTCATGTTTGTGCTTATCGGGTTTCTGCTGGGACGGGCCATGATCTTGAATGAGCTGTTTCCGTTCGCCGCCGCGTTTTTCGCGGTCGTCTATTTTACGCGGCGTGAGCTGGCAACCTGGGTAGGGACGGCGCTGCTGGCCGGAAGCTTGTTCGCGCCGGAGCAGATCTCGCTCATGATGGGCATGCAGCTGCTGCTTATCGTCCTAATGCACCGCGGCTTGAAAGCGTATGAGCGAACCGATATGAACATGGCACCAATTATCGTGTTCGCCGCCACGCTGCTCGTCAAGCTGTTCGTGACCTTCATGTCGACGGCCCTGACCTGGTACGCCCTCGTGATGGATATGACGGATGCCGTGCTCGGTCTCGTCCTCACGCTCGTGTTTATACAAGCATTGCCGGTTCTGACGATGAGTAAACGCAATTATACGCTGCGGGTGGAGGAAATGATCTGCTTGATGATTCTTCTGGCCTCCATTATGACCGGGGCCGTAGGCTGGACCGTCCAATCGCTGCAGCTCGATCACATCATTTCCCGCTATTTCGTGCTGCTGTTCGCCCTGGTCGGCGGAGCCCCGCTTGGCGCGTCGGTCGGCGTCGTGCTCGGCTTGATTCTCGGCTTGGCCGAGCCGAACTCGCTGACGCAGATGAGCGTGCTTGCGTTTGCCGGCTTGCTCGCCGGACTGCTGAAGGACGGCAAGCGCTGGGCGGTTTCCTTCGGCATGCTGCTCGGGACGGCCATTCTGTCCGTCTATCTCGGGCCTCCTACGGAGGTGATGGCATCGACCTGGGAGACGATCGCCGCCGCGGCGCTATTTCTGCTCACTCCTAAATCGATATGCGCCACCCTGGCCAAATATGTGCCGGGAACGAACGAGCATACGAAATCGCAGCATGAATACGCGAAGCGGATGCGCGATTTGACGGCGGAACGGGTCACCCAGTTCTCGGAGGTGTTCCGGCAGCTATCGAGCAGCTTCAAGCAGACCGCCCATACCGGCGAACCTCCGACAGCGGAAGTGGAGCGCAGCCGAATGATCGAGGCGGTGACGGCCTCCACCTGTCTCGGCTGCCCGCGGCAGCAGGCCTGCTGGAACCATAAGCCGCTCCAGACGATGACGATGATGAATCAGATGACGAGCAGGATCGAACAGGATACCGATATTGTCTCCTACAAGGAGAAGCAGCTGCCCCAGACGTGGAGGAGCCACTGCATGAAGGCGCCGAAGGTGCTCGCCCTGATGAGAGAGCACATGATACGGCGGGCGTTGGACGAGCATTGGCAGAAGCAGATTTTGGACAGCCGCCATTTCGTTGCCGATCAGTTGGCCGGCGTCTCCCGGGTAATGGATGATCTGGCCCGGGAGATTCGGCGCGAAGGGCGCGAGCTGTTTATGCAGGAGGAACAGATTCGGCAAGCGATGGAGGATCTTGGGCTGTCCGTGCACCGCGTCGATATTTTATCGCTGGATCCCGGGCGGATCGAGATTGAGATGATTCATTCCTTCACCGACGGCTATGACGAGTGCCGCAAGCTCATTGCGCCGCTGCTGTCGGATATATTGGGCGAGCATATCGCCGTCAGAGAGGAGAGGTTAACGGGAACCGATGGGCACGGCATGGTCACCTTCGTCTCGGCGAAGGCATTCGAGGTGGAGACCGGCATGGCCGGAGCCGCCAAAGGAGGGGATATGCTGTCGGGAGACAGCTTCAGCGCGCTGGAGCTCGGCAGCGGGAAGTATGCGGTCGCCTTGAGCGACGGGATGGGCAACGGCGAGCGGGCCCGCATGGAGAGCAGCACGGCCCTGAACCTTCTGTCCCAATTCCTCCAATCAGGAATTGACGAAAAGCTGGCGATCCAGTCCGTCAATTCAGTGCTGACGCTGCGTTCGCCGGACGAGATCTACGCGACGGTCGATATGGCAATCATCGATCTGTACTCCGCCAAGACGACGTTCATGAAGAGCGGCTCCACGCCCAGCTTCATCAAGAGCGGCAAGGACGTCCGCTTAGTATCCGGCAGCAACTTGCCGATAGGTATTATACAGGATATCGATTTCGAGCTGATTGATTCCGCTTTGCAGCCGGGAGATATATTGATCATGATGACGGATGGCATTTTCGATGCCCCCGGTCCGGCAGTCAATAAGGAGATGTGGATGAAGCGGCTGATCAGCGAGCTGGAGACGGACGATCCGCAGGAGATTGCCGATCTTCTCCTGGAGACGGTCATCCGTCATGCCAGCGGTCATATCGATGACGACATGACCGTCGTCGTGACGCGCGTTGCCCGCCATCAGCCGCAATGGGCAACGCTGCACTGGAATGGGCATGACCGTATGGAGCGGCCGCTGACGGTCAGCTAATCTCTCGGCCGCGGCTTCTGACTTTCCGCCTCCCGTATGGCCGGCGGGGGTGTAAACTCTCTTTTCCTTGGAAATACTAGAAGAGGTAGTTCAAAAAGTCCGCATCGCTTCGGGTTCTTGCGACCTTCTTGGCGCTGAAAACCGGCCTTTTTGAACTCGCACTCGTGCTAGATTCGGTGAAGAGAGGATGTGCGGAAGCGAAATGAAGCAAATTCTATTAATAACCGATGGCTGCTCCAATGTGGGCGTTCAGCCTGCCGTGGCTGCTGCAGAAGCTCGGGAGCGGGGCATCTCGGTTAACGTTGTCGGCATTGTGGATTATGGAACGATAGGTGAGCTTGGAGCGCGGGAGATCGACGAGATTGCCCGTGCCGGAGGAGGGATAAGCCGCATTGTCCAGTCGCACCAGTTGTCGCAGACGGTGCAGATGATGACGCGCAAGACGGTAGTGCAGACGATTCATCAGGCCGTGAACAAGGAACTGCGTCAAATATTCGGAGCCGAGCAGAACGTCGAATTCGAGACCCTTCCGCCGGAGCAGCGATCGGAAGTGGTGCGCGTCATGGACGAGCTGAGCGAAAATTCGCCGCTGCGTGTCGCCCTGCTCATCGATGCGAGCGCGAGCATGAAGCCGAAGCTCCCGGCAGTAGAGGAGGCGATACGCGATCTGATGCTGAGCCTGCAAGCCAGAGCGGGCAAAAGCGAGTTGAGCGTGTTCCATTTCCCGGGACCTTACGGCGGAGAAGAGGCCGTGCTGGATATGGAATGGACCGACGATCTCAGCCGCGCGAAGCGTTTGTTCCAGCGGTTGAATATGCGGGGAACGACCCCGACGGGACCTGCCCTCTTGAAAGTGATCGACTATTATCAATATGATGGAGGCAAGGCGAGTCAGGAACGCGACCTGACGTCGCACGCCTCAGATGGAACAGGAACGGATGGGATGTGGAGTGACTACATCGTGTAACATGGAGAACGAACAGCATCATGCGCAGGCAGCGGCGCTTCGCGTTGAAGCGGGAACCGTGCTGCAGGGAGTATGGAACGGGCGCGTCTACCGAATTGAGCGACGGCTTGGCCGCGGGGCGAACGGAGTCGTGTATTTGGTGACTCATCTGCCGCCTGCAGGGCAGCCGCGCGGAGGACAGACCGCTGCCTATGCGCTGAAGATGGGAATGAACTCCGTCGATCTCCAGTCCGAGATTAACGCGCTGCGGACATGGGAGAAGGGACGGCAAGCGGAGGCGGGGCGCACGGGCCGCCACCATGCCCGGCCATTTCTCGTCGATAGCGATGATTGCGATCTGCACGGCAAGCGCATCCCGTTCTATGTGATGAGGTATGTGCCTGGGGTGAGCCTTCGCAAATTCATTTATAAGCATGGGCCGGAATGGTATGGCGTCGCGGGAGGACGCTTGCTGGAAAAGCTCAGGCAGCTGCACCGGCAGGGGCTTGTCTTTGGCGATCTGAAGGCGGAGAATGTGCTTGTGAACGATAACGGAGAGGTTGAATTGATCGATTACGGCGGTCTGACCTCCACCGGGAAAAGCGTGAAGCAATTCACGGAATTGTATGATCGGGGATATTGGCATGCCGGATCGCGCACCGCCGATTTCCGGTATGATCTGTTCTCGTTCGCGGTCATGACGATTCAGATGATGGCCGAGCGGGAGCTTCGGGAACGGATCAAGACAACACTTCCGCAGATGCGCGATATCAAGGATCTCCTCGAGATCGCCCGGACCCATCCCCGGGTGCAGCCATATGAGCCATGGCTGGCGCCGGCTTTGCGCGGGGACTTCGCTTCCCCGGAGGAAGCATGCCGTCTGTGGCATGAACGGACACGGAAGCTGCGTCGCTCCGGCAAACCGCTGAACCGCCCCACGCCGTTGTGGCTGAAGTGGTTTTTTGCCGTGTCTGTGCTGCTTTTTGCGGCGAGCATCGCTTTTTGGGCATGGGGTTTCGATTAACGGGACATATTGTGTTATATTGAATTTATACATATATCTTTATGAGGTTCATCACGCAGGCCTCCTCTTCATACATAACGAATTCTGTGCTTGGACAGGGCATGTCCGGGAAGAGGTGCCAGCGGCAGCAGCACATAATGGAAGGAATCGGGGATGGACATGACGGCATCGGGCAGGCATGCGGGCAATGACAGCGAATATGCGTGGCGGCAATGGACGGAGAAGCTGCGGGACACCGTAGAGCGGCACCGGCTGTGGAACGACGGCGACCGCATCGTGATCGCGGTCTCGGGAGGACCGGACTCCATGCTGCTGCTGCATGCCATCGCTGCCCTGACCGGACATCGTCCGGGAAGCGAACGGGTAATCATCGCCCATGTGCACCATGGTTTCCGTCCTCAGGAGTCGGACGAAGAAGCGCGGTTCGTCGAGCGGGAAGCGGAGCGGCTCGGGGCAAGATTGGCGATGAAGCGAGTCGACGCTCCGGGCTGGGCGGCGGCCCATAAGATGAATGCGCAAGCGGCCGCGCGGCAGCTCCGCTATGACTTCCTGAAGGAAGTCGCCGCCCGTGAGCAGGCCTCGGTCATCGCATTGGCGCATCATGCCGATGATCAGGCCGAGACGGTACTGATGCGGCTGCTGCGCGGAACCGGCAGCACGGGACTGTCGGGAATGGCCTGGAAGCGGGAGGCGGACGGCTTCTCCTTCGTCCGGCCGCTGCTGGGCGTCCGCAAGGCGGAATTGCTGGAGTGGTGCCGTTTGCGAGGCATCGCCTACGTGACGGACAGCAGCAATGCGAAGACCGATTACTTGCGCAACCGGGTCCGGATGGACGTGATGCCGCGGCTGGAGCAGGAGAACCCGGGCCTGGTCGCTTCCCTGTGCCGCACGGCCGATGTGCTGCGGGAAGAGAACGATTGGATGGAGGAACAGGCGCGGCAGTTGTTTCAACGCGTGGCGAGGACGGTAAAGGATGGAGAAGACGTTCCGCTGAAATCGTTGTCGCCGGACGGCGTCGTTCTCGATCGGACGGCGCTTGTTCAGGCACATGTCGCTTTACAACGCAGGTTGATTAAACTAATATTAAACTATCTCACGCGGGAAGCGGATCAAGCTGATTTCGACACGGTTGAGGCGCTGCGGAATGCGGCGATCCGGGAACACCCATCCACCTGGAAGACGGATGCGGCCCCCGGAGTCGAATTCCGGAGAGAATACGACCGCCTGCTGTGGCTGCGCCAACCCATCGGTCAAGAGAAGAACGGGCCGGATGTACTGGATATGACGATTGATCGTACATATGAATCGGGCAGTCTCCCGATACCGTCGAATGGCAGTAGGCTGCACTGGATTATAGAGTCCGTAAGGAGCTCTTCCATTGCCCAGGAAGCGGCGCATCACGCCGCATTCGGAATAACGCGGGTTCCCTCGGGACAGGCGGAGGCGCTGTTCGATGCGGAGCAATTGTGTTGGCCGTTGCGTGTCCGATATCGCCGCGACGGCGATCGAATGCGTATTTTAGGGTTAAATGGCAGCAAAAAGGTGCAAGATATGTTCGTCGATGCCAAAATCGCGCCCTCGCTTCGCGGCACCGTCCCTGTCGTGACGGATGCCAAGGGGCAGATCTTGTGGGTGCCGGGCTTGCGGCGTTCGGATGCCGCGCTGGTCGGGCCCTCTACAGACCGTGTCCTCCGGCTGGAGCTGGAAGGCGGTGCGCATATTCCGGCACGGCAGCGATCTTGCTCCGCCCAACCTGACCGCATGATGTAATCACGTTCATGTAAGTTTTCAGTATTTACTCTAGGAGGGGCCCATCATTGTATAACGACATTGAAAAGGTAATTATCAGCGAGGAGCAAATTCAGGCGAAGGTCCAGGAGCTGGGTGCTCAGATTAGCCGCGAGTATGAAGGAAAATGCCCGCTGGTCATCTGTGTC
This sequence comes from Paenibacillus dendritiformis, assembly GCF_015845845.1. Classification (GTDB taxonomy): domain Bacteria; phylum Bacillota; class Bacilli; order Paenibacillales; family Paenibacillaceae; genus Paenibacillus_B; species Paenibacillus_B dendritiformis_C. The sequence goes on from NZ_LDIG01000254.1 coordinate 14,773, forward strand.
CTGAAAGGCGCATTCGTCTTCATGGCTGATCTGGTCAAGCGAATTACCGTACCTATGGAATTGGACTTCATGGCGGTATCCAGCTATGGAGCTTCCACGAAGTCTTCCGGTGTCGTCCGGATTATCAAAGATTTGGATGTATCCGTAGAAGGCCGGGATGTGCTCATTGTTGAAGACATTATAGATACCGGCTTGACGCTAAGCTACCTGATTGAGGTGCTTCAAGGCCGCAAGGCGAATTCGATTCGCCTCGTGACGCTGTTCGATAAGCCGGCGCGCCGCACCGTTAATCTGGAAGCGGACTACAAAGGATTCGTGCTTCCCGACGAATTCATCGTCGGCTATGGCTTGGATTATGCCGAACGTTACCGCAACCTTCCATATATAGGCGTGTTGAAGCCAACGATCTACTCGAATGAAGCCAAATAAGACACACGCCTTACACGCTTGCTGGTCAAGTTGTGATGGCATTACGTGCTATGATACAATAACTTCGTGTCCTTGAGAGGAGGTTGGGGATGAATCGGTTCATCAAGAATTCTGGTTTTTATCTGATTCTTTTTTTGGTCGTGGTAGGATTTGTCCAGTTCATCGGCAACGGCAATGAAGCCACGGACACACCGAGTTATGACCAGTTCCGCAAAGAGCTTTCGGCTAACAATATACAAGAAATGACGGTTCAGTATGAAGGTCGGGCTTATTTGGTCATCGGTAAATATAACAAGATTCCAGAAGGGGCGAAATCCCAGCAGTTCGTAACGTATATTCCGGATAGCAATCCGGCCGTCGAAGAGATAATGAACGCAGGGGACAATCAGCAGTCACTGAAGATTAATTGGAAAAAGATGGAGGAGCAAAGCCTCTGGCTGACGTTTCTGACGTCGATTATTCCATTTATCATTATGTTCATCCTGTTCTTCTTCTTCTTTAACCAAGCGCAGGGCGGCGGCGGCAAGGTAATGAACTTCGGCAAGAGCCGCGCACGCTTGTATAATGAAGAGAAGAAACGCGTCACCTTTGAAGATGTCGCGGGTGCGGATGAAGAGAAGCAGGAGCTGGTAGAGGTTGTCGAGTTCCTGAAGGATCCGCGCAAGTTCGCAGCTCTTGGCGCCCGCATTCCGAAGGGCGTGCTGCTGAACGGCCCTCCGGGTACCGGTAAGACATTGCTGGCCCGTGCCGTGGCAGGGGAAGCAGGCGTTCCATTCTTCAGCATCTCCGGTTCCGACTTCGTGGAAATGTTCGTCGGTGTCGGCGCATCCCGAGTCCGCGACCTGTTCGAGAATGCGAAGAAGAATGCGCCATGTATCATTTTCATTGACGAGATCGATGCTGTCGGCCGTCAACGGGGCGCCGGTCTGGGCGGCGGCCATGACGAAAGGGAGCAGACGCTCAACCAGTTGCTGGTCGAGATGGATGGCTTCGGCGCCAACGAAGGCATCATCATTATCGCAGCGACAAACCGTCCGGATATTCTGGACCCGGCATTGCTCCGTCCTGGACGCTTTGACCGCCAGATTACGGTCGATCGCCCGGATGTGAAGGGCCGCGAGGCGGTGCTGAAGGTGCATGCCCGCAATAAGCCGTTGAATAAAAACGTGAACCTCGATACGATCGCCAAGCGGACGACCGGCTTCACCGGCGCCGATTTGGAGAACTTGCTGAACGAAGCGGCGCTTCTGGCAGCCCGCAAAAACCATAAAGACATTACGATGACAGACGTTGACGAGGCGATTGACCGCGTCATCGTCGGAACGGAGAAGCGCAGCCGCATGATCAGCGATCGCGAGAAGCGGATTGTTGCTTTCCATGAAGCCGGACATACGGTGATCGGTTATTTCCTGGAGCATGCGGATATGGTCCACAAGGTGACGATCATTCCGCGCGGCCGGGCCGGCGGTTACGTCATCATGCTGCCGAAGGAAGACCGCATGCTGGTGACGAAGCAGGAATTGCTGGACAAAGTCACGGGATTGCTCGGGGGCCGTGTCGCCGAAGAATTGTTCATCGGCGAGATTGGCACTGGCGCATACAGCGACTTCCAGCAGGCGACCCGCATCGTGCGCAGCATGATTATGGAATACGGCATGAGCGAGAAGCTTGGGCCGATGCAGTTCGGCAATCGTCAAGGAGAAGTGTTCCTGGGCCGCGACCTCGGTCACGAGCAGAACTATTCCGATGCGATTGCCTATGAGATCGACCAAGAGATGCAGCGCATCATGAATGAATGCTATGAGCGCGCGAAGAAGCTCTTGACCGAGCGCTCTCGCGAGGTGAGCTTGATCGCGAATACGCTTCTTGAGGTCGAGACCTTGGAGCTGGAGCAGATCAAACAGCTTATCGAGAATGGCAAGCTGAGCGAAGGAACACCTGCATCGACGGACGCGCCGGAAGCCGGCACGCCGGTTATCGAGACGACGGGCGATGTGAAGGTGAATCTGGTAGGCAAGCCGGAGAAGCTTGGGCCGACGCAATGGGATGGTTCGCCGTCCGGTCAGCCGACAGGCGATATTCCGAACGAATCTTCTCCTGCTGACATTCGCGGTGACTCCGCCGAGCAGCCGAAGGCGGAACCGACATCCGAGGAGCCGGAGGCGCCTGCGGACAAGGATGAGCCGCCGCATGACAAGAAAGACGAACAATAACCGCAATTACATGGGCCGCCCTCCGGGCGTTTGCAAGAGCGTACCTTCCGGTACGCTCTTTTTTACGGGAAACTGGGCCTGAATTCCGAATTGACACAGCGGGTCGGGGTGTGTAAATTATAGGTTAACGACAAGGCCAAGGAGTGGATGGAGGGTGACATTGGAAGCACTGGCGTTGGCACGGAAGGAAGAGCAGAAGCAGGAGCTCCGTGAACGGTTGATGCAGTTGAAGAAAGAGCGCAACGCCATCATATTAGCTCATTATTATCAACGAGATGAGATTCAGGAAGTCGCCGATTTCAGGGGAGATTCCTTTCTGCTGGCGCAGAAGGCCGCAGAGACCGACGCAGACGTTATCGTCTTTTGCGGTGTCCACTTCATGGGGGAGAGCGCCAAAATATTGGCTCCAAACAAAACGGTCATTATCCCCGATGAGCGGGCAGGCTGCCCGATGGCCGACATGGCCAATGTCGACGGGCTACGGAAGCTGAAGGCGGAGCATCCGAATGCCAAAGTCGTTACCTATATCAATTCCTCCGCGGAGATTAAGGCGGAAACCGATATTTGCTGTACTTCCTCCAATGCGGTGAAGGTCATCGCTTCGCTGGATGCGGAGGAGATCATCTGGGTTCCCGACAAGAACCTGGGCCATTATGTAGAGCAGCAGACCGGCCGATCCCTGATCAAATGGGAAGGCTATTGCAATACGCATGATATGCTGACCGTGAAGGATGTCATGGAGATGAAGGCGAAGTATCCGGGCGCGCCGTTCGTCGTGCATCCGGAATGCCGCCCGGAAGTCGTGGCCATGGGCGATTTCGTCGGCAGCACGACCGCCATTATCGATTATTGCAAACGGTCGGATGCGACCGATATTATTGTAGGGACGGAGGACGGGACCGGGTATCAGCTCCGGAAGGACAGCCCGGAGAAGCGATTCCACTTCGCGACGAAGTATCTCGTCTGTCCGAATATGAAGGTAAATAATCTCAAAAAACTCGTGAAATGCCTCGAAACGATGCAGCCGCAGATTTATGTGCCGCCGCAGGTTGCCGAGAAAGCACGGTTATCTTTGGAGCGCATGTTACAGGTCAAGTAGAGTAGCATGCGCTACTCTTCTGTTCAAATACAGCAAAGCATAAGATTCCATCTATGAGGTTGTGAAGACAATGGCGAATCGAATTCCCCGTTACTTGATAGACTTTGCACTCGAAGATATGGAGCATGTTCATACTGACGTCATTGTCATTGGCGCCGGTATTGCCGGTCTCTATACCGCTATCCAGGCAAGCCGGGAACAGCGGGTGCTGATGATAACGAAGAAGTCGCTGTTCGACAGCAATACGCGCTATGCGCAGGGCGGGATTGCGGCCGTGTTCGCGGACGATGATTCCCCGGCATACCACCGTCAGGATACATTGATTGCCGGGGCTGGCCTGTGCGACCCTGAGGCGGTCGATGTGCTTGTCCACGAAGGCCCTGACGGCGTCCAGGAGCTCATACGGATGGGCGCATCCTTCGATGAAGAGAACGGCGCCATTGCCTTGACGCGGGAAGGGGCGCACAGTCATCGCCGCATTCTGCATGCGAACGGCGACGCGACCGGATACGAGATTGTGCGCGCCTTGGCGGAGCGTATCCAGCAGTCGGAGCAGGTCACGATCTGGGACGATCATTTCGTTATCGATCTTGTTACCGATGAAGGCGAATGCTGCGGCGCGATTGTCCAGCGGGCGGACGGCAAGCGCGTGTTCGTCAGCGGCAAGGCTACGGTGATTTGCTCCGGCGGGACCGGGCAACTGTACCGCTATACGACGAACCCGGAGGTCGCTACGGGCGACGGGATCGCCATGGCATATCGCGCGGGAGCTTATATTCAGGATATGGAGTTCATTCAATTCCATCCAACCGTGCTCAGCTATCCGGGGGCGCCGCGTTTTCTGATCTCGGAGGCGGTGCGGGGCGAAGGCGCCTACCTGCGGAATATCCGGGGAGAGCGCTTCATGGAGAAATATCATCCTCAACTGGAGCTTGCACCCCGCGACGTGGTAGCCCGGGCGATCGTCAGCGAGATGGAAGCGACCAAATCGACCTTCGTCTACCTGGATATTACCCATGAGCCCGAGGAGATGATCAAGCATCGCTTTCCGACGATATACGATACCTGCCTGCAATACGGTCTGGATCTGACCAGCGACTGGATTCCGGTGTCGCCGGCTGCTCACTACATGATGGGCGGCATCAAGACGGATTTGTGGGGAGAGACCACTATCGGCCGCCTCTTCGCCTGCGGCGAAGTGTCCTCGACCGGCGTGCACGGGGCGAATCGTCTGGCCAGCAACTCCTTATCGGAAGCGATCGTGTACGGCAAGCGGATCGTGGAACGGATTGCCGCACTTGAACCGCGGGCAGAGGCCTGTCCCCATGCCTCATCTCAGCGGGATCATCATGAGCCCTGCATCCAGCCGATGGTGGAACGCCGGCTGAAGCTGCAGAAGGTGATGGTGCGTTATGTCGGGCTGCGCCGCCATGCGGACGGCCTGATGAAGGGTTTGGGAGAGTTGAAGCGCCAGGGGGCCGTCTTTGATATGAGGCTCTCGAAGCGGGAGGAATATGAATTCGCCAATATGCTAGTCTGCGCCATGCTGGTCGCCGAGTCCGCCTTGTGGCGGGAAGAGAGCCGCGGCGCTCATGCGCGGGAGGATTTCCCCGAGCGGGACGACGAGAGATGGTGCAAGCATACCCTGCTGCATCGTGAATATGGAATTACGGAGGAGCGAGTGAGCATTGTATAGCTTGGAGCGAATGGCGCTGCGCCGACAGTTGGAAGCGTGGCTGCAAGAAGATATAGGAACGGGCGACGTCACGACAGCCTACACCATTCCGGCCGGACACCAATCCCGCGGCATCATTCATGCGAAGGAAGACGGCATGATCACGGGACTTCCGGTCGCCGAAGCCGTGTTCGAGGTCGTGGATTCTTCATTGCGGTTCACGGCCAGGGTCGAAGACGGAGCCGTGGTTGCCCGCGGCACTGTCCTGGCGGAAGTAGAAGGCAGCACGCACAGCATTTTGAGCGGGGAACGGCTCGCCTTGAACCTGCTGCAGCGCCTGTCCGGGATTGCGACGAAGACGAACAAGTTCGTTCAAGCCATTGAGGGACTGAATACGAAGCTGGTCGATACGCGCAAGACGACCCCGGGCCACCGCGCACTGGAAAAATATGCGGTGCGGGTGGGCGGAGGGAGCAATCACCGCTTCGGCTTGTATGACACCGTCATGATCAAAGACAACCACATCAAGGGCGCAGGCGGGATCGAAGCGGCCGTAAGCCGGGCACGCGCCAACATTCCGTATACGATGAAGATTGAGGTCGAAGCGGAAGCGATAGAGCAGGTGAAGGAAGCGCTGCGGGCCGGGGCGGACATTATTATGCTCGACAATATGGATTTGGCACAGATGCGCGAGGCGGTCGCCCTCATCCGTGAAGCGGCGCCGCACGTTCTCATCGAAGCATCGGGAGGCGTCACCCTGGATACGATTCGGGACAAGGCGCTGACCGGCGTCGACGTCGTGTCTGTCGGCGCGTTGACCTATTCCTTTCATGCGTTGGATATCAGCCTCGACTTGAATGAGAAGAAAGAAGGTTAGGCCGTGATACTCGTTATCGATATAGGGAACACCAACATTGTCCTGGGCGTATACGAGGGAGACAAGCTGCTTCATAACTGGCGCTTGTCGACGAGCCGGCAGTCGACGACAGATGAATATGGCGTCATGATATACAATCTGTTCACGATGACCAAGCTGTCGGTTAAGGATATTGAAGGCGTCATTCTTTCTTCCGTTGTTCCGCCGATTATGCATACGATGGAGATGCTGTGCAGGAAGTATTTGAACAAGGCGCCGCTCATTGTTGGCCCCGGCGTCAAGACCGGTCTCAATATCCGCATCGAGAATCCGCGCGAGGTGGGGGCGGACCGGATCGTGAACGCGGTGGCGGCAATCGAATTGTATGGCGGTCTGAAGCCGCTTGTCGTCGTCGACTTCGGGACGGCGACGACATTCGATGTCATCGACGTCAAGGGCAACTATATCGGCGGCGCGATCGTGCCGGGCATCGGCGTCTCTACCGAAGCGCTGTATCAGCGGGCGGCGAAGCTGCCGCGGATTGAATTGACGAAGCCCAAGTCGGTGATTGGGCGCAATACGGTTCATTCCATGCAGGCCGGCATTATTTTCGGATACGCCGGACAGGTGGACGGCATCGTGGACCGTATAACGAACGAGCTTGGAGCCGAACCTACCGTTATCGCCACCGGCGGCATGGCTGAGCTTATTGCAAGCGAATCGCGGACGATTGATACGACGAACCCGTTGTTGACGCTGGAAGGTTTGCGCCTTATTTATAATCGGAACAAATTGTAACCCTTTGACGGCCTATCCCGTCGTAGAATAAGAACAGTACAGGAGGCTCCCATGAACGATATGTTAGGACAGCAACCCGAAGAGAGGGAGAATATGCAGGACATGCTGATTCGCGGAACCGGACTGGGCGGCAAGGTCCGCATCTTCGCGGTACGCACGACCGGGCTGGTCAATGAATTGCAGCGGCGCCATGGCACCTACCCGACGGCGACGGCTGCGCTTGGACGCACGGTTACCGCTGCCGCCATGATGGGCGCCATGCTGAAGGGCGATGAGAAATTGACCGTTCAGGTCAAGGGCGACGGACCTATCGGACAGATTGTCGCCGATGCGAACGCTCATGGCGAGGTGCGCGGCTATGTTACGCATCCGCAGGTGCATCTGGCCAGCAACGCCCAGGGCAAGCTGGACGTGGCCGGAGCGGTCGGACGCAGCGGCTTCATCCATGTCATCAAGGATCTTGGCCTGAAGGAGCCGTACTGCGGCAGCTCCCCGATCATCTCGGGAGAATTGGCCGAGGACTTCACCTATTACTTCGCAACCTCCGAGCAGACCCCGTCTGCCGTAGGCCTCGGGGTGCTGGTGGACGTCGACAATTCGGTCCTGCATGCGGGAGGCTTTATTGTACAATTGCTGCCTGGGCTGACCGAGGAACAGATCAATCAGATCGAGCATTCGCTCAGCGTGCTCCCTCCCGTGACCTCCCTGCTGGATCAAGGCATGGAGCTGGATGAGCTGGTGACCTGGATTATCAGTGACGCGAACGTAATGGAACGGATGCCGATCCGCTTCCAATGCCAATGCTCCCGGGAACGGGTGGAGCGGACATTGATTAGTGTAGGCAAGGGCGAATTGACCGCGATGATTGAAGAGGATGGCCAGGCGGAGGTCGTCTGTCATTTTTGCAACGAGAAGTACTCATTTGGAAGAGAAGAGCTGGAACAACTGCGTGAACAGGCGCAGCAAGCCTAGCCGGACAAGTCGCAATGGATGAGCACGAGCCGGAGGCGAGCCCGGCATCGATCGATGGGACCCGGATCGAGGTTCCGCATCCGAATCGGTCGATAGGGCGAGCCAGAGGTAGGAACGGCTAACACGGAAATACGGGATAAGGGAAGCAAGCGATATGACGAAAGAAGTCAAAAGCTTATGGGGCTGCATCCTCATTCTTTGCGTCTGCATCTTGGTGCTCGCCGGCATGCTCATCTTCAAGCATGATCGCCCCTCCGAGGCGTCGGATGCGAGTGCTTCCCCTGATTCCTCAACGGTTGTGGCAACCGTCGCCGGGGAGAAGATAACGCGCAAGGAATGGTATAAGGAATTGGAGCGGCAGTATGGCGCGCAGGTTATGGAACAGATGTTGACGGCCAGGGCGGCAGAGAAGGAAGCGAAAGCGTTAGGCATTGAAGTAAGCCAAAAAGAAGTGGAGCAAGAGATTGCGCGGCAAATGCGAGGGTATGAAAGCGCCGAAGCTTATTTTCAGGCGATGACGGAGCAGTTGGGCATGAGCCCGGAGCAGATTCGGCAGGATATCCATCACCGGCTGCTGCTGGAGAAGATCGCGACTCATAACGTGAATGTGTCGGAGGAGGAGCTTGACCGGTATTTGCAGGAGCACCGGGAGGCTTACGAGGCTGTCGATGCTTATCAGCTCGCCCATATCGTCGTTCCGACCCGCGAGGAAGCGGAAGACGTGCTGGCGAAGCTGAAGGACGGAGAGACATTCGCCTCCTTGGCAGGGAGGTTGTCGGTCGATGAATTCTCCTCCTATCAGGAAGGCCGTCTCGGATGGATTGACGCTAACGATCCGTTCTTCTCCTCCGCGGAGCTGGAAGCGGCCCGCGAGATGGAGGTAGGCGACATCTCGGAGCCGATCGAAGTGAACGATGGGTACGCCATTCTGACCGTAACCGGCAAGCGTGAAGCGCAGTCGGAGAGCGAAGCGGCGATCAAGGAGCAGGCCCGCCGGGATGTGGCGCTGTCCAAATCGCCCCCGCTGAAGGAGTGGGAAGAGGCGCTTCGCAAAAAATATAATGCCGTCGTTGTCGCTGCAGCGTCCGCGAACGGGTAAATAAAAGGGGTAACCGCAAGAGCGAGTGGATTCGTCCGCCCTTGCGATTATCCCTTTTTGTCATGCAGAGTCACCCTGCTTATCGCTTGGAGCAGGCTTCAATTTTTTGGCATGACCTTCGCGCGCTCTATTGACAACATACCGTTGGATTGGTAAGATTAAATAAAACCTAGTGCTTTAGTCGGAAATTGGTGGATAATTACGGATGTATATGCGGCAAGACCGAGATATCGAATAATGGCAGGAGGGCATCGTTATGGCAAAAATCGTCAATAATGTAACCGAATTGATTGGGGATACTCCACTGGTACGCTTGAACCGCATCGTGCCGGAAGGCAGTGCCGAGATTTACGTCAAGCTGGAATATCAGAATCCGGGCGCCAGCGTAAAGGACCGGATCGCAATCAGCATGATCGAAGTGGCAGAGCAGGAAGGCTTGCTGAAGCCTGGCGATACGATCGTGGAGCCAACGAGCGGCAACACCGGGATTGGCCTGGCGATGGTGGCGGCAGCGAAAGGTTACAAGGCGATTCTTGTCATGCCGGAGACGATGAGCATCGAACGGCGCAATCTGCTGCGCGCATACGGCGCGGATCTTGTGCTTACCCCGGGCGCGGAAGGAATGAACGGGGCCGTGCGGAAAGCGGAGGAGCTTGTTCAGGAGAATCCATCTTACTTTATGCCGCAGCAGTTCAAAAATAAGGCCAACGTCAAGGTGCACCGGGAGACGACAGGACCGGAGATTGTCGAAGCGATTCGTTCGCTGGACGGCCGGCTGGATGCGTTCGTGGCCGGAATCGGCACCGGCGGGACGATCTCGGGAACCGGCGAAGTGCTGAAGGAGAATTTCCCGGGCATCCGCGTGGTTGCGGTCGAACCGTCCGCTTCTCCGCTGCTGTCGGGGGGCAAGCCGGGGCCGCATAAGATTCAAGGCATCGGGGCGAACTTCATTCCGGAGATTCTGAATCGCGACGTCTACGATCAGATCATTCCGGTGGATAATGAAGATGCGTTCGAGGTGGCCCGCCAGGTAGCGAAGTCGGAAGGCATTCTGTGCGGTATCTCCTCGGGAGCGGCCATTCATGCGGCTCTGCAGGTCGCCCGCGAGCTTGGCGAAGGGAAGCGCGTCATTGCCGTTGTGCCTAGCAATGGCGAGCGCTACTTGAGCACGCCGCTGTTCAACTTCGAGAATTAATAGCTCGATCTATCGGATATCCCCTCCCCCAGGGGCACGCGGGCAAGACATTGCCTTGCGGGCTTTCTGGCGGCGAGGGGTTTTTTGGATATGCGAGGGAGCCTTTTCTTCCCGGGGCTCTTTGTTTATACTTACGGTAACGATTCCGGTGATTCATGTCACAGACATGAGATCGGCGGTAAGGCGAGGTGGAGAAGTGGAGCAGATGTCCCTGCGTGTAGCAGCGATCATTACGGCCGGCCATTGGAGCCGGTGGGTACAGGAAGGGTACACCGTGCTTCCTTATATTGCGGAATATGAATGGGGGCATGAGGCGTTGGCTTCATGGCTTCCGGTATGGGAGGATGCGGGCGGCCATGCGGCCGTGCTCGAGAGCGGCAAGGATGGCCGGTATACGTACTTGGCCTGCCGGCCCGTGTCCGTCATTACAGGCAAGGATCGGGAGGCATTCATTCAGGAAGGGGACAAGGCGGCCCGCCGGGAGGAAGGGGAGCCCCTGCATCTGTTGAAGCGGTGCCGGTGGGACGAATGGCAGGAACGAGCTGCCGCGAGCTTCGGACCGGGTGAAGCGGCGAGTTCCTTATCTGTTCGCGGCCATGATCTGCAGACGATGGATATTGAGGCGTTCGAAGGAGTAGCTTCGGCATTTCCGAAGGAGGAGTTCAAGGATGCGGTGCGCCGCATTCAGCGCTATATCGGGCAGGGGAATGTGTTCCAGGTGAATAATCTGTCCATGCGCCAGTCGCGCCGTCTGCGGGAGACGCCGGAGCGGCTGTATGAATGGCTGCGCGCCTTGAACCCGTCCCCGTACATGGGTTTGCTTCGGTTCCCCGATTTCCAGCTCGTGTCCTGCTCTCCGGAGCTGCTGGTCCGGCTGGAGCAAAGGAACGTGAGCACGCGCCCCATAGCCGGGACGAGGCGCCGCGGCCGTACGCCGGAGGAGGACGCGCGTTTGGCGGAGGAGCTCCGGACCAACGAGAAGGAGTGCGCGGAGCATATTATGCTCGTCGATCTGGAGCGCAACGACCTCGGCCGCATCTCGGCCTATGGTTCGGTGCGGGTGGACGAGCTGATGGTTATCGAGACGTACTCCCATGTTATGCATCTCGTCTCGGAGGTACGCGGGACGCTTGCCGAGGGCAAGGATGCCTTCGATGTCATCCGGTCGACATTCCCCGGCGGGACGATCACCGGCGCGCCGAAGGTGCGGACGATGGAAATTATCGAGGAGCTGGAACCGGTTCGCCGCGGGCCATATACCGGGTCGTTCGGCTGGATTGACTATAACGGCGATTTGGAATTAAATATTATTATTCGTACGCTGGTGGCGAAAGACCAGATAGGTTATATTCAGGCGGGGGCCGGCATCGTAATCGATTCCGACCCGGAACGGGAATATGCCGAATGCCTGAACAAAGCCAAGGCATTATGGAAGGCAGTGCAGTTGAGCGAGAGTATTCCGGCGGATGCGGTTCCGCCGGGAGAGAAGGAAGCAGAGGCAGACGAGGCGAGAGGAGCGGTTCAGGATGATTCTGGTGATTGATAACTATGATTCGTTTACGTACAACCTGGTGCAATATTTGGGGGAGCTCGGCGAAGAGGTGCAAGTCTGCCGCAATGACGAGATCGATATCGCGGGGATTGAACGGCTGCGGCCGGATCATCTGCTGTTGTCTCCAGGGCCATGCACGCCGAATGAAGCGGGCATCACACTGCAGGTGATAGAGCATTTCGCGGGCAAGATTCCGATTCTGGGCGTATGTCTTGGCCATCAGGCGATCGGGCAGGCTTTCGGCGGCGAGGTTGTCCGTGCCGGGCGGCTGATGCACGGCAAGACGTCGCCGATCCTTCATCGGGGCGAATCGATCTTTGCCGGCTTGCCGAATCCATTCACGGCGACCCGGTATCATTCGCTTATCGTCGATCGGGCAAGTCTGCCGGCTTGCCTGGCTATTACGGCGGAGACGGCCGAAGGGGAAATTATGGGGCTTCAGCATCGGGAATATCCGATTGTCGGCGTTCAATTCCATCCGGAATCGATTATTTCCGAGCATGGCCACCAGATGCTGCGCAATTTCTTGAGCATGGCTGTGCCAGCGCGATGACGGGCTTCATCGGTTGGAATGGAGATCTGGTGCCGAGCCATCAAGCCGCGGTTTCCGTAATGGACCACGGCTTTTTGTACGGCATGAGCCTGTTCGAGACGATGCGCACGTATGGCGGCCGGCCCTTTCTGCTGGAGCGGCATCTGGAGCGGCTGGCCGGCGCCTGCGAGGAGCTCGGAATCCGCTGGAGAGCCGAAGCGGAGCAGGCCGAGGCCCATATCCGGGCCGTCATGGCCGCGAATCATCTGGAAGAGGCCTATGTCCGGTATACGGTAAGCGCCGGAGAGAACGGCTTCGGCTTGCCGGGCGGCGAGTACGTCAGCCAGGTGCAGATTGTCCTGGTCAAGCCGCTGCCAGACGTCCCGGAAGCGCTGTATGAGAAAGGGAAGCCGCTGCAGCGGCTTCGCTTGGCTCGCAACCGGCCCGAAGGGAACAGGCGCTTCAAGTCGGGCCATTATATGAATAATATTCTGGCCAAGCGCGAGCTCGCCGGCTATGAGTCGGCGCCTCTTGGGGCGGAAGGGTTGATGCTGACGGCGGAAGGATGGCTGGCGGAGGGTATCGTCAGCAATCTGTTCTTCGTCAAGGCCGCCGGCTCTGCACCCCGGATCTTGCTGCGGGCATTCTGCCCGGCATCACGCGAGGGGCTGTGCTTGAGCTGGCCGCGGCCTGCGGGCTTGCGGCGGAGGAAGGGCTGTACCGGTGGGGCGACCTGTTGCGGGCAGACGAGATCTTCATCACGACCTCCGTGCAGGAGCTCGTTCCGATTACATCGCTATGGGATGAGACAGGGCAAGCAGCCGAGGTAAGCGGGGGACGAATCGGAACCTGCACCGGCGGGCTGCTGGACGCTTACCGCTCCCTGACGGAGAACCATTCTTGACAGTCTTCGATACAGGACGAGGCGTTGGCGGTCTGCTATTGACTTTAACCTGTATGAATAAGAGCTTGTGACAGATCGGAGATGTTGAACATGCTGCAGCCGACATGGCGGCAACGAACCTATCGTTGGGCGAACGGTGCCTTGACTCTCGGTCAGCGCACCTTAATTATGGGTATATTGAATGTGACCCCGGATTCCTTCTCGGACGGCGGGCGGTACAACCGCGTGGACGCGGCTTTGCGGCACGCCAAGGAGATGCTGGAAGCGGGCGCGGACATTATCGATATCGGCGGGGAGTCGACCCGTCCGGGCCATCAGCCCGTCGGGCAGGAGGAAGAGCTGGAGCGGGTGATCCCTGTCATCGAGGCGCTGCGCCGGGAGCTGCCGCAGGCGCCGATCTCGGTCGACACGTATAAGGCGGAGGTGGCGCGGCAAGCATTGGAGGCTGGCGCCCATATTATTAATGACATCTGGGGGTGCAAGAAAGAACCGGAGATGGCGCATGTCGCCGCCCGTTATGGATGTCCTCTTATCTTGATGCATAACCGGCCGGAACGGCGGTATGAGCGGTTCGTCGAAGAGGTGAAGGCCGACTTGCTTGAAAGCGTGGAGCTGGCCAAAGCGGCAGGAGTGAAGGCCGACCAGATTTGGCTTGATCCCGGAATCGGCTTCGCCAAGACCGGGGAGGACAATCTCGTCCTGATGAGTCATCTCGACGAGCTGTGCGCGTTGGGATACCCGGTATTGCTCGGCACGTCCCGCAAGAAATTCATCCGGGATACGCTGGAGCTGCCGGTCGACGATGTGGTGGAAGGAACGGCGGCGACGGTGGCGCTCGGCATTGCGCAGGGCTGCCAGATTGTGCGCGTGCATGATGTCGCCTCGATTGCGCGGACGGCGCGGATGTGCGACGCGGTGCTGTACCGCTGACCGCGGGCGGCAATTCAAGGAAGGAAAGGAGCAGAAGCGATGAGAGTCGTGAAGCCGGATCGGATGCAGCTCCATCGAATGGAGTTTTTTGGCAAGCATGGGGTGTTTGCGGAGGAACGGGCGCTGGGCCAGCGCTGGATCGTCGATCTCGATTTGCAGATCGATTTGCAGAAGGCGGGGCAATCGGATAAGCTGGAGGACTCCATTAATTATGCCGAAGTGTTCTATTCCGTCAAATCCATTGTGGAGGATCAGTCGTATCAGCTCGTGGAGGCGTTGGCCGAGCGGATTGCCGGGACGCTGCTGGATGGATATCCTGCGATTCATGAGGCTCATGTACGGGTAACGAAGCCCCACCCGCCGTTCGATATTCATTTCCAGGGCGTGACGATAGACATTACGCGGGCCCGGGAAGAGAGCGGTCAACTGGAGGCTGCCGATGAATGAGATGAAGCGGGAAGCTGTGGCCTATATTGCGCTCGGAGCCAATCTTGGCGATCGGGAGCGCTCTCTGCGGGAGGCGCTGGCGAAGCTGAACGCCCATCCCGAGATACGTGTGGCCGCATGCTCGGACATTTATGAGACGGAGCCGGTCGGATACACGGATCAGCCCCAATTTTTGAATATGGCGGCCCGGGTGGCCAGTACGCTGGCGCCGCAGGACCTGCTGCGCGTCATGCTGGAAACAGAACTGGAGATGGGACGGGTTCGCGATGTTCGCTGGGGACCCCGCGTTATCGACCTGGACCTGTTATATATGGAAGGATTCGAGATGGATTCGCCGGAATTGACGCTGCCTCACCCGCGGATGGGAGAGCGGCTGTTCGTGCTCATTCCGCTTGCAGACATCGTGCTTCCGGAACATAGCCGGCTGCACGCATTCGTTCACCGCGCCCTGGGAACACTGGATGGGAAGGAAGATATTCGAAAGTGGACACGCTTCAGTTAGCCCGGCGAATCCGCGCCTTCCGCAAATTAAGAGGCTTGACCCAGCAGCAGTTGGCTGACCGGTTGGGCATGTCGGTATCCGTGCTGGGCGAGATCGAGCGGGGACGGCGGAGGCTGGATGAAGCGACGATGGGGCGCATTGCCGGGGAACTCGGCGTAACGCAAGAGGAACTGGCATCTGATCCTTCTTTCCGGTAAAATGAAATCCTGGCATTGCCGTTAACATAATACCCGGCTCCTGACGGGAGACGGTGGACTCGATAGAACAACGAGAGAAAGGAGAGTGGTCGATGTGTTGAAAATCGCCAACATCGAAATGAAAAATCAAGTCGTGCTGGCTCCGATGGCCGGCGTCTGCAATCCGGCGTTCCGGCTAATCGCGAAGGAATTCGGCTGCGGCCTCGTCTGTGCGGAGATGGTGAGCGACAAAGCGCTCGTACACGGCAATGAGCGGACGAGAGAAATGCTGTATGTCGACGATCGGGAGAAGCCGCTTAGTCTGCAGATTTTCGGGGGAGACCGCAAATCGCTGGTAGAAGCGGCCAAAATTGTCGATAAAGAGTCGAATGCGGATATTATCGACATCAATATGGGTTGTCCCGTGCCGAAAGTGACGAAATGCGATGCGGGCGCGCGTTGGCTGCTCGATCCGAACAAGATTTACGAGATGGTGTCGGCGGTTGTCGATGCCGTGGATAAACCGGTTACCGTCAAAATGCGCATTGGCTGGGATGACGAGCATATTTATGTCGTGGACAACGCGAAGGCGGTCGAACGGGCGGGCGGTCAGGCGGTCAGCGTGCACGGCCGCACGCGGGAGCAGTTGTATACCGGCAAGGCGGACTGGAGCTATATTCGCCAAGTGAAGGAGGCGGTCTCGATTCCGGTGATCGGGAACGGCGACGTGGCGACGCCGGAAGACGCGCGGCGCATGCTCGATGAGACGGGATGCGACGGCGTCATGATCGGCCGCGGCGCCTTGGGCAATCCTTGGATGCTGTACCGGACCGTCGAATATTTGACTACCGGGAAGCTCCTTCCGGATCCGACGCCGGAGGAGAAGGTGCGCATTGCGATTATCCATATGGATCGCCTGATTGCGTTGAAGGGCGAGAAGGTGGCGGTCAGGGAAATGCGCAAACACCTGGCCTGGTATTTGAAGGGTTTGCCGGGAGCGGCTCGCGTCAAGGACAAGGTGATGGAAGAGACGCGGCGTGACGAGATGGTGCGGCTGCTGGAGGATTATGTCGCCGGCATCGAAGCCAAAGAAAGTATGGTCAACTAGATGAACGGATGCAGCAGGGCGCGATGCCCTGCTGATTTTTGTCAATACTGGAAACGATGGAAAGGTATTGATGCCGCCGTTTGCCGCCTGATTCAAGACAGGACCTGCATCAAAGCGTTTTCACGTCAGTGGGGCGTCTCATTGACTTTTACAAAATCATCCCATATAATTCAACAATAGAAAATTAGCAACGGGCTGATGCGTGCCCATGCATCTATTGGGAATTTGGAACAAGCCTGCGCGAAGGGGGCATCATGTGGCCGTGGCGCCATATGATGAGATTAAGGCATTCGCATCGATACGCCGCCGCTCACTGCGAGAGCGGCCGAAGCTCGCATGCGAAAATAATGATCATGACAGGAGAATCGGTAAGATGAGTGATAAAGAAGTCATTCTGACCCAGGAGGGTCTGAAGAAGCTCGAGGAAGAACTCGATAATCTCAAATCCGTCAAACGCCGCGAGGTGGCGGAACGAATCAAAATAGCGATCGGCTACGGGGACATCAGCGAGAACTCCGAGTACGAAGACGCGAAGAACGAACAGGCATTCATTGAAGGTCGTATCATTACATTGGAAAAAATGCTTCGAAATGCCCGCATCATCAACAACGACGAGATCGATACGGATATCGTGAGCATCGGCTCCACCGTCATCGTCAAGGATCTCGAATTCGGGGATACGATGGAGTATACCATTGTCGGTACGGCGGAATCCGATCCGTTGAAGAACCGGATTTCGAATGAGAGCCCGGTAGGCAAGGCCATTTTGGGCAAAGCCAAGGGCACTGTCGTTGACGTCAGCGTGCCTGCAGGCGTGATCCAATACAAAATCGTCGACATCAAGCGCTAAGCCGCGACATTGGCGAGAGCGATGGCCGGCTTGTCGGCAAGCCGAGCGGTAGGCGGCGGCACGGGGACATAACGGATGAAAGCTTCCTTTCGGGAAGCTTTTTTCTCATCGTGCGGCATATGATGCGGGGGCAGCCGGAGGTTGCCGAACAAGCTGCCGGGCCGATGACAATCATTGACTATATCCCGGCGTCCTTGTCGTGTTATGATAACGGTATGGAATGATCCGCAACGGGCCGATGCCAACCGGACAGGCGGAGCAATAGAAGGAGTGAAACGTATGACGGATGTCGTCAATCAAGAGACCGAATTAAGCGAATTGCTACAAATTCGCCGCAACAAGTTGGACGAGCTGCGGAAGCTCGGCATTGATCCGTTCGGCGCCAAATATAGCCGCACGCATACAGCCAAGGCTGTATTGGATAAATATAACGGCATGACGAAGGAAGAGCTGGAGACGGAAGGCGCTGTCGTCAGTCTGGCCGGCCGCATTATGGCGAAGCGGGAGATGGGCAAGGCGAGCTTCGCCCATATTCAGGATCTGAGCGGCCGCCTGCAGATTTATGTTCGTCAGGATACAGTCCCTGCGGAGAAGTATGAGGCGTTCACGATGCTGGACCTTGGCGATATTATCGGCGTGAGCGGCAAGGTATTCAAGACGAAGACCGGCGAACTGTCGGTAAAGGTAACGGACTTGGAGGTGCTGTCCAAGTCGCTCTATCCGCTGCCGGAGAAATATCACGGCTTGAAGGATGTGGAACTGCGCTATCGCCAGCGCTATGTCGATCTCATCATGAATCCGGACGTGCAGCAGACCTTTATCGCGCGCTCCCGCATCATTCAATCGATGCGCCGCTATTTGGACTCGCTCGGTTACTT
Source organism: Paenibacillus dendritiformis (assembly GCF_015845845.1). Lineage (GTDB taxonomy): Bacteria > Bacillota > Bacilli > Paenibacillales > Paenibacillaceae > Paenibacillus_B > Paenibacillus_B dendritiformis_C. The sequence goes on from NZ_LDIG01000254.1 coordinate 32,988, forward strand.
GGAAGTGGAGACGCCGACGCTGCATGCAATCGCGGGCGGCGCGGCGGCGCGGCCGTTCATCACGCATCATAACGCGCTCGACATGACGCTCTACATGCGGATCGCGATTGAGCTGCATTTGAAGCGTCTCATTGTCGGGGGCCTGGAAAAAGTATATGAAATCGGACGCGTCTACCGGAATGAAGGGATTTCTACCCGCCACAACCCTGAATTTACGATGATCGAGCTGTACGAAGCGTATGCCGATTATGAAGATATCATGCGTCTGACGGAAAACATGATCGCGCATATCGCGCAAGAAGTCCTTGGCACGATGCAGATACGTTATCAGGGGCATGAGATCAATCTGACTCCGCAATGGCGCCGCTTGTCGATGGTTGACGCGGTCAAGGAAGTAACCGGTGTCGACTTCTCGGTGCAGATGACCGACGAAGAGGCGCATGCGCTGGCCAAGGAGCACAAGGTGCCGGTGGAGAATCACTTCACGTTCGGGCATATTTTGAACGCCTTCTTCGAGCATTTCGTGGAAGAGACGCTGATCCAGCCGACCTTCATTACGGGGCATCCGGTGGAAATCTCGCCGTTGGCGAAGAAAAATGCGCAGGATCCGCGCTTCACGGATCGCTTCGAATTGTTCATCGTGGCCCGCGAGCATGCCAACGCGTTCACGGAGCTGAACGATCCGATCGACCAGCGCCAGCGCTTCGAGGCGCAGCTGGAAGAGCGCGAGCATGGCAACGATGAAGCGCATGAGATGGATGACGACTTCATCCGCGCTCTGGAATACGGGATGCCGCCGACAGGCGGATTGGGCATCGGGGTTGACCGCCTCGTTATGCTGCTGACCGATTCGCCTTCGATTCGTGACGTGCTGCTGTTCCCGCATATGCGCGATCGCGGCAATTCGTAATATAGAACGGCCCATGGAGACCGGCTCTCGCGAGGAGGGCCGGTTTTTGTGTCTGCCAGACGCCGGGTTTTCCAAAAGAAACAACAAGGGGAAATTGACATTTTGGAAACGGGTTTGTTATGTTGATGGTACCGATAACACCTCAGAGTATTTCTTACCGTTTGATGAAGGCGTTCCGGCCCATTCCTGTGCCGGCTCTTGGGGGCTGCCCGGGATGGGGCTGCGAGGAGGAGTTATATGAGGGACGACATGACGAAGGAGCGAGTGGAGCGGTTATGGTACCGGCAGCCTGCTGACCAGTGGGTGGAGGCTTTGCCGGTAGGGAACGGGCGCCTGGGGGCCATGCAATTCGGCGGGGTGGATGCTGATCGTTTGCAGTTAAATGAATATTCGGTCTGGTACGGCGGACCGGCCGCCCGCGAGAACCCGGATGCCGCCGCCTATCTGCCCGTCATCCGGCAGTATTTGCTGGAAGGCAGGCCCGAAGAGGCGGAGCGGATCGCCAGGCTGGCGCTCACCTCGGTGCCGAAGCATTTTGGACCTTACCAGACGCTTGGGGAGCTCAAGCTGTTTTTCCATGGAGAAGATGGAAAAGTGTCCGGGTATTCGCGGGAGCTGTCCTTATCCGAGGGAATAGCGCGGGTCGAATATACGCGAAGCGGCATCGTCTATTCGCGTGAGCTGCTCAGCAGCGTCCCCGATCAAGTGATCGCGCTTCGATTGACGGCCTCTGCCGCGAAGCGGTTATCCTTATCCTTGTATCTCAATATGGACGTTATTTGCTTATGGGCAGTTCCCGGCCCGGGACGCTGCCCGCCAATTTGCAAGGGATCTGGAACCCGCATATCACTCCGCCGTGGGAGTCGGATTTTCATCTCAATATTAATTTGCAAATGAATTACTGGCCTGCTGAAGCGGCCAATCTTGCGGAATGCCATGAGCCGGTGTTCGATCTGCTGGAGCGGCTTCGGAGGAACGGCCGGCGCACGGCAGCTCTCCTGTACGGCGCCGACGGATTCGTGGCGCATCATGCGACCAATCTCTGGGCGGACACCGCTCCGGTGAGCGATGTCGTGTCTGCCACCTTCTGGCCAATGGGCGGAGCCTGGCTGGCGCTGCATGCGTGGGAGCATTATCGTTATGGGGGAGACGAAGCGTTTTTGCTGGAGCGCGCTTATCCCGTCATGAAGGATGCAGCTCTTTTTCTGCTGGACTATTTGGTGGAAAATGCGTTAGGGGAATGGGTAACCTCTCCTTCGATCTCTCCCGAAAACCGTTATCGACTGCCGAACGGGCATCAAGGCATATTATGTATGGGGCCGTCTATGGATACGCAAATCATGCGGGCGCTGTTCCAAGCCTGTCTTGAGGCAAGCGAAGGCCGGACGGGGGAAGGGACGTTCCGCGAACGAGTGCGGGAGGCATTGACTCGCTTGCCTCCGCATCGGATTGGCCGGGAAGGGCAGCTGCTCGAATGGGCGGAGGATGTCGATGAGGTGGACCCGGGCCATCGCCATATTTCCCATCTGTTCGCTTTGTTCCCGGGGGATGATATTACGCCGTTCACCTCGCCGGAAGCGGCGCAAGCGGCCAGGCGGACCTTGGTGAGACGGCTGGCGCATGGCGGCGGACATACGGGATGGAGCCGCGCCTGGATTATTTTGCTCTGGGCCCGGTTGGAGGATGCGGAGGAGGCTTGCGCCAATCTGGCCGCTTTGCTGCAGAAGTCCGTCCACCCGAATCTGTTCGGGGATCATCCTCCGTTCCAGATCGATGCGAACTTCGGCGGGACCGCGGCCATCGCCGAAATGCTGCTGCAATCTCACGCGGGAACGCTTGCTCTTTTGCCGGCGCTTCCGGGAGATTGGGCAAGCGGCTCTGTGCGCGGACTGCGTGCCCGAGGCGGATACGAGGTCGATATCGCATGGGAGGCCGGGCGCCTGACGGAAGCGCGAATTACCGCCGACCGGGGCGGCCCCTGCACGCTTCGCTCCGCCTATGATCTCGAGATCCGCGAGGAAAGGCAGGAAGGGCGGGCCGTCCGTCTGCCCGCCTCGGCGGCCGGGCAAACATGGCACGTGGAAGGCGGGCGCAGCTACTTTATTCGGCCGGCTCGAGTGAACGCGAATGGAGAATAAATTCGGTACGGCGGGGAAGCTTCTATTATATAAAGAACGGGGCCGGAGTTTAGTCGCTCCGGCTTCCCGTTACGATTACGCGGTCGTGGTCGTATCGGGATATTCTCGGCAGGAAGAGGTGGATAATACGAAAGTTTAATTAGTAATATTTTACCTGTTGCGTGAAATAGAAAGGCATGATATATTATAAAAGTCGACGCTGAGAGATGCGGCACGGTAAGAAAGAAACAAGATTGTTCTTTGAAAACTGAACAACGAGTGATGTTTGTGCAAGAGGTCAAATGACCTCGTCAGCAATACATGAGCAAGTCGAACTTAACTTTTATGGAGAGTTTGATCCTGGCTCAGGACGAACGCTGGCGGCGTGCCTAATACATGCAAGTCGAGCGGAGCGGATGGAGTGCTTGCACTCCTGATGCTTAGCGGCGGACGGGTGAGTAATACGTAGGTAACCTGCCCTTAAGACCGGGATAACTCACGGAAACGTGGGCTAATACCGGATAGGCGATTTCCTCGCATGAGGGAGTCGGGAAAGGCGG
>NZ_LDIG01000255.1 GCF_015845845.1 Paenibacillus dendritiformis
GACTCCGACCGCGAAGCTCACGAGCCCGGCCGATCAAAAACAAGCGGATGGATTGCTGGGTACGGAGTCCAAGCTGCTAGGCTCCATTCCGGTGATAGGAGCAGTAGCGGGAGCGGCATTAGGCGGACTTGCCGGAGCGGCGGTGAGTGCGAGTCTGCTAGCAAGCGCAGCTATTCCTGTTCGAAGTACAGGAACGAGCCGTGCTGGAGGTGGAGGCGCACAAGGCGGGTTGCATCCGCTGAAATATCTGGCCAGTCTGGTTATGCAAGGACTCATCAGTCAATACGAGCACGAGAAAGCCAAAGATGCCTATTATAGAAAGTGGCTGCTGGGCAAGGTATTTACAAGTGCGCGTGAGCTAGGAACACCCACATCATGGAACGATATCGCTTCTTATGTCCGACGTATGGCCCAGTCTGCGAATGAGTTGGAGCAAGCCTATCATCAGATTCCATCCGAACTGAGACAACGGTGGAGGGCGAGCTACGAGCGTTACATGGCCGAGCAGCCGAAGCCGGAGCCGGAGCAAGAACAATCCAAATCGTGGCTGGCTCTTCTGGGCGAAGCCCAGCTCATGGAAGCGGAAGCCAAGCTTATGATGGGTCAGCAGATGGCGGACGAGTTGATGTATGCCGCAGATGTCGGTGGAGAAGTTGTAAAAGGAGCAGGAACGGCCGTTTTAGAAGATTTGACGTTAGACTTCCCACCCCTAAAAAAGGAATATACTTCAAATCATCCGAAGGCGCGTAAAACAGGTGAATTGATCGGGCACCTCATCACAACTGTAGCCGGAGTATTAGAAATGGGTGGCGCTGTATTGGGAGGAGGCGCTGGTGTTACGTTATCAGGTACGGGAGTATTATCACCTGTAGGCGTAGCTGTTACTGCAAAATCCGTCGCTTTAGCAGGACATGGAGCAGGAGTAACGTATCAAGGTTTATCTAATACTGGTGAAACCCTCAATGAGCTTTATCAAATGTTTAAAAGCGGAGGGTCAAATAGTCCAACGCCGAAAAAGCCTTCCCCGCAGAAACCAAGCAAGCCCAATGGGAAGCCGCCTGAG
>NZ_LDIG01000256.1 GCF_015845845.1 Paenibacillus dendritiformis
GCTGATGGCGGCCCCGGCGATGCCATAGGCCGGGACCAGCCACAGATTGAGCGCCGCCTTCACGCCGGCGGCGAACAGCAAAATCAGGGCAGGGGCGCGCACGGCCCCCATGCCCTGCAGCAGCGCGGCGGTCACGGCCTGCAGCACGCCGCTGACCGCCGTCGACGCGATCCACACGAAAGCCGTCATCCCGGCGGCATCCGTGTAAAGCGCCACATTGATCGGCTCGGCCAAGGCGATCAGCCCCGCCGCCGCGGCCCAGCCGATCAGCCAGGTCCAGCGCAGCATCGACGCCAGCAGCTCCCGCAGTTGGGCGGCATCGCGGCGCGCGGCGGCGGCCACGGCCGGCACGAGGCCGACCGCGAGCGAGCTGGCGACCATCGTCACGAGCTGGACCAGCGGGAAGGCGCGGCTGTAGACGCCGAACTCCGCCAGCGCGCCGGCCTCGCCGAGCCCGTGCTGGGCCAGGAGGCGCGGCACCGTGAACACATCTACGACATTCACGGCAGGCATCACGATCGCGCCGAGGCAAATCGGCAGGGCCGTCCAGGCCAGCCGCCGCATCCAGGCGCCGGTTGTCGCCGAAGCTGGCGGGGCGGACAGGTCTCCCCTCGCCGAGCCGGGCAGCTCCACATCCTTCGGACCAGGCAGCACCGCTACGGCCCGGGCTTCCCGAGCGGCGGAACGGCGCTCCTTCCACCGGAAGCAGGCCATCGCCGCCAAGCCGCACACGCCGCCCGCGAACGAGCCGAAGGTGGCGCCGGCCGCAATCGTCTCCTCCGGCGCTTCCCGGCTCACATAGTAGAGCAGAAGCGCGATCATGACCGCTACCCGGCCGGTTTGTTCCGCCACCTGCGAGACGGCCGTCGATTCCATCCGTCCGCGCCCCTGATCATAGCCCCGCAGGGCGGCGGCCAGCGGCATCACGAGCAGCGCGAAGGCCGAGCTGCGAATCGCCGGGACGGTATGGCGGTTGCCGATCCAGGAAGCGACCGTCTCGGCTCCCCAGGTCAAGACGAGGAAGCCGAGCAGGCCGGTGAAGCTCATCAGAAGGCAGGAGGCGTACAGCACGCGGGCCGAACCCTGCTTGTCCCCCGCCGCTTCGCATTCGGCGACGAGACGGGCCACGGCGACAGGGATGCCTGCCGAGGCGATGACCATCAGCAGCACATAGAAGGGATACACGGCGTTGTAAATGCCGAAGACACCGTCGCCCCCGATGTTCTGCAGCGGAATTTTCTGCAGCGTGCCGATGATCTTCGACAGCACTGCCGCCGCGCCCAGCATCAAGGCGCCGGATACGACATGCCTTCCTGTTGTACGCTCCATGCTCGTCTCCCGCCCATCCGAATCCAAAGGTTGCCGCTGCGTCAATGATTTCTTACGCGCGTTGTAATGTACACGTATTATATCATAGACCGCATCTGCGGACAGAGCGGGGCCTTCCGGAACAAAAAACTCCCGCTTCAGAAGGGGCGCACGCCTTGGGGCGGCCCTTCACGAGCAGGAGCGATGCACCGCCGGAGCGGATTATTGTTCCATTTGTTTTCCGAGGAAGCCGGCAGCCGTTTCCGCCATTTTCACTTCCATCTGACCCATCTTGACGCTGTCATCCCGATTCAACAGCACGACCGTTCCAATCGGATCCCCGCCTGATACAATCGGCGCAGCGACAAAAGAAGACAACGTCTCCTGATGATCCTTCACGATCTCATAATTGCCGGAATTCGTCTCCAGCACCGACTTGCGGTTGTCCATGCAGTTTTCCAGCAGCATGCCGATCTGCTTGTCCAAAAATTCCTTCTTCGAGCCTCCAGCCAGCGCGATGATGGTGTCGCGGTCGGAGATCATCGTGATGTGGCCTGTGCTTTCATACAGAGACTCCGCATATTCCTTGGCGAAATCGCCCAATTCCCCGATAGGCGAATATTTTTTGAGGATGACTTCCCCGTCGCGATCAACGAAAATTTCAAGTGGATCACCTTCGCGAATACGCAGCGTGCGACGAATTTCTTTGGGAATGACCACGCGTCCGAGATCATCAATACGACGAACAATACCAGTAGCTTTCATTAAAGGTTGCCCCGCTTTCCAAGATTAGTTTTAAAGGTCAACTGGATTATTGTTTTTAGGAGAGATGCGGTATAGTTTCAAACTCTGACCATAGTATTCATCTGCTCCCACCTTCTTATACATTTCATGATACTCCGTTCATGCCCCGTTGACTGCAAAGCACTTCACATTTTTCGACATTTAACGACATATTTTCTCCACTTTTCTCAAAATTTTCACATTTATTTGTCGTTAACACTGGATAATTTTATCCTAAAACTCTGTTTTTGTCGAATCCTCGCTTGTACTAGGACTTTCTCCCTAGAGGGCCACAAAATAAAGAGGCCGTCCCCGACACCGGGGACAGCCGCAGCTGGTGAATCACTTTATTTCGTGCCTTTCGCCTTGTCCTCTTTCTTGTCTGTTGCCGCGTTGTTGTCCTGTGGCGTCTCGGTTTTGTTGTCGTCCTGCTTCGTATCCTTCTTGTCGCCTGTCGAGTCGGCCGGCTGCTCTTCCTTGGATGCGTCCGGCTGCTCCTGAGTCTGCGGCAGATCGATTTTCTTGATGATCTTCTCCAGGTCTTTCTCCATGAAGTCGTTCATCAATTCCGATGCGGCCCGGGTGCGCAGCGACGTCTTCTCGGTGTCGGTCAGCTTGTCGAAGGTCTTCTCTGCACGGGCTTCGACCCGCATGACATGGTAGCCGTAGTCGGTCTCGACCGGCTCGCTGATCTCGTTGATCGGCAGCGTCAGAGCCGCCTCCTTGAATTGAGGTACCCAATTCCCTACCGCCACATCCTTGTACAGGCCGCCGTTGGAAGCCGATCCGGTGTCATCCGAGTTTTCCTTGGCCACCTTCGCGAAGTCCTCGCCCCTCTTCAGACGGGCTTGGATATCTTTGGCCATCTTGAGCGCATCTTCTTTTTTGCGTTCTTTGCCATCCTTATCCTTGAAGCCGATCAGCACGTGGCGAACGGTCGCCACCGTCAAGTCCTTCTTGTTCTTCTCGAACTCGGCCTTCAGTTGCTCATCGGTGACTTTATCATTGTAATCTTGAACGACCGTCAAAATCCGGGTCATATACGCCGTCACGTCGGCCTCGGTCAGCTTTTGGGCATCCAGCATTTTCTTGAACTCGTCATCGCCCGCCTGCTTCTTCATCAAGTCCAGTTGTTCCTTGGCCTTCTCTTGGCCTGTTTTCTTGGCCTTGTCGGACGCTTTGCCCTCCAGATACAGGTAAGCGATCTGCTGCTTCAAGAAATATTCCTTGAACTGATCCATGCCGACGATTTGCTCATATTCCGGATAGAACACGAGCATATTGGCCATTTCCTTTTTGAATTCGCTCTCGGTCACTTCTCCGCCTTCATAGGTAGCCACCACTTTGCTTCCATCCTCCGATGCCGCCGTTGTATCTTTCTTGCCGCATCCCGCCAGGACGGACAGCGTCAACACGGCAGACAGCGCGAGCAGCAGCCATTTTTTGGAGCGCGTCTGTTTATTTTGCAACATGTTGTAATTCTCCCTTCGCTTTGATCGCGTCTGTAGCTTCAAGCATGAACTGCTCCAATTGCATCAGCAGCTGCATTGCATCCAACCCGCGCGCATTGATTTTCACCGTGCCATGCGCTTCGCGATCGACGGCGATGCGCCGATCGATGCGGGCCGCAATCGTTGCCAGCTTCTTACGGTCAAGCCATGGTTCAGCCGAAGGGTGGACCTTCATGGTGACCGTATCCCCGCGCTGCACGATGGATTCCAATCCATACTGCTTCGCATGCAGCTTCAGCCGTGCGACGGCAAGCAGTTGCAAGACGGCAAGCGGCGGTTCACCAAAGCGATCGATGAGTTCATCGCGCAATTCTTCGACTTCCTCCAATGAGGCGAGACCGGCAACCTTTTTGTAGATCTCGATCTTCTGAATACTATCATAAATATAATTCGGCGGCAAATAGGCGTCGATGTTGAGATCGATGAGCGTCGACAGCTCCTGCTGGTCGCGAATGGCGACCCCGTCCAGTTCGGCTTTGCGCTTGTTGATCTCATCGGCGAGCATCTGCGAGTACAGATCGAAGCCGACCGAAGCGATGAAGCCATGCTGCTCCGCGCCCAGCAAATTGCCCGCGCCCCGAATCGACAGGTCGCGCATCGCGATCTTGAAGCCGGAGCCGAGCTCGGTGAATTCCTTGATCGCTTGCAGGCGCTTCTCCGCGACCTCGTTCAAGACTTTGTCGCGCTGGTAGGTGAAATACGCATAGGCGATCCGGTTCGAGCGCCCGACGCGCCCGCGAAGCTGATACAACTGGGACAAGCCCATCTTGTCCGCGTCATGCACGATGAGCGTATTGACGTTCGGGATGTCCACCCCGGTCTCGATAATGCTTGTGCTGACCAGCACGTCGTACTCCCCGTCGAGGAAGTCGAGAATCGTCTTCTCCAGTTCCGTCTCCGACATCTGGCCGTGGCTTACCGCCACCTTCGCTTCCGGCACCAGCATCTTGATATGATCCGCCATCTGATGGATGCCCTGCACCCGGTTGAACAGGAAATACACTTGGCCGTCCCGCGACAGCTCGCGTTCAATCGCTTCCCTCACCAGCGAATCGCTGTATTCCAGCACATACGTCTGAACCGGGAAGCGGTTCTCCGGCGGCGTCTCGATGACAGACAAGTCCCGCACGCCGAGCATCGACATATGAAGCGTGCGCGGAATCGGCGTCGCTGTCAGCGTCAGCACGTCCACATTCGTCTTCAGCTTCTTCAGCTTCTCCTTGTGCGTGACGCCGAAGCGCTGCTCTTCATCCACGATCAGCAATCCCAGTTCCTTGAACACGACATCCTGAGAGAGCAAGCGGTGCGTCCCGATGACCACATCGACGACCCCCGTCTTCAAGCCCTTGATCGTCTCATTCTGTTCTTTGCGCGACCGGAACCGGCTCATTACCTGAATATTGAAAGGATAGTCCGCGAAGCGCTCGCGGAATGTCTCGTAATGCTGCTGGGCCAGGATCGTCGTCGGCACGAGGACCGCCACCTGCTTGCCCTCAATAGCCGCCTTGAAGGCGGCGCGCACCGCGACCTCTGTCTTGCCGTAGCCGACATCGCCGCACAACAGCCGATCCATCGGCCGCGGCAGCTCCATGTCCTTCTTGATCTCCGCGATCGCGCGCAGTTGATCCCGCGTCTCCTCATATGGGAACAGGTCCTCGAATTCCTGCTGCTCCGGGGTATCTTTGTCGAAGGCATAGCCGGATGAGGCTTGTCTAGCTGCATACAGCTTAATCAGATCGTCGGCAATGTCCTTGACCGATGATCGGACTTTATTTTTGACCTTGGTCCATTCCGTTCCGCCCAGCTTGTATATTTTCGGCTCCTTCTCCTCCGAGCTGACATAGCGCTGAATGAGATGGAGCTGATCGACCGGCACGGACAGCTTGTCGCCGCCGGCATACATAATATGCAGATAGTCTTTATGGATGCCGTTGATCTCCAGGGTGCCGATGCCGATATATTTGCCGATGCCATGATTCTGATGGACGACGTAATCCCCGATTTTCAGCTCGGTGTAATTGCGGATGCGCTCCGCATTGTCCATCTTCATGCTTGCGTCGGCGCGCCGCGTCTTGCGCTGCTTCTGGGAGAACATCTCGCCCTCGGTGATCACGACGAGATGGATCGAAGGCAGCTCGAAGCCCGACTGCAGATTCCCGGTCATAATCGTCGGCTCCGGAATCTGGTAGTCCTGCAGCACCCGGCGCACCCGATCTACCCGCTCCGGTCCGTTGGCCAGAATGATGACATTCGCCCCGGCTTTTTTCCACCGTTCCATCTCGGCCTTGAGCACATTCATCTGCCCATGGAAGTTCTGCATCGTCCGGCACATGACATTGACGATGTTCTGAGGCTGGGTGTGCGGCACCTGGCGCAGGAACAGCGCCATGAACAGCGTCTGGAACGGACGCTTGCCCATAGCTGCGTCAGCGGATAGGCCCAGCTCCAGCGACGGCAGCGATTTGCCGTTCTGCAGCAGATGCGTGCTCCACTCCGCTTCATCGCGTTCCAACTGCTTGGCCGTCTCCATGACCCGGGCCGGCTCGTCTATCAGAAGCAGCGTATCCTGCGGCATGTAATCATAGAGCGTATGCCGCTCCGGATAGAGCAGCGACACGTATTTATACATTTCACTAAAATAGGAAGCGCCCCGGAGCCGTTCGATATCGTGACCAATCTCCTGTTGGAGCTTCTCCTTCACCTGGCGATCGGTCATTCGGGCCAATTGCTCCTCCAGACGTGCGGAAGCCGCTTCGGCCGCCTGGGCGAAGCGTGTCTTGTCGGCAATCCATTCCTTGGCCGGCGGGATAGTCAACTGCTTCAGCTTCTCCACCGAACGTTGATCGGCCGCGTCGAAGGAACGGATCGAATCGATCTCGTCGTCGAACCACTCGATCCGGTACGGATAAGGCGATGTCAGCGGGTAAAGGTCGACGATGCCGCCCCGGACACTGAATTCTCCGGCGGCTTCCACCCGTTCGGTCCGCTCATAGCCGAGGAAGACCAGGGATTCCAGGAACGAATCTAGCTTCACCTCGTCGCCAACGGCGATCGTGAATTGAGAGGATGCCATCGTCTCCCGGGCAGGCAAAAACCGCCGCAGCCCCGCATACGGAGTTACGACGATCCCGCGGAATCCGCGGGCGATGCCGGTCAGTGCCTCAATCCGCTGTGCAATCACTTCCGGACTGGAGATGGCCGCTTCCGCAGCGACCAGCTCATTCGCCGGGTACAACAATATTTGGTCCGGAGACAAGCATTCTTGCAGATCCTCCGCCACCTTCTGCGCAGAGAACATATTGTGCGTCACGACCAGCAGGGGCCGCTCCAACTGATGATGCAGAGCAGCCATCATGACCTGCCGCGTCGAGCCGGCCAGGCCGGATACCAGTTGCTCCTTCATCCCGCTGCGAATGCCTTCGACGATGGAGTCGATATCCCGCTCTCCAGATAATGCTTTCATGAGTGCGTTTAACAAAGGACAGGCCTCTCTTTCTTACCCGCGTAATCATATTTTCAGGGTTATAGTATTCGGTCCATCCAAAATAAGCCTCGGCGGCAAGCCAAGGCTGACGTATCTCCGCATGCAACAAGCTGTCATTGCAAAGGCGATGACAGCAAGGACAATTCGGGGTGCATCTGGATCGCTTCTGTACAAAAATCGCAAGTCATTCGCACCGTTACGTCTCCATTGGTATGAACCTTAATATATTCATGGCGCTCCGCCTCAGTCAGAGTATGAAAGCCGAGTCTCGTCTCGTCGATCTCGCTCCCTTCGACGCGCCCGATTAACGTATGACAATGTTTGCAGACATAATTCACAGACATGTATATGCCTCCTATCGCGAGATTATACCGATTCAGTTACTCAGTATGTCCCGGATAGGGCCGGTTTAGCCGGGTTACCCGTTAAATTTGGCCATCGTCTGATCAAAAGAATGCGTCAGCGCAAATTCGACCGCATCGCAGGTTTTGTCAATGGCCTCCTCCAGCTTGTCGCGCTCGGCCTTGGCGAAGGGCGACAGGACGTAATCCACGATCTCGCGCCCTGGCTGCGGACGGGAGATGCCCATACGCACCCGGTTGAACGACTGGGTGCCCAAGTGCTGGATGAGCGACTTGATGCCGTTGTGGCCGCCGGAGCTTCCTTGATACCGCAGACGGACCTTGCCCAGCTCGGTATCCATATCATCGTACAATACGATCAGGTCTGCCGGATCGGCCTTGTAATAATCCATATAGGCTCGTACCGCTTCGCCCGATAGATTCATATAGGTCATCGGCTTCATCAGCACGATTTTCTCCGTGCCGACGCGCCCTTCGCCAATCAGGGCTTTGCATTTGCTGTCGCGCACCTGAATCTGATGGCGCTCCGCCAGCCTGTCAATCGCCATGAAGCCGATATTATGGCGCGTGGACGCGTACTGCGTGCCCGGGTTCCCGAGCCCTACAATCCATTTCAAGACGGCTCCTCCTTTATCAATGCCGATAAGGGTTACTTCTCTGACCAGCGGTCAAAGACGTAACCCTTACTATTCAGACTACTTGTGATTATTTCCCCAAGTAACGTTGCGACATACGCGAACGCTGTTCTTATTCAATCTCGAACAGCTTGCTGATGGACAATTCTTCATGAACGCGAATAATGGCTTCACCCATTAACGGAGCAACCGACAGCACTTGCAATTTGCTGGAAGGATTCTCATGCTTGATTGGAATCGTATCCGTTACAATCACTTCTTTGAACGGTGAATTCTCCAATCGTTCCATCGCTGGGCCGGACAGGACCGGGTGCGTGCAGCAAGCATACACTTCCTTGACGCCCGCCTTCACCAACGCGTTGGCTCCGAGCACGATCGTGCCCGCCGTATCGATGATGTCATCGATAATAATCGCGGTTTTGCCTTTGATATCGCCGATAATGTTCATGACTTCGCTCACGTTCGGCTCCGGACGGCGCTTATCGATAATCGCCAGCGGCGCATTCAAGAAGTCAGCCAGCTTGCGGGCGCGTACGACGCCGCCATGATCCGGCGATACGACCACAATATTTTCCAATTGCTTGGAGCGGAAGTATTGGGCCAGGATCGGGACTCCCAGCAAATGGTCCACCGGGATATCGAAAAATCCTTGAATCTGTGTTGCGTGCAAATCCATCGTAATGACGCGATGTGCGCCTGCCGTCTCAATCAGATTGGCTACCAGCTTCGCTGTGATCGGATCGCGGGAACGGGCCTTGCGATCTTGTCTCGCGTAGCCGTAGTAAGGAATGACGACGTTAATGCTCTTGGCGGACGCGCGCTTGAGTGCGTCGACCATGACAAGCAGCTCCATCAGACTGTCGTTCACCGGATCGCATGTCGACTGGACGACATAGACGTCGCAGCCGCGAACGCTCTCGGAGAGCTTGATCTGAATCTCGCCGTCGCTGAAGCTCGTCGTCATGGCATCTCCCATAGGAATGCCGATGTACTCGGCGATTTGATGCGCCAATTTTGGATTGGAGTTGCAAGTGAATATTTTCAACTTGGAATCACAATACGTCATGATTTTGAATAACCCTCCGTGCCGGTTCTTGTTCATTGAAGTTCTACATTTCCGTTAATGGCAATGCGCGTTCAAGTCTATCAACTTAATGCTACCCTTTACGGGAGCTTAATGCAACTGTTATCATTAGGAGTTCCGCTCTTTTTTTGCCTTCGCGCGGGCGCGGATCTTGTCCGCGTACCCCGGCTTATTCGTCTGCCGCTCACGGGCAATGGCGAGATCGCCGGCAGGGATATCATGCGTAATGGTTGATCCGGCGACGACATACGCTCCATCGCCGACCTTGACCGGAGCGATCAGGTTGACGTTGCTGCCAATGAACGCGTCGTCTCCGATCTCGGTAACGGACTTATTATGTCCGTCATAATTGACGGTAATCGCGCCGCAGCCAATATTGACATTCTTCCCTACCTTCGCATCCCCTATATAGCTTAAATGCGATACTTTGGCATGATCGTCCAGAGATGCATTCTTAATCTCTACGAAATCGCCGACCTTCACCTGCTCTCCCAGCTTGGCGCCGGGACGCAAGTACGCAAATGGACCGATGCTGCTGCCGCTGCCGACGGCCGCCTCCTGCAGGACCGATTGCTTGACGTGCACGCGATCGCCGATGACCGAATCGGCCACATCGCTGTTCGGGCCGATCACGCAATCTTCCCCGATGACCGTGCTGCCGCGCAGCACCGTGCCGGGCTCAATGACGGTATCCGCCCCAATCCGGACGCCCGCTTCGATATACGTATGCGCCGGATCGATAATCGTTACGCCATTCACCATATGGCGCTTGTTGATCCGTTCCCGCATCAGCCGCTCGGCCTCGGCGAGAGCGCAGCGATCATTGACGCCAATGGACTCGGCTTCGTCCGCCGTACAATACGCTTGCACGATTTCCCCTTGCGATTTCAAAATACCGATAACGTCGGTCAAATAATATTCCTGCTGAGCATTATGGTTCGTAATTTGCTCCAATGCGGCGAACAGCTTCTTATTGTCGAAGCAATACGTTCCCGTATTAATTTCCCGGATGCGCTGTTCTTCCGGCGTGCAGTCCTTCTGCTCAACAATTTTCATGACCGAACCGTCTGTTCCGCGGACCACGCGGCCGTATCCGGCCGGCTGATCCAGTTCAGCCGTCAAAATCGTTGCCGACGCTTGTGCGCCTTCATGAAGCTCCATGAGCTGCGCCAGCGTCTCGGAAGTGACTAGCGGAGTGTCGCCGCAAATGACGAGCGTCGTTCCCTTCTCCCCGTCCAGAAGCGCCTTGGCTTGCTTCACGGCATGTCCTGTCCCAAGCTGCTCGGCTTGGAGCGCGAACTCTGCCCGTTCGCCCAGATAGCTTTGAACCGCTTCGGCGCCATGCCCCACAATGACAACGGTGCGTTCGCAGCGCACCTGCTCCACCGCATCGAGTACATGGCCCACCATCGGTTTGCCGCACACCGGATGAAGCACTTTATAGAGCTTAGACTTCATGCGTTTGCCTTGTCCGGCGGCAAGCACAATGGCTATTCTTTTCAAAGTGTCCAACCTCCTGCTCTCCCTTTGATTCCATAGAAGAATATATCTCATTATGAACAAAAAGAAAAGAGAGCCCCCTATGATTGGCTCTCTTTCTTTGCAACCCCATAATTACCCAGACGCTTACGCGCCTTCTTCAATAACTTCCTCTTCCGTTGCCGCACGCTCGTATTCAGCCAGTACCGCAGCTTGAATTTTCTCGCGTGTTGCAGATGAAATCGGATGCGCAATATCGCGGAATTCGCCGTCCGGCGTCCGTTTGCTTGGCATGGCAACGAACATGCCGTTGTTACCATCGATAACGCGAATGTCGTGAACGACAAACTCATTGTCGATCGTAATGGAAGCGATTGCTTTCATTCTCCCCTCTGTGTTGACGCGGCGGAGTCTTACATCAGTAATTTGCACGTGTGTTCACCACCTTTTTCCATCAAGACTTGGTGTATAATTCCACACGCGCAACAAAAATCCTTCTTATTTTTGCCACAAACAGCGCTTTTTTTTGAAATTTTTAACGCTCTTTAACGGTTTCGACATGCTTCGATCTATATCGAAGCGATCAGTTCGATTTCGACAAGCACATCTTTGGGCAGCCGCGCCACTTCCACGGTGGAGCGAGCGGGCTTATGCGATCCGAAATAAGCTTCGTAAATCGCGTTGATTTGAGCGAATTGATTCATATCCTTGAGGAACACGGTCGCCTTGAGCACCTTGTCCAAAGAAGTTCCTGCCTCCTGCAGCACGGCCTTCAGATTGCGGAATACTTGATGGGTCTGCTCCTCGATTCCGCCCTCCACGAGCTGGCCTTCCGCGGTCAGCGGTATTTGACCGGAGGTAAATACGAGATTGCCCCATCGCACCGCTTGGGAATAGGGACCTATCGCCGCAGGTGCCTCATTCGTCGCTACAGGAACTATTTTTTCAGACATGGCGTTTCCTCCTTTTCATCCTGAACCTCTGATACCTTATTTCATTCCATCGAAATAATTGCCCGGCTGAACAACAAGCTGGCGGCCGCCTGGATCCTTCGTTCCAACCCGGACCAGGGACACGTAATCGTGAAGAAGCCGTTCTTCCTTCGGCACGTCTTCGGATTCGACCAGGACGCCGACACCGGCGACCATCGCATTGAACTCATGCAGCAGCTCGATCATGCCGTGAACCGTCCCGCCCGCGCGCATGAAATCATCCACGATCAAGACGCGCGAGCGCTCCTTCAACGCCCGCCGGGCCAATGTCATCGTATGAATGCTCTTATGCGAGCCGGATACGTAATTAATGCTGACGGCCGATCCTTCCGTAACGACATGGTCCCGGCGCACCAGCACCACCGGAAGATTGAGATGCGCCGCCGTCGCGTAGGCGATAGGAATCCCCTTCGTCTCAACCGTCATGACGACGTCGATCTCGCGGCCTGCGAATGCGGAAGCAAACATGCGTCCGATATCATTCATGAGCCCCGGTTGGCCGAGTATATCCGTGATGTAGAAATAACCGCCGGGCAGCACCCGATCAGGCTGCTCCATGACGGTGCATAATTCCTCGATGACCGGAAGAGCCTTCTCTGGACCGCATTTGGGCATGAACTTCACGCCTCCCGCCGCTCCGGCAAGGGTTAGCAGATCCCCCGTTCCTTCCTCTTCGAACACTTCCTTGATAATCGCGAGATCTTCGCTTATGGACGATTTGGCCGCACCATAGCGTTCAGCGAAGGTCGTGAGTGGAATGAGCGTATGGGGCTTCGTCATCAGGTATTGCGTCATTTCAACCAAGCGGGCGCTGCGCTTCATTTTTTTCATCGTGACTCCTCACTCACAAAAACCGAATATTATAAAGTAAATATTACATGAATGTACGTCCATTATCAACAATTTCTCAATATGTCAAGACAGCGGGCGGCGCTCCGTGGCGAGGGGACCCGCTCATGCAAGCGCATGCCGCTCCAGAGCGTCAGTTCCCCTGCCGTGAACCGAGCAGGCGTACCGCATAGACTTCCTTGCAGAAGCCTCTCAGTCCGTTATAAATCCTCGCTATCTTCGACTCCCTCGAGACGAGGCCGAATACGGTTGGTCCGCTGCCGGACATCAGGACGCCGTCGGCGCCGAGCTTCACCATCGCGTCCTTCAGCTGCTGCACCTCGGGATACAGGGGCAGCGTTACATCCTCCAATACATTGCCGAGCGACCGGCACACCCCATAGAAGTCATGCCCGTCGATGGCCTGTATCATAGCCGCCAATGAGGGATGTTCCTGAATTCTATCCGCGCGCAAGCGGCCGTAAATATCCGCGGTGGACACATTGATCGGCGGCTTGGCCAAAATAACCCAGCATTGCGGGGGATTGGCTATCGGCTGCAGCCGTTCTCCTCTCCCGCTCGCAATGGCCGTACCGCCGGTGACGCAGAAGGGCACGTCCGAGCCGAGCTCCGCCCCGAGCGCTTGCAGCTCCTCGTCCGGGATGCCGAGGCGCCACAGCCGGTTCAGCCCCCGCAGCGCCGCCGCCGCGTCGCTGCTGCCGCCCGCCAATCCGGCGGCGACGGGGATTTTTTTATCCAGGTGAATATATACGCCCTGCTTCACTTCGTACCGTTCCTTAATCAGCTTCGCCGCCTGGAAGGCCAGGTTCTTCTCATCCAGCGGAATGAAGCCCGCCTGGCTGGAAATGATAATGGTATCGCGTGGCAGTTCCTCCATCTCGAGACGATCCGCCAAATCGACCATGGTCATGACCATCTCTACTTCGTGATAACCGTCGCTGCGCTTTCTCAGCACATCCAGCAGCAAATTGATTTTGGCCGGCGCTTTCTCGTATACCTTCACTCACGTTCACCCTTCTTTATCCTACGGATCGCTTAGGTTATTATAACAGACTCTAATGGCCAAGTCATTCACGGCGGCCGGAGCCCGCCCCGCAACAAAAAAACGAGCAGGTGAAGTGCCGCCTGCTCGCTCGGAATGAAGAGGAAGGATCATGATTTCTTGGCTGCCGCTTGCTCGGCAAGTTGAATGGCACGCTTGACCATATCCCCGGCGTCCTTGGCACGAATGGCACCCCACCCGTACTCCTGAACGGTGTCATAGAAGCCCAGATCTTTGGCCAGCTCCGTCTTCAACTCCTCGGACATGAAGCCGCTGCGTCTTCTCCGGCCCATCGCCATACCTCCTCGCAAGAACCCTTCCGGATTCATGGGTATTGTGCAATCCGCCGCATGCTCCCGCGCACGCGGTATGTCTATAATGTGGGTCGTTCGCCGGACCGTTATTCGTGCCGCGGTGATCCGAAATATGGAATAACAAAAAGGCAGCCCCGAAGGACTGCCCATCCAGTTCGCTTAGCCGCGAACATATTCAATCTTCATCTCGCCGTTCTCGGCGCATACGGTTACTTCGACCGTATCTGTTAATATATCTGCATAGCTGTAGGATACACGCTTAAACGCGTTCTGATCCTGGTCCAACTTGACAATAAATACAGAAGGGTAGGTTTCTTCTAACACGCCCGTGCGTTCGATTGTCTTACGACGGCCTCCATTCGCACGAAGCATAATCTTCTGCCCTACATGAGCTTCAAGACAACGTCGAATTTCAAACAGCGCGTTTCTCGCCATTTCAGCCACCACCTCTTTCCTTGTCCATTATAAACAATTCCAGAGGTTTTGTCAAATTAACAAATAATTATAACAACAAGTTTAAATTAATGTCAATGTGTTTTTTTGCCCAAATGGTATAACATATGATGAAAATTCGTTTTTTATTCAAATAACGGATGGTGTAACTTTTAAAGTCGATAAATCTTTCCATTTCGGCATGCCGATCCGGTAGCTTCCTCTCGTCTCAATTCCGCCGACTCCATCGATTCCCGACATCGTATGAGGCGAAATATCCGCGATCTTCACCGTATCCTTGACCGGGGTGTAGGAGGCCCTGACCGCCACATAGACCGGATCAAGCGCGTGAATCATAATCCGCCCCGGGGAGCTGGCGAAGTTGGCTCCCGCCTGAAGCAGCGCTTCAAAATGGGACTGGCATGCCCCCGCCACGATCGTCATCAAATCGAGATGGCGTTCGAACTGCCTGGCAATGTGAACGGCATTGACGAAGTTCTGGGAGTTTTTGTAGCTTTGCAAACTGTACAGATCACGCTGCTTCAGCTGCTTGAGCACGCCGTCATGGCCTGTGAGCACCACGATGTCGGGCTGGACCACCGGGAGCAGCCGGTACAGCGCGTCTGCCATATTCGCCTCCGACACATAATGACCCTCCGCAGGGACCCGCAGCTGCCGATAGATCGTCATGCTTTTCTGCAAATAATTCGGATCTCCGTCCAAGTGCAGCACCTTGCCAGGCATTTCGAAATAAGCCGATGAATGGACCGGATCAGCCATTGATATCTCGGCCTGCTGGCGTTCCGTCTGTCTCCTGTTCTTCTCCTCTAACGCTTCCACCGACTGCAGCATTTTGATGTGGGCCTGCTGTGTGCGGCGCTTGACGGTCGACTCAGGCACTCTCACCAGATCATGAATCGGCGAGTCGGCGATCAGGCGGTAATCCGTGCCTTTGAGGATTGCCTCGTCTAGATGGACCGTCTCCACACGGAACGTAATATCGCCGCCATAGGACTTGCGTACGACCAAATCTCCTTGCTTCATAGGATCGATCACCTCTCTTCGACCATCCTATGGGCAGATGCATCATTTGGTGCTCATTGTTTTGGCGAGGCGGCATCCTTCCCGTCCTTGAACCGGTCATGAAGCACATTGCTGAACCGGGCAAATTCTTGCAGCGACAGCGTCTCTCCCCGGCGGTTCGGATCGATGTCCGCATCCGCGAACGCCTGGCTCAGCAGGTCCGTTCCCCATGCCGTGCCGTATTTGGCCTTCATATTGTTCCACAAGGTCTTCCTCCGTTGGGCGAACGCCCCCTGGATAACCTCGAACAGGAGCGCTTCGTCCTTCGCCTCCACCGGCGGCTTCTCCCGGATGCGCAGCCTGATGACAGCCGACTCCACATTCGGCTGCGGAATAAATACCGAAGGCGGGACGGTGCACACCAACTGCGGCTCGCTGAAGTATTGGACCGCAGCGCTCAAGCTGCCGTAATCCTTCGTTCCGGGTTGGGCCGCCATCCGTTCGGCCACTTCCTTCTGAATCATGACGACGATGTTTTTGAGCGGCAGCCGTTCCTCCAGCAGCTTCATCAGAATCGGTGTCGTTACGTAATAAGGCAGATTGGCTACGACACTGACCTTATCCATGGCGTGGAACTGTTCCCGGAACAGCTCGCCCAGATCGACCTTCAGCACGTCTCCGTGAACCACCTGGACATTCGGATAGGGCTCGAGCACTTCGCCCAGAATCGGAATCAGACGCTGATCGATCTCCACGGCCGCCACATGGCCCGCCTGCTGCGCCAGCTGCTCCGTCAAGGCACCGATCCCCGGCCCGATCTCCAACGCGCCTGTCGCGCTGTCCAGCTCGGCTGCATCGACGATGCGCCGCATAATATTCATATCGACCAAAAAATTTTGACCGAGGCTTTTCTTAAACGCAAATCCGTGCTTGCGCACAATCTCCTTCGTCCTCGATGGCGTTGCGATATCAATCGAAGGCTTGTTCATTCTGTCGTTCTCCTTCCGTACCCGTTACGATATGTGCAGAGGCCTCCTGCTCGTCCAATCTGGCCAGCGCGGTCTCGAACTCCGCACGGCCGATCTGGAACATGCGGCATCGCTTCAGCAGCTGCTTCGCATTGCAATATCCGATGCCAAGAATCTCCCCCAGCCGGTACCTGCGTTCCGCCGCTCCCGTCTGGATCGTCAGGCCCGCTTCGACCAAGTCCGCCCAGGCGAGCTCCGCATGGGCAGCAGGCATCTCGGTCCTGACTTGGGCCAGCGCCGCGCGTATCGCTTCCGGCGAGGCATTCTCCACGCCAAGGTCTCCCTTGGCTATCGCTTCATGCCGCGGCAGAAAGGCGTGCTTGCAGCCAGGCACCCGCTCCGCTATCTTTTTCCGAATCCGTTCCCCGGCATGATCCGGATCGGTCAATATGATGACTCCCCGCCGTTCCTGCGCCAAGGCGATGCGCCGTATCGTCATCTCGCTGACGGCCGAGCCTCCCGTCTCGATCGTATCGGCTTCCACGGCCCGCTGGATGGCTACGGTATCATCTTTCCCTTCCACTACAATCACTTCTCGAATCACAACTGCTGCTCCTCTCCGTTCCTGCTGCCGCCTCTATGTAAAAACACAAAAGAAGAGGGAATTCCCTCTTCTTAGAATGACATAAAACGTTGTATCTTACTATATGTTATAACGCCGCCCTAATTCAATTCCGGCTTCACCGGACCGATAACGTATACCGTGTATCCGTGCTTGCGGCCGAATTTGCGGACGGTGCTGCTGCTGTCGAAGTAGACATCAATGATGTTGCCCTTGACTGCGCCGCCGGTATCTTCCGCGCGGCGGAATCCGATTCCTTCAATGTACACCCACCAGCCGAGCGGAATTACATCCGGATCGACGGCGATGGTGCGGCCTTCGGACACGATGGCCCCGGATGCGGTCTTCGATCCTGCAGAGCCCTCCTGTTCGGTATAGGCGGTCAATTCCACGTTTTTAAGCACTTTTTTATAGTTGAAATCAAGGCTTCCGTCAGACAGGGCCCCCCCGCTGGCAGACAGAACGGCGACTTCCGGCTCTTTTTTGGTGCCGTAAGCGACGACTTGGTTCACTTGCTTCGTTTTCACCTTTTTGTCCACCATTTTGGAGTACACGAGCTTGCCGTCCTCGTACACCTTCTCGATTTTTTGGATAACGAGGCCTTCCTGGCCTTTTTGCACCGTCTTCGTCTTGCCCTTCGCCAAGCTCGGATCGGCTTTCTTTACCGTCCGGAACGGAACCTTTACTTTTCGCTCCTCGACATTTTTGCGGACGTCGATAATCCGGATATCCATATTTTCCGATACGGCGGTCTCTTTTTTCGGGATGACCTTATCCTCCGGCTTGACGGGTATATTCAATGCGATCAATGCTTCGTTGACTGATTTCTTCGTCGTGTAATGCGTCGCTTTCTTGCCGGCCATCACAATATTGACCGGCTTGGCGCGCTCGATGATGACCCGATCACCATCGGCGATTTCCGAATCCAACGGCTTCGATACCACATCATGGGCCCCAACGGCTATCGCGTGCTCATCCAAAACATCGCGCAGCATCGATTCCCGGGTTACCAAAGCTTCTTCCCGTCCATCCACATAGACCGACAGGGTCTTCTTGGACGCGCTGTATTGAAATAATACGGCTATCAAGGTAATTACAACCGCCATAACGATGATGACTGAGACGATACGAACATTTTCATGCTTCCATCGCATTGCGAGCGACATGCTGGATGATCGGGGTTCATGGGTTTCGTCTTGAACGAGCTGTCCCACTTCTCGGTCCTCCTTACATAGTCCCGCCGTCGAGTGTTACGCATGATTTCTGGCTGACGCGACTATTTGAAGAATGTTTACGAAGCAACCTTGCGGTTCCTCCGCACCAACACCAGTAACGGTTGTTCCTCACCTCCTGTTTCTTACACCTATGACGTCTTTCTTTTCTTTATTCAAAAAAAGAAGATTTCAAGAAAAAACAAAAGAAGCCTAGTGCAAGAGGCGACTCTTTCATGGCTTCTCATTGAAACCCAAACGTCATCAGTCAAGGACGCACGAGGACCCCTCTCTCCGTACGCTGACGAGGTTAGCTGTCGGGTTCGGGCTGCGAGAGTCGCCCTGTCGCTGCGAACCGGCTCATGGCTCGGCTGCACCGAATTCACCCCAAGGAATCAATCCACGCGTTCAGCCCTGCAATAGATGCCCGGCCAACACGCCATTTGGTTCCCCCGCTCTCCACTCAAGGAGATTAAGCGATACTGGTTGGTTGGAACAATATTCAAGTTTTCGTTTCGAACATCTGTGAGAAATCATATCGTGTTTGTAATCACCTTGTAAAGACAGTATCAATTCCGTTTTAAGCGAAAAAGGGTTAAAAAAAAGTAACAATTTCGCATTTTCGCAATGGAATCCACTTATTTGGTGGCCTACATCTTTATTTCATCGGTTTTTCATCGGTTTTCAACGTATGTCAAAACATGTCAAAGCATTTTCAGTCGTCATTCTGCAAATTTCTTCAAATTCCATTCCTTTCAATTCGGCCGCCGCTTCGGCGACGAGACGAACATAAGAAGACTCATTCCGCTTTCCTCGAAATGGATGCGGCGTTAAATATGGGGAGTCCGTCTCGACCAGCAAGCGGTCATTCGGGATGCGTACGAGGACTTCCTTCGGCTGCTTGGCGTTCTTGAACGTAATCGGTCCGCCAAATGAGATATAAAATCCCATGTCAAGGCACATTTTGGCCGTTTCCCAGCTTCCGGAGAACGAGTGCATGATGCCGCCCACCTCGCCGGCCTTCTCTTCGCGCAAAATCCGGACGACATCCTCATGGGCCTCCCGGTTATGAATAATAATCGGCAGCTTCAGTTCCCGCGCCAGTCCGATCTGTTCCCGGAACACGCGCTGCTGCACATCCTTGGGAGACGTGTCCCAATGGTAGTCCAGCCCGATCTCCCCAATGGCAACTACCTTCTCATGCTGTGTCAGATCGCCAAGCCACTGCATATCCTCGGGCTTCATCGTAACGGCATCCGTCGGATGCCAGCCCACGGCGGCGTAAATAAAATCGTATTTCTCCGCCAAGGCCATCGTCGTCGGGATCGTCTCCCGGTTGAACCCGACGTTCACCATTCTCGTGACTCCCTGCTCGTAGGCGCGGGCGATAATCTCTTCCCGGTCGGCGTCAAAAGCTTCATTATCTAAATGGGTATGCGTATCAAATAGCATCGAAGTCACTCCTTCTTGATGATGGTAAGCTTGTCTTCCCGAATGAACGTCCGGCTTGCTGCCGTTCGGGATCGCTTCCCGCCCTCTTAGATGAAGAGAAGGCGGCTTGTTATCCGGTCTCGCCGGACAGGAACAGCTGCCGCACATCGGCTGGGAGCGCATGCTGAGCGGCTTCCAGCTTGTCCTTCGGAAAGTAAATATAATGCTTCCCTCTCCGGATGCCGCTGATCGAGCGGACGATATCCGATTTCTTCGACAGCTCCATGACGCGTCCATACGGATCGAGCAGCAAAATATGCTGCTGCGTCGGTTCATCGCCTACCCGGTACACATCGTACGGATTGTCCGAAGGCGAATCGAACATCAAGTCGTACTCCGGGTCGAGTCCCGCTTCCGTCCAGACTTGGGACAGCCGGCGCTCTGTCGCTTTATCCAATTGATCGGTTTCAATATATTTGTATAGTTTACGCTCCATGAACCTCTCGCACAAGTCGGCCAACCGCTCATCCTTCTCCAGGCGCCATTGCATGAACGTCGTCTGCACCAGAGCTTCATCCAGCTTCAAATAATCCGCAGTTCCGATCGTCCCCTCGAAGAGCGAGGTAAGCGGCGG
Organism: Paenibacillus dendritiformis; assembly: GCF_015845845.1. Taxonomy (GTDB): domain Bacteria; phylum Bacillota; class Bacilli; order Paenibacillales; family Paenibacillaceae; genus Paenibacillus_B; species Paenibacillus_B dendritiformis_C. Next base: position 20,165 of record NZ_LDIG01000256.1, read on the forward strand.
CAAAAAGAACTGAAACGCAAAGCCTTCCCGGTACAGCTCTGTCGCGCGCTTGAAAATATGCCGCAGCAGCATCTCGGAGCTGCGGGTCACCGGATGGAAGTAGACCTGCCAGTACATCTCGTACCGGGAGAGCAAGTAATGCTCCACCGCATGCATGCCGCTCTCCTTCACGACGATGCGATCCTTATGCGGGCGCAGAAGCCTCAATATGCGATCGAGATCGAAGGTGCCGTAATTGACGCCGGTGAAATAGGCATCCCGCAGCAAATAATCCATCCGATCGGCATCGAGCGGTCCGGATACAAGATTGACGACAATCGGGGATGCGTACGATTTGCGAATGACGGACGCGACCTTCTCCGGGAATCCGGGATCGATCCTGGCCAGTACGCGGTGGATTTCGGTATCTTCCAATATAATACGGCAAGTCCAGTCCTCGTGGAACATGCCGAACGCCTCTTCTATCGAATGGGAGAACGGCCCGTGCCCCACATCATGCAGGAGGGCGGCGCACAGAGCGAGCAGCCCTTCTTCTTCCGGCCAATCCGCATACCGGTTCCGTTCGAATTGAGAAATGATCCGGCGCGTAATCTCATATACGCCGAGCGAATGGGAGAAGCGGCTGTGCTCCGCCCCATGGAACGTGAAATAGGAAGTCCCCAACTGGCGGATACGACGCAGCCGTTGAAATTCGCTCGTATTGATCAGATCCCAGATTGTCCGATCCTGGACATGCACATAATTATGAACCGGATCCTTGAACACTTTTTCTTCTTGCAGCATCATGTTTCCCTCCTTGGTTTCATGTGACGGATGCAGCGCTGAGAGCGATTCGGCATAGCAATCGACTATAAAATGACATCCGTTCCATTTCGACATCGTTTTCACATTTGGCCAAGTTGTCGAAATTGGGCGGATGCGTCGTACCCGATTGCCATCAGGTAACATATAATACCACTAAAGCGTAAAAACGGGAATAGATACGTTGAAATCAGTTAAAAATCAGATAAAAAATTAATAAAAACCATAAATTAGCATAAAAATTATCCATTTTATAGGTTGACTAATATGGGAATGGTTGGTACGATAATAAACAGTCAATCAGAAAATTGTCGAATCATGACACATTATGTAATTAAGAGGAGAGCGTTGAATATGATGAAGTCCACTGGTATCGTTCGCAAAGTTGATGAACTGGGTCGTGTCGTTATTCCAATCGAGCTTCGCCGCACCTTGGGCATTGGTGAAAAAGATGCGCTGGAGATTTACGTGGATGGAGAGCGCATCATGCTCAAAAAATATGAGCCTGCCTGCATCTTCTGCGGCAATGCAGAGAACGTTACATACTTCAAAGGAAAAATTGTTTGCCACGAATGTATATCAGAAATCCCTCAACCTGTGACAAAATAAAAAAAATAGGTTATAATAGCACTAATCAACTTGTTAATTCTAACCTTTTTCATATCTTCCTTGGTGCCTTCATGGTTTAGAACCCGACCATGAAGGTCTTTTTTTGCCTTGGAGAGGATGTTCCGAAGGCCTACAGACCCGGTTGCCGGCTTGCGCCAACTTGCAGCCGCAGGTAACCATGCCTTAAGGCCCCGGCTTCGGGACCCTCCTGCCCGGCTCATGCGGATGAGCCGGAATCACCATTTATTCCCTTCTTCCCGCTTCTCCTGCAGCAGCGCTTCATAGATATCCCGCTTCGAGACGCCTCTGTCTTTGGCTGCCTGCTTCATGGCCTCTTTGCGGGCGATCCCCCGCTCCTCGTAATGCGCCACATGCTCCTGCTCGCTCAACTCGCTCCACCAGACGGCGTCCGCCCCGGCTCCCGGCGCGATTGCGCCTCCTTCCACGACGATGCAATACTCTCCGAGCGGAGGCTTCTCCTGGAGAAAGGCCACACAATCCGCAATCGTCCCGCGCACGAAATGCTCGTACCGCTTCGTCAGCTCGCGCGCCAGCGCGACGCGCCGCCCGGAACCGAATGCTTCGGCCATCCGTTCCAGCGTCTTCTCCACCCGATGCGGCGATTCATAAAATAGCATGGTGCCTGCTTCCGCCGCCAAGGAGGCCAGGATGTCGGAAGCCCGCTTTTTCTCCCGGGGCAGGAACCCGACGAAGGTGAACCGGTCCGTCGGCAGCCCGGAAGCGATCAGCGCGGACAACGCCGCATTCGGGCCGGGGATCGGAATGACCGGCAGCCCCGCTTCGATCGCCATCGCCGCCAGATCGGCGCCCGGGTCGGAAATCGCCGGAAGCCCGGCGTCGCTCACAAGGGCGATACGCTTCCCTTCCTGCATCAACCGGATCAGTTCGGGACCGCTGGCCTGCTTGTTATGCTCATGGTAACTGTATAACGTCTTGCCCTGAATCTCGAAGCGGCTGAGCAGCTTCCGCGTCTCGCGCGTATCCTCCGCCGCGATGATATCCGCTTCCCGGAGCATCCGCACGGCCCGGTACGTCATATCCTCCAGATTGCCGATCGGAGTGCCGACGAGATAGAGGCGTCCGCCTCCGTCCTTCTCCTCATAGCTGAATTGCTCATTGATCTCCATATGACCCATCCTTCAACTGCGGCGACTTGCCGTAATAGATATCCATTAGTTCCTGGCAATACGTATTTCCTTCATTATAAACGATTAAGGGCGGGAGAATACGCACGTCCGGCTTGCCGTCGCGCACCGCTTCGATCAGCACCATATTCGCTTCCGTTCCGATGCGCGGATGCACGAGGCGGATGCGCTTCGGCTCGACCCGATACGCCCGCATCAAGGCGATGATATCGCCCAGCCGGGAGGCGCGATGCACCATCGCCAGCTTGCCGCCCGTTCGCAGCCAGCGGGCCGACCGTGCGATCACATCTTCCAGCGTGCATGCCAGCTCGTGGCGCGCGAGCGCCTGATGCTCGCTCAGCTTCGGCTCTCCGGCCTGCAGCGGCATATAGGGCGGATTCACCGTAATCAGCTCATAGAACGGACGTTCCGCCTCCGGTTCGAACTCCTTCAGATCCCCTTCGTGAATCCGGATGCGCTCTTCCAGCCCGTTCAGCGCAACGCTGCGCCGAGCCATGTCTGCCAAGCGCGGCTGGATCTCCAGCCCTTCGATCGCGGCTCCGGTCCGTGTCGACAGCAGCAGCGGAATGACCCCGTTGCCGGTGCACAGATCCATAATCCGGCCCTTGGCCGGCACCGTGGCGAAGCGCGCCAGCAGAACGGCATCCATCGAAAAGCTGAACACCTCCGGGCTCTGAATGATGCGAAGCTCATGAGTCAGCAGATCATCAAGCCGTTCCGAAGGCTGCAGGATGACGCTCACCTTACCGTGTTCCTTCATTCTATATCGGTAACTCCTTCCTGTTTCTTGTGCTTATGGCCTATCCGATGCAGACTGGAGTATGAAGAAAAGCCGTAGGCAGGAATTCGATTCCCCATCACCTACGGCTCTCGTTATTTATTTAGGAAGGAGAGACAGAACAAGCAGTCGCCTTCCGTTCGTAAATGCCCATAATAGACGTTGCAAATATGAAAGCCTTCATGATACAGCCGCGCTAAGTTGTCGTATCCTTCGCCCACCACATTCTCCTGCTCATCCCCTTCGGCGCTCCGGGCATCCACTGCGGGTGCCGATGCTCCTTCCGCTTCGACAGGGGATTCCGGCTGCTGATCCTGATGCTCCTGATGGAGCAATTGGCGCAGCCGCTGGTTCTCCATGCGAAGGCGTTGATTCTCTTCCAGCAGCTCCTTGACGACGTATTTCAGCGCACCCAGCTCTTGATGAAGGTCTCCCATATGCGTTTCCATATCATGAATTTGCGCAAAAATGTCTTTCTTCTCCAAGTTCCCACCCCAGAGCGTGAAAAGTACGCTTCATTATTTCAATACGACGTCGTCAAAAGGAAACTCCTTCACTTTGTTGATATCCGCCAATTGAACGTGAACCTTGCGTTCACCGGCATTCAGGCCGACGACCTTGCCTTCGCCGATCGACGTGACTACCCATTTCCCTACCGCCGGAAGCTCTTCCTTGACGCTCTCATAATTATCATGCTCGTATTTCAAGCAGCACATGAGCCGGCCGCACAGACCGGAAATTTTGGTAGGATTCAACGATAAATTCTGATCTTTGGCCATCTTGATCGAGACCGGCTCGAAATCGCCGAGCCAGGACGAACAACACAGGACCCGGCCGCATGGGCCGATGCCGCCGAGCATCTTCGCTTCATCCCGCACCCCAATCTGCCGCAGCTCGATCCGGGTCCGGAACACGCTCGCCAAGTCTTTGACCAGCTCGCGAAAATCGACGCGTCCTTCAGCCGTAAAATAAAAAATAATTTTGTTCCGATCAAATGTATATTCGACATCAACCAGCTTCATCTTCAACTGATGAGCCCGAATCTTGTCCATGCAAGTCGTAAAGGCATCCTTCGCCGCCTGCCGGTTCGAATCCACCAGCGTAGCGTCGGCCTCGTTGGCAATGCGGATGACCTTCTTCAAGGGAAGTACGACATCATTCTCGCCGACCGTCTTCGGGCCGATGACGACCTTGCCGTATTCGATTCCCCGCGCCGTCTCGACGATAACGTGCTCATCCCGCTGAACCGGCCATTCCACCGGATCGAAGTAATAAATTTTGCCCGCTCGCTTGAAGCGGACGCCGACCACGTTATACAATCATGTACCTCCTTGCACTCCAACCAGAAACTGTTCAAATGCAAGCTGCGGACTGACATTGGCGCGTACCCGCTTCTGCGCTTCTGCTGCCGCGGCCATGCATCGGATCCATCCCTGCGCCGATTTCGACCAGGCTATTCTGCCTATTGCATCCAGCTGATCGCAAAAGACGAGGTTCTCCTGTCGGTTGAATTGATAATTCAGCATATCACGAAACCAGAGGTGGAACAGACGGAACAACATGTCCGTATGTTCTCCAAGCTCGGTCTTGAACACCTTCTGTTGTGCCATAAGAAGTGCCGATGACAACCGTGTCCCACACTCCTTTCCTAATTGTAACATTACGTTTCTCAGTTCTGCAAACCAATTCTGTTGGCACAGTTCCCTGCCTTCCCCTATTCCGTTGACGAGATGAACCGCCGCCCGGGCGAGCAAGGCAGAGCAGCCCTCCTCAACCAATGCATTATAGATAATCTGGGGATCCGGCGGGGTAAAAGGCACCCATTGCGAGCGCGATTGAATCGTGGGCAGCATGGCTTGTCCATTGTCCGTAATCAAGATCGCGACGATCGGGCTCATCGGTTCTTCCAAAAATTTGAGCAGGCTGTTGGCCGCCTGCACGGTCATCGTCTCCGCCTGCTCCATGATATACACTTTGCGGCCTTCCGCCTGCGTGCGGTACGAAAACTCCCGCTGAAGCTCCCTCACCTGATCGATTTTGATGCTCTGGCCTTCGGGTGAAATCACATGCACATCCGGGTGGTTGCCATGCTCAATCTTGCGGCATGACAAGCATTCGCCGCAGGCGTCGTCCGTTGCGTTCTCGCAGAACAACGCCTTCGTGAAGGTGAGCGCCGTCTGCAGCCGCCCCGTTCCCTTCGGCCCGCTGAACAAATAGGCATGCGAGACTTTACCCGAACGCAGACCGTTCTGCAATAAGGTCTTCGCCCGTTCCTGTCCGATTATTTGTTGAAACGACATCGCTTGTAAGTCCTTCCATTCCTGAACGCTGTCAAAAGCTCAAATTGATCAGCATGCCGCGGATCTCTCCGACCTTTTGCAGCAATTCGATTTTGCCTTGTTCCGTCTCCAGCAGTTCCTCCGCCAGAGCAATCAACGCCGCATCGATCTCCTCGACCAGCTTGTAGCGCTTATTGCGGCCTCGGCGATCCCATCCGCGCGAGTCGCGAAGCGTGATGCCCCGACGGACCGTATCTTCCAGGAATCGCTTCACCATATTCCGGTATTGCCGGAGTTCTCTGACGGTCATCGACTTCGCCAGCCGTTCTCCTTGACGATAAATATCCTGCAGGCGCTGCTGCAATTCATCTCTGCTCGCTTGGCCGTCCTGCTGCTGCATTATATCCGCAAATGATTTCTGCTGAATGGGCTTCGCTACCGTATCCCCAATGCGCATATCTTGGCCGAGGGGCCGGAACCCTGGATTAATCTTCACTTGTTATCCACCTGCATTCTATCATGCTCTAAATTGAGTGTTCAAAGCGGACTTTGTAGACGATTTCTAAAATTGTTCGAACCGATCAACAGGCATTACAAAGACAGTCGCACCGCCAACCTGCACTTCCACCGGAAGCGGCATATAGGAATCCGTCGTTCCGCTAAGAGGGGTAACCGGCGTCACCAATTGGTCGCGCACCTTGCAATTGTTACGGATGACGTTCAGAACCGCGCTGACTTGATCATCGTTGACACCGATCATAAAGGTCGTGTTGCCTGCCCGCAGAAATCCTCCCGTACTGGCCAGCTTGGTGGCGCGGAAATTCGCTTTCACTAACGCGCTGGACAACCGGTTGCTGTCTTTGTCCTGAACAATGGCCACAATCATCTTCATGCCTATCATCCTCCTTTGATTGGTTGAACTCATTTTACCCTAGAATTAAGAATATGGTTATTTATTTACACATGCGGGGCCCGAAATCCTGCGTTCTTCCGGATAAAATGTCGATTATTTGCTCCTGAAGCGCCGCTTCCGTCTGCGATGCATCCACGCGCACGATTCGGTCGGGGTATTGGCGGGCGAGCCGTTCATAGCCTTCCCGGACCGCCTGGTGGAAGGCCAGCCGCTCCGTATCCAGCCGGTTCACTTCGCGGGAGCGGTTCGCTCGGATGCGCTCCAGTCCCGCTTCCGGATCAATATCGAACCAGAGCGTAATATCCGGCATCGTATGATGCACGGCGAAGCGGTTGATGTCCCACACCTCTTCCATACCTATACCCCGTGCATAGCCTTGGTAAGCAAGACTGCTGTCGACGAACCGGTCGCACAGCACGATGGCTCCCCGTTGGAGTGCGGGCTCCACCCGCTCCACCAGATGCTGGCGGCGGGCCGCCGCATAGAGCAGCGCTTCCGTTCGCGGATCCATGCCGACATGCGCCGGATCGAGTATGACGCTGCGAATCTGTTCGGAGATCGCGATACCGCCCGGTTCTCGCGTTACGACGACATCGAGCCCGCGCTCCTCCAGATGCTGAGCCAGCTTGCGCATCGCCGTCGTCTTCCCGGCTCCTTCCCCTCCTTCCATCGTAATGAACCAGCCTGGCCAATCGCTTCTATTTATACTGCTCATCCTGCGTCTCCTCTTCCGTGCCGTTAATATCGTTCGCCATAATTTGTAATGTCCGGAGCGTCGGATCCCCGGCTCCGTGGCATTTTGCCCCGGCTTCCGCCAGCCGCTCAAGCTGCCGGACCACCGCCTCAGTCACGCGCTCACCGCGATAGAGCAGCGGGATCCCTGGCGGATAGGGGGTTACTGTCTCGGCTGCAACCGCGCCGACCGCTTCGCTAACCGGGACCCGCACGGTCTTCGCCCGTGCCGCATCGTACAGCGAGAACGGCACGGGGGTCGAGACGGTGGCCCCGGCAGCATTCTCGACCATGTCATTCGCCCGCACCGTAGTATATGTAGGCGCATCGCCAATGGTCACCGCCACGGCCTCCAGAGCTTGGGCCAGCCGTTCCGCATCGGCCATCGACGTGCTCAGGCTGAGCGCGGCCACCACGTACCGGGGGTCGGCCATCTCGGCCACGCAGCCATGAGCGGACAGCATGTCCAGCAGCTCGTAGCCGCTGACCCGGTCATGTCGATCCCGGAGGGCGATTTTAAAAGGATCTTGATAATGATACTCCGCCGAGCTGTCCGGTTCCGGCACCAGCTCGAACGCCGGCATCGCCTGGATTCGTTCTCGCAGCCAACGTGCCGCCTCCAGCCCGGGCTCCAGGGCGGCTGCCCCATGCCGATCCAGCCAGTAGCGGCTCAAATCGAGCGAAGCCATCAATGGATAAGAAGGGCTGGAGCTCTGCAGCATCGTTAACACCTGCTTCAGCCTGTCCCGGTCGAGGCGGGGCCCCTGCACATGCAGCATGGCGCTCATCGTCATCCCGCCCAGCATCTTATGCGTCGACTGGACGACCCCGTCCGCTCCCATCGACAGGGAGGAAGGAGGGACGGATGGGTGAAATCCGAAATGCGCCCCATGCGCCTCGTCCACCAGCAAAGGAATGCCGTGATCATGAGCAAGGCGGGCCATCTCCCTTATATCGGCACCCATCCCATAATAATTAGGGTTCGTGATCATGACCGCCTTGGCCTGCGGAAAGCGGTTCAGCGCCTCGCGAACCGTCTCCACCTCCGGCACGGCCGTCAGTCCGGTCGCCGGATCGGTCCGCGGCGTCAGGAACACCGCCGTGGCCCCCGCCAGCATCAGTCCATGCAAAATGGATTTATGGACATTGCGCTGCACAATGATAAGATCGCCCGGCCGGGTGCAACTGCTCAGGAGAAGCGCCATATTGCCCACCGTGCTTCCGCCTATCAGAAAATGCGTATCTTCCGCCCCGAAGCAGCGTGCCGCCAGTCGCTGGGCTTCCGCGATCGGACCGGTCGGATGATGCAGATCGTCCGTCCCCTCGACCTCGGTCGTATCCATGGCGAGCAGCGAAGCCATGCTGTCGAGCAGCTCCTTGCCCGGCTGAGGCCAGTCGTCCGCCATCCGGCGGTACAACTCGCCATCCTTATGACCCGGAACATGGAAGGAGGCCGAACGGCGTTCCATATAGTCAAGCATCGCGCCTGCCAATGGCGCCTGCTGATGAATGTGACGTGAAAAGGATTCTTCTCCGTTATACACCATGAAGTCTGCCCCTTCTAAAGGTTGTTCAAAAGGTCCGCTTTTGATCGCTTCAGGTTGCTGAAACCTTCTCGTTGCGGAAAACCGGCCTTTTTTGCACACTTAGTTCTTATTCCTTCATTGTAACGCAAATCGGGCAGCGCTTCATCATTCCTCTGGGAACCGACAAAAAAGAGCCCAAAAAGATTCAGGCTCCTTTGTCTGCTACCTTATACATTCATGTGCACCCACAACCGTTTTAACCGATGAATGAAAAAAGGATATTTTCGGTCCTGCACGTCGGTCTTTACCATTTCTTGTTCGCAGGAGGTGCAAATGAATTGATTGACAACCACGATGCCGTCCTCTGTTGCTTCACCGCAAATGATGCAGTGGGGCTCCTGATGTTCCATGGCCATCCCACCTTCTATAATTTTATCGTTAGTATGCCCCGAACTCTATAAAGTTATACCAGTTTCATAGTTCATTTCACATATTTATATACGTATGAAGAATGGCCGCATTTGGTGTATGTACGGTCTGTACCTCTTTTGCGCCTTCAAATCCGCCCCCGATCTTTGCCCCCTTCTACATTTTCATAGATCAAATTCCGATATATATCGTATTCCTCAATTCGTGACGCAATCAAAAGGAGGAGCTTCCTTGAGCAGTAGTGAGCGCACCTTTTACAATTATCAGCTCCTAAAGCGGGTTCGGTTCCATCGGGTATTTATGTACATGTATCTGCTGTTCGGCGCGGCCGCGCTGGCGGCCTCGATAGGAATGAGCGGTCTATGGGGAGTCGCCTACATCGGGGCTTCGTGGATCGTTATCGTCTGGATTCATTATGTAATCGCGCGTTCTATCTTCGTGATGGATCGGTATACATTCAAAAAGCGATGGATATGGAGATTCCATCTTCCCTGGATCGGCTTCCTGCCGCAGGATCAACAATTCATCAGTCTTCGTTACTGGAGAAAAATACTATGGCATACGACGCTCATCTCTTTGCTTGTCCTGCTGGTGCTTATGCCCTGGCTGCCGCTTGACCTGACCCTGCAGCTCATGTTCTGGCATCTGTGGATGATAGCGCCGCGCCTATACGCCACCATCGTTGCCCAACAGGCAAGCAAGGATGGGCTTATCAAGCTGCCGGCCGGAGAGATGTCCGTCTATAAAGCATAATATACGAAAACACCCGTTGAGGGTGTTTTTTCTTTTGGTGGGATGCCGGTACCTGCCGAACTGCATCATTTCTCTGGACACGCCTTTTTCGGAAAAACGAAATCCTGAGAAATCGCAAGAATTCGATATTCACGAATTCATCAAAACGAAATCCTGCAAAAGTGCAGGATTTCGAGATGCACCACTTCACCAAAAAGGGGATCCTGCAAAAGTGCAGGATTTTTCTCCTTTTTGCTTCAAGTGGGTGCAAATAGGAGCAAAATGATGTAGATTTGCAGGAATTCCACTGTATGTGGGCTCATTGTGCCGAAATTCCTGTAAAATTGCAGCAATTCCTCTCTACACGCTCAGTCCCAACGCTCAGCCCCAGGAAGCGACGCAACCTCCTCGATGCGATGGACCCTCTGAATGCGATCCTGCCTGAGGATGGGATTACGCCTCAAGGTACGATGACGCCTCAGGACGGGATAGACCTACAGAATCCGATGATGCCTCTAGATGCGAAGATGTCTCCTAGATAACGATTCCCCCTCCAGGATGCAATGCCATGTCCGGGTCACCGCGTTCCCTGTCATCTTCCGGATATATAGAAAAAAACCACCGACAGAAGTCAGTGGTCTTTGTCTGCTTGGCAGCGTCCTACTCTCCCGGGACCCTGCGGTCCAAGTACCATCGGCGCTGGAGGGCTTAACGGTCGTGTTCGGGATGGGTACGCGTGGAACCCCTCCGCTATCGCCACCAAACAGATAAGGTATTGTACCTTAAAAACTGAATGCGAAAGCAAAGAATCATAATCACCCGGGGTCCCCGAAAAGTAATCGGTGTTGCTGCAACGCTTCACGTCACTTTTTGGGGTGAATTTAGGATAAGCCCTCGACCGATTAGTATTGGTCAGCTCCATGCATTGCTGCACTTCCACCTCCAACCTATCTACCTCGTCGTCTTCAAGGGGTCTTACCAATGTGGGAAATCTCATCTTGAGGGGGGCTTCACGCTTAGATGCTTTCAGCGCTTATCCCTTCCGTACTTGGCTACCCAGCTATGCCTCTGGCGAAACAACTGGTACACCAGCGGTACGTCCATCCCGGTCCTCTCGTACTAAGGACAGCTCCTCTCAAATTTCCTACGCCCGCGACAGATAGGGACCGAACTGTCTCACGACGTTCTGAACCCAGCTCGCGTACCGCTTTAATGGGCGAACAGCCCAACCCTTGGGACCTACTTCAGCCCCAGGATGCGATGAGCCGACATCGAGGTGCCAAACCTCCCCGTCGATGTGGACTCTTGGGGGAGATAAGCCTGTTATCCCCAGGGTAGCTTTTATCCGTTGAGCGATGGCCCTTCCATGCGGTACCACCGGATCACTAAGCCCGACTTTCGTCCCTGCTCGACTTGTAGGTCTCGCAGTCAAGCTCCCTTCTGCCTTTGCACTCTTCGAATGATTTCCAACCATTCTGAGGGAACCTTGGGGCGCCTCCGTTACTCTTTAGGAGGCGACCGCCCCAGTCAAACTGCCCGCCTGACACTGTCCCCGAACCGGTTTCACGGTCCCTGGTTAGAACTCCGATACGATCAGGGTGGTATCCCAACGGCGCCTCCACCGAAGCTGGCGCTCCGGCTTCCCAGGCTCCCACCTATCCTGTACAGACCGTACCAAAGTCCAATATCAAGCTGCAGTAAAGCTCCATGGGGTCTTTCCGTCTTGTCGCGGGTAACCTGCATCTTCACAGGTATTAAAATTTCACCGGATCTCTCGTTGAGACAGCGCCCAAGTCGTTACGCCATTCGTGCGGGTCAGAATTTACCTGACAAGGAATTTCGCTACCTTAGGACCGTTATAGTTACGGCCGCCGTTTACTGGGGCTTCGGTTCATAGCTTCGCCTTACGGCTAACCACTCCCCTTAACCTTCCAGCACCGGGCAGGCGTCAGCCCGTATACTTCGCCTTACGGCTTCGCACAGACCTGTGTTTTTGCTAAACAGTCGCTCGGGCCTATTCACTGCGGCCCCCTCGGGCTATTCACCCTACCGGGGCACCCCTTCTCCCAAAGTTACGGGGTCATTTTGCCGAGTTCCTTAACGAGAGTTCTTCCGCGCGCCTTAGAATTCTCTTCTCGCCTACCTGTGTCGGTTTGCGGTACGGGCACCTTTACCTGGCTAGAGGCTTTTCTTGGCAGCATGAAATCAAGACCTTCGGTACTGTAATTTTCCCTCCCCGTCACAGCCCAGCCTTACGGTCAGCGGATTTGCCTACTGACCAGCCTCACTGCTTGGACGAGCATCCATCTGCTCGCGTCCCTATCCTTCTGCGTCCCCCCATTGCTCATAACGGCTACGGTGGTACAGGAATTTCAACCTGTTGTCCTTCGACTACGCCTTTCGGCCTCGCCTTAGGTCCCGACTTACCCTGGGCGGACGAGCCTTCCCCAGGAACCCTTAGGCTTTCGGCGGACTGGATTCTCACCAGTCTTTTCGTTACTCATACCGGCATTCTCACTTGTGTACAGTCCAGCAGTCCTTCCGGTCTGCCTTCCACCCGGTACACAACGCTCCCCTACCACTGCATCGACTTCACTCCAGCTTCGAAGTAT
>NZ_LDIG01000257.1 GCF_015845845.1 Paenibacillus dendritiformis
AACTGTACTTGCCCAAATTCGCTGTAATTAAATAGCAGAAAAAGAGACACCCTTGACTCTCTGTGTAAAATAGAAGTGCGACCAACCACTCTACGCAGAGGAGATCAAGAAATGTCTCATACGTATACGTTAACACAGCATCGCCATTGGAACAATATCTTTCGGCAATGGAAACTCCCGTTGTATTTTTCCAAATCTGTCCTTAATCACATCACTCACTTTGTAGATGGCATGTTGTCATCTGGATTTACAGGTACCTTAACAGACATACATCGTGAAAGCTTGCATCATCGGGATCGCAGAAGCTTAAGTCATTTTTTATCCCATGGGAAGTGGGATGAACAGTTCCTGAAGCAAATCGTACGTAATATCGCCTATCAGCAAGTCAAATACAGCGCTAAGCACAATAACAGTCCTATCTTTGTCATTGTAGATGATACGGTGTGTGAAAAAACCAAACCTTCGTCACGGGCGGTTGACTCGATCCAGGGCTCAGCCTTTCACCACTCTCATCTCAAGGGAAAGAAGGTCTATGGTCATGCTGTAGTGGAAGCCATGCTACGGGCGGGTGATATAGTATATCCCTTTGCAACAGAACGCTATGAATCCAAAAGCAAGAGCAAGATTGATCTGGCTTGTGACATGATCCGGCAAGTGCCCAGGTCCCATCACCAAACGTACGTATTAATGGATTCGTGGTATCCTTCAGCCTCTGTTCTTCAGGTGAGTAGCGAGCAAGGATTCCATGTCATTAGCGGTCTGAAGACCAATCGCATCATTTACCCACAAGGGATTCGCCAATCGATTAAAGAATTTGCTTCGTTTATGTCGAAGTCTGATACCGATCTCGTGACCATCGGAGAAGACTCTTATCGCGTTTATCGATACGAAGGAAAGCTCAATTTGCTTGATAATGGAGTCGTTCTTTTCTGCTGGAAAGAAGGAGAAGAACTGAACCCTAAGCAGGTGAAAGCTTTTCTAAGTACAGATGTTTCTCTAACCAACAAGCAAATTCTGAGCTATTATAGCAAGCGATGGTCGATTGAAACGTATTTTCGAACGGCGAAAGTCCACCTCGGCTTGGATCGATATCAGGTTCGATCTACGAAAGCGATCGATCGCTACTGGGCGCTACTCTCTTTTGTTTCGATGTGCTGTATTTACAGCGGGCAAGGCTATCTTTTGGATGGATTGCACCAATATCGACGAGAAAAAAAGCAACATTGGATTGAATATGTTTATAAACAAGCTCTATCCGGAGTAGCTCTCGCTCAAATTCAAACACAGCTTGGAGCTGCATAGGGGTACTGTCAGCTTTTTTAGATTTACATTTTCTTGAAGTGTTTATTGGCATGTACAGTAAAGAAATAGAAAATGAGAAATGTGATATTGTTATCGGATCCAGGTTTTTGAAAAAATACATACAATCATGGATTCTTCAGGAAAATAGGAACTAATACTTTCAAATTGTTGATCAAGATAAAAAGGCTTTTGAATATTATGTGAAGTCAGGAAATTATCCTGATTATCCCGACGCGAACTTAATTATTTTGATGTTAAAATTGGGATACAAAATCAAAGAGATACCTGCTACAATGCATGAAAGAATGAGTGGTGTAGGAATGCACGACTCCCCATATAAGAATATAAAATATATGATTTCCATGTTTTATTCTTTGATAATATTTGTTTTAAAAGGCAGTGGGAATAAAGAAAGGGGTAAGTATGGATTATAAGTTATTGATTGTTGCAAGGGTTGTTTCAGTTCTTTTATGCATTTATATTGTTAATCGAGCTAAAAAAATGCACTTATTGAAAAAGAATCATTTTTTTGGCTAATAAGTTCATTTATTATGGTGTATGTATCTTTTATGCCTAATAGTTTAGAAGTCTGGTGAAAAAGTCCGCTTAAACAGGTCTTTCCCACGGTTTTGTCGAATTTGTACTGTAACAAATAATCGAGAGAGTGATTGAACATGAAAGCCTATAAGTCATCGGCTGTCCAGCCTCAGATGTTTCAATTCGTGGATATGGATGAACTCGTGCCGAAAAAGCACATCCTGCGTCAAATCAACGAGGCGCTTGATTTATCCATCGTCCATGATTGGGTAGCGCCGCTATATACGGAACGCACCGGTCGCCCGGCGGCTGACCCGGAGCGAATGGTTCGACTGATGCTGCTTTTGTATTTGTTCAACCACTCCGAACGGGAATTGTATCAACTGCTGCCCATGCATGCGGGCTATTTGTGGTTTTGCGGACTGGATTTCGA
>NZ_LDIG01000258.1 GCF_015845845.1 Paenibacillus dendritiformis
ATAAACACTTCAAGAAAATGTAAATCTAAAAAAGCTGACAGTACCCCTATGCAGCTCCAAGCTGTGTTTGAATTTGAGCGAGAGCTACTCCGGATAGAGCTTGTTTATAAACATATTCAATCCAATGTTGCTTTTTTTCTCGTCGATATTGGTGCAATCCATCCAAAAGATAGCCTTGCCCGCTGTAAATACAGCACATCGAAACAAAAGAGAGTAGCGCCCAGTAGCGATCGATCGCTTTCGTAGATCGAACCTGATATCGATCCAAGCCGAGGTGGACTTTCGCCGTTCGAAAATACGTTTCAATCGACCATCGCTTGCTATAATAGCTCAGAATTTGCTTGTTGGTTAGAGAAACATCTGTACTTAGAAAAGCTTTCACCTGCTTAGGGTTCAGTTCTTCTCCTTCTTTCCAGCAGAAAAGAACGACTCCATTATCAAGCAAATTGAGCTTTCCTTCGTATCGATAAACGCGATAAGAGTCTTCTCCGATGGTCACGAGATCGGTATCAGACTTCGACATAAACGAAGCAAATTCTTTAATCGATTGGCGAATCCCTTGTGGGTAAATGATGCGATTGGTCTTCAGACCGCTAATGACATGGAATCCTTGCTCGCTACTCACCTGAAGAACAGAGGCTGAAGGATACCACGAATCCATTAATACGTACGTTTGGTGATGGGACCTGGGCACTTGCCGGATCATGTCACAAGCCAGATCAATCTTGCTCTTGCTTTTGGATTCATAGCGTTCTGTTGCAAAGGGATATACTATATCACCCGCCCGTAGCATGGCTTCCACTACAGCATGACCATAGACCTTCTTTCCCTTGAGATGAGAGTGGTGAAAGGCTGAGCCCTGGATCGAGTCAACCGCCCGTGACGAAGGTTTGGTTTTTTCACACACCGTATCATCTACAATGACAAAGATAGGACTGTTATTGTGCTTAGCGCTGTATTTGACTTGCTGATAGGCGATATTACGTACGATTTGCTTCAGGAACTGTTCATCCCACTTCCCATGGGATAAAAAATGACTTAAGCTTCTGCGATCCCGATGATGCAAGCTTTCACGATGTATGTCTGTTAAGGTACCTGTAAATCCAGATGACAACATGCCATCTACAAAGTGAGTGATGTGATTAAGGACAGATTTGGAAAAATACAACGGGAGTTTCCATTGCCGAAAGATATTGTTCCAATGGCGATGCTGTGTTAACGTATACGTATGAGACATTTCTTGATCTCCTCTGCGTAGAGTGGTTGGTCGCACTTCTATTTTACACAGAGAGTCAAGGGTGTCTCTTTTTCTGCTATTTAATTACAGCGAATTTGGGCAAGTACAGTTAATTAATTGATGGTACATCGAGTCAAATTTTTTGACAACCTCCAGGGTAAGGAGCGAGTTGTCTGCCATTATAGCTTGATTTATATGTGACAAACTCATCATGGCTTTGTCGTACATCCCAATCTCCATATACTTATATGCGCTTTCAATAAAACAATCGAAAGCTGCCTCGCTCTGCTGCAGGTTTAACATCAAGGTCCCTTTTAACTTATAAAAATATGCTAGTCTTGACCTTTTAAATGGAGTCGTGCCAGTTCGATAGTTCATACCCCACCAACGAATGGTGGGGTAACGCGTCTTAAGATGTTATATTCATTAGAAGTTAGTTATCCACGGGGCATCGATGTATGAAACAAGATGCTCCACGCTGATTGCTCCAATAACTAGAAGAGAGGCAATAAAAAGAAGTTTACGTTTTCTCATGACAACATATTCCTCCTTAATTATTTTGCAGCAATTTGTTGTAAAAGATCGTTAACATTTTTGATTATCTCACTATTGAAGATTGACTGATTATGTATCATTGATTGCGTCACAAACGACAATGATTCAAAAGCTTCCGTAAAACGACCAATTTTTGCGTACTCTAATGTGCTTTTCAAAAAACTATCAACAGCGTCTTTTTCATGTTTTTTACGAATTAACAATTGTCCTTTGATGCGAAAGTAGTACGCTAATTTTGACCTTTTATATGGCGTAGTTTGTGGTTGGGTGATGCTCTCAATTATTTGTTCTTCATACATAAGGAGTTGTTCTGCTGCAAGAAGATCGTTGTTTTTATGGAGATATAGTTCCATTAATTCAGTTACGGCATGAATCAAATTATATGAGGACAGGTTATCTAAACAGTTATTAAACTGAGTAATGGCGGACTCAATATTCCCTTTCTTCCCGTTAAGAAAGGCAGTCATTAATTCAACATTCTCTTTGACGAAAGGATACGGAAAATGACTATACCTTTCGAGATAGGAACTGCAATCGTCATAATTCCCCAGATGATAATAGGCATTGCAAACATTATGAGTTGCATTTGCTAGCGGTTCGCCTGCCCCATTTTCCACAACATAATTTCCGAATTCTATGGCATCATGATAAAACATAAGGCTATAAGCGTGAACACTCAAGCCATAAAATAGAAGTATCCGCTCTTTCTCGCTCAGAAAATTAGCATAGTCCAACACATTTTTTCCAACCTGATACGTTTCCTTCAACCTGCTGAAAACATTTCGTTCAATCATGTATTTCTGATATAAGCCCTTAGCGATATAGGGCATAATTCCATGAGCGCGCGAGTAGTCTACGATGAGGGTGTATAAAGATAACTGAGTGGAAGGATGATTTATGGAGCCTATCGTTCGATACAACTTCTCTACTGCATCCAGGCTGTCTTCATTGGGCGCTTCAAGATACTTGGCGGCAATTTTCGGTATGAGCGATGGATACTCGAGTGTTGTTAATTCGTTCTGTAAAATAGCGTAAATGATTTCCGATTTATGTCCGATCTCGATGTACTGTTCTACGATGGCGTCATGGGGAATGTCCAATACCGCAGCGATCGACAGGATGGATTGAAAATCAGGTCGTTTGACCTCGCTGTTTTCAATTCTCGACAGGCTGCCTTTATCTATGCCGACCGCTTCTTGCAGCTTCGACAGACTCAATTCCTTCTTCTGCCGATAGTACTGTATTAGCTCCCCCAAGCTCTGTGGATTCGCAGCAACGGTACTCACAGCCTCACCTTCCTTTGTAATTCCAAATAATTGACCATCTATAGATTACCATAAAATTCGATTTTTGTGAACACTACCCAACAAATAATTTCAAATTTCGTTAGCCTCCACCCTTGAGTGTGTTTCCTCCCTTTTCGGCATTACTCACGGAAATAGCCGTCGGTTGTTCTTTAACAGACGTTTCCTGACTTGTCATGACTTTTCTATCTCCATCAGGTCAGGAAATTTATAGGTCTCATCCGGAAAGCAATGTCACGGTTCACCATCAGTCAAGGACGGTCAATTACTTGGAAAAATGTTTAACCTAATATACTCTCATGACTACTCGAATTGTGAGGAACTAATATGATGACAGAAAAAGAAAAGTCTCTTCTGGGTTACATGTACAATCCAATGGAGGAGGGTTTAGTTCAGGACAGGAAAGTTGCAAAGGATCTTTATTTTGAATATAACCATACTCTTCCGTCTAACTATAAGAAACGGACGGAGATTATGAAAAAACTTCTTGGTCAAATTAAAGGCAATTTCCTTATTGAACAGCCGTTTTACTGCACCTATGGATATAATATTTCTGTGGGAGATAATTTTTTTGCAAATATAGGCTGCACCATTTCCGATGGTGCAAAAGTTACGATCGGAGACAATGTTTTCGTTGCGCCGCATGTTTCTTTTTTAACGGAAGGACATGCATTTCTACCTGATCTGCGTAATGACGGATGGGAATATGCATATCCGATTACGGTTGGAAATAATGTCTGGATATGCGCAAATGTTTCCATTCTCCCCGGGGTAGCAATTGGAGATAATTGCATCATCGGGGCTGGCAGCGTGGTTACGAAGGATATTCCGTCCGGGATGCTTGCATACGGAAATCCTTGCCGGGTTATCCGTCCTATCATAGAGGAGGATAAAAATAAGTTTAAATGGTTTGAAGAATAAGGGATTTAACAGTAATAGCGAAGATCAATGAAGAGCCGTTTCTTTCCTCAACGGCTCTTATCTGTGATGACCAATGGGGCGGCTCAACACCAGTATCTAATTAGATCGCCCCGCTTGCGACAAGGCAAACTCCCATTTCTCCTCCCGTGTACTCAATGCTACTTCTTGTGGATGATCAATCAAGGCTCGCGGGTTTACCTCGACCTTTTTGCCCTCCTTCTCAAAATAATCCGAGATGAGCTTGATGCTGTCGACGGGACTGTGGGAGGCGGAGCAAAACAGCATGCTCTGCAATTGACTTATCAGCTTGCTTGAAGGCATCGGCGTTAACATGACCGCATTATCAGTTAAGACGCTTTGCATCTCATATTGATCGGCCAAATCCGTGACTGTCCAGTCCGGCCAGGACGTTCTCATCTGCGCAATGATGTCCGAATCAGCACCTGCGTACCATATATCCAAGGTCCTGCGTCGTGTATCCAAGTGGAATCCCTGATCCGGGAATTCCTCGCTCCATTCCGTCGCCTGAAGCTCGCGCTGCCCCAGTACCGGGTGCAGTGCCTCAACCAATTGAGATGGGCCTGCCAAGACATATTCATCCAATGTTCCGCTTAACGGGAATATCCGCAAATCTCCATCGGGATATACGATGCTGGCAATCATCCGTATAAATCCGCCTCTGGGCTCTGGTTCGATGATTGCTGGCAAGTCTGCGGCATACTCAACCGATCGGACATGCTCCAGCGGATGATTTACATAGTTCGCCATATCCACAATCCCCGCCTTGGCCCATCTCAGTTCCCAGCCGCTCCATAACGGCTGCATGAGCGCAAATAGCTGCCGCCGAAGCGGAATATCATACATGATATCCTCCCCGCCGTACCAAAGCAATACTTTATGGTCGATATCCATAATGGCCCCGCCTTCGGCCCAGCGGTCATCCAGCCATTCTTCCGTAGGCTGCTGACTCTCCATAAAAGCAAGGGTTTCCTCCGGTCCCCAAAATAAATCTCTCGGCAGCGTATTGGCGCACCAATGACTATAGTACAACTGATAGCTTCCATTTCGAACGACAATCAGATTTGCCCGGTGACCCATGCTTTCCCCTCCTATGCTTTGGAACACATTGTTCATACGAATCTATTTCTTATAGCCCCCAATCAATGCTACACTGGTAGAATAACAGCATTGATATAGACAGAGATGGGAGCAGAGACCTGACATGAGTTACAACATTGTATTTTTTGACATCGATGGTACATTGGTAAATGATGAGAAGCAGGTGCCGCAGGACACCGTTGAGGCGATCGCGGAATTGAAGGCGAACGGGGTTGAACCCGTCATTGCCACGGGGCGCGCGCCCTACTTTTTTAAGCCGCTTGCCGAGCAGCTTCAGATCGAGTCTTTTGTCAGCTTAAATGGGGCCTATGTCGTGTACAAGGGAGAGCCCCTCTATCAGCGCCCGCTTTCGCGGGAAAGTGTGGCAAAGCTTGTGGAATTGGCGGGGCGCAACCGTCATCCCCTTGTGTTTGAAGGCAGCGAGCAATTTTACGCGAATGCTGAAGCCCACCCCTTCGTCGTGGAATCCATCGATTCCCTTCGCGTCGAGCGGCCGGGTTATGATCCCGAGTTCTGGCGCAAAGCCGATATTTATCAAGTGTTCCTGCATTGCGAAGCGCAGGACGAGCATTTATATGAAAATGTATTCGATGATCTTCGCATGATCCGCTGGCATTCCAAAGCGATCGACGTCCTGATCAAGGGCGGCTCCAAGGCCGTCGGCATCCATGCCATGCTGGAGCGGTTGAGCCTGGCTCCGGAGAATGCCGTCGCATTCGGCGATGGACTCAATGACATGGAGATGCTCCAGCAAGCAGGTCTCGGCATTGCGATGGGCAATTCTCATCCGGAACTGCTGCCTTATGCCGATTACGTTACCTCTTCCGTCGATGAAGGCGGCATCCGCAATGGACTGCGTCATGCCGGGCTAATTGACTAAATTATTTCAACGGGGGTTAAGCGGGCTGTGGCCCCGCTGCCCCTCCGTAAAAAAGCTCCTGCCGGTAAGTCAGGAGCTTTACTTGTGGATGCGCCCGCATCCGTGGTTCATCTGAACTGATATCGGTCGGACATCCCGAAGGAAAGCGTAAGCACGCCGCCATGCTCCAGCAGATCCGCGCCCTCCTCTTTTGCTTTGCAAATCACACTATATATCGAACTGGCGCCAATGTACTGCCTATACACCTCATCATCAAATTGATCCGTCTGAAAGCCCTCAAACAAAGCATCATAGATTAGATAATAGCTGGAAAACTGAGTCCGATAAATCGGAAAAGATTCCTGTCCTCTAAATAGCAAGCACTCCTCATTATAGGTCAACGAATCAAAAGAATGCTCGGCACATATTTCCGGCAAGAATGAGTACAGCTCCTCCGCCAAGCTGGCATCCTGCAAGCGCTCCGCTAACCGCTCCGGAAATTCCTCATACTTCTCCTGCGTATCGCATTCCATGAACATCTGAACGGCTGTGCGCGTCGCCGCCGCAATCTCCTCGGCTTGATAAGGATAAGGCGTGTACGTCTCCTCGGACTGCCGCAGCAAAATAAATTGCTTCTGGGAAGCAAAGCCTTCGACCTGCCATTGGCTGACGATTTCAGCTACGATCTGGCCAAGTTCAGGGCTTGGAATATTATTAATGCGGCATTCGCCGGTGATATCTTCCCCATGCTTCGCGCCATAGATTTTTATGTAACACAGCTTCTGATTGCCAATCCGCTTCGCAATCTCCTCCTTGAGCGCTTCCCAATACGGGGTGGCACGCATGTCGCCGGAAGATTCGCCGAGACCCACAATATTGCTCTTATACACCTTCCAATGATGTTCCGTGTCACCGTATTCCGAGCGGAGGTGGTCAGGCTCCCTATCCTGCTCCATGGAAGCGATACCCTCCATTAACGACAGGGCAAAGCTTCCGATCGCCATGCCGAGAGCATCTTTTAAGCTGCTGCCCATACCTGCCGACGTCTCGAAAATATCGCGGTCCCATTTCGGGGAACTTACATGAAACTGAAGCATAACGGACTGCTCCGACCATCTCGCCACATGAGGACGAATCGTAACCTGCCATGCCGGAATAACGATACGATCCCCCTCTACGATCTCCTCCGCCTCGAACAGTCCCCTCATCCCGCGATGCAGCAGGAAATGTGCGGGATCCTCAATGTTTTCATCGTCCCAATCTGTCCATTCTTCTCTTTCTGTGCTCATCTTGCAGCTCCTCTCTCGACACTTCGACTTAGCAACCAGACATTACATCTAACTTATCGTCAATTTAGCGTCTTTTCAATACATATCTTGGAATACGCATGCGGGGGAAATTATGTTTCATGAACATTTGCCGGCCTGTCATCCTCCCGTAATAAGTCATCCAATACTTTATAAGTCTCTTCTAATTCGTGGCTGTAGGAAACTTCGAATTCGCCAATGATTAACCTTTCTTCCCGATTCCATTCCCTTCCTTTTATCCTTCCCCTATGCTCTCTCCAATAATTTCTCAGACGCGCTTTATCAAGGACCTTCAAAAACCCTTCAAGGCGCGGCACCCGCTGCTTGGTATGACCGAATTTGGTTTCAAAATTGATAAAAAGATAATCCCAGATTTCGAAAGCCCGTAATGGAGGCGAGTTAGTAACCTACTAGGGCGGGTAGCAACTGTAATAAACAAGAAAATATCCAGTCCCATGAGCGCTAATTCGAAAAGAAGGGCATATTTTCCCCCTCCCCATCCCACAGAGGCATTGCATTTCCATGTTTATTTTTGGAAGCGGTCATTCCAGCGCAGCAACTTTTGTCGCGATCCGTAGCCAAGTGTAGCGGTTCGGGAAATCTCTCGCCAACTTGAGAATCACCTGCCGACTATGCTGGATGATGGTCGCGGCACAGAGGAAAAACTCCTGACGAAACCGGGCAATCGTATACCCGTGATGAACCGGTTCACAGCAGTCGCGTTTAAACCGTTCGTAGAGGTTGTATGCTAACAGCTTGATTAGCAAGTCGATTTCATTCGCGGTGAAGCGGCTTGTCGAAATGCGGTTGATGGAAAAGCCACGCTTGGCTTCCTTGATGTGGTTTTCCATGCAGCAACGCTGGTTGTAGAAATGCCACAGGTCAATCGGCTCCCACTCAAGGCTTGTGACGATCGCTTCATACTGCCAATCTGTATCAAGAAGAAGCCGAGATTGATCCCCATCGTACACCTGTGCTTTGCGGATGACGGCAACACGGCGTGCTTTCTTCCAGGAGGTGGCTTTGTAGACCAGTACAATGCCCTCGATGATCCACTCCTCATCGACAAATCGCTTCCAAACGGAGCAGCGTTGCACTTCCGCTTGAAGTCGCTGGGTCCATTTCAATTTTCCTACATACCCGATTCCTTTGGATTCCCATAAGCCGTAAAAGTCCTCACCGCCAAATCCTTTGTCAAATCGGGCATACTTCACCGGACGATCACCAAGCAATTCGAACGTCTGGCGGAGGAAGTCAGCGGCATTCGTGGATGAATGCGTATTTCCAGCACGAAGAACAGCGTTTAAACACAAACGAGATTGGCCTTCATAAGCCAACAGCGGATGGTAGCTTTTACGTCCCGGTTTGTGGGGATTCGTGCCAACGGCCGCGCCTTTTTGGTGACCAAAAACGGTTTCCACGGTGGAATCCAGATCCATGATGAGTTCATCGGGCAAACCAGGCGCGATGACCTGCTGATTCAACTTTCTCAAGTCGAGTGTGAAAGTTGGTTGCTTACCAAACCGATTCAATTCTTTATACAGCAAGGTGTGGTGTGGACAGCGTCCACCGAGGAAACGTTGCACAAGTGCATCCTGTTGCAACGCTCGAAAATGAAAAAGGCGTTCACAACCGAGTGTCCAGCCGATTATGAGGTAGAGCAGGATGCGAAAAACAGGGAACAGGGAGTGCCTGTGTTTGATGTTGCTCAAGTTCTGCAATGCTTTGTCCAGTTCGATTTTTTCGAGATACTCCAGGAATACTTTGCTTCCACCAACGCTGGAAGCGTGACGCAAGGAAAATTCAGTCTTGATTTTGCTGACGGGTGTGGTAGACTTCACCTAAAAGGTGCTCCTCTCTTTGGGTGATGTTGTTTTCGCAAACACTATTCTACCAAAGATTTGGGCCCTTTTTTCATTTTTCAGGCACAGTTACTTTCGAAATTCAGG
>NZ_LDIG01000259.1 GCF_015845845.1 Paenibacillus dendritiformis
TCTTTTGGCCGCCAGTCTCAATGATCATGTCCGCAAGGTCCTCGCCGAAACGACGGAACAAAACGGTGGCATCCTTTTATCCATGGATGGTGTTCAGCCTGAAAAAGGCAACGAAACCCTCTATGTGCTGCGCGAAGTATTTAGTGGGACCGTGCTTGCCGCAAAGAACATGAAGAGTGGCAAAGCGGCGGAATTGCAAACTCTTATCGAGCCTGTGATTGAACTCGGCTTTCCTATTGTCGGAATTGTCGGTGACGGTCAGCATTCGATTCGTCTGGCCTTCGAAGCTCTTCTTCCCGACGTGCCGTACCAGTATTGTCAGTATCATGATTTGAAGGATATTGCCAAACCGATTGTTGATGCAGACCGAAAACTCAAGACAGAATTGAAGAAAAGCATGCGCGGGATTCGAGAGGTTGAACGTAAAATCGAGAAAATCGAAAGTCGTGTTAACGAAACCGAGATTTCGACCGCGAGTGAAACCGCAAAGGAGCAAGCTTCAACCGAAATGGCAGAAGCTCAAATCGCTAAAAAATACATTGCAGCTGTTCGTGCCTTGTTGTTAGAGGATGGCGATCCCCCACTCGAGTTGCCCGGTATGCTGATCTATGAACGTGCGCAAGCTATTCAAGCCTCGTTGGCTCAATGCTTGCGTAAAAAAAGGGGCCTCATTCCTTGAATATATAATTAACATTTTCAGTAAAGTAGATCAAATGTTACCTGTATACGAAACCGTTGCTCGTTGGCGAAAACCGCTGAAACACATTGCCAACATACTGGAACCTAGAATTGATAGAAGCAGAGAAACGGCTCGGTGGGAGATGACCGCACTGCTGGGATGGATGAAACAAACCTACACACAAACCGATGACGTTCCCATAGTGGAGAACATTCTCCGGTATACAAATGGCTTCTGGAATGGTCTGTTTACTTGTTACGACGAGTACCATCTTCCGAGAACAAACAATGATTTAGAGCGATTTTTTCGACAGACCAAAGCAAATCATCGTCGTATTACAGGACTTCGAAACTGGAACACCTACATCCAGCGAAATGGAGAGTTGATCGTATTGATTCAGGACGCCCTACGTCAGGAGCATATTGAGAATCGTCTACGCTCCGTCGGTTATTCCACTTACATGAAATTCCAACTGACGTGGCGTTCTCGATTGAACGAACATGTAGAGCGCAGACGTTTTAATCGTGATCCCAAGGCATACCTCACGGCACTTGAGCAGGAATGGGATGAAATAACTTGTTAGCTAATTATGCTGTCGTAGAAAAAAACAAAAACCATACGTTGTAAATGATTGATGTGAAGAGCCGTATGCGTTAATTGCGCACGTACGGATCTGTGAGGGGTAGGGGCTCAATCCTCGGAAGGAAAGGCCCCGCCTACTCGACCAGGATTCTATTTTCCGATTAACGCGGTCTAGGAGAATACTGTATTTTGGCAGCATTTTCAAAGGGGAGAGGAGCAATTACCCCGGACGGCCCGCGGGGATGCGCATAGCAGCCATACCGGCTCAGGCCGCATCCGTAGCCAGAAAGGGGAGATTGTGCATTCCGCTCTTCGCCGGGAGGTTGATCCGGTTAAATGGGGATCGACCTGATGGGAGTGGCTCCGATCGATCATGGACTCCATGCAATGGAGTTGAGCCTGCTAGTGAGCGACATCGGCATGAGTCCGATGGAAGCGATAGTCGCCGCCACGAGCACATCGGCCGCCGCGCTTGCGATCCAGGATTCGACGGGCACGATCGAGGCCGGCAAGAAGGCGGATCTGGTCGTTGTGTCCCGCAATCCACTGGAGGATATCAAGGTGCTGGAGGACGCGTCCGCGATCGAGCGAGTCTATGTGGGCGGCAAACGGTTGAAATAGGAGCGGGAGGAAAAGGCTCGGAAATAGGCGGGCAAAGATGCAAAAAAAGCCAGGCAAAGACGCAGACAAAGGCAAGACGAAGCCGAAAAAAAGGCAAGACGAAGCCGAAAAAAGGCGAGATGGAGAGGTGGAAAAAGTCGGGGACAAAAAGCGGATAAAACGTGGATAAAGCGCGGACAAAGCGCAGACGGAGGCGGCAGAGTCGGAGCGAAACGGCAAAACCTCCGCGTCCACGGGGTCGTTGGACGGGAGGTTTTGCTGCAGCCGGTTAATGGAATTGGACGTCGATTCGCTTCTTGTTGTCTCCCTGCATTTTCTGCATCCGAACCTCCAGCACGCCGTTCTTGTAACTAGCTGTCACGTTGTCGGGAGACACTTGCGCCGGCAGGGCGATAGAACGGTGGAAACGTCCCGAGAACCGTTCCTGCCGGTGCATATGCTCTTCCTTTACTTCATTCACGCGTTGGATCGAGCCGCTGATCGTCAGCATGTTTTGATCGACATCGATATGTACATCTTCTTTTTTCTCCAGGCCCGGAATGTCGCATGTGGCGACCACCTCCTGCTCCGTCTCATAGACATCGACGTTTAGATGGCCGAGGAACGGCGTTCCTGCCTTGAAGGGAGAAAAATCATGGTCGAAGAACCGGTCCAGTTCCCGCCGCATCGTCTCCAGATGGCGGAACGGCTCGTATGGCACTAATGGCATGTGGCACTGCCTCCATTTCATGTAAGTTTCATTCTTACTGTCACCAAAGGAAACGGAATTATTCATGCCTGGCTTGCTCCGCTCTGCGCTCTGGACGGGCGTGGCCTTTTCGGAAATCGTGAAATTCCGCAAAGATAAAGGGAGCACAACCATTACAACCTCTCCAGCTCCACGGTGGGAGGTTTTTTTATTATGCCGAATCGCTTGCTTTGATCTGGAAAAGGTGCTGCACTTACGTTAAACAATGATTTAAACAGTGTTTAAGATGGTGTTTTGCTTCATCTGTTGCTTCATTTCAATGAGGCCTTGGGAAGGAGAACGATCTTACATCCATTCAGAATAGGGAGGGGTTCGATGACACCGCCAGGCCAGAGCAATGATACGAAAGAGAAGATTTTGCAGACGACGTTGGACGTCATCAAGCGGGAAGGGTTCGACAGCGTGACGATTCGCAAGATCGCGTCCCGTTCCGGCACGAACATCGCGCTTGTCAATTACTATTTTGGTTCCAAGGATAAGCTGATCAACGAGGCGATCAAGGGCTTGCTGATCGGCTTCCGCGATACGTTCGATGTGCTGGATGATGTGTCTGCGCCGCCGAAGGAGCGTTTGAAATTATTTTTGGCCCGCTACGTTCAGGTCATTCAGCAATATCCGGAGCTGGTGCTGCACACGATAGCCGCCGGCTCGGCGATGTTCGCGTCCCAGCATGAGTATGGGGAATTTTTGCGGGCCACCGGATTTCACAAGCTGCAAAAGGTGTTGACCGAGATGACGGGGGAGGAACGGCCGGACTTGTTAATGATGATGATTACGCAACTTTTCGGCGCCATTTTTCTCCCTGCCTTAATGAAGCCGCTGCTTGAATCCGGGGCCGGAGTCAAGCAAGCTCCTATCGACCGGCAGATCGACTTTTTGTTTGAACGATATTTTCCTGAATAAAGAGAAGAAAAGGAGCGGGGAACATGAAATTTCTAAGAGATCATTGGCAGGATCTGGGTGTCGTTGTCGTTTTCTTCGTATGCATCGGGTTAGTGGTCAATGGAGCGCGCATGCCGGAAATCGAGATTATTTTGTGGCTCAGCTTTGTGGCGATATTGGTGCATCAATTTGAAGAATATCGGTGGCCGGGTTACTTCGGAGGGCTGTTTAACGGCGTTATTTTTCGAAGCGAGCATCCGAAACGCTACCCGCTGAATGCGCAATCCGCCATGATAATCAACCTCGGCATCGCTTATTTGTTTTATCTTCTTCCCCGTCTTTGTGCCGCATCTCATCTGGCTCGGTCTTGCCCCTGTCTTCATGGGCTTTTTCCAATTTATATGGCATGGCATCTTTGCCAACATCAAAGCCAAAACGATCTACAATCCCGGCTTGGGCGCCGTCCTCCTGTTTCATTTTCCGATCGGCGGCTGGTATATCTATCATATCGTGACTCACAACATTGCAAGCGCGTGGGATTGGATTCTGGGCACGGTTTATTTTGTGATCGCCGTCTATATTTTCATCATTAAGGGGAATATGTGGCTGAAGGACGAACACTCGCCGTATGCGTTTACTCCGAAGCTAGGCCCTTACAACTTGTCCGCAAAAACGAAAAACGCAGCGCGGTGATGGGGGCTCGAGATGATTCGCGGCGGATGCTTGCATGACAAGGTTCATCTGCTTCAGCCCATTCATTTCATATTGAAGCGAATTAATGCCTGATAGACTCTTTACTTAAATAAATTAAGCGTCGTAATAATGATTGGCATAGCGAACACATCAATCAGAAAGGCGCCGACAATGGGAACGATCAGATACGCTTTGCGGGAAGGGCCGAAGCGCTCCGTGACCGCAGCCATATTGGCCATCGCATTGGGCGTGGCGCCAAGGCCGTGGCCCGTAAAGCCTGCGACCATTACGGCGGCGTCATAGTTTTTGCCCAGCAGGCGGAATAAAATGAAAATACCGAACAGGACGATAAATACGACCTGGACCAGCACGATAACGAGGATTGGAAGCGCCAGATCGGCGACCTCCCACAGCTTGATGCTCATGAGCGCCATGGACAGGAAGATGCCAAGCGTGACGTCGCTAATCAGGTTGATGCTTTTCATATCGATGGCCTGGGGCTTGAATTTATCGACGATGTTGCGGACGATGACGGCGACGAACATGGCTCCGACATAGCCGGGCAGGACGAAGCCGGTTGCCGACGAGAACAGATCTCCCAAGTAGGTCCCCAACGCCATGCAGAAGGTGATGAGCAAGACTTGAATGAAGAAGGTATGGGTCGTGATCGGCTGCGCGTTTTCTTTCACGTCAGCAGCCTCTTCAGCCGCTTCGGCAGGTTTCAAATTGTATTTGCCCAGCAAATACTTTACGGTCGGGCCGCCGACCAATCCGCCGGCGATCAGACCGAACGTGGCGGCCGCAATCCCGATGGACAGCGCGGAAGGGATGCCCATCTCTTCGATGGTTTGTCCAAAAGCGGTTGCGGCTCCATGTCCGCCTTCCATGGACACGGCTCCGGCCATCATCCCGATCAGGGGATGGATGCCGAACAGCGAGGCGAGGGAGACGCCGATGACGTTTTGCGCCAGAGCGAGGAAGCCGCAGGCAAGCCAATAGATGACGAGCAGCTTGCCGCCCAGTTTGATAAGCTGGAAGCTGGCGCCCAGGCCTACCGTGGTGAAGAACGTGAGCATGAACAGACTTTGGAGCGAGGTGTCCAATGTAATGGCTAACAGGCCCGTCGTCTTCAGAATCGTGGCGATAATGGCAAACAGCAGACCCCCGACCACGGGGGCCGGAATACAAAATCTTTGCAGCACGCCTGTCTTTTTCACAATGAATGTTCCCAGTACGAGCAGCGCGACGGCCAAAAATATCGTGTTCACTTGATTAAGTGCCAGTGTCATCGTTGTCCCTCCCTAAAATGGCCATAATGGCTTCATTCGTCAAATAAGCACCTAACTTCACGGTTCTTCCCTGTTCGTCTACGACCGGATTCACTTCGCAAATATCAAAAGAAAGCGCTTTCGAATGTGAGGCTGCCGTACGAATCAGGCTGCGGACAATCATCGGCGTCAACCCGAAAGGGGACGGAGCGCTGACTCCCGGCGCGAATGCCGCATTGATCACATCGGTGCACAGGGTAAGCATCACATAATCGTGCTGGTCGATAAATTCGTGCACGGCGGATGTAATCTCCTCCATCAGTCCTTCCTGCATCTCTTCCTCCAAAATATAGCCTGCGCCAAGCTCGTCCGCCTTGTCGAACAGCTCCTGCGTATTGCCGAAGCGCTGAATGCCGAGCACAAAATAATGGCTGCTCTTGTCCTGCTCCAATATTTGGCGGAACATCGTTCCTGAGGAAGGCTGCCGGTCGTAGGCGCGCAAATCAAAATGAGCGTCAATGTTGATGATGCCCAGCGAAGCGTCTGCGCCGATATAGTGGCGGACCCCTAAATAAT
Organism: Paenibacillus dendritiformis; assembly: GCF_015845845.1. GTDB lineage: Bacteria > Bacillota > Bacilli > Paenibacillales > Paenibacillaceae > Paenibacillus_B > Paenibacillus_B dendritiformis_C. The sequence goes on from NZ_LDIG01000259.1 coordinate 6,050, forward strand.
GCCCATACAAGGTCTCATGGCCTCCGCCTAATATAATGGGAGTCGCCGCTGCGGACAGGATGCGGGAGACCGCCTGGCCCAATGCTTCCTGGGCTTCTTCCAGCCGTTGGCCGATGCAGCTTATATTGCCCGCGTCGACAAGACGGTGGCCTTCCTTCGCTCTCCAGGGGATGCTGGCGAGCGCCTGCCGGATCGCATTCGGAGCTTGTGCCGCGCCCACTCGGCCCTGATTCCGCCGCACCCCTTCCTCGCATTCAAAGCCGATGATGGCGCAGGTCTTGGCCTGGGTTGCCGACTCAGTCTGCCATGTATCCAGATCGATCGGTTCCACGATTTGATGGTAGCGAAAGCTGCTTCTTCTCTCTGTATGGTCCGTCCGTCCGGTCCATACATCAGCTTCAACATGGTTGTGCAATGTTCCCATCCTCTCTCTGTGTTCTGACCTGTATTCGGTTGTTTGTTTCATTATAAGATGACATTATTATAATTTAAAATATATAATATTGATAAATTAATAGCTTGTGGCTATAAATTAGAAAGGAAGATAAGGTTGGACATCAAGCAGTTATATTATTTCGTGACGGTTGCCGATCAGTTGAGCTACTCCAAGGCTGCGCAAAAGCTGCATATTTCCCAGCCTTCGCTAAGCAACGCCATTAAAAATCTGGAGCATGAGGTCGGCTCGCCCTTGCTGGAACGCAGCACCCGCAAAATTGAGCTGACGGACGCCGGCAAAGTGCTGTATACCAAATCGCTTCAGCTCTTGTCCCAGATGAACATTTTGAAAAAGGAGATGCAGGAAGTAAGGCTGACCGGGAGCGGGGAGCTGATCATCGGCATGATCGAGTCGGTGAGGCATTGGGTTCCGAAGGTGATCTGCGAATATCAAGGCCGGTATCCTTCGATGCGGATCAAGCTGATCGAGGTGTTGAGCCGGAAGTCTGTCATCGATTCCTTGCGGAAATATCATACCCATCTTATCATTACCAATCAGTGCATTGAGGAGGATGACATCGAATCGCTTCCTTTATACAAGGAGAAGTTGGTGCTTGTGCTGCATCGGGATCACCCGCTGTCCGCGCAGGAATCCATCGCTTTTACAGAGCTGGCCGAGGAGCCTTTCATTATTAGCATGGAGGGGTTCCAGACGAGGGAGGATATTTTGGAAGCCTTTGCCCTTGAACAAGCATCCCCGAACATCCAATTTGAAATTGAACGGTTTGAGACCGCGTTGACCCTAGTGCGAGAAAATCTGGGCGTGGCGATCATCCCTGAAAATTATTTGGTGGAACCGAAGGATGCCTCGATTGTCCGGAAAACGATGGTTTCGTCTGCGCTGGAACGGACGGTGTATTTGACGTATATGAAAAACAGGTATTTGGCTCCCGCGGTCCAAAGCTTCCTGGAAGACGTTCAACGGAGCTTCGCGGCAGACACAAAAGCCAACGTCTGACGGACGTTGGCTTGCGGCGCTTGCGATAGAGCGGTTATATCTAGCGCTGATAAATTTGCCGGTAGCGGGCCGGCGTGATGCGCTCGAATTTTTTGAACGTTTTAATGAAGTAGCTCGGTTCGCTGAAGCCGAGATCGTTGCTGATCTGCGAGACGGACAGATCCGTCGTCTCCAGCAATTGCTTGGCCCATTCCATCTTCAGGCGGGGGATGAACACGGAGAAGTTCTCTCCGGTCTCCTTCGTAAAGATGCGGCTGAAATAGCTCGGGCTGACATGGCATAGGGCCGCCATATCGGCCAGCTTTACATTTTCGCTTTTATGCGTATAAATATAATCGAATGCCGGCTGCAGAATCGGGTTGGATGATGCCGTTCTCTGCTGGGTGATGCTGCTGATATGGCTGTCGATCAGCGTGTTTTCCAGCTCGCTCTTCATCGTCTGAATGCTGCGGAACGCCTGATCTGCGAATGAATCGAGGATCGGGTTCGTGCCGGTTAACGCTTGGCGGTACATATCGATGGTCGCGTTTTTATGAATCGCTTCCTCTACGATATAATTGCACAGATGGTACAGCATCTCCGAGATCGTCACCACTTCGTCATACGACAGGACCGGGAGCGAATCGTATTCGTGCTCCAGGCTGCGGAACTTGGCGTTGGCGACGGCATTGGAGGGGCGCGTCACGATCTGCTCCAGCTCCATCGGGTTGTCGCGCAGTTTGACCTGTCCGGCCATAATCGCGCCCATATATTGATTGTGCACGATAATCGGGATCGCGATATCGACAATATTGAAGTGGCAGAGATAGATATAAGGCTTGTTCAGCCGCACCGCTTCCAGGCCGCCCCGGGCGTCGCATTTTTGGCAGTAGGGCGACAAGGCCTCGTCCTGGCGTATCGCCTGGCAGAAGCTCTGGCAGTGGCTGTGCTTCGTGACCGGCACGCCTTTATAATCGGTCGTGATGACGGCCATTTTCGTAACGAGAGAGAGCGAGTCCTGCAGCGTCTGCCATTTTTCCATATCGATGATGCTGTCCAGATTAAAACGCGAGGTCATATCACTCATTCTCCTTCCGTACGCTCCGCCCTATTATAGCACATAATAATCGGATAACAGGACAAGATAATACCATTTTCAAAATATAGGATAAGAAAATACGATGAGATAGCGCTTTATTTTGCAGGAATAGTGCCATGATCTTGTCCCGGGCCGCCACTATAATGGAGATACAAATCAACAGAGGAGGATTACGCAGATGAGAAGAGCGTTTATCAGTCCGGCCAAATATGTTCAAGGTGAAAATGAGCTGTTGAATCTGGGATATTTTATCAAAACCTTCGGAGAATCGGCTCTGCTGATTGCCCATGCCGATGATGTGCAGCGCGTCAAGCCGAAGCTCGAGCATACCATGAAAACCTATGGAGTGACGCTAGTTGAGAGCGGTTTCAATGGGGAGTGCACCCGTCAGGAAGTGCAGCGGTTGAAGCAGCTTGCGGCGGAGCATAATTGCGCCTGCACGATCGGGCTGGGCGGAGGCAAGGCGATCGATACCGCCAAATGCGTCGCGGAAGGCGAAGCGCTCATTATCGTGCCGACCATCGCGGCGACGGATGCGCCGACAAGCCATTCCGCCGTGCTGTATACGCCGGAGGGCGAGTTCGACGATTATGCTTATTTCAAGCAAAGCCCGACGGTCGTCATGATCGATACGACGGTCATCGCGAATGCGCCGACGCGCTTCCTGGTCGCCGGGATGGGGGATGCGCTGTCGACGTATTTCGAAGCGAGAGCGACGGCGAGTTCGTATTCGCGAGTCAATGCAGGTCTGCCGTGCGGCGAGCAAGAGGGAGTAGGTGCGGCAATAGGCACCCGGGCCGCGCTGGCTCTGGCCAAGCTGTGCTATGAGACTTTGCTGGAGGATGGCGCCAAGGCCAAAGCGGCCTGCGACGCGAATCTGGTGACGCCTGCGCTTGAAAATATTGTCGAAACGAATATCCTGTTGTCCGGCTTGGGCTTCGAAAGCGGCGGTCTCGCGGCGGCTCATGCGATTCACAACGGCTTGACTGCGCTCGAGGGAACCCATCATTATTATCATGGGGAGAAAGTGGCTTTTACGACGCTGGTGCAATTGGTTCTGGAAAATGCGAGCACGGCGGAAATCAATGAGGTGCTGCAATTCTGCGTCAGCGTGGGCCTTCCGGTCTGTCTCGCCGATATCGGCGTCACGAGCGTGACGGATGAAGAGCTGCGGAATGTGGCGGCCAAAGCCTGCATCGCGGAAGAGTCGATTCATTCGATGCCGTTCCCGGTTAATGAAGATATGGTGGTGGCCGCGATTCGCGTCGCGGATCAGATCGGCCAGCAATTTAAGCAAAAGGGTGAATAATCGTGAAGAAGATCATCAATAAGCCGGAGACGCTCGTCCGGGAAATGTGCCGCGGACTGGTGCTTGCCCATCCGGAGCTGGAATTCATCAGCAAATACAAGATCGTGAAGAAGAGAGAGCTGAACGCGGACAAGGTTACCTTGATCAGCGGCGGGGGAAGCGGCCATGAGCCGGCTCATGCCGGCTTCGTCGGGCAGGGGATGCTCGATGTGGCGGTGTGCGGCGACGTGTTCGCCTCCCCGTCCCAGATTCAGGTGTATCAAGGGATCAAGGCTTCCGCCAGCAAAAAGGGCACGCTGCTCATCATCAAAAATTACAGCGGCGACATTATGAACTTCAAAAATGCGGCCCATCTCGCGGAGGAAGACGGCATCAAGGTCGATTATGTGAAAGTGGATGACGACATCGCGGTGGAAGACAGTCTGTATACGGTCGGTCGCCGAGGTGTGGCCGGTACGGTGCTCGTGCATAAGATCGCCGGCGCCGCCGCCGAAGCGGGCCTGGAATTGGCGGACGTGAAGGCTGTCGCCCAACACGCGATCGACCGCACGAGAAGCATCGGCTTCGCCCTCACTTCCTGCACCGTTCCGGCCAAAGGGACGCCGACCTTCGAGCTGGGCGAGGATGAAATCGAGTACGGCGTTGGCATTCACGGCGAGCCCGGCATCCGCAGGGAGAAGATGCAGTCGGCGGATGAGCTGGCGAAGAAAATGGTGGCGGATCTGTTCCGCGACATGAAGCTGGACGATGGTTCGGCCGAGGAGCTTGCGGTGCTGGTGAACGGGTTCGGCGGATCGCCGCTGCAGGAATTGTATCTGCTGGCGAACGCGGTCGTGCGGGAAATTCGGAGTCGTCGCGTTTCCATCTTTAAGGTCTTCGTCGGCAACTATATGACAAGCATCGATATGGCCGGCGCTTCCGTGTCTCTGATGCGGCTGGATGATCAGTTGAAGAAGTATTTGGCGGCGGACTGCGATACGCCGGCGCTCCAGGTCAGCGGGCCGTTCGCTCCGCTGCCTGTCCAGGAGGAGGCTGCGGAGACGGCGGAGAAGCAAGCCGTGTCCTATCGCTGCGAGACGGATCCTGCTTATGCGAAGATTGAACGGAATGTGTTCTCGCTGAACAACTTGATCTATCTGACGGACAAGATGAGCGAGATTATTATCGAGAATGAAGTGGCCTTCTGCGAGCTCGATTCGCATGCCGGCGACGGCGACTTCGGCATGAGCGTCGCCAAAGGCTTCAAGCAATTGAAGCGCGAATGGCATGAGATTATGGCGCATCACGCCGGAAATATCGGCGAGTTCTTCCATGCTTGCTCCTTGGTCATTATGGAGCATTGCGGCGGCGCTTCCGGGCCGATCTGGGGCTCGGCGTTCCGGGCGGCCGGGAAATATGCCGGGGACCGCACCGAACTGACGGTTCCGGAATTCGCGGAGATGATGCAGGCGGTCGTCAAGGGGATTCAGGACACCGGCGAACGCTCCTTCGGCCGCGGCGCTGTCGTCGGCGACAAGACGTTGATCGACGCGTTGGCGCCGTTCGCCGACGCCTGGGAGCGGAGCGCCGCAGCGGGCGCCGATGTGAAGACCGCCGCGACGGCCGCGGCGGAAGCCGCCGTCCAAGGCGCGATGCATACGGAGACGATCGTCGCCCGCATGGGCCGGGCAGGCACGGTTGGCGAGCGCAGTCTCGGCTACCCGGACGCCGGCGCTTACGCGCTCGGCGTGATTTTCACCGAGCTGGCGCGGGTGATGGAGTAGCACCTGACCCCTGCAGCTGCAGGGGCAGGGGCAGCGCTGCCGGGCTCCCGGGGGGCTTGCGTGCTCCGTTCGGGAGACCATTGCTGCAAAACTACAGTAATTTACTCCTTTGGGAGGCCGATTTGGTCAAAAAGCTGCACTGGTGCAGCTTTTTGACCTTTTTTATCCCGTTCGGGGCCGAAGTGGGGAAAAATCCTGCAGATTTGCAGGAATCAATTTCGGGTAGCTATATAAGTTGAACTAAAGAATATCCACTACTATATCAGACTCCATCCGCACACAGAGACGGTCGATGATTGCTTGAGGTTCTTTCATCACAGCATTCATGAAAGAGCAGACATTCTTCCGTATCTCAGCTACAGTGTGGTAGAAGACGTTATTCACGACATCCGCTTTGAGCCACTTCCAGAGTCCTTCCACAATATTCAGTTGCGGACTGTACGGCGGAAGAAAGACAAAGGTCAGTCGCTTGTTTTCTTTCAGAAACGGCTCGAGTAGCTTGGCGTGATGGATTCTGGCATTATCCAGAATCATGGTAATGGTTCCTGAAGGGTATGCTTCAAGTACTTTGTTCAAGAATTTGAGAAACGTTTCTGCTG
>NZ_LDIG01000260.1 GCF_015845845.1 Paenibacillus dendritiformis
TCTTTTGGCCGCCAGTCTCAATGATCATGTCCGCAAGGTCCTCGCCGAAACGACGGAACAAAACGGTGGCATCCTTTTATCCATGGATGGTGTTCAGCCTGAAAAAGGCAACGAAACCCTCTATGTGCTGCGCGAAGTATTTAGTGGGACCGTGCTTGCCGCAAAGAACATGAAGAGTGGCAAAGCGGCGGAATTGCAAACTCTTATCGAGCCTGTGATTGAACTCGGCTTTCCTATTGTCGGAATTGTCGGTGACGGTCAGCATTCGATTCGTCTGGCCTTCGAAGCTCTTCTTCCCGACGTGCCGTACCAGTATTGTCAGTATCATGATTTGAAGGATATTGCCAAACCGATTGTTGATGCAGACCGAAAACTCAAGACAGAATTGAAGAAAAGCATGCGCGGGATTCGAGAGGTTGAACGTAAAATCGAGAAAATCGAAAGTCGTGTTAACGAAACCGAGATTTCGACCGCGAGTGAAACCGCAAAGGAGCAAGCTTCAACCGAAATGGCAGAAGCTCAAATCGCTAAAAAATACATTGCAGCTGTTCGTGCCTTGTTGTTAGAGGATGGCGATCCCCCACTCGAGTTGCCCGGTATGCTGATCTATGAACGTGCGCAAGCTATTCAAGCCTCGTTGGCTCAATGCTTGCGTAAAAAAAGGGGCCTCATTCCTTGAATATATAATTAACATTTTCAGTAAAGTAGATCAAATGTTACCTGTATACGAAACCGTTGCTCGTTGGCGAAAACCGCTGAAACACATTGCCAACATACTGGAACCTAGAATTGATAGAAGCAGAGAAACGGCTCGGTGGGAGATGACCGCACTGCTGGGATGGATGAAACAAACCTACACACAAACCGATGACGTTCCCATAGTGGAGAACATTCTCCGGTATACAAATGGCTTCTGGAATGGTCTGTTTACTTGTTACGACGAGTACCATCTTCCGAGAACAAACAATGATTTAGAGCGATTTTTTCGACAGACCAAAGCAAATCATCGTCGTATTACAGGACTTCGAAACTGGAACACCTACATCCAGCGAAATGGAGAGTTGATCGTATTGATTCAGGACGCCCTACGTCAGGAGCATATTGAGAATTGTCTACGCTCCGTCGGTTATTCCACTTACATGAAATATGCGCTTCCGCCGCCTCGCGGTGCGCTCGGGACTCTCACCCGTTAGTACGATGCGCTGCCAAGCGCACAAAAGACGGCTTTCGGCCGTCTTTTTCTGCGAACATTATGTTTATTCTGGAGTTCCCGGCTTCGGGATGAAGCGAAAAATCTCGCCGCTCTCCAGTGCATCTATTAATTGATCCAGCCAGTGGTAATACTGCTCCGCTTCCTGCATCTTGGCAATATCCGCCTGAACGATGCCGCGCAGCGTCTCGTCCTCGCCATGCGCTGCGAGCAGGTTCTCCAGTTCTCGCTTGGAACGCCGGATGGCGGATAAGTTCACTTCGATGGCCTTGCGCCACTTGATGCCGAAATAATCGGCGAAGGTCTGGTACCAGTCCGGCTCCACTTCGTACAAGTCTTTCCGCGTGCCTTTGCCCCATACCTTGTGCACCATCTTCATATCCACCAGCGTACGGACCCCGGTGCTCATGCTCGTCTTGCTCATTTCCATTTCCTTGCCCATCTCATCCAGCGTCATCGGATGATCGCTGAAAAATAACAAACCGTACAAATGGCCTGTGGATTGGGTCATTCCGTATAGGTCCATATTTTGACCGATCGCTTCTATGACACGATTGCGAGCTTTTTCCACCGCCCCTTGTTGTTCCTGCGTCAACTGCGCGAACGTTGCCATGTGCTAATTCCTCCTGTGCCGAACCTGGCTGCTGCTAGTTATTCGACTCCTTATAAATGATACCGTAGTCATTGATTATAGAGGAAGATGAGGTCGACTCGGGACGGCTCGGCAATCCCGCATCTCCTAACGGTACAAGGCGTCATCGAACATTGTATGAGAGATAGATTCAAAAGTAAAGTACCGGATAGGTCAGCATTCTTTAGGAAAGTTGAGCATATGACAGCATGAGTTTGTACAGTTTTTACTGAACGTAATTTACAAACGGTTTTAAAGGTTGTTATTGAAAATTTTCAAAGGTTACAATAGAAAGCGTTGGTAAAACGAATTCGGGCAAGACAAGAGAGGTGAAACGATTGTCTATCATTAAAGTCAACGGAGTGACCAAAATATTCGGTCCGCAAGCGCAGCGCGCGCTCACTCTGCTGAAGCAAGGGTGGTCCCGGGAACGGCTCGCCACAGAAAAACAAGCGACTGTTGCCGTCAATCAGGTCTCTTTCTCCGTCGAGCCAGGCGAAATCTTTGTTATCATGGGCCTCTCCGGCAGCGGGAAGTCCACGCTGGTGCGAATGCTCAATCGTCTAATCGAGCCGACGGACGGAGATATCTGGTTGAAAGATCGGAACATCTCCAAGTTGAACGAGTCGGAGCTGCGGGAAGTTCGCCGCAAGACGATTGGCATGGTATTCCAGAAGTTCGCGCTCTTCCCTCATCGGACCGTCCTCGATAATGCCGCATATGGCCTCGAAATTCAAGGAATGGCGAAGGAAGAACGCTACCGCAAAGCGCGGGAAGCTCTCGGATTGGTCGGACTCGAAAGCTGGGAGCAGAAATATCCCGACGAATTGAGCGGCGGCATGCAGCAGCGGGTCGGACTGGCCAGAGCGCTGGCCAACGATCCGGATGTTCTCCTGATGGATGAAGCATTCAGTGCGCTCGATCCGCTTATCCGGCGGGATATGCAGGACGAACTCCTCGAGCTGCAGCAAAAAATGCATAAAACAATCATTTTTATTACCCATGATTTGGACGAAGCTCTCCGCATCGGAGATCGAATCGCGTTATTAAAAGACGGGAAGCTGATCCAGATCGGCACCCCGGAACAAATGCTGATGGATCCGGCAGACGAATACGTGGAGCGATTCGTTGAAGGAGTGGACTTATCGAAGGTGCTGACCGCAGCGCACATCATGCGTCGGCCCGAGACGGTATCCCTTGACCGGGGACCTCGCGTCGCCCTGCAGCTTATGCGGGATATCGGCATCTCAACCCTGTTCGTCGTGGGCAAAGATAAGTCACTTCAAGGGGTCGTTACAGCCGAGCAGGCCAGTGAGGCGGCACGCGGCGGCAAGTCATTGCAGGAAGTCATGTTCACCGACGTCCCTACCGTATCGCCGGATGTGCTGCTGAACGATTTGTTCGCGTTGTCGGGCGAAGCCAAGCTTCCAATCGCAGTCGTCCAGCCAGACGGCAGGCTGATGGGCGCGATTGTGCGCGGAGCGGTTCTCGGCGCGCTGGCCGGCAATGTTCCGAATGGAACGAATGGAACAAACGAAGCGACTGGAGCGGATGCAGCCGCAACAGACACGGAAGGGATGGTGATGTCGCATGCGACTGCCGATAGGTAATTGGGTCGAAGAGGGAGTGAACTGGCTCGGAACGAACGCCGACGGATTTTTCCAATTTCTATCCAAATTAATTGAACGCAGCGTCGAAAGCATCACCGATCTGCTTACCTGGCCGTCTGCTTACATTTTAATTGCAATCTTTACCGTGCTCGCCTTTCTGATCGGACGTTGGTCCCTATCCTTACTGACCTTGATCGGACTGTTCATCATCGAAGCGCTCGGCTATTGGGAGCCGACGATGAGCACGCTGGCTCTCGTCATCGTATCGACTATATTGTCTATCGTGATCGGCATTCCGCTTGGAATCGCCTGCGGACGTTCGGACAATGTATCCCGAATTGTGCGGCCGGTGCTTGATTTCATGCAGACGATGCCCGCCTTCGTATATTTGCTTCCGGCCGTATTTCTGTTCGGGCTCGGCATCGTGCCTGGCGTCATTGCATCCGTCATCTTTGCCGTGCCGCCGACGATCCGGCTGACCGAGCTCGGCATTCGCCAAGTGCCTGAAGACATGATGGAGGCTGCTTCCGCCTTCGGCTCCACGCCGACTCAGACCTTGTGGAAGGTGCAGCTTCCGGTGGCCATGCCGACCTTGATGGCCGGCGTGAACCAGACGATTATGCTGTCGCTGTCCATGGTCGTCATCGCCTCCATGATCGGCGCCCAAGGGATTGGGGCCGAAGTCTATCGTTCCGTTACTCAGCTGAAAATCGGCCAAGGCTTCGAAGCCGGTCTCGCTGTCGTGCTGCTGGCCATTATTTTGGACCGGTTCTCTCAGCATAGTTTCAAAAAAAATAAATCCAAAAAACAAGGAGCGTGATGTGCATGAAGCATAATCGAACGAGACGTTGGATGTTGTTGGGACTTATCGCGATGATCGGGTGGACGCTGGCAGGCTGTTCCGGTTCATCCAGCCCATCTGAAGGAGCGGACGGCAATGGTTCTTCTACCGGCGATAATCAAACGGCAAGCGTAGGCGAGTCCGTCGATTACAAAATCGTCGGCATCGACGCCGGTGCGGGGATTATGCAGTCAACCGAAAAAGCGCTCCAGGAATACGGCCTCGACAAATGGAAGCTCGTTGAGGGATCCGGCGCCGCTATGACCGCTGCCTTGGACAAAGCGATCAAGAAGCAGGAGCCGATTATTATTACGGGCTGGACGCCGCATTGGAAATTCGCCAAATACGATCTGAAATATTTGGAGGATCCGAAAGGGGTCTACGGCGGAGATGAGCAGATCCATACGATCGCCCGGAAAGGCTTGAAGGAAGACGATCCGAACGCGCATAAGGTGCTTGATCAGTTCGAATGGACGGCAGACGACATGGCGCAGGTCATGGTTGCCGTTCACGACGGCAAGAACCCGGAAGAAGCCGCCAAAGAATGGGTCGACGCGAATGCGGACAAAGTTGACAAGTGGATCGAAGGCGCACAGCCTGCAGACGGCAAAAAGCTGAAGCTCGGCTATGTGGCCTGGGATTCGGAGATTGCCAGCACGAACGTCATCGCATATGTGCTGCAGGAGAAGCTCGGTTACAAAGTCGATCTGCTCCAGGTCGAAGCCGGTCCGATGTGGACGGGCGTCGCCAATGGGGATGTCGATGCGATTGTAGCTGCTTGGCTGCCAACGACGCACAAAGACTATTATGACAAATTCAAGGATCAAATCGACGATCTCGGTCCGAACCTGGACGGCACCAAAATCGGTCTCGTTGTCCCGGCTTATATGGACATTACCTCTATCGAAGATCTGAAATAAGAAGAGGGGCCCGCTTGGGCCCCTTTTGGCTTGCCTGTTCCGCCAACGATGCATGCGTGCCTATTCCGTCAACGTGCGGGGTGCAGGGCGTGACGCTCGCTCCCCTGACGGCCTCAGCCGTGCAAAGTCCCGGCGCTGCTGCCCCGCTCCTCCTCTACATCCGCGTGAAGGATGACGGTGCGCAGCGCTTCCACGATAGACTCCAGCGACATGCTCGGCTTGCCGGGATAAGCGGCCGCCTGTTGTGGCAAGAATGGGATATGGATGAATCCCGCCGGGATACGCTCCGCTTCCTGGCGGCCGGCCAGCTCATGCATTAGCGTATAGAAAATGGCGTTGCAGACAAACGTCCCGGCCGTATACGACACCGAGCAGGGGATGCCCGCTTCCAGCACGGCGCGCCGCAGCGCCTTCACCGGCAGCGTCGTCCAATAGGCGGCAGGGCCTCCCCGCACAACCTCATCATCCGTCGGCTGATCGCCGTCATTGTCCGCAATCCGGGCGTCCGCCAGGTTGATCGCCACGCGCTCCAGGGTGATGTCCGGGCGTCCGCCGGCCTGTCCGACACAGATGACGGCCGCGGGATTGCAGCGGGTCATCGCTTTGCGCAGCGTCGCCCCGGCCCGGGCGAATGAAGTCGGGAGCTGCGCCGCCTGCACCCGATACCGTCCCAGCGCCGCGCCGTCGAGCGCGCGCACCGCCTCCCAGGACGGATTGATCGACTCGCCTCCGAACGGATCGAAGCCGGTCAGCAATAATGTGTTGCTCATAACCTCCACCTCCGATGGCTTGTTTCATTTTCAAGTCTGGTTAAATATGCTATCCTTGTGCTGTCTGAAAGAGGTTGTTCAAAAAGTCCGCTTTTGATCTCGAAGCGAGCTGGAAGCAATCCGGCACCGAATCTTGCATTCACTCTCGAAGTTCTCTGCTCATGTAGTCTTGCCTACATTGCGCTGCTCCTTCTTTGAGTTCTAGCAACCTTCTCGGTGCTGAAAACCGGCCTTTTTGAACACGAACTGAAAGGAGCTGTGATTCGAATGACGCAATTAGATATTTCTTCGCTTATTTTATTGGGGCTGGCCGGATTGGGCATCATCAGCGGCAACTCGACCGTCACGATCGCGATGGTGATCCTGCTGCTGCTGCGCGTCACCCATTTGCAGAGCCTGTTCCCCTGGATAGAGAAATACGGCCTCACGATCGGGATTATCATACTTACCGTCGGGGTTATGTCCCCGATCGCCAGCGGCTCCATGTCGATCGAGACGATTTTGCAATCGTTCCTGCATTGGAAGTCGCTCCTGGCCGTCGCGGTCGGGATGCTGGTGGCCTACCTGGGCGGCCGGGGCGCTCATCTGATGACGCAATCGCCGACCGTCGTCGCCGGATTGCTCATCGGGACCGTGCTCGGCGTCGCGCTGTTCCGCGGCGTTCCGGTCGGGCCGCTGATCGCGGCGGGCATCTTGTCGCTGCTGCTCGGCCGATCTTGAATAGGCCCGGGCGGCCCATCCCCCGTTGCCGGATGGCCGTTCGGCCGCTTCGGCCCATTGTCGCCGGAAGCGTCTGCTCATTCTAAGCCGAATGAGATAACGTCCGCCTGCTTCGCCACCATCCATCATACGACGAAGCGGACGATCCGGCAATGGCGAGAGCTCCGGGACGTACGCGAACACCGGGCACGGCGGTTCATTTCAAAAAAATGGTTGACAATGCCGGAAGCTCGATGCTAGAATCAACAAACAGATACGGCAGCGCGGTGATGCGCAGCCTATCCATACTACTTCAGAAAGGCAGGTAAATCCAATGCGTAATGCAATTATTATGGCATATGCGGCGCTTGCGGCGCGGCCTCGAACTACATATCGCAGGAGCCCTGCCGGAAGCTGCGTTCCTCCTCGTTGAGGAGAAGTGCGCAATTCTGAAGCGGGAAGCGCGGCGAAGTGAGCGAATCACTCGCTGTCCCCTCGAACTTGCCGATAGATGCGCAAGCCGATTCCGCTTCCCCGTCATGCGGGCGCCACATCGCTCGTACATATCGCCTTACGCAACCTGAGGTATATCGTTCACGAACGATATGCCTTTTTTTGTTTTTCCCATTCTGCCAAAAGACAAGGAAGTGACATGATGCTATCGGTTTTATTCAAGCTCGGCTGGTTCTTCAAAGAACATAAGACGAGGTACATTGTAGGTGTCGTGATGCTGATCGTAGTCGGCATCATCGAGCTCGTCCCCCCTCGCATCCTGGGGATCGCCATCGATGACATCGTACGCGCGGACATTACATGGGGCAAATTGACATCCTATCTTCTCCTCATTTTGGGTACGATGGTTGTCATTTACGCTATCACGTATGTGTGGATGTATCAGATTTTCGGCGGAGCGAATCTGGTAGAGCGCAAGCTTCGCTCCAAGCTGATGCGTCATTTTCTCAAAATGACGCCGCCGTTCTTCGAGAAAAACCGCACCGGGGACCTGATGGCCCGGGCGACCAATGATCTTCGTTCGGTAGCCCAGACGGCCGGATTCGGCATGCTCACCTTGACGGACTCGACGGCGTTCCTCCTCATCGTGCTGTTCGCGATGTTCATGATTTCATGGAAGCTGACGCTGGCCGCCTTGCTGCCGCTCCCGTTCATCGCCATCGCCATGAATGTGTTCGGCAAGAAGATTCATGAACGCTACATGATCGCCCAAGATGCGTTCGGAGATATGAACGATCAAGTGTTGGAGTCGGTCGGGGGCGTGCGGGTCATCCGCGCCTATGTGCAGGAGACTTCGGATGAAGCGCGCTTCCGCGGCATTACCCAGGACGTGTACAACAAGAACCTTGCCGTCGCCCGGGTGGACGCCCTGTTCGATCCGACGATTCGGCTGTTCATCGGTCTTAGCTACGTGATCGGGCTCGGCTACGGCGCCTATCTCATTATTCATAACGAGCTGTCCCTCGGGGAACTGCTCGCGTTCAATATGTACCTTGGAATGATGATCTGGCCGATGTTCGCCATCGGCAATCTGATTAACGTGATGCAGCGCGGCAACGCCTCGCTCGATCGGGTCAACGAAGTGCTGAACTATACGCCGGATGTCCAGGATGGCGAGCATACGAGGGATGTCGCCGTTCCGGAGACGCTGACATGGAAGAACTACAAATTCCGTTACCCGACTTCGACGACAGACAACCTGAATCTCGGCGCCCTGACGCTTCACAAAGGGCAGACGCTCGGCATCGTCGGCCGGACCGGGAGCGGCAAGTCGACCTTCGTCAAGCAGCTGCTGCGGGAATACCCGGTCGGGGAAGGCGACTTCCGCATTAATGGCATCCCGGCGGAGCAGATTCCGATCGATCGGCTGCACAGTTGGATCGGATATGTGCCGCAGGAACAGATCTTGTTCTCCAAGACCGTCAAGCAAAATATTTTATTCGGCCGTTCCGGAGCGGGTGACGACGACGTCATGAATGCGATCGAGACCGCCTCCTTCACCCATGATGTGCCTACGCTCGTGCACGGGGTGGAGACATTGGTCGGCGAGCGCGGCGTCGCTCTGTCCGGAGGCCAGAAGCAGAGGGTCTCCCTGGCGCGGGCCTTCATCAAGGATCCGGAAATATTGATTCTCGACGATGCGCTCTCTGCCGTCGATGCGCGCACCGAAGCGAATATTATCAGCAACATTCGCGAGCAGCGCGCGGGCAAGACGACCCTGATTACGACGCACCGGTTATCGGCCGTTGAACACGCCGATTGGATCATCGTGCTGGATGACGGCAAGATTGTCGAAGAAGGCACGCATGACGACTTGCTGAAGCAGGACGGCTGGTATAAGGAGCAGTACGAGCGCCAGCAGCTGGAATCCGGGCTGTAGGACTTGCCCGGCCTCCCTGCGCACTGGCATTACGATTACGGGAGGATTTCATATATGGAAGCAGAACAACAGACGGCGAATCCGAGACATGTCGGCAGGCGCCTGTGGCAATACGCCCTTCAGTTCAAAACGAGCTTCATCATCGGACTGCTCATGCTTACGGTGGCCGTCGCCGCCGAGCTGTCCGGGCCGTTCATTGCCAAAAATATAATCGATAAGCATATCCTCGGCATCGAGAAGCCGTACTACGAGACATCCGCTGAAGCGAACGGCGCCATTCTGTATGAAGGGCGCTACTTCAAGCGGGAGGATCGCTTCACGGAGGGGGAAGCGAAGGGCGACCAGGTCCGCATTCTTCAGATAGGGACACAGTTCGTGTTCGTGGATGGACCGATCCCTTCCGAGACGGGAGAACGCCAATTCGATGGCGGCATGCTGACGATTCGGAACGGAGCGGATAACTGGTCCGTTTCGGCTTCCCCAATGAGCCTGAACCAGCTGCTCACGTGCTATAATCCGGAGATCGTCAGCATTATTCAAAATATGGCGCTCTATATCGGATTGCTGCTGGTCAGCGTCGTCGCGAGCTACGGCCAGATTATGGGGCTGCAGACAGCGGCGAACCGGGTCATCCGGAAGCTGCGCGGGGATGTGTATGCCCATGTGCAGCGTCTGCCGATTCCGTACTTCGATAATTTGCCTGCCGGCAAAGTCGTGTCCCGGGTCACCAATGATACCGAAGCGGTCAAAGACTTGTTCTTGTCCGTTCTCGAAAGCTTCACGTCCGGGATCATTACGATTACCGGAATTTATGTGGCCTTATTCATTTTGGACGTGAAGCTTGCACTTATCTGTATGTTTATTTTGCCGCTCATCTATCTGTGGATTGTGCTGTACCGCAAATTTGCGACGAAATACAACAAAATCATACGTTCGCGCCTGAGCTCTATCAATGCCATGATCAACGAATCCATCCAAGGGATTCCGGTCATTCGTTCCTTCCGCCGCCAGAAGGATACGATGAATGAATTCGAGGAGCTGAACGAGGAGTACTTATCCTACCAAAACAAAATGCTCAATTTGAACGCGTTCACGTCCCATAACCTGGTGAACGTGCTGCGGAATATCGCTTTCGCGGTCGTGCTCTGGTTTTTTGGCGGAGCGTCGCTGAGCGGCAGCGGAGTCATTACGCTTGGCGTGCTGTACGCATTTGCCGACCTGCTGAACCGCCTCTTCCAGCCGATTACGGGCATGGTGAATCAATTGGCGAATCTCGACTCCTCCATCGTATCCGCAGGACGCGTATTCCAGTTGATGGACGAACCGGGCGAGCCGCTGGACGAAGGCTCGATGCCCCGGTACAAGGGACATGTCGAGTTCGATCGGGTCTCCTTCGCCTACAAGGAAGATTACGTGCTGCGCGACATCTCGTTCGAGGCAAAGCCGGGCCAGACCGTTGCTCTCGTGGGCCATACCGGTTCCGGGAAGAGCTCGATTATGAACCTGCTGTTCCGGTTCTATGACCCGCAGCAGGGCGAGATTCGAATCGACGGCACGCCGATGACCTCGGTGCCGAAGCAATGGATTCGGGAGCATATGGGCATCGTGCTGCAGGATCCTTACCTGTTCACCGGAACGATTGCAAGCAACGTCAGCCTGAATGATCCGCGCATCACGCGGGAGAAGGTGGAGCAAGCGCTGAATGCGGTCGGCGCCGATCGGGTGCTCAAGCATTTGCCGTTAGGAATCGACGAGCCGGTGATTGAAAAAGGAAGCACCTTGTCTGCCGGGCAGAGACAGTTGATTTCTTTTGCGCGGGCTCTCGCCTTCGAGCCGGCGATACTGATTCTGGATGAAGCGACGGCAAATATCGATACGGAGACCGAAACCCTCATTCAAGAAGCGTTGGAGGTACTGAAGCGGGGACGGACGACCTTTATTATCGCGCACCGGCTGTCGACGATTCGAAGCGCCGATTTGATTCTCGTGCTGCATCGCGGCGAGATCGTCGAGCAAGGAACGCATGACGAATTGATGCAACTGAAGGGCCGTTACTTCAAGATGTACCAGCTGCAGCAAGGCTCCGGCGCGCCGGGCAACGCTCCATCCGAAGCACAGGCCGCGGCGCCGCAGAGCCAGACCGCCGCGGCCATCCCATCGATGCCATAATTGGATTCAACAGCAAGCGCCGCTGTCCCTGTCACGGGAAGCGGCGCTTCTTTGTGCGTATTTTTAACGAAGAGGGCATGCTGCCAAGACGTTATTTCTTTTTGCCTTTTGCGTTGTTGGCATCGGACGTGCGGGTCGTCGTATTTTGTCTGGAATGTCCCTGCTGCTTATGTGCCATAATGAACACTTCCTTCCTGTGCAAAAATGGGAGTGGAGATAAGTCCGGTAGGCTGAGGTTAGCCGTTCTGTTTCGGAATTCGGTTCAGATTCGGCGCGCGGTCGGCCTCTTTCTCGGGCCGCAGCGGCGTAATCTTCTCCATGATACGGGAACGGTTCTGCTGTTGGTGAATACGCTCTGCTTTATTATGCGGCATGCCGCTCACCTCCCGATCGTTAGCTTGCCCCGACGCCTTTCCTTCCATTATACCCGGCAGAAGGTAATTACTGTTCCTTCCCTCTGAGCTTGAATTGCTCCAGCATCGACTGCAAATCGCGGCTTAATGCCAGCAGACTGTCGACGGAAGCCGAAATCTCTTCGGTCAACGCGGACTGCTGTTCCGTCGTGGCCGCGACGCGGGCCGTATGATCATTGGACTGCTCCGCAATCTCGTTCAATTGGCGAATCAGCTCGAATACTTCTTCGCAAGAGGCCGACATCTGCTGGGCGATGCTGCGGTATTCCTCCATGCGGGAGCTGGCCTGTCCGATCGCGTCAGCGATCACCGTGAACGTCTCGTCCGCTATTTTTACGGTCGCCAGCCCTTTCTGAACGGCCTCCTGCTGATGCGAGGTTGCCCGTTCGGTTAGTTCGCGCTTCGTATGAATGACGTCAATAAGCTGCATAATAGACTGTAACGATTGTCTCGAATGCTCGGCCAATTTGCGAATTTCCGTCGCGACGACCTGGAAGCCGCGTCCATGCTCTCCCGCGCGGGACGCTTCGATCGAGGCGTTCAGCGCCAGCAATTCCGTCTGCTTCACCGTATTCTGGATGAACACGACCGCGCCGGAAATCTGCTGCACCGCCTCCGTCCAATCCGCGATGGCCTGATTGGTGTCGGCGGAAGCCGCGTCGATGCGCTCCATCTGCACGACCGTCTCATCGACAATGGCACGGCCTTCGCCCGCTTGGGCGGCCGCTTCCCGCATCCATTCGGCGACCTGATCCGAGGTGCTGGCGATTTGCTGGGCGCCGGCCGTAATCTCGCTCATGGCCGACTTCGTCTGCTCGGCGCTTTGCTGCTGCTCCAGCGCTCCGTTCGCCACCTCGGACATCGCGCTCGCCACTTCCTGCGCGGCAATCGCCGTCTCCTCGGCCCCGCGCTGCAGCTCAAGCGACGACGCAGAGACGTCCTTCGCTGCCCGCTGCACTTCCGCCAGCAGCCCGCTCAGCCGCTCCGTCATCCGGTTGAACACGTCGGCCAGCCGCCCGATCTCATCCTGCCGCTTCGAAGCGAGCTTCACGGTCAGGTCTCCGTTCGCCGCTTGTTCCGCCAGCTTATGTATATCGTTCAAAGGCTTCAGGCGGCGCTGCACATACACGCCCACCAAAATGACACCGATTAATCCGATGACCGCCCCGATGAGAATCGCTTCGGTCAAGAAGGTCGTCAACATTCCTTTCACGACGGAATAATCATAATCGGTAACCAGGTAGGCCATGCTGTGCCCGAGATCGTCTCTAATCTCCGTTAACCCGCTAATATACACCGCATCGCCGATTTCGAATTCATCGGTCATCATCGTATTGTCTGCTTTCGTCAGCTTAACGAAAGCGTCCTGCACGGCCGAAGGCATGTCATAGGCCGTATTCGGCTTAAAGCCCAGCGACTCCAGGCTGTCGTTCGCCTGAAGAATGCGGAAGGCCGTCGCCCCGTCCTTCGCTTCGTTCTCCTTCACGATAAGAAAAGCATTCACCACGTCGTCGCCCACGATCTTATTCATGCGGCCGCGCAGCATGCGGAAAAGCGAGTCCGTCATTTCCTCGTCTATTGGTTTGTTTTGGACCATGCTCGCTGCCTGCTTGATCGCGCCCATCATGTCATCGAGCTTCATTTCCGCAATGAGCTCCTGCCGTTCATGCAGGAAGTTCATATAGAGCGATTTCTCGCTGTCATACTCCCGGAAAATGAAAAAGCCGCTGATTGTCATAATTAATACGAACAATGCAGCGATCATTCTCGGAATCATACTGCGATTGAACCAATTCATGAGCGTCCCCCTCTTTTCGACAATTTGTTCCTGTTGTCGTTTCTAAGTAACCCTCATGGATTGTATCATATTTTTGGCATTTCGTGATGAAATAACCGGAAATTATCCTCCCAAAACCACGCGATCATCGACAAATTTCTCGCCGCGGATCCGTTCGAACTCCCGCAGCAGCTTGTCAACCGTGAGCGACTGCTTGGACGAAGCCGGCACATCCAGCACGATGCGGCCTTTGTCCATCATGATGAGCCGGTTGCCCAGCCGGATCGCCTGCTCCATATTGTGAGTCACCATCAAGGTCATGAGCGAATTCTCCCGTACGATCTCGTCCGTTAAGCGGGTTATCCATTCCGCCCGGGACGGATCGAGCGCGGCCGTATGCTCATCCAGCAGCAGGATGATCGGCTTCGTGAAGGTCGCCATCAACAGGCTCAACGCTTGGCGTTCGCCCCCCGAGAGCAACCCGACCTTTGCGTTCAACCGGTTCTCCAGTCCGATGCCCAGCCGGGACAGCTCTTCTGCGAACCATGCCTTGCGCTTCCGGTTCACACCGGGCCTCAGCCCGCGGCCCCCTGTCCGCTTCGCCGCAATGGCCAGATTCTCCTCGATGGTCATATCCGGAGCCGTGCCGGCCATCGGATCCTGAAAGACGCGGCCAATCCAGCGGCTGCGGCTATGCTCGGGCATCAGCGTGACATCATGCTCATCGATGCATACCGTTCCGGCATCCGGAATCAGCACGCCCGAGATGATATTCATCAGCGTCGATTTGCCCGCCCCGTTGCTTCCGATGACGGTCACGAAGTCTCCGGGATTCAGATGCAGCCGGATATCGGCGAGCGCCGATTTCTCGTCAGGCGTATTCAGATTGAAATATTTACTGACGTGATTAACTTGCAGCATCGCGCTGTCCTCCCTTCGCCAATTGCATCGCCCGCTGGCGGCTCATTTTGCGCTGATTCGCGGAGCGCCGGATCTTCGGCACGGTAAGCGCAACAATGACGATTAGGGCGGTAAACAGCTTCAAATCCGTCGCATTCATTTGCAATTGCAGCGCAACCGCTACGATCACCCGGTACAGCGCGGCGCCCAGCAGCACCGCGAACGTCGTCCGGGCGATCGTGCGATGGCCGAAAATCGCCTCCCCGATAATAACCGACGCCAATCCGACGACAATCATCCCAACGCCCGATTGAATGTCGGCAAAGCCCTGATACTGGGCGACCAGCGCGCCGGATAACGCGACGAGCGCATTCGAGAGGCTGACGCCGACGATAATCGTTGTATCCGTGTGCACGCCGAAGCTGCGAATCATGCGCGGATTGTTGCCCGTAGCGCGCAGCGACAGGCCAACCTCCGTCCGCAGGAACCAGTCCAAGGCCAGCTTCACCAGCACCGCGAACAGCCCCATGACGATAAGGAACAGGAAGCCTCCCGTAATCGGCGTAAGCAGCGTGTCGCTGTTCATCAAGCCGATATTCGCCTTGCCCATAATCCGCAAATTAATGGAATGCAGCGCGATCATCATCAGAATGCCCGATAACAGCGGATTGATCTTCCCCTTCGTATGAATGATGCCGGTCATCATGCCGGCGAACCCGCCGCCAATGAAGGCGAGCGCGGTGCCTATCCAAGGCGAGATACCCGATGTAATGCACAGGGCCGCTATCGCAGCCCCTGTCGTGAAGCTTCCGTCTACCGTTAAGTCAGGGAAATCCAAAATGCGAAACGTCAAGTAGACGCCGAGCGCCATCAATGCGTACAGCACGCCGATTTCCACCGATTTTTGCATCGCTAGCATAAATCCGCTCACCGTGACCCCTCCTTTTTATTTTGGTTCATTCGCTCCGCTATTCGAAGAGGTTTTCCGGCTTCACTTGCTTCTTCAACTCATCGCTTACGGCGAAACCTTGCGCCTCCGCCGCCTTCACATTCAGCGCCAGATCAAGAGATTCTGGAATTTGTACCGGCGTATCTTCCGGCTTCTTGCCGTTCTTCAGCATGTCGACAGCCATTTTGCCGGTTGTATAGCCGAGATCGTAATATTCGAACCCGAAGGAAGCGACGCCGCCGTTCTTGACCGAATCCTTCTCCGCGACGAACAGAGGAATTTTGTTCTCATTCGCCACCCCGACGACGGCGCCGAGCCCGCTTACGACCGTGTTATCGGACGGAACGTATATGGCCTGTACCTTGCCGATAAGCGATTCCGCCGCCTGCTTCACTTCCGAGCTGTTCGTCACCGGCGCCTTGACGACCTTCAAGCCGAGAGCGGTCAACGCCTCTTCCGCCTTCTGCACGTTCACGACCGTATTCTGCTCGCCTTCATTTGCCAAAATGCCGACCGCCGTGACGCCATTCACCTGCTCCTTAATAAATTCCATCAAGCGCGAGACGGCTTCGGGATGCAGATCCGTCGTCCCGGTCACATTTGCGCCCGGCTTCTCCATGCTCTGCACCAGACCGGCTCCGACCGGATCGGTCACCGCGGTGAACAGGACGGGCACGTCCTTCACTTCCTTCGCCGCAGCCTGGGAGACGGACGTCCCGATGCCCAGCACGAGATCAACCCCGCCCGTAGCGAACTTCTGCGCAATCGTCGCCGCGTTCGTATTATCGCCCTGGGCATTCTGATAATCGATGACCAGGTTGTCCCCTTCCGTATAGCCATTGTCCTTCAACGCCTTCACGAAGCCTTTGTACGCTTCATCGAGCGAAGCGTGGTTCACGACCTGAGTCACCCCGATTTTAACCTTTTCCCCCCCGTTGCCCGTGTCTCCTTGCTCCGCTGTTCCTTCTCCCGGCGTCTGGCTTCCGCATGCGTTCAACATCAGCAGCGCCATGACCATCGCGCATGCCAGCATGACATGACGTTTCGCTCTCATCTGTTCGATCCCCTCTCCATTTTTCTTCGCATTTCTTCAAAAACAATTTTCTTTTAAAAAAATTTACTCATGGAATGCGTTTATGCGCTTGTCTAGTATTTCATTACCGTATAAACCGTTTACTGCATAAAAGCGAGAAAACAGCAAAGTGCCTTAGGCATATTTTAACTGGTTATTCGCCGACGTCAATACTTTTCGCAATAAAAACGCCGATTGGAAACCTTTTCATCGATTAGAACCAAAAAAGCCACCTTCCCCCAAAGTGAAGAGAAGATGGCTGTCCGGAAGGCTTATGAGCGCAGACGGTTGAGCGAGGAGCACGGCGTCCCCGTCCAACATCGTCTGTCAACGGCTACTGCTTTACTGCTTGCCTGTGTTTTCCCGATAATCGCGGCGGCGCGCCACGCCGTCCTCATAGGCCGCATTGACGACGGCATCCCGCACCTTCGTCACGACAAGCGGGTTGAATACGCTCGGGATTATATACATTTCATTCAGTTCTTCTTCGGAGACGACCTCGGCGATCGCCTGGGCCGCCGCCAGCTTCATGTTATAAGTCACTTTGGACGCGCGGCAATCCAGCAGGCCGCGGAACAGGCCCGGGAAGCAGAGCACGTTGTTAATCTGGTTCGGATAATCGGAACGGCCCGTGGCAATGATGCGGGCAATATCCTCGATCTCGTCCGGATCGATCTCCGGCATCGGGTTCGCCATCGCGAATATGACGGGATCTGAGTTCATCGTCTCCACATGCTCCCGCTTCAGCACGCCAGGGCCCGAGACGCCGATGAACACATCCGCCCCCTTGATGACGTCCTGAATGCCGCCCTGCTCCCCGTTCGGATTCGTCTTGGCGGCGTAGCCGTTCCATGCCTCGTTCTCGTACTGTACGCCGCGGACCAGCGCTCCGTGGCGATCGACGCCGATAATATTCTTCGCGCCCGCCGCGAGCAATATATCGGTGCAGGCCATGCCCGCCGCGCCGATACCGCACAGGACGATTTTGCAATCCTCCAGCTTCTTGTCCACAATTTTCAATGCATTAAGCAGGCCGGCGAGCAGGACGACAGCGGTTCCATGCTGATCGTCATGGAAGACCGGAATATCGAGGTTCTCCTTCAGCCGCCGCTCAATCTCGAAGCAGCGCGGCGCCGAGATGTCCTCGAGATTAATGCCGCCGAAGGCCGGGGCAATCGCCTGAATCGTCCGCACGATCTCATCGGTATCCTGCGTGTCCAGGCAGATCGGGAACGCGTCGACGTTCGCCAATTGCTTGAACAGCATCGCCTTGCCTTCCATGACCGGCATCGCCGCCATCGGGCCGATATCACCCAGGCCGAGCACCGCGGTGCCGTCGGACACGACCGCCACCGTATCCCGCTTGATCGTCAGCGTGAATGCGCTGGACGGATCTTCATGGATCGCCATGCATACCCGGGCTACGCCCGGCGTATAGACGCGGGACAAGTCGTCGCGGTTCCGGATCGGAACCTTGGG
Organism: Paenibacillus dendritiformis; assembly: GCF_015845845.1. GTDB lineage: Bacteria > Bacillota > Bacilli > Paenibacillales > Paenibacillaceae > Paenibacillus_B > Paenibacillus_B dendritiformis_C. Next base: position 17,833 of record NZ_LDIG01000260.1, read on the forward strand.
CTGCATCTCGATCTTGCCGCCGAGGTGAAGCAGGAACGTCTGATCGGACACGTTCACGATCTTCACGCCTTGAAGCTGCTTCAGACGCTGCACGACCCGATCGCCTACACTGCCGTCATATACGTTGACTGTAATATCTCGGACTGTGGATACCGGCGTGCCGCGAATGACGTCGATGGCCACGATATCGCCCCCGCTCTCGCCGATGGCGGCCGCAATTTGCGCGAAGGTGCACACATTTTTGTCGATTTCCAAGCGAATAATAATGTTCGTACTCGATCCTAACGATTTAGCCATTATCCACACTCCCTGAAAGTGCTGCGTTATTGGCGGGTTCCTATGCAGCCTGTCCCAACAGGCGTCCGGACAAGGCAATGGCCCTATTCCTCCCACCCCCGCCGGACAGCGCACCATCCCCCGGAACGTCAAAATCGTCCCCCGTCGGCAGTTCGCCGCAATGAGAGGGTTTTCCATTTTTTCGTCCCTCTCTATTAATAACATAAACCCGCCTACTTGTGAAACCCTTTCCATCGCCGGACGCGAAATCGTCGCCAGCCGTCCATAAACAGGCAAAAACCCTGCCCCGCAGCGGCTTCGAGCCGTTCAGGACAGGGTTGTCTTTTGACAGAGACCGTGAAAAAATGAAATTTTAAGATTTCAATTCTATCTTTTTCGTTTTGAGATATTGTTCGATATCCGTGCAAGGAGCAAGCCTCCATCTCTCCTTGTGAACGGCCTGTCCGCCGGGCGCCAACGCCGCGAGCGGGCCCAACGTCTCCAGCTCCAAAATTTTATCGTTCGTATACAGCTCGAAGGAGCATCCGAAGTCGGGATAGACGGCTTCTTGCTGCGGTTCATAGCTTTTTTCGAACACGGTGCCGTTCACGGCATAGGCCGCCCAGCCTTCCTCATTGTGCGTCCCGAATTTGAACGCCTGCTCGATATCGGCGCATTGGCGGACCTGAATGACATCATCGCCCCAATCGACACGCTCGTCATTCATCTTCGTGTACGGCCACAGCGCGAAGATCCGGTTCGGGAGAAATCCGGTCTCCCGCTTCGCCTGCGGCACGATGGCGGTTCCGCCCGGAACCATGACGGACAGGGCCCACGGCGCCAGTTCAATCGGCCATGGCCCATGATTGGTTATCCGGTGGACGACCTCAATCCGATCGCCCCGGAATTCGAGCTCGATCTCCTTGGCCGTCTGCGTCCATGGCTCCACGGGAGCGAGCAGCTTCACGCCGCGCTCGGCAAGGACATATTGAATCGGCTTGTCATCCGGCCCATACGTGCGCGGGTACACCTCCGGGCTTGCCCACAGCCGATGCCCGCCGCGCAGCTTCCAGCCTTCCCCGCCCAGCGCCGCGAATTCCTCGCCCTGGTGCAGGACCGCTCCTTCCGTATCCTCGAAAAAGACGTTTTCGCCGCCCTTAAGGCTCAGATGCATAATTCGGATGCCGAAGCCGAGCGGAACGATAACGGTATACATGCCGTTCTCCAGCATCAAGCTCTCTCCCCACCGCTCATGGGAAATGACGTCGATCTGCACTTGTGTCATCGATGGACCTCCTGTCCTGTTACATATCTCTCGACAATAAATTGGCACCTATCCGCATATCTTCCGGCACGCACGGAGGCGCACGCTCCGTTCCAACCCGCAGCCGCAGAGCCGGTTCAGCCCTGCGCCTTGAACCCGGCCTGCGCCAGGAAGCGGGCGCAAGCTTCGCGCCCCGCGCGATCCCGCTTGAAGACCCCGGCATGGCCGAGAATTTCGACGAACTTGCAGCCGATATCATGGCGGATGACCCGGTTCGCCTCCGCTTCGTCCAGCCGGGTTCCATACCGCTCGACCAGTTCGTCAATCCAGGCGGCATGCGGCTTGAGCGGATCCTGATCCGTCAAGCTTGCGCGTACCGCTCCCCAATCTTCCTGCCCGGCCAGCAGCCTGGCAATCGCTCCGGTCTCCGCCAGCAGACGTCCGGGAAGAATAGCCAATCCCATGACTTCAATGAGGCCGATATTTTCTTTTTTGATATGGTGAAGATGGCGATGCGGATGAAAAATGCCTTCCGGATGCGTCTCATCCGTCCGGTTATTGCGCAGCACGAGATCCATCTCATACCGTTCCCCCCGGCGGCGGACGATGGGCGTAACCGTATTATGCCGCGTCTGCCCGCCGGGACCTTCCGTGCTGGCGAGGATCCCGGCTTGCTCATCGCTGTAACCTTGCCAGAACCGATATAGATCGTCAGCCGCATTCAGCAGCGCTTCCCGCCCGTCAGCCGTCAGGCGGAGAACGGACATCGGCCAGTCGACCACCCCGACGCGAACGCCCGGATGCGCCGCATGAACATGCGCTTGCCCTGTCGGCGCCTTCTCGATCGGGAACGTATGCCGCCCCGCCTGGAAATGATCATGGCTCAGAATCGATCCGCCCACGATCGGAAGGTCGGCGTTCGAGCCGATGAAATAATGCGGGAACTGCTCGGTGAACGCCAACAGCCGCGCGAACGTGTCCCGGGTCAGCTTCATCGGCACATGCTCTCTCCGAAATACGATGCTGTGCTCATTGTAATAAACATAAGGAGAGTATTGGAAAAACCACGCTTCTTCGTTCAATTCCAGCGGAATAATCCGTAAATTTTGGCGCGCCGGATGATTGACCCGGCCCGCATAGCCGACATTGTCCGCGCACAGCAGACATTGCGGATAATCGGCCGCCGCGGCCTGGCCGGCCTGGGCGATCTCCTGGGGGGTCTTCTCCGGCTTGGACAGATTGATCGTCATCTCCATCTCGCCGAATTCGCTCGGATGCAGCCAATATTCATTTTTCCGAATCCGATCCATCCGTATATAATTGCTGTCCTTGTTCAAGGCATAGAAGTCGTCCGTCGCGGCGGCAATCCCCTGCTCCGCCCACAGCGTCCGGAAGCGGGCCTCCGTCTCCGACGGGCGCGGCATAAGCAGCCCCATCACCTTGGCGTCCAGCAGATCCCGCCAGGTCGTCGTATTGTCCGGCAGCAGCCCGTTCGCGGCGGCCCCATCAAGCAGAGCCTCCAGCAGCTCCTGCGGCTCATCCGGAACATCGCTCCACTCCGGGGCCAGATATCCCTCACATGGCTCATCTAACCGGAAAAGCTCCAGCAACTGATTGCGCGCATACGGCATGTCCAGCGTTCCGATCATATTCCGGTTCCGCGCGTAGCGAACCAGCTTCTCGATCAGCTCCGCCATACGCGCCGCATCCGGCCGTGCCGAAGCTGTCGGCCGTGCCGCCAAGTTTGCTTCATCCCGCTGCCCGGAAGCCTCTATCCGCCGCGGCCCGCGCACTCCATCCGGCCGTGCCGCCGCGCGCGCTTCATCCGGCTGCCCTGATGCTTGCGTTCCCGCTCGTTTCTCGTTCGCCATGATGGTCCTCCCCCTTATTTGGCGTATCCGTCCGGATGGGCTTGATGCCAGCGCCAGGCGCTCTCGATAATCTTCTCCATATTGTCCCGCTTCGGCTGCCAGCCGAGCACGGCCTTCGCCTTGTCGGCGGAAGCGATCAAGACGGCCGGATCGCCTGCCCGGCGTTCGCGCATCGCCGTCGGAATCGTCAGGCCAGTCACCCGCTCCGCGGTCCGGATGACCTCGAGAACCGAGAAGCCGTTGCCGCTGCCCAGATTAAAAATCTCGCTCGCCCCGTCCTTGCGCAAATAGTCGACAGCAAGCAAATGCGCGTCCGCCAAGTCGCTGACGTGAATATAGTCGCGAATACATGTGCCGTCCTGCGTCGGATAGTCGCTGCCGAAGACCGCGATCTCGCTGCGCTTGCCCAAGGCCGTCTCCAGCACAATCGGCACGAGATGCGTCTCCGGCTGGTGGTCTTCCCCAATGCGGCCGCTCTCGTGCGCGCCGGCGGCATTGAAGTAGCGCAGCGAGACGTAGCGGATGCCATGCACCTGGTCGAACCAGCGCATCATTCGCTCCATCGTCAGCTTCGTCTCTCCGTACACATTGGTCGGATTCGTAGCGAAGGTCTCCTCGATTGGCGTCCGTTCCGGCTCGCCATACGTGGCGGCCGTGGAGGAAAAGACAATCCGCTTCACGCCGAACCGCTGCATGACCTCCAGCAGCACCTGCGTGCCGTGCACATTGTTGTCAAAATATTTGGCCGGATGGCTCATGCTCTCTCCGACGAGCGAGTATGCGGCGAAATGAATGACGGCATCGAACTTATGCTGCCCGAACACGCCCTCCAGGAATGCCTTGTCGCGGATATCCCCGACATGGAGCGTGCCGCCGAGAAGCGCGTCCGCATGCCCCGTCTCCAACGAATCGACGACGACCACCTCTTCGCCGCGATCCAGCAATTCCGCCACCGTATGGGAGCCGATATAGCCGGCCCCGCCTGTAACCAGTACTGCCATTGCTTATTCCCCCTCCGCTGCAAGCTCGTTGCCGCAGTCTTTTTCCTTCACGCCGTCGCCGACGCTGCATACATAGAATTCCGCCGTCAAGCCCGTGCGCCGCTGATACGCCTCCCCGACCTGCTCGATGAAGCGAGAGACGTCGCTCTCCTTCACGAGCGAGACGGTGCAGCCGCCGAATCCGGCCCCCGTCATCCGCGCGCCGGCCGTGCCTTCGATGCGAAGCGCCTCCTCGACCATCACATCCAGCTCCTCGCAGCTCACCTCGTACAGATCGCGCAATGATTCATGCGACGCGATCATAAGCCGGCCGAACCGCTCCAGATCATGCCGCTGCAGCGCCTCCACCGACTGCAGCACCCGCTCGTTCTCCGCGATGACATGCGCGGCCCGCTTGCGCACCGTCTCATCCCGAATGAGATGCTTGTTCGCTTCATAATGCGCGGCGTCCAGTTGAGCGAGCAGCTCCAGATCAGGGAACGCCTGCCTCAGCTCCCGCACGGCCTCGTCGCATTGAGCCCGGCGTTCGTTATATTTGGAATCGACCAGCCCCCGCCGCTTGTTCGTATTGCCGATCACAAGCTTGTAGCCTTCCGTCCGGAACGGAACATGCTTGAATTCAAGCGTGTCGCACATAAGCAGAATGGCGTGATCCCGCTTGCCGTTCGCGACGGCGAACTGGTCCATAATGCCGCAGTTGACGCCGACGAACCGGTTCTCTGCCCGCTGGGACAGCTTCGCGATATCCGTCCGATCGATCGGATGGCCTTCCAGCGTCAGCAGCGCATAGGCCGCGGCGACCTCCAACGATGCCGAGGAGGACAACCCCGCTCCGTTCGGAATGTCGCCATGGACCAAAATATCGTAGCCCCGGCTCAACGCCCGTCCCGACTTCGCCAGCTCCACGATCACCCCGACGGGATAATCGGTCCATTCCCCGGTCTTGGCATCTGCCGTCTCGTCGGCCGCCACCGTCAACTGATAAGGAAAATTCGTCGAAGACAGCCGGAGCATGCGATCGGATCGCGGACGAATCAATAGCGTCGTGCCGAACTCCAGCGCTGCCGGAAGCACATACCCTCCGTTATAATCAATATGCTCGCCGATTAAGTTCACGCGGCCTGGAGCATGGAAAAAACGGACCTCTTCTTGACCGAACCCATATTGTTCCTCAAAACGATCCGCCAACTGCCGAGCATCCATGACGATGACCCCCTCCAATTATTTGCAATTTATTTTCGATTGCCTTGCTTTTCGCATGTATGCCGTTCTGCTACAAGCATACTCAATCCGAGGCGGCCATGTAATATAATGATGTGCGCATGATATGGATAAATATGACCTTCATTACAATCTATGATATAATGCTTGTAATACGTGTTTCAAAAAGAACGGTTTTCACCGCCGAAAAGGTTAGCGTGAACGACAAGAAGGAGGACATGTCATGACAGACCATGCTGACCCGGGACAGCCGGGCCAACCGGCCTCGGCCCCGCCAGAGACCTACGCCGTTGCCTCCAATCCGATGCTGGCCGGCTGCCGGGGCCTTCATGTCTTGTTTTCCGGCGAGAGCCAGACGCGGCCGTCTCATAAGCTCGGCCCGAAGCTGGTCGATTACTATTTGCTTCATCACGTGATGGGCGGATACGGAACGTTCACGAGCGAGGGCGTCACCTGCGAGCTGGGACCGGGCGACGCCTTCCTCATCACGCCGAACCGCCTCGTCAGCTATGCTTCCGCTACAGACAAGCCCTGGCACTACCGCTGGATTGCGTTCCAGGGAGAAGGGGCGGCCGATCTGGTGAGCGCCGCCGGCTTCGCCTCCGGGAGCCCGGTTGTTCATGCCGGGCCTGACTCAGAGGCGCCGGAATGGATGGAGCGCATCCGCGCCGCGTTCCAGCAGCGGCGGTCCTCCGCCCATCTGACGGCCCTCGGCTGCCTGCATCTCATCCTGTCCGATTATGCGGAACGCCAGGCCGAACCGGAAGCCGGGCAGCGGCTGAAGCCCGAGTCCGAGATCGAGCACACCGTCCGGCAGATGATTCACATGATGTCCACCCAATACGCCTATCCGCTGTCCATCGAGCAGATCGCGGACAGCCTCGGCTACAGCCGGGCGTATCTGTCCCGCATCTTCAAGCGCGTGACCGAGATGACGCCGGTCACCTACCTGCTGAAGCTGCGGATTGACAAAGGGCGCCAGCTCCTGCGCGAGCGCTCGGATCTGACCATCGAACAGATCGCCGCCTCCGTCGGCATCCCGGATGCGCTTTATTTTTCCCGGCAGTTCCGCCGCTTCTATGACCAATCGCCAACGGCGTACCGGTCCAAGTTCTCTCCGCCGGGAGGCTCCGGCAGCGGCTCGCGGGGATAGGCCCCGTCAATGCTTGCAGAGACAAGCCGTGTAAGCCCGCCGGTTCGCTTGTTCCTGCCACCATGTCTCCAGGCCTGCTTGACTTGCCTTTCCCGCGGCCTATCCTCAATCTCCCGCTCCGTCAGGAATCCTTTGGACAGCCTTCGGCCGTCCCTCATTCGCGGTCCCTGACCAGAGGGGAGAGTGACGCAAAGAGCAGCAGCCCTTTCCCATCTTGCCTGACCGAAGGGGAGAATGCCGTAAAGGGTTGTCTACGCGCACACCCCGCTCGCGCGCAAAAACGCCGCAGCCCGCAAAAAACAACGCCCGCGGCTGCGGCTCTCGTTCCACCTTGCATTATTTCTTCAGACCGCGCAAATGCGCCGCCATCGGCACGTACAGCTCTTCATAGGCCTGGCGGTACCGCTCATGCCGCTCCGCGTCCGGCTCATAGGCCTGTACGCCGCGGCTCTGCAGCGCCTGGCGCACCTCGGCCGCGCTCCCGAAGTGCCCCCCGCCGAGCGCTGCCGCGCAGGCCGCCCCCAGCATCGTCGCTTCCTCAATCGGCGGCACGAGAAGCGTGCTGTTCGCGATATCCGCCTTCATCTGCAGCCAGGCGGCCAACTGCGTGCCGCCGCCGACCGCGTTCATTCGCCGTATCGGATGAGCGGATGTACGCTCGGCGCTCTGCCGAATCATTTCGAGCTGATAGGCTGTCCCTTCCAGCACCGCCCGCAGCAGCTCCGCCTTGCCGTGCGATTTCTCCAGGCCGATGAAGGCGGCCCGCGTCTTCGAATTCGGATGCGGCGCGCCGCTGCCCGACAAATACGGGAAGAACATCACCTCGCCCGGCCCGTCGTTGATGCCGGCGGTCAGCTCCTGAATCTGCTCATAGGCAAGCGCCTCATCGGCCAGCAGGCGGCGAATCCATTCGACCGCCCCGCCGGAGGAGGCGTTGCCGCCCATCCAGAAGCCGCAGCCCGGCACGACGTGATAGCCGTACGAGAGGCCGGTCTCGAACTCAGCCTGGCCGAGCGGCTGCATCGCCATCGTGCCGACAAGCGTCTCGGCCGTCCCCATCGAGACATACACATCTCCCGGCTCGATGGCCCCCACCGCCAGCGCCGCGCAGACATGGTCATGCCCGCCGATGGCGACCTTCGTGCCGCCGCTCAGCCCGAGCCGGTCCGCCAGCTCCGGATGGACCGTCCCGAGCGTCGCGCCGCTCGGCAGCACGTCGGGGAAGATGGCCGGATCGAGGCCGAAGCCGCGGATCCAAGGCTCATCCCAGCCGTGCTGCCGCATATCGTAGGCGAAGGTGCGCGTGGCGAGCGACGGATCGAAGGCCATCGCCCCGGTCAACCGGTAAGCGACATAACCGGAGACGGACAGCCACACCGCGTCCCGCAGCATCGCCGGATCCCGGTCCTGGAGCCAGAGCAGCTTCGCGAGACCATGCTTGAACGACAGATGCAGCCCGGTCCGCTGGAACAGCTCCAGCGGGGTGCCCTCCTTCCGGATGCGCTCCGCTTGCGGCGCCGAGCAGGTCTCGAACCATGGCAGCAGCGGGGATTGCACCTCCCCGGTGCGGCGGTGGACGAGCAGGCCGCTCTCCGCCATGCTCGTGATGCCGATGTAGGACACCGGCTTGTCCGGATGCGCGTCCGTCAGCTGGCGAATCATCGCGGCGATGTCGTTCCACATCGCCTCCGGCTGATAGACGACATAGCCTTCCCCGCTGTCCTCCGTCATGGTCGGGCGGCTCGTCTTGGCGACAAGCCGCCCGTTATCTTCGTATAAGCCGACCTTGCGGTTCGTCGTGCCCAGGTCGATTCCCATCATCCACATGATATCATCTCGACTTTCGTAAGATTTCGTAACTAGCCAAATTTACTTATATCTCAAGCATTTCTGGATTATTTGAAAGATTAATTTTCGTGTTTCTTCGTCTTCTTCCGTAAAAAACGTGATCTTTTTGTGATTTTTTAACGTAATTTATTCAACCCCTACACTTTGATTATTGATTTATTCCCTGTATTTTCTCGTACCCATTCCGTATGCTCTTCAATCCAAATCATAAACAAATGAGTTGGAACCCTTGGGTGCCCAAACTCTCGGATTACCGGAAAATCTTCGCGGTTTAAAAGCTCCGAAGCTTTGGTACTCCCGATATCCAGCAGTTCCATCAATTGTGTTCTTGTTAATAATAAAGGTAACTCATTTTTAACTTTTAAGTTATCAAAAGCTTTCTTTATAGCATTATTTATAATTTCGCTTAGAAAATCAACATCTACTTCAAAAATACTTTTATGCATGACTATCCCCTCCGTCCCTGTTTTTCAAAAACACATCATTTTCCCTCTTCATCTCTTCCAGTTTTACAAATTCTCCCCGGAGCCAATCAAACCATTCACCATCCGATCGCTCTAAGCCAAATATGTCCTTACTATTTAAACGATACTCTTTGATCTCTCCCGTTTGCTTCGCACGGAAAAGGTAGAACCATTTCGGATCGTACAAAATGGACAGTTTATCGGCCCAACATAGTTTACTGGTGTTTGCCTACGGAGCCTCGCATAGTGCCGACTGTGATACAGCACGATATCACCGTACTCCTTGCCTAATCGTTGAGTTACAATCCGGGCGCCAACTATGCGTATCCATCCCGATGAAGCTACCATTTCCAGCGGGATAACCATTCAAATCGGAATCCATTTCATCTATCATCCCCCCTCCCACCTTTTAAAAAAAATAGGGCCGTACAGCAACGCTGCGGCCCCTTTCTTACCCTTCTATCCAGAAAATGAACTCACAAACTAAAGAAGACAATACAAAACTGACCCTGTACCTTCGTTAGAATCAAGATCCTAACACGAAAATTGCTCCATATCTTTAACCATATAATCAACTCGGTTCGCAATAAACTGCTTACTCGTTGCCCCTTTTTGACATAATTGACCATAAGGGCTATCAGGTGAGTACCGTTCAATCAGGAAAGAGTTTGCCCAATACCCAAACTTATCTTCTGTCCAGCCATTTTCGAGCGCAAAATCCACAACTTGAAACAAGCTGGCGACATGAACCTTCTTTAAAGCTTTTCGTTGTTTTTTATCCCAATTGCGAAACGCTGCATCCATAAACTCAATTTTGTTCTCTACAATCTCTACTGTAGTAGCCGGTACTTCGTCCAAGCTGGAGATAAATCGATTTAAACTTGCTCCCCCAAAATCAATATCTTGATTCATTGCTGAAGCAATGAACTGCCAAATCAATCGCTCATCTACATAGCGGTTAAGATCTGTTTTTGTAAATGCAATTTTTTCAAAAAACAAGCTTTGACCGATTTCCTGGACTGTTTCCCGCACAGCATGACTTACCTTGACTCTGGTCTTCTCAGTGGAAGTCAGTGGAACCGACTGATTCACCCGATAGAACATTTCCTCTACCTCTTCAAAAGTGCATTCGCGAAACTCTGTCACCGTGAAATTGTACGTCAGGAATTCAAATTGTGTTTCCGAAGACAATTCTTCATATCGCTTTCCAGCAATGCATTCTCCATTGAAATCCGCTGTTCCCTTGCTCAATTTGTATTGTCCATCGTGGAAGAAGAAAATAGACTCCCAACGCTGCCGGCCATCAATGACCCAGATGTATCCGTCTCCGTTATCCCAAACAAGGATGTTTGGAATGTAGCGATCCCGAATGACTGAATCGACAAGATACGAACGGCGATCATTTTTCCATACGCTGTTACGCTGAAATGGCAGATCAAAGCGAATACGATCTCTCATGTTTAAAAGGTTTTTTGTTGTGCGTTGAATACTTGATCTTTTCATTAAATAGTCCTCCCAAAATTAAAGAGCAGGACAGTAAATAGCTGCCCTGCTCCTTGTTTTATATTTCAAAAGCTTGATACACTGATTCATCCTCGAATGAAGAAGCTTTTACAATTCGGTCCGAGAACCCCTCTACTCCTTCTATAGACTCCGTACCGAGTAACAAAGAAAGCACTGAAAAGCCCTTCTTCTCCTTTAACTCGTTCCAGCTATTTAGAAATCGTTCATTCATATGAGCTTCGCCGTCTGTTACAAAAATAATGTCCGCTTGGCTGAAACGGCTCCGCTTAATCACTTCGGCAGCTTTTTTCAACGGAGGTACAAAACTTGTCCCTCCACCCAAAAAGACAGTTGCAAGCTGAATCATATCCTGAACGTCAATCTTCCCTCTCTCATAGATCAAGGGAGCAGCAGCATGCGAAGAAAAGGGAATCCATGCAAAATCTCTTCTTTGCTTTCGTGCAATGCTCATCAGTGCAAGAGCAAAGCCTTTTGAAATCGGATCTTGATTTGCCATACTTCCCGATTGATCCAAGCATAGAACAATCGGCCCCTTACCAAGCTGTTCAGGCCCCTTTGTATCGTACTGAAGCGTTTGGCCCTCCACATATCGGCGTAAGAAATCCATTTTGGTCATAGGGCTGGCATAACTGCCAAGTTCCATCGGCAATAGCTGCTCTACATCATTGCCCTGCCGGACACCGTTACGGTTGATCGCATCCTTATGCTTGGAACGCTGCTTACGATTGGCGATTACCTTCATACGACCAGCCCATGTTGCAATCTCTTTCAATTTCTTATCGTGACTCAATTTTTCAGCCAGAAGCAATTGATCCTTTAATGGAACCTTTTTCAGTTCACTATCTCCACTTCCCGCCTTTATTCCACCCAAGAGAGACTTCACATTCTCTTTGGCTTCTACGGCTTCCTGTGCAGCTTGAGACAACATTCGAGATAGAGAGTTTCCTTTCTGGTTCAGGGCTGCGGACAAAACCTCTGCTGCCTGCTGCGAAGCACCCTGTTCTCCATTCATCAAGTTTTGTAATGCTTCAGCAAATTCTTGATCCCTCTGTGCTTGTTCCTTCACCCAACCAAGAACCGTCTCGCTATATTTTGTTGTACCAAGAGCCGCTGCCAGATCATCCAGACGGGTAAATTCACGAAACCCCTGATAGCCTTCATCTGTCATGACCTTCTCCATTAGCTGATGATTTATTCCTAATTCATCAGGAACTTGTTCCAACAATTCAGGCTTCATTTTGAATAAACCAGCCCATATATCGCCCATTAATGGCTGAAAAGAGGGGAATATCTCGTTCCCCTCTGCTCCAACCTTCTTGAGCTTTTCGGACATTTCCAAGAGCTGCCCAAAACGTCTACGATCATATGAATCTGTATTTAAAACGGAATTCATCGGCTCCTTCATCTGCTACACTCCCAACACTTGGGATGCAATATCGGTTAATGACTTCTGAACAAGAGCAATGGCTTGCTCAACTTCTGGCCGGTTCGGATTATCCTTCTGGAGATTTTTAAGCTCACCGACCAAGGTCTTGAGCTTTTTCGTACTCTCAACAGCCACATCCGTAGAGTTGTTAGATTGATTGAGGTTATTTAGAATCTCCGCTGCTTCAGCTTCAATCTCTTCCACGCGCGTCTTCACACCATCTTGGGCATGATTACGTACAATCTTCACCACCTTATCACGCTGCTCTGGCTTTTCCCACAGGCTATGTTTAAGAATCATGAGGTCTTCCAAGATAGCCTGATCTCGGCCGGCCAGTACCGCTTTAGCACGAACAACGGACAAGGCTTGCTTAAAACGGCGATCTGAAGGCCGGATTCCCTCATCCATTAGCTCCCGTCTGATTTTACTCAGCGCACCGTAAACTTCATTAGGAATCGTAACCGTATCGCTGAAAAATTGAAGCTCAAACAGTTCTTCCAGACTCATACTTGTTGAAGAAGATGGAGAACCTTTCAACATGGCAATGAACGATTGATCCTCTCCAATGTAATCCACTTCATATCGTAAAAGGAAGCGGTCAAATAAAGCCTCAAGCCCTTCCCCTTCTTCCGGATACTCGTTTGAAGAACCAATTAGGCACATCAATGGAGCAGAAACCGGCGCCCCATCATTGTAAAAAATCCGTTCATTGATGAGCGTTAGGAGTGCGTTCAAAATTGCACTATTGGCCTTGAAAATTTCGTCAAGGAACGATGTGTGCGCTTCCGGTAACTTCCCGGATGTATTTCGCTTATAAACGCCATGCTCCAGTTCTTTTAAGGATACCGGCCCAAACAGCTCCTCTGGGGTGCTGAAACGAGTAAGCAACCATTGAAAGTAATTAGCCCCGGTAATTCTTTTTGTAAGATCAGATACAAGAGCGGACTTACCAGTTCCAGGGGGGCCGATCAGTAAAGCATGCTGACGAGCGATCATGGCCACCATCAATCCTTCAATGACTTCTTCACGTTCTGCATATTGTACTGACAATTCATTTTGAATATCTTTAATTTTCAAATAAATCCCTCCGCTTTTTTAAAATAAAAAAAGAGCCGAAGCTCCCCGTTTGGAAGTCATCAGCTCTTCATTTTAATTAGTTTTTACCTGTTAATTTGAAAAAGCGCCCTCTTGGTCCAAAGTTGTCAACAGTTTACGTTCATGCTGCAAAGCTTCTTCCGGATCTACTGAGCGGAGTCCCAATTCTGCCTTCACTTTCTCAAAATACGAAGCTGGAATCTGATCGTAATCAATAGTAACGGAAGGTTTAACCGCATCCGGGATCTGATCAGCAATACTTTCAACCACTGCGGCAGAATGTAAAGGATAGTGTTCTTCCCCATCAATCACTTCATAGGGGAAATTTTGTGTTTTGACATTATTAATAATCATGTCCTTTTTTCCTTTCAATTTTAATCTCACCGCCCGTTTTGGTATATGGATATTATACACCAAAACCAAGAGGTAAAACATTCTTTGATTACTGTACATGCCGTCCATGTTCAGGAAACATGGCAGTTACTACAGCAAAAAGTATACCCTGATTCCTTTTCTTTATAGCTAATCCAACTGCCAGTTTTCGATTCTCGTATTTTCCGACTACGGTTAATACCGGATCAGCATTAGTATAAGGTTGTTCTCCAAAGGGATATTTCTTGGCTTCATGCATTTCTGAAGGATTGTTATGATACAAAATGGATTCTACCATTTTCTTGGTAATTCCCCGTTCTTCCATACGCTCCCCTGCATGCTGACTGTATCGAACCTTTTCCAAATCAATATGATCTTGGAGTACCTGCCTGATCAGAGGCCAATGCTGTAAATAGGCTTGTCCTTTCATGAGTTTTTCCTTTCTGTTACCTTTACGATAACGAATTTTTTAATCCGCCATATTCACCAAGGCGACTGCAATTTTTTCGCGTATAAGTGTTACACAAGTTTCCATCTCTTTTAAATCACCAGTAACAATAGCCTCATATTCTTTATAATTGGAAACCACATTTTTAGCGTCTTCCAATATTGCCTTTAGCTCATTTTTCTTAAGCTGATTGGCTACCCCATTCTCACAAGCTTGAAGAGTTCCGCGCAGATGATCCAAAAGCTTTCTTGTAACCATATTTTTCATATCCATGGTGTTCATTACAGGAACCTTCTCTGCCTCTCCCTTTTCAAGGGAAGTGATAAAGCGAATCAAAGCATCCAAATTCCCTTCAAATTGCGCTGGGACGAAATAGACGCCTCCAGATGGTCTTACCGGAGTAGGAGACATACTCTTCAAGACGCTGGTAATTAGGGTACGCAGTGTAGTAGAGCCGTAATTGTTTCGATAAATCTCAAATTGTATGGCGGCATTATTGACTAACTGCTGCGCCAGTGATGAAACATAGCTTGTCTCTACTTTCCCTGCTTTACGATCTAATACCAGTGCTCCGGCATCGGGAATGTAATTTAATCTTCGACCTTTCGTATCTTTAGTTTCACAAACCAAGTTGCGCTGTACAAAAGAGCTGGTAGATGCCACCTCACGAAACATGTAGTTCTCATACACTCCCGGCGACATTTCCCGTCTGAACTTTTCACTAGTAGCTCTTCTAAATGCATCTGGAAGTCGAATGTCTTTCGGCATCCAGCCAGCGCCTAACCCGGAATCAACAAGTTTTTGTTTAAGCTCATCGGGAGTGATCAGCATGCTTGATAATGAACTCCAAGTCAAAAAACCGATAGCATTTCCTTGGCCGGATGGAACCGCAACCGCATTTTTTAAAATAGCACTCATAAGAAAGCCTCCTCATTTTTGATAATAAAAAGGGCCAATTCCTCAAGCATGCCGAAAACATGCGAGGAATTAGCCTTTGAATAAACTCTTCAGACTTTTAGTGTCCACAATTTACACTCGAAACAGCTTGGCCTTCATTCCGACAATCGGGCTTTCTTTCATTCTTTGTGTCAAAGAGTCCATATCGGAAACAAGTTGATTTCTCCCTTCTTCTCGTCCCCTAACATCATCCAGTAAATCATGCGCAAAATTCATAATTTGTTGAACACTCTGCCAAAACGATTGACCTTTAAGCGACAACACGTCAAGTTCTGTACC
>NZ_LDIG01000261.1 GCF_015845845.1 Paenibacillus dendritiformis
AAGTCGCTCGATGCAGTAACGCGTTTTGAAATACGGCTCCGCGCAGCTGTGCATCTTTAAAACGGGCCTCCTGCAAGCTCGCCCCTGTGAAATCCACGCCAACAAAACCCAGTGGCTCCCAATCTAAAGAAGCGCCTGGTCCGTATCCGGCGTTACCCATAACAGCATCGAATATCGCCCCTTTCATCGAGCATCCGCTAAAATCGGCTCCATAAAGCAAGCTGTAGGTCAAGTCGATTCCATTCAACTGGCTTTCCTGCCATACCGTTCCTACTAAAACACAGCCATGCAAGCGACTGCGCTCCATCTCAATCTGCCGAAAAGCCGTATAGCGAAAATCCAGCAGGCTGTAATCTCCATCTGACAGTTGAACTTGGGTCAACGCTTGATAGCTGTACGCATATTCTTCTTTTTCCTCCAGCCATGACCGAATCTCACTTGCCTCCATGGCTCTGCGATCCTCGCGATACACCGATACGCTGTGATCCATGTATTCTCCCACACGAATCTCGAACATCTCTTCCCGCTCCAGCTCTTGAAACTCCGGCAAGCACACGGCCTGTTTCATCGCTAGGCGCATCATATTTACAATAAGTGCATGAACATGTTCTGCCGCCTCCAGCATGGCATGCTCCCATTCAAGCTCTGATAGGGACACATACTGCTTCTCTGCCTCCCTTCGCAATTGCTGCTGCAAATCGGCCCAATAGGCATAGGACCAGCCTGTATCCCATTCAAATCGGATCGGCTCAGGATCAAGCATCCATAGAGCATCCGAAGCCTCTACAAGATAAGCAGGTCGCTCCTCCAGCCATGTGGTACGCAGCATGGAGTATGTGATATAACCGATCTTTCCTTTTCTTCCTTGAATCTGCTCGTGCCGAATATCCCGGCAATACCCCCGAAAATCTTCGACACAGGCCTTTATCCGTTGCTCTTGTACCGCCTTGAACTTCCATGCCCAATCTCTACGGATCAGAAACCACGCCTGCTTCAAGACGGCTTGGGCTTGCTGCTGGGGATTTAGCTCTTCGTTAGTCTCCTCCATTTGTGCATTCCTCCACGACCTGAAGTTCTTCCCAGGTTCTATCATCCTGCTGCCGCTATCCTGCAGCTATCCTGCTGCCGCACCATAAACAGCCTAGTTCGACTTGACTTCACTGCCCTTTATATCCGCTGACCCGCTCAATTGAATATGACTGCCTTTGCACTCCATACGCAGCTCGCTGCCTGCGGACAAACTCATCTTTTTCCCGGCGGACAAGCTCAGGTTGCCGCCCGCCGATATATTCACC
>NZ_LDIG01000262.1 GCF_015845845.1 Paenibacillus dendritiformis
GAAGTTCAAGGCGGTACAAGAGCAACGGATAAAGGCCTGTGTCGAAGATTTTCGGGGGTATTGCCGGGATATTCGGCACGAGCAGATTCAAGGAAGAAAAGGAAAGATCGGTTATATCACATACTCCATGCTGCGTACCACATGGCTGGAGGAGCGACCTGCTTATCTTGTAGAGGCTTCGGATGCTCTATGGATGCTTGATCCTGAGCCGATCCGATTTGAATGGGATACAGGCTGGTCCTATGCCTATTGGGCCGATTTGCAGCAGCAATTGCGAAGGGAGGCAGAGAAGCAGTATGTGTCCCTATCAGAGCTTGAATGGGAGCATGCCATGCTGGAGGCGGCAGAACATGTTCATGCACTTATTGTAAATATGATGCGCCTAGCGATGAAACAGGCCGTGTGCTTGCCGGAGTTTCAAGAGCTGGAGCGGGAAGAGATGTTCGAGATTCGTGTGGGAGAATACATGGATCACAGCGTATCGGTGTATCGCGAGGATCGCAGAGCCATGGAGGCAAGTGAGATTCGGTCATGGCTGGAGGAAAAAGAAGAATATGCGTACAGCTATCAAGCGTTGACCCAAGTTCAACTGTCAGATGGAGATTACAGCCTGCTGGATTTTCGCTA
Source organism: Paenibacillus dendritiformis (assembly GCF_015845845.1). GTDB lineage: Bacteria > Bacillota > Bacilli > Paenibacillales > Paenibacillaceae > Paenibacillus_B > Paenibacillus_B dendritiformis_C. Next base: position 628 of record NZ_LDIG01000262.1, read on the forward strand.
TACGGCTTTTCGGCAGATTGAGATGGAGCGCAGTCGCTTGCATGGCTGTGTTTTAGTAGGAACGGTATGGCAGGAAAGCCAGTTGAATGGAATCGACTTGACCTACAGCTTGCTTTATGGAGCCGATTTTAGCGGATGCTCGATGAAAGGGGCGATATTCGATGCTGTTATGGGTAACGCCGGATACGGACCAGGCGCTTCTTTAGATTGGGAGCCACTGGGTTTTGTTGGCGTGGATTTCACAGGGGCGAGCTTGCAGGAGGCCCGTTTTAAAGATGCACAGCTGCGCGGAGCCGTATTTCAAAACGCGTTACTGCATCGAGCGACTTGGAACGGAGCGAATCTGACGGATGCCTGCTTTGCCGGAGCAGATGTATCCGGTGCATCTTTTGAAGGCGCTTGTTTGAGCGGGGCTGATTTTACGGGAGCCAATGTACACGGAGTCATGTTTACGGATGCACAGCGTAGAGAAGCCATTGGATTGGACTGGGCAGCTATGGAGACTTCGCTTCCAGATGGAGAGCCGTCTTCTGAGCCTGCACAGGTAAGGGATGCCGTTAGGAAAAGGGAGTGGCTGCATTGAGATATTTTCGGCTGATGGTAGACGAGCGGGTAAAGAATCGGGTGGAGCCTGCTGCGATGTCTCCTTTGCAAGTAACAGATATCCTGACGGAGACCCAGGGACAGAAACAACAGGAGGCTTCTCTTTTTCTAGCTGTACATTCCGATTCACACACGGTGTACCCGGATTTTTTGGAATTTCCTCTGCCGCTGGTGTCGGAGCGAATGAAAGCATTATTGGAGAAATATATGCCGGGGCTGGAATGGAGAGCGGCCATCCTTACCGATTTCCAGCAGGCCAGACAGGATGTATACTGGTTGCTTCGTCCGCCGATGGAGGACTGTTTGTCCGCACAGACGGAATGGTACCCCAATCAGACATTGAAGCGTTTGGTACTGAGACCGGGGGAGGTGGCGTCGCCTGTTTTTCGGATTAAGGGGCTTATCGAACCTCATATCTATATCCATTTGGCTGTGGCGGAAAGCTTGCTACGGCGATTCTTTACCGGCATTCGAGTACAAAGAGTCGAGATGGAGACATGAAGGAGGATAGAGTAAGGTGGAAAATACGCAGGTAAGACTGGGAAGCGGCGCGAAAAAAAGCTATGTCGTGGCAGGAGCGATCTTAAGCTGTAGTTATGGTACGCAGCCTACCCGTTTGAAAAGGCCATTTAGCCATGGCGTCTACATAAAAAACAAAGCACAATTGAATATTGGAGATTACGTGCCGGGGGTGAACATTGAGTCTTTTGGAAATTGCTCCAGTCTGCTCAATCCAGCCGTACAGGCCAGTGAGATGGTAGACATCTATGGCGTGAAGAAGGCTCCGTGTGTTCCGGTGCTGACTATGCCATGGCTGAACGGGAAAAGTGATGTGAAGATCGAGGGGCAGCCTGCCTTGACGCAGAACTGCACCCTACAGTGTCTATATTGTGGTCATATCCAAATCGAAAATGACGGGTAGGAGTTGGATTAAGGTTCTGTTTCCAAGCCGTCAAGTTTCGAGAGCCGGAAGGAGACATGAACTCACTTGAGTGTAGTACATAACGGAATCGGGTATGAAAGTCTGCGTTTCTACGGTTCCTTTCAGCCTCAGCATATAGAGAAGCTTCAAATTACAAGGACCA
>NZ_LDIG01000263.1 GCF_015845845.1 Paenibacillus dendritiformis
GGTAGAATTGCACGGTTTTGCCTCGTCTGCAGGCCTCTACCCCTAAAGCCGTCGCCATATGAGTCTTCCCGGTTCCTACAGCGCCCATCAGCAGCAAATTCTCTTTGCGCTCTAGCCATTCTAACTCCCGAAGCCTGTCCGGACTGCTTCCGCTTGGAAACGAAATATGTTCGTAGACATAGCCTTCGAACGTTTTAATATGGGGGAATCCCGCCTGCTGTACGAGCTTTCCCAGTTTGGCGCGGCGCCGGCCATCGAGTTCGGCGGTCAGAAGTTGTTCCACCAGCATGCTCACTTGTTCGTCCTGCTGAAGCGCGACGTATTCCACCACATGAGCCAGCCGAAGTTGCCGGCACAAATCCGCGAGTTCTGTTCTCATCCTAGCTCACCCCCATCAGTTGGTCATAGCGCCCAAGCAATCCACTTTTCTGTGTTCCCGGAGGAGACAGCGTTTCGTGCCAGGCGGCCGGGAGGTCTCGGTCCCCTTGTTTCACGCCCAGCGCCGCTGTGAGACAAGCTACCGTTGCTTCACAGCCCTCCTGCTCCAGGACTTCCTGTATTTGTTCCATACGATATACACCGCACCAGTGGGTCAGTGCTTGCAAACGCTCCTTGCGCAACTCCAGTTCGTTCACCCGGACATACTGCTGTATGGTATCCGGCAGCATGCGAATAAACTGGGAATTCATGACGCTGCGTGGTTTCCGCAAAAGATTCGTAAACACCTGTGGCCACGGAATTTCTGCCGTTTGGCCTGTATATGGACGAGGCACTTCCCGTATGGGGTGGTGCTGGCTGTTTAGGATGACCAAGCGATCCCAGAACGTCTGAATGAGCACTTCATTTCCTGGCTGAACTAAGCCCAGCAACGGGATCGTCGTCTCGTCTGCCCGGATCTCTCCGTACTTGTTGACGACTGCGGCGCTCATGCGAAAGGCTTCAAATCCGCTTTCCGGCAGGGTGAGCAGATGGTCGCGATCCGTTTCCCATAGATCGGCGATCCGCATTTTTTTGGTGTAATGTGAGCGCTCTTGATCTTGTCGGGCCTGCTCTGTGAAATAAGAAACGAGCTGTTCATGGCTCTCATAAACCGGAATGGGAACGGCCCAATTGCGCTTGGCATATCCGCATTTATTCTCCACACTCCCTTTTTCATGCCCACGGTATGGGTTACAAAATACAGCTTCAAACCGGTAGTGAGCACAGAAGCGCTGAAATCCTTCGGTAAGCTGCCTTTCCCCTTGCTTTTCAATGTGGACCACCGCTGCTGACAGATTGTCGAACCAGATCCGCTGGACGCCTCCCATCTGCTCGAAACATTGCTTCATCGCTTCTAAAAAGCATTCCTGATTCTCAGCCGGTGTCGGGTATACAAATGCAGCATTACTGTACGGAAAGGAGATCACCAGCAACTTGTAGGTGAGTAGCTGCTGCGCTCGACTGACCTGCATGGTCGTAAAATCCACCTGTGCTTCTCCCGGTGGATGCTCCAACCGCTCGTAGGTTTTAGCGCGTTCGAGCTCCATTTCGTTTTTTCGCTTCCGGACATAGGCCAAAACGGTTCGTTGTCCGCCTGTAAACTGGTGTTCATCTCTCAGCCGCTGGTAGATCCGTATCCCGGTATGCCGCTGTTTCCGGGGAAGCAGGCGATCTTCCTCCAGCCATGTGTCCACGATCTCCATATACGGCCCCATAACTGGGCTTTTACTCTTTCTTTTACCAATCGATTCGTTCCAGTTGGATTGATCTGCGTACTTCTTCGCGGTTCTCCAGTGAATGCCCATCTGTCTGGCGATGTCACGGATCGAGCACCCTTCTGCTTCGC
>NZ_LDIG01000264.1 GCF_015845845.1 Paenibacillus dendritiformis
AAAACCCCCACGGCCTGACGGCCACCACGATGGATGAAAATGGGGACTTGTAATTTTGAAGTTCTTCTGAGCAAATAAAGATAGGCAGATCAAAGGTCGAATTTTTTTTGGTGAGTCACATCCCGTACAGAAAACGGGCCTATTGCAGCTTTGAGCACCGCCGATTGTTGCCCTGAGCACGTGTACAAAAGTACACTTCTCGTTGCTGCATGTTCTGCTGAATCCAAAAGCAAGGAAGTGAAGCTGGAATGGATGCGATTTTGGAACGGTGCGCAGGGTTGGATGTGCATCAGGAAACGGTCGTCGCCTGTGTACTGGCAGGGCCACTCAACAAGAAACCACAGCAAGAAATCAAAACGTTTGGAACAACGACCAAGGAATTGCTAAAACTCCATGATTGGCTGTTGGAACAGAAATGTACGCATGTCGCGATGGAGAGTACCGGCGTTTATTGGAAGCCCGTATGGAACCTGCTGGAAGACTCGTTCGAACTTATCTTGGCCAATCCGCAGCGGATCAAGAATGTGCCGGGCAAAAAAACAGACATGAAAGACGCCGTCTGGATCGCACAATTGCTACGTTGCGGGTTGATAGAAGCCAGCTTCGTGCCACCAGAAGATATCAGGGATTTGCGTGATCTCACCCGGTATCGCCGGAAGCTAGTCAACGACGCGACAGCGGAAAAGAACCGTATCCACAAAATTCTTCAAGACGGGAACATCAAGTTGACCACCTATATCAGCGATGTATTTGGTGTTTCAGGTCGCGCTTTACTGGAATCAGTTATGAACGGCGTTGTTCTGTCACCGGAAGACGTGAAAACTATGGTCAAAACCCAAGTCAAGAAAAAAGTACCGCAGTTGGTTGACGCCTTGAACGGACGAGTGCGGGCCCACCATCGCAAGATGATCCGCAGGCATTACGACCATCTAGAGTATTTGGAAAAAGAAATTGCAGCTTTGGAAGCTGAGATCGAAGAACTGCTGAACCCTTACCAGAAGGAAATCGAACTGCTCGATACCATACCGGGGATTGATAAGGATGCCGCGGCGAGCATCCTTGCGGAAATTGGACCCGACATGTCGGTCTTTCCTTCGGAAGGGCACCTCGCCTCTTGGGGAGGATTGAGTCCAGGCAATAACGAAAGCGCAGGAAAAAAAAGAGCACGAGAACCCGTAAAGGGAATAAAGGTCTAAAGTCCGTGCTTTGTCAGGCAGCCTGGGCCGCTACCAAAACAAAAAACACGAGATTGTCCGCTTTTTATTACCGGCTGGTCAAACGACGAGGGCCGAAAAAAGCAAACATGGCGCTGGCTCACCTGTTACTACGAATCATCTTTATTATGCTGCTCACCGGTGTCCCCTATGAGGAACTGGGGCCGGATTATTTACCGAAAAAAGAGAAAGACGTCGACTTCTGGATACGAAAAATTCAACAGTTAGGCTACAAAGTGGACATTCAAGAGCTAGGAGACACCGGATAACCCCTATATTTCCCATTAGTTGGTAAAATTGACTTGTAGGGGGGCTTTTTGTGCCATTTTACAGAAACCTTCTACTCCGGTGCAAAGACCCATATCTTGCTACTTCGTGCATAGAGACATTTTCGTACAAAATGTGATGTCCTTGCCATACCTTTCGGGCAGCCAGATAAGTATGAAAACGATATACAAAATAGGCAAGATGGCCCCCCAGTAAACGCTCTTCCTTCTCGATAAGAAAAATTGTACCATCAGAGCCGATATCCCAATCAACCATCCGTATACGTGAAACACGATTTCATCAACCCATTCTTTCTTATTATCTGCAAGCAAACGGCCAAGTTATTGTTTATCTAAAATTCAAATTCAAAAGTCTTTCGCTTGTATGCGAACTCGAATCCCAGCTTCGCCCCTAATCGAAGGGACTCCTTATTCGTCTCGAGCGCCGACCAATGCGGGTGTAACCCGTGAGCGACGCAATGCTCCAAATATGCGGCGCTCGCCAACGAAGCGAAACCTTTATTCATGTCCTCGTCATGGTAGGTTTCTACGCTAATCTCATGATCTTGGCCGTTCACACAGCAGGAAAAACAGGCGCTAATGACGTGCCGGTCCTTCAACACGCAGTAGCCCGCCCCTTTGCTCAGAAAATCGTCCGTCGAATACCAGAATTCGTTCACTGCTTCGAAGAGGAGCCCTTCAGAATCGTTCTCGATTGTCGCTTTGTCGATTCTGCGAACGGTATACCCCGCCGGCAGCGGCTTTAGTCCGCTCTTAAGGGCATGGAAGCGTTCCGCGTTGAAGGTATGGTACCATTCATAATCCGGCTCGTAATCGCGGTGCGCAATGGCGCTCTCGATCGCTCGTTCCCAGGCTTCATCACTAACAACCGTCAAGAAATAAGTACCTCCGCAAGACTCTAACGTATCCATCTTCAACTGGTTATCGATATAGTCCGGCAGCAGGCGAAAAAAGTCCTCGTTCGTATGCTCCCCAATAAACAGGGTTATCGTACCGATGACGTCGATCATGGCCGTACGCGGGTGTTCCGGGTTGTCCACGTACACGGTGCCGCGGTTGGTTCCGTTAATAATTGCGTTTAAAGTCAGGTCATTTTGCTGCTCGTTTTTGAGCAATGGCCTTATTTTCTCATAATCGTTTTTGTTAAGTTTGCAAATCACTATCGAGTCCACTCCTTCAATGGCAGTGTTCGGGAGAACATGGTTGCGATTCCATCCGGATGGCCATCAGAATTCCAAAATCGTAACCCATTCTCAAAATACGGAGAATAACTGAAAATCATTGCGCTTGATTTTGAGTTATATAAGCTTAGATGCAGAAGAGAGCTCCTTCGTTCATGAAAAATAAAAAAAATTCATGAGCCCCCGCCAACTGCACGTATGCTAAAAAAATTTGTAAGATTTGAGTCTGCGCTCGAACCGATCATCATTCGACACCGTCTATCATAGTGTAGATATGTTATTAACGGTAACAAGAGGTGCGAAATGAAAAAATATGGGTACGGCATTGCCACCGGAATGGTAATCGGATTAGTTGTCGCGATAACTCTCTTTGCGAGCCGTCCAATCAAACCGAGCGTCGACGGGAACGTCATCAGGACCTGTAATGCACTGGAAAAGCTCAATAGCCACGTAATAGATTCCGTCAAATCGCTTAGCGGAATCATCGAGGAGAAGGTAGTCTGGGTCGTCAATCGGCAAGCGGTGTTGATGGACACAGAGAGGGAATCACAAAGGATTCGGCTCGATCTGCTGGAAAAAGCACTTGCTCCCCACTCCGCCAAAGAAGCGGCAGAGTCATTTAATACCAGCATCAAGACACGGAATGGCGCGCTCTTGTATGCCATTCTCGATCCGCAAATTAGAGACCAAAAAATGGCTTCAGAGGTTGTTGAAGAGGGGAACTGGGTGATGGGCCTATCCAGTCCATGGGTGTCCAGCATTGAGATTGACAGCGAAAAGCAATTGGATAACTCAACCGCAGAATTCATCGTCCGTTATCATGTGTCGACTTCGACAAGCAGTGAAGGACCGTATTTCATTAAATTGACCGTGAAGAAGTTTGATGACAAGTGGCTGATTACGGACTATGAATACCTAGAGAAAGGAGAAGCTCCGACGTCGTGAGCTTGTTGGCCTGCCATGGCGGCATTTGTCGGTATGTTGAAATGGTAACGAATGACTACAAATGTGGGAACAAGACCTAGCTGGTTTAAAAGAAGAAGCAAGGGGCAAGCGGCGCGGTGAAGAAAATAATAACCGTTCCCGCTTCGTCCCCTATGGCCCAATGAGGCAATGAGGAGTTGGATACGGATCAGATACTCGAGCAGAAAAAAAATAAAAACCCTTAGGCAGTAAGGGTTTCGTCATTTATTAAGTATGGTGCGGTCAAGAGGACTCGAACCTCCACGGGTGTTACCCCACTAGAACCTGAATCTAGCGCGTCTGCCAATTCCGCCATGACCGCATATGCATGTTATGTAATGTTCCTGTCAAAGTCGTTAACATCGCATCAACAATCATTAGTATATCCTATCTAACATCCGATGTCAAGCATAAAACACATGAAATATTATTCTTCCGTGAAAATGTCTCCCGATGCGCAGCAGAGAAGAACCACGCCTGGAGAACGTGGTTCTTCGTCATTGAGCGGAAGCCCTTCATGCGCTCTTCATGCGCTCATCCTGCCGGCTTCTCCCCCAGCGATTGGCTTGCCGTTCATTGGAGAGACATCCGGTTCAATGCGGCATGGCCTTCATGCTCCGGCTTCACGAACCGGCAGCAATGGGGAAGAGCGCGCCCAGAACCATGGCGCCGATAATCGCGCCGCCGGCAATCGGCTTTTTGAAGTAATAAAAGATGCCTGCGCCGATCGTCGCGCCGATCCCGACCGGAATCGAGGCCATGACGGCCGATATGACGATAAGCGGCCCCAAGTAACGGCCTGCGGCGTTGCCTGCTCCCATCATGACGTCCGCGCCGAAGGTGGAATTCGCCGCGTTGATCGTAAATTTGCGGATCATAATAATGACCGAACCGACGAGGGCGCCCAGCCCGGCTCCCGTTACGAGCGCGAGCGGAAACGAAGTAAGCGGAGCGGTAATGCCAGCCCCGAGCATCAAGGCCGGGACGCCGATGCCGAGACCCGTCTGCAGCGCGCCGCCGATATCCAAGATGCCAACGAGCGGGCCCTCGAGAATGCGAGCGAACAAGAAGCTTGCGCCGAAGGCTGCGGCCGCGCCATAACTGCCACCCTTCATGCCCGCCTCCAGCAGCGCCACAATCGCAATATCGTTGAATGCGCCCACATGATAGACATAATAGAGATGCGTCCCCGCAAATATGCCGGAAGACAAGCAGGCGACAAACCAGACGAACGCCCATTCCGAATACCAAAAGCCTTGTTTTGCCGTCTCCATGCTAACGAACCTCCGATCCGAAAAATGCATGCAGATCAATGAGCCACTGCGGAATGTTCTCCACATGCAAGCTGTGGAGGAGTTGAACATCGAAGCCGCGAAAAAAAGCGCTCAATGTGAATAATAGCACAATCGCCGCGACAAGCGTCTTCGTAATGCGGTTCCAGCCGCTGTCGTCCAAGCCTTTGCCGACCAGTATCCCCAGCACAAGCCCCGGCACGGCATTGCCCATAATCATGTGAGCGAACCCGCCAAGCACCGTCGCCCACAAGCCCGGGCGCTTGCCGGCGTCCATTGCCGCGGTCCAGAACACGATCGGCATAATCGGATTAATGAGCCAATTTGCCGCCGGGACCAGCACTTGCGTCGCAACGGCTTGCAGCGATGCCGGAATGGCTGCTGCCGTGGAATTCAACAGAGGCACGAGGATAGCGCCGACCAGCGCTCCGGCATACGCCATTTTTTTCGGATTGTGCAGCGTATCCTCCACATTTTTATTGCGAATCATCAGGAGCGCGGCCGACCAGTTCGGAATGATGCGGTGATCCACATCCTGTGTCAGTCCGCCCGCGCCGACAACGGACGCCCATGCGTTGAACAGAAAGCCGAGTCCGAAAGAGAAGTGCGCCACGGGGTCGCCTTCGCATGCATTCAACTCGCCGAATGTGCGGAACGCTCCCATGCCTTGCACCTTCGGGGCGTGAAACATGCGCGCCGCGCCAGCCCCAACGCCGTACCCGACCAACAGGCCGATAATGATCGATTCCACAATAATCGTAACGGTTTCCATCGGAGTCCTCCCCACTCGGATGTAATGCTTGCAAGCTGATTACCGTCCTACCGAAGATGAAGAATGCGCTGGGGCGGGGACAAAGATTCCGTCTGCTGCTCGAACGCGATTTCGTCCAGCTTTACGGCGCGAATTTTAATATGAATGCGAACTCGAATCTCGTAACGCGCCCTTACTCTCGGAAAAAACAGCCCCAGAAACCGTTCCGTATAGCGGGTCTCCTTTGCCGACAGCACTTCGACATTTTGCGGCTCAATCTGCAGCAGCACATCGGGAAGCTCCTGCGTGAGCTTCCTCTTCATGGCGGAGAGCGCCTGCTGGAATGCCGCACCCTTCGAAGCTCCCTTCCCTTCGATCTCGATCTTCTGCTCCCATACGTGAAACATCCCGCCTCACCCCCTATATTGCTGAATATAGGCTTCTGTCAGCCTTCGGCCCAGTTCCTCCACATCCATGAAGCCGAAGCCAATCACCCTCTTGCCTTCCCGAATGGCCGTAACGCCCGCATCAATGGAACGCAGGCCGAATTCCATCGGATACTTATATTTCGTGTTGGCCGTAACCGCTCCGGCTCCCCCGCTGCCGCAGAACGAGATGCCGAAGTCCGCCTGCTCCGCGTGCATCACGTCGCCGACCTTCATGTCCGCCCCGACGCCAGGGATCAGGATCGCTTCCCCGCCGGCCGCCTCTACTCCCTTCGCCACTTGCTGTCCTTTGCCCAGCCGATCTCCAATCACGACTTTCACTTTGTTCCCCATCGTCTTCACCTCTTCTTATTGATTCCTGGCCGCTTCGAAATGAACCGTCAAATAAAAAACTTCCGCATCATCAATCGCTTGCTCCGCGAGTTCCCCGTAACTTCGCAGCGTGCAGCGACTTAGCTGCGCCAGTTCCGGACTCACCTCGTCCAACATCGATTCCTCCAGCTCGGGCAGTGACTCTTCTCGCTTCCATCTGCGCGCGAACCCGAGCAAATGGATGGCAATGACGAGCAGGCGGTCATCCGTCAGCGGCAAGCCGATCCCTTCACTCCCTGCTAGCAGGCAGTGAAGCATCGGTCGCAGCTCTTCCAGTTCGTCCGGGTCTGCCTTCGTCTTGGCAGGGATATCATGAAGTATTCGTTCGATTCTGTCCATCTGCTGATCGCTCTCCATCATTCAAGTTGTCGTTACATGGTTCCAAATATCTGAGAATGGCAAAAACCTCTCCCCCTGAAGCGCTTACATTTCGTTCTCTAAGCATCTGTTCGATCTCTTCCTTCATCGCCCGCCGCGTTTCATCCAGTATCGGAAGCTCTTTGCTGTCCGCGAAGGATCGGCCGCATGCGGCCCGGTTCACCATGAACATCATGTGAAGCCGCAGCCCTTCCTCCCGTTCCTCCGACAGATAACGCTTGAAGCGCGCGATGACGGCTCTCGACAATTCATAGCCCGTATAGATCACATCGCGAATCCGGCTTTCCAGCTCCGCCTCATGGCAAGGATGCGCCTTCGCTTCGCCGAAGATGTGCCCGCTCCCGCCCTCCTTGCGTGACGCGCCGCGGCGCAGCCGGCCAAGCTGCATGCGAATCGCCTCGATATCCCTGACTCCCGGAATCGAATGGACGACGACGACCGGAACGTCGGCCGATACGGGCAAATTGCTGATGATCAAATCGACTTCGATGTTCTGCAGCACCTTCTTGACATCCATCACCGAGCAGGTGGCGACGAACCGGATATGCTTCAGCTCGCTCTCGATAACCGTGGTGAGCAGTTGGGCCGTGCCTCTCCCTGTGCCGCACACGGCCAGCGCTCTCCACCGGTGCTGATCGATCCGGCGCTCATACGCCGTCTGGAAATGCAGCACAATGTACGCAATATCCGCATCGGTCAGGAAAATCTGATGCTCGCGGAGCACGTTCATGCACGCCGCCTTGACATGCCGGAACATCGTTTTGTATTTCACCATCACATCCTTCGCCAGCGGATTCGGATCGGCAACCCCCAAGCTATGCTTCGAGATGCGGCTCGACATATGTGCAAACAGACTGTCCACCAGATCCGGACTCTCTTGGAACGGGAATTGCATCTCCCGTTCCACCTGCCGAATCAGCTCCATCGTGATTCCATATACATCGGGAAGCGGCTTGTGCCGTCCTCCTTGGACTTGCGGAGCTGCAAGCCCTTCCGCTTGCAAGCCGATGAACCACACATCGCCGTCCGTCAAGGCCAGCGAATACCGTTCCGACAATGGCTCCAGTCTCGTTCGAATAATCGAATGAATCATCAGTCTGGCCTGCGGGGCGTCGGCGCAATCCGCCGGCAGCCGGCAAGCTGAACCGCTTGCCGATCGGCATCTCCGAATGGCAATGCACAGCCGGATAAAAACCCCGATCATGACGCGATCGGACAACGTTGCCTCAAGCTCCCGCTCGATATCCTGCACGATGTTCGCTACCAGCACGAACAGCATATTCACGTCGACAACGGACTCAAGCAAGCGATCCAACACATAGACGGCGAACGTGTCCGGCTTCCTCCGCAGCGCAACGCCCTGAACGATTTGCAGCATATCGGCTTGATCCAGTTGCCCGTAAATAACGTTTTCCAATACAATACGCCGCTCCTGCTCGCCAGCCTTCAGCTTGATGCCCCGCCGCGTACGCTCGATCGCAAGCCGATGCTCCGCGAGGAGATTCTCTGCCAGCGCCACATCCGACACAATCGTATTGCGGGTAACATCGTATCGCTTGCAGAACCGCCCGATAGGGATAGGTTCATCGGCGAGCAGCAAATCCAGGATGATGCAGGCCGTTCGCTCCCGTTGGCTAATGAAGCCCCCTTCACCCGCTTCATCCAATCTGTGAAGCAGCGCCATCCGCGCCGCATGGCCGCATTCCAGCCAAATCCCTTTGCTGGGACTTGAATGCAGCGTCATCCCCTGCTCCTTCAACCACATGCGAATCGATTCCAGATCGTACTTGATCGAGCGCTCGCTCACCTCGTACATGGCGGCCAATTCTTTAATATGGAACGGCGTATTCGCGAACATCAATGTCTTAAGCAAGCGGCGAGAACGCGTTGACAGTGTGATACCGCATCACTCCTTATCGCCTGCTAGCGGCACGAATCCATCATGCCTCCAATATCGACTCCAGCACGGCCGCGAGCGCCTCCACCGCTTCCGCTTCTTGCTCGCCATTCGCTTCGACGATCACCTGATCGCCCTGCTGCAGCGATAATGACAAAATGCCGACAATGCTCTTGGCGTTGGCCGCCTTCTCGCCTTTAATGAGCCGAATATCGCATGGGAACGCTTTCGCTTCTCTCATTAACGCTCCGGCCGGCCTGGAATGAATCCCGAGCGGATTCGCGATCGTGACCTGCTTATCCATGATGTGTCCCTCCTGTGCGCAGTCTGATCTAAATCAATGAGATCGCAACCGCCACGATATTTCTTATTCCCTGCTTTAACGGTATCGCACATTCAGGGCGCTGCCAAGATACAACCTCTTGCACTGTTCATCGGGAGGCAAATTGATCATCTCCCGAGAGGCGCGGACGAAGCGCTGGAGCATCAGGAGGCAGACGCCGGGGCGGACAGCAAAAAGACAGAAGCCGCTCCGTCCGCGCTGCCCGATGCCAGCACGAAGAGCGGCTTCTGCCTGGCCCCCTCATTCACCCAAGGCGTGCAGCGCAAGCCCTGTTAGCCGTCGTAATTCACGACATAAGAATGAAGAGCCGTATGGTAATACCCTACGCTATATTCGATCAGCGTGCCGTTCACGTCATAAGAATAGCGGGAGCGCCGCAAGAGCGGCACGTCCGCTCCTACGCCAAGCACCGCCCTGGCCGCGGGCGGCGCCGTCGCCACGGCGAACTCATCCTTATACTGGCCGAGTTCGATATTCTGCTCCTCCAGCCACTCATACAGCGATTGCCCGTCCAGTTCCGACAGATCGAGCGCTCCGGCCTGATGCGACAAATAATGAGTAAAGTGGATATACGGCGAACCGTCCAGATCATAGACCCGCTCGATGCATAGGCAGCTCGCCCCGAACAAGCGGCAAGGAGCGGTTCCCTCCTCGGCGCGGATGACTTCCGCCCTCATGACCCGCTTATGAATCCGATGGCCCTCCTCGACCAAAATTTCCGTAAACCGCTTCCACTTGGACAGCTTTGAGGCGGATGTATTGCGAATGACCTTGGTGCCTTTCCCGCTGCCCTTCTCTACATACCCTTCCTGCACCAGTTCAATGATGGCGTTGCGCACCGTTATTTTGCTGACCTGGAATTCTTCTTCCAGCTGAGGCTCTGACGGAATATTCGTGCCGAGCGGATAAACGCCGTGCAAAATGCGCTCGCGCAAAATATTGCTTACTTGTACATACAAAGGACGTTTGTTCCGTGACAGTTTCAAGACTACGTCCCGCCTTTCCCTTACTTGCTGTGCTTCCTTTTACCTCTCGACGTCGATCCCGGACTCTTCCATCGCCCGCATCACTTCCTGCTCGGCCGCCATCGGCGTGTCGCCTTCGATCGTATGCGCAAGCATGCTGGAAGCGGCGGCGAACCTTACCGTCCGTTCCGGCGGGAAGCCGCGGAATTCGCCATGCAGGATGCCGCACGTATAGGCATCCCCCGCGCCAATCCGATCATGCACCGCGAACGTTAACGGTTCGGAATAATAAAAGGAGTCCCGCTTATACAAAAAGCCCTGCAGCGAATGCGTCTGACTGTCCACAATCGTGCGATGGGTGCCGGCGATGACGGAAATATTATACTGCTTGGCCACCTGGGGAATCAATTCCTCCGCCTGTTCCCGCCGTCCGGCCTTCCCGCTCTTCATGTTCAGCGTCAGCATCGCATCCTTTTCGTTCATCATGACGATATCCGCAAGCTGCAGCATCTCCTCATAATGGGGCTTGGCCTTCCCATGCCCGCCTTCCCCCCAATGCGCCGGGCGGTAGTTGCAGTCGAAGATGACAAGCCCTCCCGCAGCCTTGACGGCGGCTGCCAATGCCTTCATATGGCGGCGGACGCCATCGTTCATCGCCAGCGCAATGCCGCACAGATGAACGGCGTCGATCCCGTTCGCGATATCGGCATACGGATACGCATCTTCCGGAGCGGTATTGAAGCTGCTTCCCAGCCGCTCCGTATAGGTGACCCTCCCCGGGCGCGCCCCGAACCCCTTTTCGAAGAAGTACATCCCCATATAGTTCCCGCCGCGGACAAGATAAGCCGTGCCGATGCCAAGCTTGCGCAGATGAGCCTCCGCCGCTTCGCCCAGCGGATTGTCCGGCAGCCTCGATACCAGATACGCCTCATGCCCGAAGCGGGCAAGCTGCGAACTCACGTTGACGCCCGTGCCCGAGAACGAATAATCGAGCCGGCTGGCTTGGCTTAACCGCTCCACCCCAGGCACGGTCAAGCGCATCATCACCTCTCCGAAGGCCGCAATCTTTTTGGGAGTCCGATCAGGCATAATAATCGACCCATTTCTTCATTGTCGCATACAGGACGCGCATATCCTCAACCTTCGTCTTCCCGGTTGCCTTATCGATGATGGAAGAGTAGACATGCGGAATGACGATCGGCACATTCGCTTCGAGGGCGATGCGGAGAATCGCTTCGAAGTTGTCCAGATCGATTCCGCCGGTCGGCTCCAGCGCAAAGCCTTCTTCGCCGCATGCCTTCGCCACGGCGCGCAGCTCGCTCTCGCAAGCAAGTCCGTCCATCGGAAAAAATTTAAGCGCATTGCCGCCCATATCGCGCACCAGAGCGATGGCGCTCTTGATCGGAACGATTGCTTGATCCGCGTGTGCTGCGCTTGCGGGACCCGTTGAAATATTGACGTAACCGGCCTGGCCCGTCGGCGAAACCAAGCTGTTGATCCAGGAATCCTTGCCGCCGAGATTGGCGCGGGTCGCGCCAACGGAAGGGAACACCTGGTTAATATGCGTCCCGCCGTAATGCTTCGCGATCTCCGCGACGACCGCCGCTTGGCGATTGTCGCCGGCGCCGAGCCCGATCGACACGGCCTCGTCAATCGCCGCGCCGTATTCCTTCATCGCCTCGACGGCCGCTTCGACCGTCGAATAGTTTTTGGACAGGACGCCGAGCAGCACATGACCTTCCGCCGCATCGAACACTTCCTTCGCATTGGCTGCGCTGTTGGCGAGCACATTCAGCGCCGCGCGTCCTTTGTACAACCGTTGATCCATCTTAGACATGAGCAGTCCCTCCCGCTAATTTACGAATTTGTGCCGCAATGACGTCGATGTCGTCCCCCATGAGCGGGCGCGGATCGATATCGAAATAGCCTTGTCTTGCCCCGTAATCGCGCGTGTAGATCGCAATCTCTCCCGACTTCAAGCCTTCGACGACCTCGGTGGCCGTCGTGCCGGCAAGCTCGGGATCAATCTGAATGCGCGCACGGTAGATAGCCCGGCCCGCTTCGTCTTGAACGATCGTACACGTGACGCCCTCGAGTTCATTCAGCGGCATCAGCTTGGCAAGCATCTCTTTCTCCTGCTCGCTCTTGTCTTCCTTCGCCATATACTCATCCAAGGCCTGCAGCAACCCGAATACCGATTCTTTGCCGACCTTCATGCTCCGTCCGATGCCGTGCAGTTGGGCTTTCACCCATTCCACGGCCTGCCGCTTGCCCGCCACGATGCCCGTCGTCGGTCCCTCGATCGCCTTCGAGCCGCTGTAGATCGCCAAATCGGATACGTTCACATATTTCTGCAAATCTTCCTCTGCAGCCGCATCGACGATGAGCGGCACCCGGTTGCGCTGGGCTACTTCCCACGCTTCTTCGACCGAGATCATATTTTTTTGCACGGCATGATGGGATTTCACATAGAGAATGGCCGCCGTCTTCTCATGAATCGCGTCCTCGATATGTTCGGCCCTGCCTTCATTCGCATAACCGGCTTCCACCACCTTGCCGCCGCCCAGATAGACCATGGTCTCTACGGGAGCGCCGTATTGCACATTGTGACCCTTCAACATAATAATCTCGTTCTTCTCGATCGGATCCTGATGCAGGCGAAGGGTGCGGCGGCGTTCCCCTTGCGTCACGATGCCCGCGACCGACAACGCGATTCCGCTCGAGGCCGAATTCACGATGACGGCCGCTTCGGAACCGATGAGCTTGGCGACATAGCTGCCTGCCTTATCGACGAGATCGGCAATTTCCACATAGCTTTGCGCACCGATCTTCATCGCCTCCATCACCGTGTCCGTCGCCGCGGACACGCCCAGGATACTCATGCGGCCGCTGGCATTAATGACGCGCTTCAGGCCGTACTTCACATGCAACGTACTTGCCATTTGCAAACACTCCTTTAGCTACAAGATGTTGATGTCCAATACGGACATCGCCTTCCGAATCCGTCAGCTCAATCGGTTCCTTCCGCACTTCGAACAGCGTCAAATTGGCACGATCCCCTGCCTGTATCCGGCCCAGCTCCGGTTTCTTGAGCCAATCCGCCGCATGAGTCGTCACGGACGCGACTACCTCTGCCAGCGAATAACCCAGATACAGGAATTTCGACATGACGCGGGCCAAGCTGTATACCGGTCCATTCAGCCGGTTGCCTCGGTAAATGTCTGAACTGATCGTATGGAGCGGAATATGATGCCGCTTGGCGGATTCCGCTGCCTTGAACGAGAAGCTCGCTGTCCCATGCCCAACGTCAAGATGCACGCCGCGCGCAATCGCGTCGGTCAGCACGCGGAGCGGCTCTCCATTATCCCGGAACAAGTTATTCGCTTTGCCGTTCAAATAATGGGTAATCACGTCGTGCCGCTGCAAATATGGAACAATTTCTTCAATGCCCGGCGGGGCAGACCCGATATGTACCATGACGGGAAGCCCTGTATCGTCCGACAAGGCGCGCGCCTGCTTGAGCGGTTCGATGCCGCTGCCGCGCACGACGCTTCGGCTCATTCGCGCTTTGAGCCCGACGATGAAGTCCTGATGCTCCGCGACGGCTTCCCGCACCGCCGCCGGATCGATCCAGGCCAGGTCCGACAGCTCATCCGTGCGCATCAGCCCGATCTTGGAAATATTCAGCAGCGCCAACACATTCGTGGCGGCTCGCTCCGCCTGCGCCCTCAGATCTCCAATCCGATCCGCCCCCATGCTTCCGGCATCGACGACAGTCGCCACGCCTTGCTCCACGCCAATCTTGTCAATCGCGTCGCCATAAGGATCGAACTCTTCGAAGGCATGGACATGCAGATCGATCCAGCCGCTGGATACATAAGTCTCCGTATTCGTATAATCCAGAATATCGCCGCCGCGACTGGCGCCCGCTTCCGTAATGCCGGTAATGATTCCGTCCTCGACGACCAGATCCATATACGTCCCATCCACGCGTTTGAGGCCGCGCAGGACGATCCGCTCGGTCAAGTTGCTCACCTCATTTCGAATAATGAAGGAAATGATTACTTATCGTCGATAAGCCAAACATTATAATGTTTGGTCTCATCGTAGCACTCCACTTCGCCTGCGTCAATATAACGTTATAATGTTTTCATTTCCGTCATCATGCCGTCCTGTAACGGCTCACAGGCCGCCATATCGTCAAAAAGCCCTTGCGCGGCGCGCAAGGGCTAAAGACCGAATCGGTTATCAAGCGAGCACCTCGACGGTGAACCCGCCCGGGGCTTTCACATAAAATGTCCAGGCGTGGGATCTTTTCGGCGGCGCGACATCGAAACCGTCTTCCTTCAGCCGCTTGTTCATCTCGTTCACCTTCTCTTCGCTCTCCTGGATGAAGCCGATATGGAACGTCTTCGGGTAATTGACCTGAGTTCCTCTCATTAACGTGAGCACTAATCCGTCATCGTCAAACAGTACCGCAAAGGAATCGCCGCGCGGATCTCCGCTCGTGTCCATGGCTTGCAGGCCGAAATAAGTCGTCAAAAAATCGGAAGCCGCCGGAACATCAGTGACCGTAAGATTGAGATGATTCAGTTTACAAGGCTACACATCCTTTTCCTGGATATTTGTTCATCGTATCACATTGATGCAAATGATAACCTTTGCGCGGCGACTCGTTGCTCTGCCCGTCACCAACCCGTCATATCGCTTGAACCCCGATGCGCAACCCTGCAATGCGATGCCGGCCATCTTGCTGGCTCCCTGATATGTTTCCCACTGTATTCATAATGAATATATGGCCCTGGCCATTATTCTTCATATTCCACATCATTATCCTTACACCATTCGATAGCTTTCTTTTTGTAGCACTCATCACGATATTGATACCAATCCTCTGCTATCCCCAAATCAATTACTTTATCCTTGAATCTTCTGAAAGCGCCTCTACCTTGTATAGCGTCCAATAAAATATCCTTTTTTCTGTTATCACGAATGGAATAACTAAAATCCTCCAGCATCTCGTATTCATTGATATCAAATTGTGTTGGCAACTCCTCATAATCCTCATCATTTTCTAAGATATCAATCGCCAGTCTTATATTTTCTTGCTCCCAATCCATTAACTTTTCGATCTCGTCATCCTCTATTTCTTCTGCGGTTCTAATATCATTTTCTGATACCGAAACTACCTCTCCAGTTTTTCGGCATAAATAAGTATAGGTTCCTTCAAATTGCATTTCCATGCCACCAATGATTTCTTGCAGTTTAATTTTCATCGTTCTCACCCGATTTTTTTGATTTTTCGATTCCAAATGTCTCCCCTGAAAGCTGCATTTATTCATAAAGCGATTTCATGTTTCTCCATTCATCTTCTAATATACTCATCTCAATCAAACTCCAATAGGAATCTTGATACCGTCTTGCATCCCTTGTCACGCCTTCTTGAACGAATCCCAGTTTTTCATAGCATCTTCGCGCTGATTCGTTAAAATCAAAAACACCAAGACTTATTCGGTGCAAATGAAGATCTTCAAATCCTATTCTTAACGCTTGCTGCATGATTTGTGTGCCGTACCCCTTACCCCGGCTGCTCTTATTTCCTATGAGCACCTTACCTATTCTTGCTGAGCGGTTATATCTTTCTATTCGGCCGATGGAAATATGACCAACTGTCTGATTGGTTTCCGTTTCCACTGCTTTATAAATAAGTCTGTTTGAACGCTCTACATCATTAGCTCCCTTTATATATTCGAGCAACTGATCCTCAGTCAGTGGATATTTGAATTCTGGCCCCGCCCATTGGAGCAAAAATGCTTCATCCCCGCTCCATGATATAAGTTGTTGAAAATCGGAAGGCGCGAAATATTGAAGCGTGATCATACGTTTCATCCCTCCTTGTCATGTGGTGTACATCAAGCATAATATCCGCCTCGCTTGACATATTGCCCATGGGCAGCGTAATGCTTGTAGATTTTGGAGAACACTCGATAGGCCATAAATTCGCTCTTCTTTTCACTCGTAAAAACAATGACCTTATTCAATGGTGTGTCTTTTGATATTTCCCCGCTCATTAATTTTGAAAGATCGACTTCCATTTCGTATTCCAAGGTTTGCATGCAATGGCCATATCGGTAGCGCGCGACGGTTCCTCTCTCTTCGATTAATTGAAACTCAATACAAATCGCCATCTTCCCACTCTCCTTGACCTTGAGACCACAATAACTTATAGATACTGGCTTCGGGTATCGAATAGAAGCGGATCCAGCTTGGCCCATGGCGTAAAGGTTGTCGTTACGGAGTACCTCTCGCCCGATTCCGCCGATCGATAGGCTCCGAACATAATTTCATGCACGTGGAGCTGCTGCCTGCCCGACTGTATCGGCTGCTTGCCGGTTCGAAGACAGTGAACGAAATGGGCGATCACGCTTTCGTGTTTTTGCTTGGCAATCTCCCCGCGCGGGATATGGCAATCCTCCAGCCCGCGCCAATGGACTTGTTCCGCATCTGGCATGGGCTCCTCCGTATGAACAATCAAGGGATAGCCGCTGTCATTGATCGCGATCGTTCCTTTTCGTCCATAAATAATCGTATTATTCTGTTTGAACGCCATGCCCCATAAGGAGCGAATGACGGCATGCTGCCCTCCGGCGAATTGGATGATGATCGTCACATTATCATCCACATATCTGTTTACCTTCTTCCCGTCTCCGACAATGCGGTTAGGAATCAGCGTATTCACTTCGGCCATCACGCTGACGGCCGTTCCCAATAAGCCGACGAGCCGGCTAATCGGATACGCCGCGCAATCAAGCACCGCCCCTCCATGGGCGATGGATTTATTATAATACCAGTTGTCACGCCATGGACCGGGAAGGGACAGCTGCGCTTCGGCCCCCGTAATCTTGCCGATATAGCGCTCATTCACAAACTCGGATGCAGCTAAGAAGACGGGATGCAAATCAAATGGCAAACTCATGAAGATAGCGCCCTTGTCCTCGGCAAGAGAGACCATGCGTTGGCAATCCTCGAAGGAAGTAGCCATCGGCTTCTCGTTAAGAACATGCAAGCCCCGTTCCAGCGCGGCGATTACCGGCTCCACGTGTAAGGAGTGGGGGGTTGTCACAACTACGCCGTCGAGCTCCTCTTCGTCCATCATGACCCGATAATCGTCATACCATCTTGGGATTCCATACTCAGCCGCTTTCCTCTCGGCATGTTCCATATGCTTGGCGCAAGTGGCCACAACACGAACTCCTTCCAATTGAGCCGCCTGTTCAAAATAGCGATTGCTGACATGTCCGCTTCCAATCATGCCTAAATGAATTGTTTTCATGGATAGCTCCTTCATGTGGATTAATCTGCACTCCGTAATGCGATGAAGTAAGCAAGAGAGCAACGCTTATTGCCTGTTAATCTCTCGCACTTTCGGTTCTGAAATCGTTACAACATTTACAATATGATCCAAACAGACAATCCCGTAATGAATATAAGGCCCCGGGTATTCTTGACTTGCAAACGTAGCATTCGATATATAATCTAAAAACCTGGATTTAGAATAGATTCTAAATGTCTTTTTGCCCTCAAAGCTTTCATAATCATCCCATGAAGTAAATGACTCATTGATTACTGAATACCCAATATATGTTTCAAAATCGAGCTGAATGATTGGGGCATTCGTACTTTCTATCGGATATGTTTCTGGTAAAATCACATCATCACTTAGTTGAAACGGTTCTGGCATCTGACTGGCCTCGCATCTATCAAAGGAGAGTCTCAAGGAGTTGCTCGAATCAAGCTCAGTCAGCCCGATAAAATTAACATATTCTATCTTCATTAAGTCTCTATAGTCCATTGTCTCACCTCTTTTTTATTCCGGCGGAACCCCACCCCGAAACAGACTTCGGCTATGTCCCTGAGAGAGACGGTTCGCTTTTCGAAGCTGTTGTATTTTTTCGCCCAATGTCATGCCAAAACCTCCTTGCCATGGATAGCTTTATTAGAGCGGCATGACCGGTTGCACTCTATCAACATCTAAAACCGCCCCCGATTGCTTAATCAGGGGCGGTGGCAGTCTGGTTAGCCATCGTCTTGAATCTAGGTTTGACGCTAGCGTTTCATGTTTGATAAGATGAATGTCCTGAACAAATGGAAATCTATTCATCTATTATGAATTATGCTTGCGAGGATGGTGTTGGCGTTGGAAGACACAATCAAGATCATAAAGTATGATGCAAATTGGATTCACGCTTTCCAACTGGAAAAAAGCAGGATATCTTCGTTTCTTAAAGGCGAAGCAATGGCAATCGAGCACGTCGGAAGCACGTCAATTCCCAGGTCAGGATGCCAAGCCAATCATAGATATTTTCATTGGCGTGTCGCCTTTTCGCGAGTTGTCATATTACCAATCCGTTTTTGACGCTGCGCACTATAAATATGTCCATGCAGGAATGAATGGAAGATATTTATTTTCCAAATTTTCAGGCGGAAGATGGACTCACAATATCCATATCCTCCCGTATAACGATGAGTTCTATATGCGAAATGAGTTTCTTTTGCCTCCTCGCATGTTTAACGTAGCATTGCAGTTGGATGAGCCATGGAAACTGACGCATATTGAGTTTGACGATCAGGAACAAGCTTGGCACTTGCATCTTGATTTTGAGCGCGGGGCCGTATTTGCCTGTCCGCGGTGCAGCGCTGAATGTAAGGCATACGACAGTGAGATCAAGCACTGGCGACATCTGGATTTCTGGGACTGGAAAACCTTCATGCATGCCCGGATGCCTCGCGTGAAGTGTACCTCCTGTAACAAGGTGACTCAGGTGTATGCCAAATGGGCCAGGCCTCTTTCGCATTTTACGTTAATGTTCGAAGCCTGGGCGATGCGTCTGATGCGGAGGAATCAATCTCTTCCGGGTGTTCTTCCCAGCCATTGAAGCTTGACAAAGCAGGTCTGAATAATGCCCAAAACGTTTCTCCCACCGACATATGAAAAGGAAAGTAGACTAGACGATATCGAACCCTCTCCTATCAATTCTGGTTCTTTCCGCGACCTTTCCGCATGCTCTGCATTTGAAAGCCAGCGTTTCCTTTTCCATCACGCACCTGCTTTACCATGTAAAATATTTTGAACCGCTTATAATGTGATTATAAAGCATCATATGAATAGAGATCTCTCAGGCATGACCGAAAGCGGAAGTCCTGTTGAACTTCCGCTTGTTAGGCTCGCCAAATATACAACTCGGACTTCACGCCGAGCTACCACGCACTATCAAACGCGGCTTCCATTTGAGCAGCTTCTCTCGAGACCGCGAAAAAGACAAAGCGGCCTTTCGTTTTCAACACATGCTTTTCGATGAGAAAATATTCGTCCGGGCGATAGTCTTTAAACTTTACCGTCTGGGCATCGATTCGCTGCATTATGTTTTGTTTGACGCGTTCTGCCTGATCCGCATCTTTTACTTTGATAACCGCCAATTCGTCCGCCTTTACATTGGATGCAGCCGTATACAGAATAAAATCCTCCACTTCATCGGCATCGAGATGATACAGCTTGGTCAGTTTCTTCCGATCCCCCTGCTTCATCTCATCCAGGTTCACCGCCCGTTGGATTCGCTCCCCCACCGCGGCGGCCGAGGGCTCCTCCCCGGCTTGCTTGCCGGAACATCCGGCCAATGCGCCGATGACAACGGCGGCTAACATCATTAAGACGAAAGACTTCCAAGCCCCTTGTCTATATCGTTTCATTCAATCAACTCCGATAGATTCTGAATAGATGGATCTTCAAAGAACGTATTGACATTGTAGAGCAGCACCATGTCACGGATATCGTGCTGCCGCACGAGCGCCGTCAAGTCTTCCCCGTAATACCGGAGATCGACGACATAAATTTCGCTAAAATGCTCCGTTAAAAAGGGCAGCAAGCTATTGGCGTATGAATCTTTGACCACCAGCAGCTTCTTCTTTCCCTCCGGATGGGCCGTCGTGATTTTAATCAGCGCATGATTGCCGTTGAAAAACACCGTATACTTGTCCTTCTTGTTGAGATTGCCCAGCTCGTACAAAGACTCCGTCGTTCGCTGTTCATCGACATACTCCACCTTATAGCTCGCTTCCTTCTTCGGCAGATAGAGCTCGATGCTGTCTGGCCGGATGTGTCTGAATCCGCTCTTCGAATAGAGCGACCCGTAAAATTCATTCGTTACGCGCCGAATGCGGAAATCTTCCTTGTCCAGCGGGATGATCCCCATCTGCTTGCACAGCTCCCGGTAAGCGTAATAGGCGCCTGTCGTGGTCCAATGATGATCGGTTCGGTAAAAAATAGGACGTTCCCGTTCCGCAGACAGCGCGGGATACACATCGACGAAGCGAATAGTACCAGGAAGCGCCTGCCGTACCTTGTCCATATACGCCGGTTCATCGCCGGATGCGGCATAGGCCGGGAGCTTATCCTGGAGCAGCATGGCAGCGGTAGGCGCAAGCAGCATATATTTGCGAACGCCGGGCGTGGCAAGGTCGAACGCACGAATCGCCTCTGCCTTATCCTCCACATCCCTGTCTTCCGGCGGGTTGAACCGTTGAATGAGGAAGCCGTCCTTCCCCAAGTACACCCCGTTGCTCTCCATCTTCCCCATGGCCCGATCCGCATCGGTTTTCACTCCGATCCAGGCATCCCGGAACACGAATTGATCGGATACATACTTCTCGTAGTCGGAAGTAAATTTCCCCGCCGCCAGCGACTGCACCGTAAAGTCCGGCCACTTCTCCAACACCCGATTTTCCGCTTCCGAAAATTCGCGATCCGGCGTCACAAGATTCAGCACGGCTAGCGTGCCTATAAAGAAGAGCAGCAATACGGCCATCTCATACTTATAGATTTTGTCGTATCTGTTCATTGGCGCCGCCTCCTTCAAAAGCGAAAGTATAGGAATGGGTTGTACGTTTCCGTGACCAGATAAGCCGTCGACAGCGACAGGAACAGAAAGTACATCGCCGGAACGACGACAGCTCCTGCCATCTTCCCTTTTTCCCTGAAGAAGGATAACGCCTTCCGGGGAAGCGGCGTCGCGCAAAATGCCAGGACAATCAGCAAGACCACATTCGCGGACAGATCATAGAGCGCTTGACGGTCTGCCAATACATGCGTGCCGTACCCGAACATCGTCCCGATGAATTCCGCGGCGGAACCCAGATTTTCGAATTCGAACAAGACCCAGCCCATGATCACGATCAGAAGGGTATAGACATGCCCTACGAACCGAGGACTGCGCTGCAGCCATTTCAAGAGGAACAGCTTCTCGGCCGTAACGAAAACACCGAAATACAAGCCCCACAGAATAAAGTTCCAGTTCGCTCCGTGCCATAAGCCGGTGGCGAGCCAGACGGCGAACAGATTGCGGAACTGAATCAGCAGGCCCGACCGGTTGCCCCCGAGCGGAATATAGATATATTCGCGGAACCAGGCGCCCAATGAAATATGCCACCTGCGCCAGAACTCGGTAACGCTTTTCGATATATAGGGATAATTGAAGTTTTCCAAAAAATCGAACCCGAACATCTTCCCGAGTCCGCGCGCCATATCCGAATATCCGCTAAAATCGAAATAGATCTGGAACGTAAAGGCGATAATGCCAAGCCAGGCCGACAATACGCTTAACTCTTCTGCCGGCGCCGCCTTCACGCTCGTCCACAGCAAGCCGATATTATTGGCCAGCAGCACTTTTTTGGCAAGCCCTCTGATGAATAATTCCGCCCCTTCGCCGAACCGGTCCAGCGCCATCGTTCGGGAGGCCAATTGTCTCGCGATATCGCCGTACTTGACGATCGGACCCGCGACAAGCTGCGGGAACATGGTGACATAAGCGCCGAAGGAGATGATATTCTTCTGTACGGGCACTTTGTCCCGGTATACATCCACGATGTAAGACATAGTCTGGAACGTATAGAAGGATATGCCTACCGGCAGCGGCAAATCCGCCGCCTGGATATGCAAATGGAATAGCTGGTTGATCGTGTCGATGACAAATCCGGCATATTTGAAGAAGCAGAGAATGCCCAAGCTGCCGGCGATGGAGCCGATAAAGACCGCTCTGGCGATCGGCTTGCGGTGCCGGTACTTCTCGATCAACAGTCCGTTAACATAATCGAATACGGTCGAGAAAATCATGATAAAAATATAGACAGGCTCGCCCCAGGCATAGAAGATCAGGCTTGCGGCGAGCAGTACCGCATTTCTAAGCCTCTTCGGCGATACATAGTAGATCAGAATCGTTGCCGGCAAAAAGAGGAACAGAAACAGGAGGCTGCTAAACACCACGTTCTGTCACCTCGCATAATCGAAAGATAGGCATGTTATTTCACTGCATCCTTCAGCGCATCCAGCATGAACGGATAGAACCCGGCTTTAAAATGGATGCCGTCCTCATCATACAGATCAGGATGGTCGGCAATGATCGGAGATACATCGACAAATCCGACCTGCTCCTTCTCCGCCAGCTCTTTCAAGCCTTGATTATAATCCCTTATATTTTTGTAACGGGGCTCTTCCTTCTCCCGCTCAGCCGTAACCGGGGTTACCGATAAGATCGTGATTTTGGCCTGCGGAAGCTTTTCCTTGATCGAGCCGATCAAGGTGGCGTAATGCGCCAACGAGTAGACCTTCGGATCATCCGTAGGCCATAGGATATCGTCCGATCCCAATTGAATAAAAACATGTTTCGGGCTCCGTTTCGTCAACTCGCCGATATCCTCGAGCGCGAATTCGGCCGTTTTGCCAGCGCCTGCCAGCACATTCGCCTCATCCAGCACATCATGGAAGGACAGCCCCTCGGTAATCGAGTCCCCCAGAAATACGCTGTCTTGAAAAATCGATGGGTAGGAAGCCTCGGTTGACTTGGCAGATCCGCCCTCCTGTTGTTGCGCTTGAGGCGGCGGATTTTGCGGATGTTGGCTGCCGGACTCCTGTCCGCATGCGGCCAAGGTGAATACGATGCTCCCGATCAACAGTGCAGAGATTAATTTCGGTGTCATATTCCTCTCCCTTTCTTCATTATCAAGACGTCTTGCATCCGTCCGGAACGGAGCCGGGCTGCGGTTCCCTCCGTTCCCGTTACAAGCGATGATCCTTCTGGAAATTCAGGTGAAAATGCTTGGCCTCATCGTACACTCCGAAGCTGTACCCTTCTTGTTGGTAGAAGGCGATGATCTCCGGGAGAACCTGCAGCGTTTGCGGCTTCTCATGCATGAGCACGACTTCCAGCTCGTCTGT
This sequence comes from Paenibacillus dendritiformis, assembly GCF_015845845.1. GTDB lineage: Bacteria > Bacillota > Bacilli > Paenibacillales > Paenibacillaceae > Paenibacillus_B > Paenibacillus_B dendritiformis_C. Next base: position 23,357 of record NZ_LDIG01000264.1, read on the forward strand.
CGTCGCTTTTTTAATGTTCTCGACAATCTGCTCCGGGCGATCCTTCAGATCCCAGTCGTTCGAGTCAATGGTCCAATCCCAGATTTTGATCCCGTCATCCGCGATTTGATCGCGAAGCTGCTGATTTTCCAATCCCGGAGCCGAGCCGTAAGGCGGACGCACCAAATGCGGATTCTCGCCCGTAATATCATGGATGAGCGATAAGGTTTCTCTCATCTCCGGGACGAATTGTCCCTCTTCGTACAGCTTTTTATATTGATGAGTCATGCTATGGCCGCCGACATAATGCCCTTCACGCACCGCGCGCTTCACAGCGCTTTGCCAGCTGCGGCGTCCCAGGTTGGTTCCCTGCATAAAAAAAGTGGCCTTGACGCCGTGCCGCTGCAAAACGTCCAGAAACTTCCCGGTCAATTCGCTCGGACCGTCGTCGAAGGTTAAATAAACGATTTTCCCTTGCGGCCGGGCGTCGCTGCTGTTCGCCGCCGCTTGATAGCCCTGTCCTTGTTGCTTCGCCGTCGCCGTCTCCAGCAACGATGTAAATTTCATGAAGCAAAAGACGAGCAGCGCAACGGCCGCCAGTCCTGCGATAAATCGGCCTCGTTTCTTCTTTCTCGACCTTCCTTCCCTCGTGCTTCGCTCAAGGTTTGTTCGTGCTGTCATGTTCCATCCATCCCCTCTCACACTAGACAGAATAATAGAGAGAGATAAAGATAAAATGCAGATGAAATAAAGATTGCTTGATAAACCACAGAGGCCGGGAATCCTGCAGCATGCCCTTGAACGCAAATCGAGTAGGAGGGGGCGCCTAGCCCCCGACCTCTCACACCACCGTACATACCGTTCGGTATACGGCGGTTCATGTTATATTCC
>NZ_LDIG01000265.1 GCF_015845845.1 Paenibacillus dendritiformis
AAAACCCCCACGGCCTGACGGCCACCACGATGGATGAAAATGGGGACTTGTAATTTTGAAGTTCTTCTGAGCAAATAAAGATAGGCAGATCAAAGGTCGAATTTTTTTTGGTGAGTCACATCCCGTACAGAAAACGGGCCTATTGCAGCTTTGAGCACCGCCGATTGTTGCCCTGAGCACGTGTACAAAAGTACACTTCTCGTTGCTGCATGTTCTGCTGAATCCAAAAGCAAGGAAGTGAAGCTGGAATGGATGCGATTTTGGAACGGTGCGCAGGGTTGGATGTGCATCAGGAAACGGTCGTCGCCTGTGTACTGGCAGGGCCACTCAACAAGAAACCACAGCAAGAAATCAAAACGTTTGGAACAACGACCAAGGAATTGCTAAAACTCCATGATTGGCTGTTGGAACAGAAATGTACGCATGTCGCGATGGAGAGTACCGGCGTTTATTGGAAGCCCGTATGGAACCTGCTGGAAGACTCGTTCGAACTTATCTTGGCCAATCCGCAGCGGATCAAGAATGTGCCGGGCAAAAAAACAGACATGAAAGACGCCGTCTGGATCGCACAATTGCTACGTTGCGGGTTGATAGAAGCCAGCTTCGTGCCACCAGAAGATATCAGGGATTTGCGTGATCTCACCCGGTATCGCCGGAAGCTAGTCAACGACGCGACAGCGGAAAAGAACCGTATCCACAAAATTCTTCAAGACGGGAACATCAAGTTGACCACCTATATCAGCGATGTATTTGGTGTTTCAGGTCGCGCTTTACTGGAATCAGTTATGAACGGCGTTGTTCTGTCACCGGAAGACGTGAAAACTATGGTCAAAACCCAAGTCAAGAAAAAAGTACCGCAGTTGGTTGACGCCTTGAACGGACGAGTGCGGGCCCACCATCGCAAGATGATCCGCAGGCATTACGACCATCTAGAGTATTTGGAAAAAGAAATTGCAGCTTTGGAAGCTGAGATCGAAGAACTGCTGAACCCTTACCAGAAGGAAATCGAACTGCTCGATACCATACCGGGGATTGATAAGGATGCCGCGGCGAGCATCCTTGCGGAAATTGGACCCGACATGTCGGTCTTTCCTTCGGAAGGGCACCTCGCCTCTTGGGGAGGATTGAGTCCAGGCAATAACGAAAGCGCAGGAAAAAAAAGAGCACGAGAACCCGTAAAGGGAATAAAGGTCTAAAGTCCGTGCTTTGTCAGGCAGCCTGGGCCGCTACCAAAACAAAAAACACGAGATTGTCCGCTTTTTATTACCGGCTGGTCAAACGACGAGGGCCGAAAAAAGCAAACATGGCGCTGGCTCACCTGTTACTACGAATCATCTTTATTATGCTGCTCACCGGTGTCCCCTATGAGGAACTGGGGCCGGATTATTTACCGAAAAAAGAGAAAGACGTCGACTTCTGGATACGAAAAATTCAACAGTTAGGCTACAAAGTGGACATTCAAGAGCTAGGAGACACCGGATAACCCCTATATTTCCCATTAGTTGGTAAAATCGACTTGTAGGGGGGCTTTTTGTGCCATTTTACAGAAACCTTCTACTCCGGTGCAAAGACCCATATCTTGCTACTTCGTGCATAGAGACATTTTCGTACAAAAAAGTGCTGCAACCATTCGGATTGTAGCACTCGATCCCATTCAGATTATGCACTTGTAAAAAATCGACGGGGTTTTTGTCAAAATTGGGTTACATGTCATACATAGCTATCCGGACAAGAAAAGAATGGGCCGTGCTTTCTATATCCATGGTGCCAAGTTCATCCACCGCTTTTTTAACGTTCTTTAATCCTAATCCATGAAAACGCGGTTCGTTTTTCGTAGAGACAGGCAATCCGTTATTCCACATCTGAATGGGAGTCGCTGAATTCTCTATGCGAATGAATAGCGTGTGGTTGATGTAGGACAGACGTAACCGCACCCACCTTTCCCCATCCCTCAATTTCCTGCACGCCTCCCAGGCGTTATCCATCAGATTCCCTACGATAATGACAGCTTGTTCAAATGACAGCTTTAATTCTGATGGCACATGAATATCCGTCTCGACGGTTACGCCCTCGCGCAGCATTTCGGCGATTTTGATGTTCAATATGGAATCCAAGTATTGGTTCCCGGTTGAAATCACGGTTTCAATTTCTTTGAGCTGGCCGGATGCAGCGTTTAAAAAACCAATGAGTTCGTTGTTGCTGTCCTGCTTTGCCGCCAACTGCTCGGCTGTTCTGATATAATTCCCCATATCATGATGCAGTGCCCGGACCTGCTGATGGGCGGCCTCCAGTTCCTTGTAATGCCTATGCTGTAATTGCACCTGCTGTTCCAGCATGGTGTTTTCCCGCTCCGTATGCATTAGGGTAGAAAATTTGTCAAAAACCACAAACAGCGAAAGGTTAATTAACAAGAATATGAGACTAAATGGAATTTCCACGGTCAGCAAGTAGGGATCGTCCCTGTTGGAAATATAATATTCCATAACGCTTAGCCCGGCTGCACTTGCTACGGTAATGGCCATAAGTAAAAGCCAAAGATGAAAAGGGATAGACCACTGTTTCCCTTTGTCTGTTTTTCGGATAAGCTCCAATAAAAGATAAAACCCCAAGTGACATAGAATAAGTGTTAGCCACATGTTCTTATCTTCTATTGGTGTAACGATCAGATCGTATAATAGAATCCAGAAATGGGATACCGTTAAAAGTATACCGATATATAACACCTTTTTTTGACGATTCGGCGGATAGCATAGTAAAAAGAAGATACTGCATAGTACGGTGACGGGTGGAATCGCCGCAGGGCGGACGGGATTCAGAACCGCTCGCAAACCGCAGGTTATAGCCAGCATCGCAACAGCGGCTGCTGCATACAGCTTGATGCGACTGATTCGAGCCTCTCCAAACACTTTGTTAAAGAGGCGCAGGATAAAGAGAATTTCGATCATGCTAAGAATGACCTCAAGCCCAAAAAAAAATCGTATCGGTCGTTGTCTGAAAATAAGTCATGGATTGCCGCATCTCCGTTCTATGAAGGACAGATGGGCCTGTTTCACCACGTTCAGATATCGCTTGCTGATCGGCAATTGCGTTTCGTTTTGCAAAAGAATAGCCATTTTTTTAATGGAGCGGATGTACTCCATATTCACCAGGATTGAGGCGTGAATCCGGCAAAACAAATTTGTATCCAATTGAGGCAGGATGTCCGCGATTTTTCCGTAAAACTCACAGGTATCCTGATTGGCATGGATAACTACTTTTCTTCCTGCCCCCTCAAAATAAAGAATGTCACTGCAGCGAAGCTGGTATTTGTCATGTCCGATCTGAAAAAAGAATAGCCGCTTCGACACCTGGATATGTTCCGCGGCGTCCAGCAAGATGCGGGACAACTTTTGCGCGGTTACAGGCTTTCTTAAAAAGCGAAACGGCAAAACTTCAAAAACTTCATATACATACTCTTTATGGTCTGTGATAAAGATAATGATCGCATCTCGATCCTGCTCCCGGATAACCGAAGCAATTTCAATACCATTTTGGCCAGGCATTTCAATGTCTAGCAGATAGATATTATAATGTGCCCCGGATTGCAAACACCTTAGCAAGTCACCGCCACTTAAGAACACATCGCTGGAAAATTCCATAACGCACATGTTTGAAAGTATATCCTCAATCAAATTCGCAACGTTTATATCATCATCACATATCGCTACATTCATTACAGCCACTCCGTTAAGAACCAGATAGCTTGATTCTATAATATTTTTATGAAGCCTACAATTTTGTGTCCGTTTTTAGAATGAAGAAGTAAAGGGTTTAATGGATGGACTTATTGGGTAATATGCATTGATGATGAAAATGAATCATCCTTCATCTTGAACATGTCAACGATAATATTACATAGACCGTAATGAACAAGCTACGAATACTCTACGTCAGTTAGCAGCATAATGAATATTGTGTGAAATAACATCAGAAGTCTGTTTATAATTATTATAAAATAGCTTGACGAATTTAATTAATTAGTTAATAATAATAATTACAAAGTGTGTTTGGAATATGCTGCATGCATGTTCTGAATATGCTCTATATTAACAAAACACAGGTAAAGGAGATATGACCATGTCACTTATTGGAACAGAAGTACTTCCATTCAAAGCATCCGCATTTCACAACGGTAAATTTATCGAGGTGACCGAAGAAAATTTCAAAGGGAAATGGAGCATTGTGTGCTTCTACCCGGCGGACTTTACGTTCGTATGCCCTACGGAGCTTGAAGATCTCCAGAACCACTACGAAACCTTTAAGCAACTTGGCGTTGAAGTATACTCCGTTTCGACGGACACGCATTTTACACATAAAGCATGGCATGAAAGCTCTCCTGCCATCGGCAAGGTTGAGTACATTATGATTGGCGACCCATCCCATGTGATCTCCCGCAACTTCGATGTCTTGATTGAAGCTGAAGGTCTGGCGGACCGCGGTACGTTCATCATCGATCCGGACGGGGTTATCCAAGCAGCCGAGATCAATGCCGGAGGCATCGGCCGCGATGCAGGCTCTCTTGTGAACAAGATCAAGGCGGCGCAATATGTTCGCCAGCATCCAGGTGAAGTATGCCCGGCGAAATGGCAGGAAGGCGGTAAAACGCTGAAGCCAAGCCTCGATCTCGTAGGCAAGATTTAAGGTGTGACAAATGACACTAGACCAAGACATCAAAAATCAGCTAGCACAGTATCTCCAGCTCCTGGAAGGCGATGTCGTGCTCAAAGTCAGCGCAGGCGATGACGCTGCATCGGAAGACATGCTGGCCCTGGTCAATGAACTTGCCGGCATGTCCTCCAAGATCACGGTGGAGCGGACGCAATTGTCCCGAACACCGAGCTTTAGCGTCAATCGTCCGGGCGAGGATACGGGCATCGCCTTTGCGGGAACTCCTTTGGGACACGAGTTTACTTCCCTCGTATTGGCTCTGCTGCAGGTGAGCGGCAGACCTCCAAAGGCGGAGCAAAGTGTCATTGACCAGATCAAAAGCATTCGCGGCGAATATAAGTTCGAAACTTATGTCAGCCTGAGCTGCCATAATTGTCCTGATGTGGTGCAAGCCTTGAACTTGATGAGCGTGCTCAATCCCGGCATTACGCATACGATGATTGACGGCGCCGTATTCAAAGAAGAGGTGGAAAGCAAGGACATTATGTCGGTGCCAAGCGTTTACCTCAATGGCGAATTTTTCGAAAGCGGGCGTATGACCGTGGAAGAAATTCTTGCCAAGCTGGGCAGCGCTCCGGATGCATCCGAGTTCGAGAATAAGGAGCCTTATGACGTGCTTGTGGTCGGGGGCGGCCCGGCAGGCGCAAGCGCGGCCATTTACGCGGCCCGCAAAGGGATTCGCACAGGTCTCGTGGCTGAACGCTTCGGCGGTCAGGTCAACGATACGTTGGGCATTGAGAACTTTATCAGTGTGAAATATACGGAAGGTCCTCAGCTCGTCGCGAATATTGAGCAGCAAGTGAAAGAGTACAACATCGATATCATGAAGCTGCAGCGTGCCAAGCGGTTGGAGAAAAAGGAGCTTATCGAGCTTGAGCTCGAAAACGGCGCCGTGCTGAAGAGCAAGGCGGTCATCGTATCGACAGGCGCTCGTTGGCGGAATATCGGCGTGCCTGGGGAAGCGGAGTTCAAGAACAAAGGGGTCGCTTACTGTCCGCATTGCGACGGGCCTCTCTTCACAGGCAAAGACGTTGCCGTGATTGGCGGCGGTAACTCCGGTATCGAGGCGGCGATTGATCTCGCAGGCATCGTTCGACATGTAACGGTTCTCGAGTTCGCGCCAGAGCTCAAAGCGGATGCCGTGCTGCAAGACCGCCTGTACAGCCTGCCGAATGTTACGGTGCTGAAGAACGTGCAGACGCAAGAAATTACCGGAACCGACAAGGTGAACGGCATTTCCTATGTCGAGCGTGATACAGGAGTAACAAAGCATATTGAACTGCAAGGCGTGTTTGTACAAATCGGCCTTGTTCCGAATACGGATTGGTTAGCGGACACGGTGGAACGCACGCGTACCGGCGAGATCGTGGTAGACAGCCATGGCGCTACCAACGTCCCTGGCGTGTTTGCGGCCGGCGATTGCACCAATAGTCCGTATAAGCAAATTATTATTTCGATGGGATCCGGCGCTACGGCAGCTTTGGGTGCGTTCGATTATCTCATCCGCAATTAAACGATATTGTTCACAAGCGAACGAAGAGCCCTCACTATTCAATAAGTGGGGGCTCTTTCTTTTGCAATAAAAAGAATCCGGATGAACACAAAAAACCACCAATTCAATTGACATGGGTGGAAAGTGCAAGTAAAATATTTAAATGATTTATTAATCGTATATTATACCACGCATTCGTCGTGAAGTCAAGTGTTTTTTCTTTTTCTCAAAAAATTGATGGCAGGGGGAGAGCGATGTACGAGGATAGCCACATGAATTTGTCTCGCATTTTCAACTCCTTGAACATGTCTATGCAGGAAGAGGGTATGACTGAATTGCTGGAATTGAACGAGAAGACGAAGGACTACGGCTTGGTTCTGACCCCGCAGGACATTGAAGTGATGATGGCGGCGAGAAGCCAGATCCTGTACGGCTACGGGCGGGTGGAATTGAGCATCGAAGTGACCAAGGAGCTTATCGGGCTATTCTCGGAATCCTCGTTCATCCAGCAGGAGAGCTATGCAGATACCTTGAATGAGCTGCATGAGATTTTTTATTATCTGAAAAATGAAACCGAAGACAGAATCAGCGATAGGAAGCTCCTCCACAGAATGAATAAAGTGTTCGAAGAGGATTGCGAAGGCTCCTTGGACTTGCTGAAGAGCAGACTCGAAGAGTATGCCGAAGAGTTCCGCAGACAATTGCAGAAGCGCGAGTTTTTGCATGGAGGAGAGGATGACGATTGGGATCAGACCATATAAATGACAGGCGTGAGTTGAGCGCTCAGCGGGGCATTCGCAAATCCCGGCTGCAGCGAAATCAATATACGATCTCCTTGATGAACGAAGGCTTGCGGACGGGGATGTTGACGAGCCAGGAAATCATGCGCATTCAGCATGGGTTCATGCAGATTTTGCAGGAGCTGATTCAGAAATATACCCGGGGTGAAAGCAGCTCGGTCGCCGCGGAAACCGCAGAGAGCATACTGGCCTCCATCATGTATGCGGCAGATGCATATCTGATCAGCTTCGAGGAGCCAGAGAAGGCGCTCACGTATCTGAAAACGATTGATGTTCGCAAAATCTATGACAGAGGCGTGGACAGAGTCGGTCAATGCTTTGCAGAGACGAAGCAGCTATATAAGGAAGTCAGTGCCAATAAGCTGGAGGTTCCGGTCGATGCCTATAACCTGACCATCGACGAGTCCCTGCCTGTCTTTCTCCGAAAATACGGCATCATCTTTGATGCCCACAATACGATGGCCAGTATCGATTACCCGCTGGCTGTCGATGACATGCGCCTTCAGGGCGTTTTCTATATCAAGCAGTATCTGGAACGGATGAAGCTGGAGACCGAGTTCTGCGCGATGTTCGAACCGCGGCAGCTGTTGGATTTGCTGGTCCATTACGGCAGGGAATGCAGGTTGAATTACCGGATCGAGCTGTTCAATATGTATGAGCTCATGCTGAACAATGCGATATTCTCGATATTATCCGGGGGAGATGCCTATAGTATCAGGATTTCCGAAAATCAATTTGCACGGCTGGAACAGCAATTCATGAGCCTGGAGGAAGGGCGCATTCGCTCCGTCATCTCCGATGCGATGGAAAGACTTCAGCAAGAAATGGCGCTTCATTCGCAATTGATGGAGTATATGGACGGATGCAAGGAAGATCTCGTTCAGCGAGTGGCGAACGCCGCCAAGCATAGCAGCTTGCGGACGGTCATTATTGCCGAAAGGGAAGCGGAAGCGAAGTCCATGGTCATTTCCTTCAACGAAGAGGATAGAATAAGCGACGTCCAATTAAGAAGACGGCTGCATGAGATTATGGCATGCGAGCGGAAGGAGGAGAAAGTGAAGCTGATCTTGTCCAGCTTCCATTCCTTCCATGACTACATCGATATGCTTGAATCCGACTGCTTGTACGGAGATGAATATGTTGCCCTCTTCCAGGCGTTTGGCGATATGGAACTGGCAATTCTGGCGACAATCGTGTTCTATGAAGAGGTACGGAGCATGCCTCCGGATTTGCCGTCTTTTCTGTTATTAGAAAAAGAGTACCCGATGGAGTGGCAGCTCCAATTGGTTCAATGTCTGCGGGGAATGAGCCGGAAGCGCCTGCAAGCCGTTGAGACGTATATGAATGAGATGGACTATGAACCAATAAAATTCCATTGATCAGCAGAGCCATTCCTTTCGGTCAATGGAAAAAACGGCGGGTCGACTGGCGGAAGTGGGGAAGTCAGCAAATCCTGCATGGATGCAGGAATTTTCGGTCTTTCAGGCGCAACCTGATAAGATTCCTGCAAAAGTGCATCATTTTCGCCGATTTTTGCTTAACATCCGCTGGCATGGCTTGGATTCCTGCAGTTTTGCAGGAATTGCTATGACGGAGCAATCCGCATAAGGGAACACTGTAGTTTTGCAGCTTTTTTGAAGCGTTTCCCGTAAACTGCACTGTAAGAAGCAGGGGGCTGTCACACTGCCGCAGAAAACGGCGTATGGGACAGCCGCCCATTCAAATTAATTAATAAAGACACTGTACAAATTAATTGTTCCGGTTATATAATGGGATACAAACAAAGGAAAAGGGCGGGAAAAGAGGAGATTCTCCTTCCCATGCCTGAAATGTAATCGCTAACATGAAAACGATTGCAAATTATGCGAGCCACTTCGGGATACGCGAATGAGAAGGCTCGTTAGAAGGGAGTATGAACATGACTAGCTCAGAATCGACTTTACGTCAGATGGACAAGAAGGAGAACAAGAAGTCCCGGTTTCAGTTATGGGCCAAAGAACTCGCGCATAACAAATGGCTCTACCTTATGTTCCTGCCTGTGTTTCTATGGTACTTCATCTTTGCCTATTGGCCGATGCATGGCTTGTTAATGGCATTTCAGAAGTACAACGTGGTGAAGGGGATTAGCGGAAGCGAATGGGTAGGTTTAAAGTATTTCAAACAATTTCTGGAGGATCCTCACTTTTACCGGCTGATCAAAAATACGCTGCTGCTCAATATTTACAGCTTGATTTTCGGTTTTCCGGTACCGATTATTTTGGCCCTTTGCTTTAACGAAATCCGCAATCTGATGGTCAAAAAAATTACGCAGACGATCAGTTATTTGCCTTATTTCATTTCTACGGTCGTCGTGTGCGGGATGGCTCTCACCTTCCTGTCGCCAAGCACCGGCGTTGTCAACGTTATGCTCAACAAGCTCGGGATGGAGAGCATCTTCTTCTTCCAGGACCCGGCCTATTTCAGAACGATTTACGTGCTGCTGGGGATTTGGCAGGGAGCCGGATTTTCCGCGATTATTTATATCGCCGCCCTCTCGGGCATCAGCCCCGAGCTGTACGAAGCAGCCAAGATCGATGGGGCGGGAAGATGGAGCCAGCTCCGGTACATTACCTTTCCAAGCCTGGTCCCGACGATTATCATTATGCTGCTGTTGAATCTGGGAAGCATTTTGACGGCAGATTTTGGCAAAATCCTTCTTTTGTACAATCCGACCATTTATGAGACCGCGGACGTGCTGAATACTTACGTGTACCGTAAAGGCCTCATTGACAACAACTACAGCTATGCCACCGCCGTGGGCCTGTTCCAGGCCGTCATCGGCTTCATCCTGGTCTATGTGGCCAATTACTTGAGCAAAAAGGCCAACCAGACTTCGCTTTGGTAAATGGGGGGGAGAACATGCTTAAGACCAAAAAAAGAGTGGACGCCAGTGATGCCCTTTATTTTGCTTTCATCTATCTGTTTATTATCGTCACTTGTATCGTGATGCTCTACCCGTTTATTTACATCTTGTCCGTATCTATCAGCGATACCGACAGCGTGATGCGCAATGAAGTGCTTCTCTGGCCCAGAGGACTGAATTGGTCCGCTTACGAGGCGGTGTTGAGCTACAAGGGAATGATCGTGGCCTATGCCAACACGATTTTCTACACGGTGGCGGGCACATTTCTGAGCCTGCTGTTGACGACGATGGCCGCCTATCCGCTGTCCCGGAAAAACTGGAAAATGCGCAATTTTGCGGCCATGTTCCTGGCGGTTCCGTTATGGTTCGGCGGCGGAATGATTCCGTTCTATATGGTAATGAGGGATCTGCACTTGCTCAATACGCGCACCGGGATTTTGCTGTATGCCGCGCTGTCTACGTTCTATATCATCATCGTGCGGACCTACTTCGAGAGTCTGCCGAAGGAGATTGAGGAATCGGCAAAGATTGACGGGGCCAGCGATATCCGGATTTTTCTGCAAATCGCCCTGCCTCTGTCGAAGCCGGTGCTGGCGGCCATTGGCTTGTATTATGCGGTCGGGAAATGGAACTCCTTCTTCTGGGAGCTGATCCTGTTGAGCAAAGAATCGCTGATGCCGGTCCAGGTCCTGTTGGTCCGGATTATTAGGGACAGCACGTTCGATAAGGAAATGGAGGCGGCGCTCGTACATAGCTCCGGCGTGCTGCCGATTACGATTCAATATGCGGCTATCGTGGTGACGGCTCTGCCGATTATTATGGCTTATCCGTTTCTGCAAAAGTATTTCGTGAAAGGGGTGATGATCGGCGCTGTGAAAAGCTAGACCGAATCCTGAAACAGAGAGCATGAATCATGTAAAGTGGAGGTCGTAAACATGCACAGACAATGGAGAAAGAAAAGGGTATCTTTATTGATCATGGCGATGATCCTGGCTCTTCTGACATCGGCCTGCGGGGGAGGGTCCGAAGGGGAAGCGCCGTCGGACAATCAGAGCGGCGGTTCTGACGGCAAGCCGGTGAAGCTGTCGATGTTCATTGCCAGCCGGGCAACGGATGAAATGTACTCCAATGAGACGTTGGTCTGGAAGGAAATCGGGAAGAAGTTCAACGTTGAATTTGAGTTTATTACCGGCGACGCCAAGACGATGCGCGACAAGTTTCCGCTTATGATATCTTCCAATGAATATCCGGATATTATCGCGGATGCGCCTAACAGCTTCAATAAGTACGGCCCGCAGGGCGTGTTCATCCCGCTTAATGATCTGATCAAGGATAAACCGAATCTGCAAAAATATTTGGTCGATGATAAAATTGCCAAGTCCCAAATCGTCAATGCGGATGGCAATATCTATTCCGTTCCGATGCTGTCCGCGGTTCGGACGTCGGAAGGCCCGCTCATTCGGCAGGATTGGCTCGATCGTCTGAACTTGCCGGTTCCGGAAACGATTGACGACTGGTATAATACGTTAAAAGCGTTCAAAGAGCAAGACGCCAACGGCAACGGAGATCCGAATGATGAAGTGCCGTTTGCTACGGCCGGCAATTTTTATTTGAACTTCGCCGACGCCTGGGGCATTGACTTGAACGAGGATGGCCGCTGGATGGAGGAGAATGGCAAGATGATTTATACGCCAATCGATCCCCGCGCCAAGGAATTTTTGACGACGATGAATAAATGGTATAGTGAAGGACTGTTGGACAAAGAGCTGCTGTCCCGGCAGGATAAGGATTATACTTCGATGGTGTTCAATGATAAGGTCGGCGCCACCAATCACTGGATCGGATATGTGGCCGGCTTTAATGCCAGACCGGAAGTGGAAAACATCAAGGGCTTCAACTTCCAGGTTACGCCTCCGCCCGTCATGAACAAGGGCGACAAACCGCTGACCAGCAGACAGCAGCAAATCGTCGTGCCGGTCGCCTGGGGCATCAGCAGCCAGAACAAGCATGTCGATAAAACAATAGAAATATTCGAGTATGCTTACAGCGATGAAGGCCAGCTGCTGTTCAACTTCGGCATTGAGGGCGACTCTTATACGAAGGAAGCGGATGGAACGCTCAAATATACCGACAAGATTTTGAAGAATCCGGACGGCGCGGCCAAGGCGCTGCACCGGATCGGCGCCCAGCCTTGGGTTGGCTTCCGTCAGGACCCGCGTTATGAGATCGCTTCGGCGGTCAGCGAGGACGCGGCCAAGCAGTTGTTCTATTATGTCGAGCACAATTATTTCCGCGATCCGGCCCCTGCCTTGAAGTATAGCGAGGACGACTTCGAGACCAGCACCGAGATTAAGACGCAGATCGATACGTATGTCAACGAGATGATCAGCAAGTTTATTATCGGACAGGAGCCGCTGTCCAAGTTCGATGAATTTGTGGAGAAAGTAAAGTCGATGCGCTTTGACGAGCTGGAGGCGATCCAGAACAAAGCGTATGAGGCGAATAAAGAACTGATGAAGTAACGAGACGCACGATGGGAACTGGGGGGTTTCTTTTATTGCGAGCACATTACCTAGAAGGAAGGCACAAAGATGAAGCATGTAAGAGGTAACGTCTATCTCATGAAAGAAATCAACCGGGCGACCATATTAAGCTTGCTTCACCGGGAAAAAGCGATGTCCCGCGCCGATATGGCGAAGGTGACCAAATTGAGCGCCACGACGGTGTCCTCCCTGGTCGATGAACTGATCGACGAAGGCTATATTGTCGAATCGGGCGCCCAGGCATCGGCTGGCGCAGGGCGCAAGGCCATCCGGCTGGAGATCAGCAAAGATAAAGGCTTTGTCATTTCGGTCGGCCTGGGCAATCAACGGTTTTATTGCACGCTGTCCAATTTCCACAGCGAGATTGTGGCTGAACTTGCCGTCCCTGCCGTCAAAGGCAATGATGAGGTTCTCCAGACGATTTTGCATTGCATCAGCGAGATTGTCCGGAAGGCAGGCATCAGCGACTTTTCCCGGATTAAAGGCATCGGCATCGCTTCACCGGGCATTGTGGATGAGAGCAGCGGCACGATAACCTATGCGCGCTTTTTACGGTTGAAGGACTTCGAGATTGTGAAGCTTCTCCGAGCCCGCTATTATGATCTGCCTGTGTACGTCATGAATGACACGAATGCCGCGGCGTTCGCGGAATATTACCTGGAGACGAGTCCCGGCGTGAAGCACGTCCTGTATGTGTGGGTCTATGAAGGGGTCGGGGCGAGAATGATCGTGAATGGCCAGGTGTATTCCGGTTACAAAGGAAGAGCGGGTGAGGTATCCTTGCTCCAGGACAGGTGGTTCAGCAGCGCCTATCTGCTGGAGCAGGCGCAAAAGAGGGCGGCCAAGCGCGGCCTCCCTGCGCCTCGCACGATCGAGGACGTAGTCCAAGCCTATGAACGCGGAGAGGAATGGGTCGAGCCGTTAATGAACCGGAGCTTGTTGTTCTTGAGCAGAGCTTTGGCGGTGATGATGAATTTGTTCGGTCCGGAAAAGACCATTTTGGACGGCTGGTTCATGGAGTCGCCCCAATGCATGCAGAGGATACATGCGCATCTCGGCAGTTTTACGGTGGACGGCGTATATGACCCCGGTTGGGTCGCTCCGGCAAATCTGGGCCAACGGAATTATGTCATCGGTGTCACCACTATGGTGCTGCACCAGTTGTTTAAAGGTAAAGTGTCGGTAACGTAACCGTTGCGGGCGCGAACAAGTTCATTTCCAACGCGAAGAGGCTTCCCGCCGGGAAGCCTCTATTCTTTATGCTTCTTAGATGTCTTTGTATATCTCTGCTGCATCATCAGGCAGCAATCGAACATGCCGGAGATAGGCAGTGACTTTCTCGCTTTCGTCCGCAGGATAGCTGTAACCGAAACGGTCCGCAACCTGAACGGCGATGTCCTCGAACAGCTTGCACATGACAAACAGCGATTTCCATATGTTTTCATATTCGGCATCGGCATAGGTCTTTTTAAGAGCGGTCCATACTTGCTCTCCCAAGTAAATTTCGAAGTGCTTGCCGCATTTGCCGGCGCTGACCGCGAAGCCGGTGTTGATGCCAATATACCATTCGAGCATGTGGTTCAGCATGCTTCTTGTGTATTCCTCCAGCATCGCTTTGGCGTATAGGAGTTCTTGTCTCCACAGCCCCTTGGCCACATTGGTGCTGCACCACCAAAATTCATTGCAGCAATCGGCAAATTGCTTGGCAGTAGGAGGCTCGATCAGATAATCATCCATGCCGGGAGGCGGGAAGGGCTCAAAGCGCCGGTCCTTATCAAGAAGCAGCATGCTCAAACTGTCCGAACCAACGAGTTCATTTGCTTTTTCCGCCGGGACTAAAGTAAGGTCCAACCGATTGCCGTCCGTGAACAGCATAAGATAGGGAAAATTCCCGTTTTCCTCAGCGGGAGGAAGCTCCATAGCCTCGGGCATTTGCATCATGATTCTGTCGCCGAATCGATCGACCCAATGATGATTCGAGGTGAAAGACTCGATGTCATGGACGACATAGACAATATCGTAATCTTGAAAGCAATCTTTCTTCACTGTGGGATTGACACGCGAGCCGTTCATAATCACTGCGCGGATACGCTCATCCATTTTCGCCGTGGACAAAATGATATCCATCATCTCTTGCTCGGTTCTCATTGTGCGGCAACCTCCTCATCGTAATGTTCGGACGCATCCCTTTCTTTTTCAGGGATACTGGAGGTCCCCGGCAACGAGAATAGATTCTATGGCTGCGTTACAACTTGTCTAAACGTTTTGCCATTGAATTTCCCCCTATCCTGATTTGAAAATATTATAGAAAAATGTCCAGTCCCCATCAAGTGAGAAGATAAGCTGCCGATCGAATTCCGTACCATTTCTTGTTAACGTGATTTATTCCAACCACATCGATACCAGCAACTGGTATAATGTGAATGAATGTTTTATCCTAGTAGAAATGTGTAATGAGGTGGCGATTCCATTTGGAGAATGAGAAGGAACTGTTTCTAATTCAGCAAATTTACGGAACGCTCTTCGCGCTGGCGAACAAACTGCAAACCAAAGGAGACGCATATTTGCGCGGCATCACATCAAGACAGTTTATGGTCATGCTTGCGATTCTCCATCTGCCGGAGGGGGAGGCGACGATTATCAATATCGCCAAGAAGCTTGGCACGACCAAGCAGAGCGCAAGGCAAATGATATCCTCCCTTGAGCAGAAAGGCTATATTGTCGCGAAGCCGAGCCAATTGGACAGACGGGCGGTGAATATCTCGATTACCGGCGCCGGAAAAGAGATTATGCTGAAGTCCGGCGAAGGCTCAGTAAGCTTCTTTTCCAATCTGTCCCAACCTTTTACCTTGGAAGAAATGGAGCAATTATGGGCCTTGTTAAAAAAGCTGTACCGTTTTGATGGCGAGGATCAAGATGGTTTTGAGGAAAATGTGTCCCTCGATATGGGACGGGATGAAGAGGAAATGACCAAGAGGGCGTTGGAGCAATTTTCGAGACAACGAGCCGCGGGTGCTCAGCCGATTGGCGGCAAGCTGAACGAAATTGCGGCACGCGCAGGAGTTGAACAGGATGAGAGAGGGGCGGCTGACATTGGCAGGCATCGATAGGGCGGAAGGCTTATTGCCATATTCCAAGGGAAGCGAGTGCCGGACTATCGGCATATTCGCGATGAGAGTTCCCGATTTCATTGAGCAAGCGACATTGCAGCATCTGCTTCGGCTGCTCCCCCCGGACCGGCAGGACAAAATCAACCGCTTCCATCACAAAGCCGATTCCTACCGGAGCTTGCTGGCGGAGGTGCTCGTCCGCAAAATCATCGGGGAAAGGACGGGGCTTGGCAATTCCCAAATCCGGTTCCATTACAACAGCTACGGCAAGCCGGAGCTCGCTTCGGAGCATTGTTTGTTTTTTAATATTTCCCACTCCGGCGAGTGGATCGCCTGCGCCGTTCATGACACAGAGGTGGGGATTGATGTGGAACAGATTAAGCCGATCGATCTGAGCGTCGCGAGGCGCTTTTTTTCGGCAGAAGAATATGAGCAGCTTGAGAAGGCGCCGCCGGAAGGCAGACTGAAACTGTTCTATGATTTGTGGACGTTGAAGGAAAGCTATGTCAAGCTGCGCGGACAGGGCCTGTCCATCCCGCTCGATTCCTTTTCCGTCCACAAGTCGGAACAGGGAGCGTGCTGTCTCCGTTCTCCGGCTGATGAAGTGTCCCGCTATTTTTTCACGCAATATCCTGTGGCTGATCAATATTGTCTGTCTATTTGCGCGATGGAACCGGCATTTCCCGCTGATATTATCAGATGTGAGTATCACGCGTTCTTGTCCGAGCTAAGCGAAGACACCGATTTCTTTCGGTAAGTGACACTCTATTTAAAAGGCCTGCAGCGGCATCTTTTGCCGTCTGCAGGCTTATTCGCCTTCAGCAAGAATGGCGCCGCAAGCGTTGTTCTAATTCTGGCTCGTCCAGCCCCGCAAAGCTTTGATAAAATCCAGCACTTGGCGGGCCCGATGTTCATACGTATGATTGCGGACAACATGCCGTTGCCCCTCGGCCGCGATCTTGGCGGCTTCGTCAGGATGGCTTAAATAATACTGCAGCTTCTCAATCATATCTTTCTTCGAATCGTATAGAACATAATGGACTCCGTTCTCGAACAATGCCGATTGTTCGGGAGTGTTATCCGTCAGGATTAAGGCGCCGCACCCCATTCCTTCGAAGAGCCTCATGTTAAAGGATTTAATGGTATCGGCGGTTTGGTTAAAGACGATTTTCGAATTTCCATAATGTTTGCTCAGATCTTCCAGGAAGATATTTTTCCGGAGCGACAGTTTTGCCTTCCCCTGCAGTTTCGCTTCAATGAAACGAAGACTTTCATTCCGGTTTTGATAAAGTTCATGTCCGCGCGTACCCACGAAAGAAACGTCGATGGCGCGCTTCGCATAAGGGATGTCCGAATGAAACAAATGGGGATCTACCCCGAAGGGAAAGAAACGGATGGGTACCTGGAAGCGGGATGCAAGGTGCAAGGAATGCGACATCAGCAACGATACATGTCGCACATCTCCAGATTGCCCGCGAGACGATTTTCTCCGTGATGAATCCAGAACAGAACGGGCGCTTGGACCCGCTCCCGGTGTTTAACGGCAATCCGGGGGCGGGTAGGACTCTCGACGAACAGAACCGCTGCATACTTTTTGGTATCCAGAGCGGAGAAGTCGGCGGCATCCGTGATAACATCGACATCGACACCGATACGGCCAAAGGCTCTTTCCAAATAGCTACCCGGTGTATATGGAGTTTTTCCGTAACACATCAAAATACGCTGCGGCTGCATACTCATTTTGTTCCAACCTCCTTTATAAGCCTATGGAAGAATGGCTCCGCCAACATATTCACTTTTTGATATTGGACGACTTGTTTATCGAGTGCGGCGACCGTCTTGCGATAGTTCCCTTCGATGAGGCTTGATAAATGCATCAGCTCATGGCCGAGGGTCGAGCTATCGGTCGAAACCACGTAACGGATCGCATCGATGGAAGCGGCGAAATCATACACCTTGAACCGGTATCCCAGCGCGATAAAAGGGACACGCATGACGGCCGACAGCACAGCGGCGTGTAATTTGAAGTCGACCGTAAATTTACATTGGCCTATAATGCTCATTAATTCGTATGGATTTACGGTTTCATATAAATGCACGCGATTCTCAAATCCTATTTTTTTCATCAGCTTTCGGATGGCCGGGATATCGTTAGGCCACATGGCGAAAAGAAGAATAGAATAGCCTTGCCGGATCCATTCCTTGGCGGCCGTGACCAACTTGTCCTCTACGGAAGCCTCGTCATTGCCGAAGATTTCATTCCTCGCTGTGCCCCAGTTGATGCCAATATAAGGCCTGTCGCCCGGCAGGGACGGCTCGTGCGGGACGGGCTTTGCTTCTCCTGGCGTGAGGATCAGTGCAGGGTCGCCGCTCACCGCGATGTTCTCCGCAGGGACTCCCGCCATTTGGAGAAATGCCTGGCTGAGAGGACCTCGAACTGCCGCAAAACGGGCGTTCTGGAATAAATCGCTTTGGATGCCGGGAACGTGAAGCTCGGCAGGCGGCGAGGCGCCGTTCAGCATGGCGTCCAGAATATGTTTAGGTACAAGCTTATCCACGCCGGAACCCCAAATATAGTATGGTTTGCTGCCCTTAAACGCTACTTCGAGCTTCGAAAGATAGAGGGGAGAGATTAAAGAACCGCCCCCTAGCACAACGGTATCGAATGCCAATGGGTCGGCTTCATTGGCTAATGATCCGGCGACATGGAAGCGGCTCGCGTCGAGATACTTGTTGAAGTGCCGCCGGAACACATCCCACATGACTTGGTCGCCAGCGTTTTGATAACCAATCTCCCCCAAATATAAAATTTTTGTCATTTCACCACTACCTTTATGCGTGCAAACACTGCCCGCTCTACTATACGTTGATATGATTGTCACATCCGATTTGAAACGGACAGCGGTTGACCTCATACCGGTAACGGTCGGTCTGTCGGCCTAGGGATGCGCTTGGCTCACCGGACTTGTCCAAACTACTATGCCGCGATGCGCGCAAGCTTCTTGTTCTTGTGCTGAGGAGTGAATCCTGCAAATTTACATTATTTATCCGCCCAAATAGGGTATTTCGTTAGAATTCCTGCAAAAATACATCAATTCAGGGCGAATAAACCAAATAAGAACATTAATAGGAGAAAATGATGCGCTTTTGCAGGATTCTCATTGTGCGCCGTGGTTGTGTGATAATTGCTGCACTTTTGGAGCGACCAAGCATAGGTCGAGTGAGGTAGCAGGTGTGAACCCTGCTTGGAAAGGCACTAACCACGCCACCAATAACGAGTCTTGGAGCGAACATGGTAACAGGTTCGTTTAAGCGTAGACAGATAGGATGTAGGCCTGAAAGTGATTGAGCCACGAAATGCAGAAATCGGGAAGGCCGACAGTGTCAAAAAGCTGGAAGGCAATACTCCGCTAAGCGAAAAAAAAGGGCTCTTCGCTCTACTGGGTGGGTACAGTGTTGAATATTAGTTTCATAACCCCTTCCGCCTTTAAGAGATTTTCAGATGTAGAAAC